>CAZVBW010000041.1:0-35907 GCA_964625505.1 uncultured Phycisphaeraceae bacterium
GGTGCCGGCCTGGTCGGCGCTGCGGCGGGTGGTGCGGGTCGGGGCTGGGGCCGACGCTGAGCCTCGCGCCAGGCCTGCAGCGCATCGCGACCGGCCTCGAGGGCCGCGGGATCCAGCGCGGGGCGTGGTGCGATCGCCACGGGGGCCGCGACTCGGGCGGGCTCTGGCGAGGGTTCGGGCTCGGCGGCGGGTGCGTCACTCGGCTGCGGTTCGGGCTGCGGAACCTGGACCAGCTCGACGGTCGGCGTTGCAGGGAGTGGATCAGCAACGGGCTCAGGTTGAGGCTCCAACTCAGGCTCGGCTGCAGCTTCTGGCTCGGCGGTCGCTGCTTCGGCCCGCTCGAGGGCAGCGGGCGGGGTCGGCTCGGGTTGGACCCGCGGCTCGGCAGCCGGTTCGACGTCCGGCTGATGCACTTCGGCAGGTTCGTCGACACCCAGCGCGGCCAGGTCGTGCTCGAAAGCGGGTTGCGGCTCGGGCTGCGGCTGCTGTTCCGGCTGCGGTGTGGGCTCGGGCTCTGGCTCGGGCACGGCAACGGGCTCAGGGGCCTCGGGTTCTTTGGTGGCGTCGGCCGGCGGCTCTGGCTCGGGCATCGGCAGGTCCACCACCGCCACAGCCATCGACTCCACGGCCGGCGGGTCCGCCGTCACAAGCTCCGGCTCCACGCCGCGGGGCCAGATCAGCCACACGTGCAGCGCGAAGGACACCGTCACACCCACGACCAGCACGACACGTCGTATCATCGCAAACCTCCAGCCCCGGATGTTCGCGCGGTTGCCTGTCCCGGGGGCGGGGGCGCGGCCGACGGCACCGCCGCAAACTGCACGGTCCGCCCCGCTGATCGCAGCTGCGACCAGACCGTCAGTACCCGGTGATGGCTCACCGATTCGTCGGCCGGCACTAGCGCCAGCAGGTCGCTGTCGCCGACCGCGTCCAAGACCGCCGCGGCATCCGTGAGCGGCTCGCCGCCTTCGATCCGCAGGTCGGTCGCGCCGATCACGATCAGCCGGGTCTTCGTGGGTTCCAGCGGCTGGCTCAGGCCCTGGTCCACCTCGGCGGGCGCGGCTTGGACGCTGCCCATGTACACCGACCGCGACAGCAGCACGACCGCCGCGCACAGCAGGATGAAGACCAGGTCGACAAAGCTGCGATTAATCACCTGCCACCTCCCCGGAAGTGGCTGTGGCGGGAGCGTGATTGGGGGCGTCGGCCGGGGCCGGGGCCGGGGCCTCGGCGGTGAGCCAGTCCAGGAAGTACCGGGCGACGCTGGCCACGATCGCGATCGTCAGGCCCACCAGCGTGGTGAGACAGGCGGTCGCGAGGCCCGCCCCGACGCTGCCGTCGGACATGCGGTCTTCCAGCAGTGCGAAGCTCTGGATGAGCCCGACCACCGTGCCCAGCAGCCCGATCGCGGGCGGCACGTCCAGGAAGAACGGCACCCACGCGCGGTGTCGCCGAAGCTCTGCCGGGTCCACCGGCCGACCCAGCAGGCGATGCACCAGCACCACCGTGTACACCCGCTCGACCAGCAGCCCGATGAGCACCACCGAGCACGCGGCCAGGGGCCACATCAACCAGCCGCCGGCTTGCATGTACGGATACAACATCACGAGCAAGTCAAAAGTGAAAAGTCAAAAGTGAAAAGTGAAGAGGTCACAGGTCACAGGTCACAGGTCGCATGTCGCGGCAAGCGGGTGATGTCGCTTGACTCGGGCTTCCCGCTTCCGGCTTCCGGCTTCTGGCCACTGGCTACCGGCTACTGGCCACTCGCCTGCTCCGCCGCGGCGCGGACCATGGGGTCCAGGTCCAGCGAGGCGAGCAGGTCGACGGTCTGTTGACGCAGCACCCGAACGGCCCGGTCGCGGCCACGGTCGAAGGCCCGGCTGTAGTCCGGCTCGCTGCCGACCGCCTGGGCGGCGAGCGGCGAGGCGGGTTCGGTGGGGCGAGGGGGCACGGCCCGGCCGACCCGCATGGCCACCAGCTGCAGCCGCAGCTCAACGCGGTCCAGCGAATCCTGCGCCGCCAGCTGGTCGCTGTAGAGCCCGGTCGGCTCGCTGCCGGCAAGCATCGCCGCGGCGGCCCGCCGATCCAGCTCGTACAACTGGCGGGCCAGGCGGTCCCGCTCGCCCAGCAGCATCCGGTACTGCCGCTCGTCGTCCTGCGGCGTCCGCACGGCGCGGGTCTCCGAGGCTTCGGCGGCCTGGCGGACCTGCGGCGAGAGGTCACGCTCGGCCTGCCCCATCGCGGGGGTTCCGGCGAGCAGCGCGGCGGCCGCGGCGGTGAGGGTGATCAGGTGGTGGTGCTTGAGGTGGCGGTGCATGGTCGGCTCCGGGTGTCGGGGTGTCGGGGATCGGGTGTCGGGTTGCGGGTGGGATGCGTGTTTGCCGCGTGATCGGCTTCTGGCTTCCGGCTTCTGGCTTCTGGCTTGCCCTTCTGCCTTCGTCCTTCTGCCTTACTCGAGCCTCTGAATCCGCTCGGCTAGCTCGGCGTCGATCTGGTTCAGCGGGGTGCTGGGGTCGGGCATCCGGACGTTCTCGCCCAGCGAATCGAGCTGGCGGTCCAGGGCCCCCATGTCGTCCTGGATGTACGCGTCGATCGATTGGTTGAAGTGGGCCAGGCGGGTCTGCAGGTTGACCATCGACTGGGCGAAGCCCTGCATCCCGTTGGCGGCGTCGTCGCCGCCCGAGAGCATCGTGACCAGCTGCGAAGCGCCGCGGATCGTGTCCGACAGCCGCAGGTAATCTTCGAGGTTCGACGAACTGGTCTCGAACTGGGCGAACAGCAACTCGCTGGCAAGGATCACCTGCTGGTGGGCCAGGGACACCTCGTCCAGCAGCCGCAGCACGCTCATCCAGGTCTGCCGCTGGCTGGGCGTCAGCCGGTTGGCCATCGCACGGATGCGGGCCATATCGCGGACGGTCTGGTAGTGCATCACCAGCCGGTGCCGGCGGACCGGGTCGGTTTCGGTTTCGATCTGGCGGGCCAGACCGTCCAGCACCTGCTCGGCCTGTTCGCCAAGCTGCTGCGCGTTCTGGCCATCGCCCTGAGCTTCGAGCGCGACGCCGAGGCGTCGGCGGACCTGCGAGGTCTGTTCGTTCAAGAAGGCCTGGCCTTCCCACATCGGCCCGAGAACCGCCTCCCGGCCCTCGAGCACGCCGTCAATGGCCGCCAGAGCGAGCGCGACCGCTTCACGCGGTTGGCCCTGTTCCAGCAGCGTCTCGGCCTGCTCGACCGACTCGACAAACGCCGCAAAGCTGGTCGTCAGCTCCTGCTGCAACGGGTAGACGGACACCTCCATCTGCTCCATCACGTGGCCGAAGTCGTAGCCCTCGAACCGGTCGCCGCGGGTCTGCTCGGCGGCGGCGGGTGCGAGGTTGCGGTTGGGCCCGGCGGGGACATCGACCGCCTGGCCCAGCGAGGGGCTGGCGATCAATGCCGCGCCAAGCGCTGCGGCGAGCAGGCGGGTCAGCGGAGGCTTGGGGTAGGTCGTGGCGGCGGGCATGGGTTGGCTCCTTGGGGCGGTACCAGACGCTTCGTCCGCCTGAGGCGGACTCAACGTCGGCTTCGGGGTGGTGGTCGATTCAGCGGGAGGCGGTGGTCGCTTCGGGCAGGCCGAGGGTCGCGGCGCGGTCGCGGACCTGGCCGCGGAGCTGCGGGTCGTCGATGTTGGACCACGCCTCGCGGGCCGACTGGCCGTCGCCGAGCATCAGGGCCTCGGCCCCGAGCAGCAGCGCGTCCAGGTCGGCGACCTGCGCCCGGTGCAGCGGGCTGCGGGCGGTCGAGGCGGCCTGGTCCAGCTGGGCCCGGGCGGTGCGGAGGTCGCCGGCGTTGATGGCCTGGGTCGTGGCGTTGAGGTGGGTCAGGTAGGCCGCGTGCGGGTTGACCGCCGGGCGGGCCGGCGGGGCGTCGCTGCTGCAGCCGATCAGGCCGCCGTTCGTGGCGAGGCACAGGGACAAAGCGGCGGCGACGGCGGTGCGGGTGGTGGTCTGGCGGGTCATGGCTGGGTCCTCGGCAACGGGTACGTGCCAACAGACGCGGGCATGACGGCCGTGTTACATGCTTTTGAAGTCACAAGGACATAAAGCCCGGGGTTCGCCAACCCCGGGCCGAATCCGGGCTCACAGAACCCGGCTCGCTACCCGCCGCGCCCGGCAACCTGCTGCCGCTCCGCGTCCCGCAGCCGGTACACCTCGATCGGCTCGGGGTACTGGTTGCGGTCCTGAATCACCTCGTCCGGGTCACGCACGTCCCGGCCGCCGGCCAGCAGCAGCCGCTTAAAGCACGCCCGGCTGATCGCCATCCCCGTCCGCCTCGCCGTCTGGCTGCACACCAACCGGCTCGCGACCACGATCGCGTCGCTGATGTTCAGCGACCGGTCATGACCCGCGGGCTCGGGCATCGCGACCTGCCAGACCCGCCCCACATGCAGCCCACACCGCAGCTGCACATCCACGCGGAAGCCCAGGTTCATCAGCAGCGACTTGGTCTGCTGATCGAATCGCTGCTGCAGCGCCTCGGCAAATTGCCACGTCGCCGCCGCCGGCCGCTTGGCCGTGCAGATCGCGAGAAAGCCATCACCCGCATAACCCTCGACCCGCAGGTCGTCGTGGCCGTCGGCCGCGGCGAACAGCCGCTGCATCGCCAGCGCCAGCCGGCGCAGCCGCGGCTCGTCGTCCATGCACTGATAGACCAACTGGCTGTAGCCGGACACGTCGACCAGCAACACGCCGGCCTCGGCAATCGACCGCATCTGGAGTTCGTCGCTCATGTCGTGCCCTGGCCGCCGTCCCGACGCGGGACCGACTCCAGTGTGACATCGTCGCCGGCTAGCACCGCCGCCGCCAGCCGATTGCCGTCGGCGCAGCCCAGGTCCAGCCCCACGGCGTGCGGCCAACGCGGCGGCTCATCGGCAGCGCGAAACGGCGTGTGCCCGAAAAACACCCGCCCAAACCGCCCGTCGTACCGCACCGGCCACAGCACGTCCGTGATCGCCGTCGGCTGCTTGCCCACCGGCCGGCCGTCCCGATCCAGCCACCGCACGCTCTGCAGCGGCTCGACCCACTCGCCCCACCCCCCCGCCGACTCCGCCTGACCGGCGGCATCAAAACCCACTGGCACCGGCACGCCCGGCCAGCTCCGCAGCCGCTCGGGCACCCCCGCGTGGACCACCACCGCCCCGTGCTCGGGCAGCCGCACCACGGGCCGCATCGTCCCCAGCACCCGCTCCTGCTGCCGGGTCAGCTGTCCCATCAGCGGCGCGTTGACCGTCGCCGCGGCCGGCGAGCCCCGCTGGGTCAGCCAGCGCTGCCGGCGGTGGGCCCGCTCATGGTTGCCCTCGACCAGGCTGACCCGGCCGCGACGTCGCCAGTGGTCCACCCGGTCCAACACCCCGCCGCTGTCCGGGCCCTTGTTGATCAGGTCGCCCGTGAGCACCAGATGGTCTTCCGGCCGGTAGTGCACCTCTTCCAGCAGCGCGTCCAGCGTCGCCGGACAGCCGTGCACATCCCCCACCACGATCGACCTGCCGCCGCACATCGGCCGTACTCTAAAACCCGCGTGTGGGCGTTGTGTTTGCTTGACCGCTACTGGATCGCGTCGGGCACCCGGTTCGGGCCCGCCCCGGCCGCCCGCATCCGCAGCAGCTCGGTCGCCTCCCGCACACGGTCCTGGTGGTACCGCAGATCCTCGGCCTGCCGCGCCAGCTCGCCCGCCGATAGCCGCCCGTCCACCCGCTGGCCGTCCACCTGCTGCGTCTGCTCGTTGACCCCGACCTGCATCAGCCGCAGCAGCCGCAGCTCCGCGAGCATCTGCAGCATCTCGTTCGCCGCCTCCTGCTGGGGCGTCTGCGGCTGACCCGGCTGCGGCTCGCCCGCATTGCTCTGCTCCACCGCCTCGATCAGTTCCCGCAGGTCCGACTCGATCCGCGTCTGCCGCTCGACGACCATCGCGTCCGCCCGGCCGGCATCCAGGTCCGAGCTCGCGTAGTCGATCCGGTCGCAGATCAGCTCCAGCACCCGCGGCAGCGTCACGCTGTACTCCACCAGCTCAATCATCTCCAGCGTCTGCCAACCGACCCGCCCCACCTCGCCCTGCGCCTCGGCCAGCTCCGCGATCGTCACCAGCGCCTGCCGACGACCCGCCGCCAGCGCCTCGCCCGCCTGACGCGTGGCCGGCGTGATCCGCTCCTGCTCTTCGAGCATCGACCGCAGGTTCTCCAACACCGCCTGCCGCACGCGCTGCTCGATCTCCTGCTGCAACTGCTGCTGCTGCTGCTCCAGCTGATCCTGCGCCTGCTGCATCTGCTCGATCGCCTCGCCCTGCGACTCGCTGGCCTCACCGGCCTGACCCTGCGAGAGCGACTCGCTCGCCTGGCCCATCGACTCGGACGCCTGCTGCATCGACTGCGAGGGCGAGCCCTCAGCTTCACCCTGCCCCTCGCCCGGCTCAGACGGCTCGCGCTGCCCAAGCTCCTCGGCAAGCTCCGCCGCCTGCTGCTGCTGCGACCGCTCGGTCTGCTCCAGCATCTCCTGCATCGCCGCCCGCTCGGCCTCGCTCATCTGACCCGGCTGGCCGGGCTGCCCGTTCTCGCTCGGCTCCCCGTTCTGCCCCTCCGACCCCTCACCCTCCAGGCCTTCGGTCTGCTCCTGCTGATCGCCCTCGGTTTCGATCAGTCGGTCGATCTGCTCCAGTGCCGACCGCATCTGCCGCAGCTCTTCCAACGCGAGCTCGAGGTCCAGGTCGGTGCTCAGCAGCAGCTCCCGCAGCGCGATCAGCTCATCGAGCACCTGCCGCTGATCCGCCGCCGCACGGTCCAGCTCCAGCGACTCCAGCAGCGGGATGATCCGACCCATCCGCTGCACGATCAGCTCGTCCCGCGACCGCCGCAGCCCCAGCAGCAGCCGCTGCGCATCCTCGGGCTGGTCCGCGCTGATCGTCTCGGCCAGCTGGTACATCCGCTGTTCCAGCTCCCGCATGTGCTCCAGCGCCCGCTGCTGATCAAACGCCGCCGCGTCGCTGGGCCGCACCTCCTGCCCCTGGACCTGACCGACCGCCGTTGGCGCGACCCACACCATCAGCAAAAAGCACAGCCATTTAGCCGCGGGGCTTGCCCCGCGTGGTCGGCCCGCAGGGCCGACACCCGTAGCCCCCGATAGGAACAAGCCGCAGCAATCTCGCCATGTGGAGTCAATCATCAAACAACCCTTCCACTTGCTCATCCATCAGCCGGCCGGTGTCGTCGGCGACCTGTTCCTGCATCCGGATGATCTCGTTGAGTTGGATCAACACATCGTTGAAGCTGTCCCACTGCGCCAGCGCCGCCAGCACGGCGTCCATCTCTTGGACGATCTGCCGCTGCCGAGGTTCCAAATCGTCGCTCGCGACCAGCCGCTCCAAGGCCTGCTGTTGCTGGGCCATCGCCCCCGC
The DNA here is from genome assembly GCA_964625505.1 of uncultured Phycisphaeraceae bacterium. Lineage (GTDB taxonomy): Bacteria > Planctomycetota > Phycisphaerae > Phycisphaerales > Phycisphaeraceae > CAZVBW01. The sequence goes on from CAZVBW010000041.1 coordinate 7,423, forward strand.
GTACAGCCGGTCCATCGGTTCCAGCACCGTCTGACGCAGCAACTGCACCGACGGATCGTCCACGCTGTCCGCATCAATCTGCAGCGGCACTTGAAGCCGACGCTGATCCGCCTCAGGCGGAGAAGCGTCTGGTACGCCATCCTCCGCCAGCGATGTCAGCCGATTTAAGCGCGCCTGCTCCGCCGTATCCCCGATCGCCTGATGCAGCCGACGCACCTCCCGCCGCGCCGACCGCAGCGATCGCAGGGCCCGCGCGAGGTCGTCCCGCGTCGCCTCCGACGCGTTCGGCTCGGCCATCGCCGCCCGCAACTGCTCGGCCTGCTCCCGGACCTGCCGCAGCTCGGCCCGCAGCGCCTCCATCCGCGCCTTGATCTCCCGGAACAGCTCCCGGTCCGACACGACCCGCAGCACCACCTGCCGCGACTCGCCCCGCTGGGTCTCCGGGTACGCCGCGTCGTCCGCCGCCGCGGTCAGCCGCACCAGGTCGCCCACCGCCGGCTCCAGAGCCCGGACGTCGATGGCCAGCCGAGCATCGACCCGCTCGCTCACCTCGCCCTCGCCCGCCTCGAACAGCGGCAGCGTCTGCACATCATCGACACCCGCCTCGTCATCGTCCGCCGCTTCCACCATGTCCGGCCGCAGCGCATCGGCCGACGGGGCCGTGGCACCGGCCAGCAGCTCCACGGCCACGACACCCAGGTCGTCCCGCGCCTGCACCTGCAGCGGCACCACCGCCCGCTGCGTGATCCGCGTGCCCACCCCATCGAAGCTCAGCGACACCCGCGGCGTCTGGTCCTCCCGCACCGCCACGCTGATGTCCACCGGCCGCGACGTCAGCCCCGACCCGCCGTCACCCGCCCCGCGCAGCTCCAGCCGCGTCTGCACATCCGCCAGGTGCTCCCAGTCGGCCCGCCACGTGGTCGCATCGACCCGCTCGAAGGCCACCACGCCCGGCCCGTCCTCCGCGTCCCGCAGCACCCGCACCTCGCCCACCGGCACGTTGCTCGTGAGCACCAGCTCGCCCCGCGTGTGCGACAGCAGCGACCCGCGCCCGCCCGCCGACGTCAGGTCCACCGGCTCGACCGCCCCGCCACGCGGGTGGGACCCGCCCAGCATCAGCGACCGCACCGCCGGCCGATCCACCGGCTCCACCGCCGCCTCTAATCGATCGTCTCCGCCACGCAGCCGCAGCGTCGCCGCCGTCGCCATCGGCGGCATGTCCAGCCGGAAGTCGCCCTCGGCAAACCGCCGCATCGGCAGCGGCCCCCGCATGGCGTCATCCACCGCCTCGCCCTCGAGCCACAACCGCACCGCCTCGGTCGGCTCGCCCTGGTCCTCAACCGCCACCCGCAGCGTCCACGGCTCGCCCCGCGGCACCCGCAGCACCCCATCATCCGCCCCGACCACCGTCAGCGTCGTATCCTGCGGCCACGCCGCGTCCTGCAGCAGCACCCACCGCTGGGCCCACAGCTGCATCACCGCCGGGGCCAGCAGCGTGATCAACCCGACCACCGCCACCACGCCCAGCAGCGCCCCGCCCCGCCGAGCCAAACGTCGGTTGGCCAGCCGCCCGTCCAGCCGCACGCCCTCCAGCCAGCGGAACGCCCGCCGCACCGCCGCCTCGACCAGCGGCGCCGACCAGCCCCGGCGGTCCGCCGACTCGGGCATCTGCAACACCGTCGCCACCCGGTGCGTCAGCAGCCCCTCCCGCCGGCTGCTGTCTTCGACATCGTCCAGCAGCGACGCCACCCCCAGCGGCTCCATCGGCCCCCACACCGGCCGCACCCGCCAGACCACCCACGCCACCGCCCCGGCCGTTGCCAGCACCAGCCACACCACCCGCACCGGCCGGCTCAGCTCCAGCAACCAGTCCGCCGCCAGCCCCAGCAGCATCGCGATCAGCCACCCCGCCGCCGCCTCCAGCAACGCCACCGCCCACACGTGCCGCGACAGCGACCGCCCCACCGCCCGCAGCCGATCCCGCACCGCACGCTGCATCGCGCCCAAGTCACCGTCCGAAGACGTTCTGCCCATCGGCGGCGAATTGTGTGTCACCGTGCTCACGCCACGCCCCCGCTTAGCGGGTGCAGCGCAGCTGCCCCCGCCGGCCGCCCGCAGCCGCAAATGACCTCCAGGTCGTCAGGATGCGGGGGGTGCCACACCTCGGCCGGAGGCCGATGTGTGCTTTTGCAACAACCGCGTTCCGCACACATCGCCGCCAAGCCGGCGAGGTGTGCCACCCCCCTTCCGCAGGCGCTACCCACCGACCCCGGCACCCGCGGTGGGTTGCGCTTCGCTCCACCCACCCTACGGGTGACCATCTCGGGACTAGTGTGCCGCATCAAACCAACCTCCAACGCTTCCGCAGCACCCACTCGGCAATCAGCAACCCCATCAGCGTGATCCACAGCAGCGGCGCGTCCCACAGCGCCTCGCGCTGCTCGAGCCGCCGGGTGACCTCGCCGATCCAGAACGCCTCGTGCACCTGCGCCGCCTGTTCCAGGTCCAGCACCCGCCCGCCGGTCGCCGAGGCCAGCGCGATCAACGCACTGCGGTCCAGTGACGGGTCGGCCATTTCGACGTCCGGCAGCCGGACCTGCAGGGTCATCGTGTTAGGCCGGCCGCCCTGCTCGGCCGGGCCGTCGGTGGCCCAGACCCGCACCAGGTGCTGGCCCGGCCGGCTCGCCTCGAAAACTCCGCGGAACGTCGTGTCGTCCACCCGGTCCAGCCGCAGCCGGGCCGGCTCATCGCCGCCGCGTTCGACTTCGGCGGTCAGCGAGGTCAGCGACGGGTCGGCCTGCTGGGCGTCGAGGAACCGCGCGGTCACCGTGACCGTCTGCCCGGGCTGATACTCGGGCCGGTCCGCCGAGAGCCGGAACGGGTGCAGCCCCCCCAGCCGGTGGGCGCTGCCCACGCGGTCGACCAGCCGTGCCCAGAAGCCGTCGAACAGCTGCTCTTCCAGATATCGCCAGCGGTACGTCGAATCGAAGCCGACGAAGACGGTCCGCCCCGGCCCCGCGAGCTGGGTGGCGAGCAAGACCTCCTGGCCGTACTGGTTCCGCATTGAGGGGTGGCTGTGGCGGGCCAGCACGGTGGCGCCGGGCTTGGCGCGGGTGACCGGGAAGTGCCAGAACATGCCCGGCAGCGAGCCGATCAGCCGGCGGTTGCGCTGCGGGTCCGCGTCGAAGGCGAGCACCGGGTCCCGCATCCCCGCGTCGGTGATCTGCAGCCGGTACGGCTCGGACTGGCTCAGCCGCATCTGCACCGCCGTGCGGAACAGGTTGGGCTCGCGGACCACCGGCATCAGGTCCAGCCACTGCACCGCCGGGTCGCCGGTCCGCCCGAACAGCCCCTCGGTGTGCTGCTCCCCGGCGACCAGCACCAGCCCGCCGCCGCGCTGGGCGACGTAGTCGTGCAGCATCGGGCCGAAGTTGCTGGGCCACCGCGACGGGTCCGGGTCGTACAGGATCACCGCATCGAACCGGTCCAGCTCCTCCAGCGACACCGGCAGCCGGCGGATCGGCGTGTTGCCCGGCTGCTGGTAGTCGGCGTCGGCGGACTGCAGCCACGTCGACGCATCAATCCGCGGGTCCCGCAGCAGCGTGTTCCGCAAAAACTGCACCTCCGGGAACGGCAGCCCCGCCACCAGCAGCACCCGCAGCTGCTGCGAGACCACCCGCGTCTGCGCCAGCGTCGCGTTGTCTTCCAGAGTCTGCTCGACCAGCTGCGTCTCCAGCCGTACGCGGAAGTCCACCGTCGCCGGCTGCTCGAAGCTGAACGGCACCTCCACCACCTGCCGCGCCCCGCCGCCCTCCAGCGTCACCGCCTGATCGTGCAGCGCCCGCCAGGGCCCGCCGTCCAGCCGGTGCTCCACCGCCAGCGTCGCCTCGGCGCCTTGAGCCCCGCGGCTGCGGAGGAACACCCGCAGCACACTCTGGTCCCGCACGAACACGTACCGGTCGACCTCCGCCGCCTCGACCGCCGCGTTCACTGGTCCGCTGGGCGTCCCCACCGCCAGCGACACGATCGGCACGCCCTGGTCCGCCGCGAGGCTAGCGACCTGCGCCGGGTCTGGGCCGACGGTGCTGCGGCCGTCGCTGACCAGCAGCACCCCGGCCAGCGGCGCCCCCTGGTAGTCCAGCAGCAACTGCCGCAGCGCGCTGCCGATGTTGGTGACGGCGCCCCCGGAAGCGGCATCCGCGTTGCCGGGGTCATCCGGTTGAGTCGCCGCCGCGGTGCCAGCTGGTTCGTCTTCCGCCTGCTCCAGCAGCCCCCCCGCAAACGGGTGCACCCGCAGCCGCCGCTGCCCGTCCGCCGACAGCGCCTCGGCGACCTGCCGCTCGTAGACCAGCGTCGCCAAGTCCAGCCTCGCCGTGCCCCGCACCGCGTCGGCGTCGGCCAGCCCCGCCGCCTCGGCTAGCCGCGCCGCCCGCGGGCCCTGCCCGTAGCCGTCGCTGATCCGCATCGAGCCCGAATGGTCCACCAGCACCAGCAGGTTGCTCGGCTCGGTCTGCTGGGTCGTCTGCACCAGCGCCGGCTCGGCGTTCATCAGCGCCACCAGCGCCACCGCCGCGATCCGCAGCGCCGTCAGCACCACCCGCCCGGTCCGGTGCACCCGGCGGCGCTCCAGGTGGTACAGCCACGCCAGCCCCAGCGCCACCACCACCGCCAGCACCACCACCAGCAGCAGCCCGTCGCCGCCCGGTAGCGCGTCCAGCGCCAACGACCACCGCGCCCCGTCCGGTGACGGTTCGTCGATGCCCAGAAGCCAACGCAGCACACTCATGTTCAGTCAGTCCATCCCGCATCGTCCGGCGGGTGGCACTGACAAGCGAAGTCCGCGCAGCTTGTCAGTGGGTCGCGCAACTTCACTGACAAGCCGCAGAGCCGACTTGTCAGTGCCACACACGTAGCTTCGCGGGTTTTGGAACAACTTCTAAGCAACACTCAACGCTCCCGGTCCACCCACCACGCCAACAGCGACTCGCCCAGCAACAACAGCAGCACCCCCACAATCAGCGTCTTCCAGAGCTGAGCACCCTCGGCCTGGGCGACCGTCTGCCCGGGGCCGGCCGCGGCCACCCGCTGCACCTCAAGCCCCGCCAGCAGCGACTCCAGCCGCCCCTCGGCCAGCGGTGTCAGGTCGCTCTCCCGCGGGTCCGGGTTCACCGCCACCACCGCCCGCCGCTCGTCCTGGCCCGGGGGCGTCCAACGCAGCTCGTAGTGCCCGGCCAAACGCGTGTCCTCGACCACCAGCATGGCCGGCTCACCGTCCGCACCCGCCGCCTGCACGACCACCGGCTCCGCTTCATCCACGCCCGGCCGCGTCAGCAGTGCCTCGCTGGGCAGCGGCCGATCGAGCAGCTCGACCCGCCACGGCTCGCCCGCCAGAAGGTCCCCGGCCGTGGTCCGCACCGCCGTCAGCGCCGCCAGCCGCAGCGCCAAGACGTAGCTCCGCTGCACCGGCCAGTCGCCCCACGCCCGGTCGGCGGTCGTGGTCACCAGCACCACCCGGCCGGCCCCCACGTCCCGGGCCAGCACCGCCGGGCTCTGTTGCCCGTCATTCCACGTCGCCAGCACGTCGACGTCCTCGTTCGGCTCGACCGGCATCAGCCGCGTGGGCCGCACCTGCTGCAGCAGCCCCGTCGCCAAGCCCGTCATCGCCGACCACGGCGTGCCACGACCGGCCTGCTCCCCGACCAGCAGCCCCGCCACCGCCTCCACCTCCCGCGGCACCCCCAAGTCCCCCGGAAGCAAACCCTCCCCTCCATCACCAAGTGCCGAGCCCCACGCCTCCAGGTCCATCCGGTCGCCCACGAACACCAGCAGCCCCATCCCCGCCCGCACCTGCTCGGCGAGCACCGCCGCCCGGGCCGGCTCGACCCGCTCCACGTTCGCCAGCACTAACAGGTCCGGCGAGCCCGGCGGGTCCGCGTGCCACTGCGTGTCGTCGATCCGCGTGATCTGCCAGACCCGCCCGCCGGCGCCACCGACCGACATCGCCAACGCCGGGAAGAATGTCTCACCATCCCTCGCCGCCATCCCCGGCTCACCGTCGACCAGCGTGACATCCAGGGCCTCGACCGAATCGAGCACCAGCCGCCGCGTGTCGTCGCCCGGCAGCACGTCGTCCGGGAGGCTCAGCGTCACGGGCGTCGGCCCCGTGACCATCGGCCGCGCTTCAACCAACCAGTTGAGCCCCGCCGCGGAAACGACGCCGGTCTCCGGCAGCCGCAGCGATCCCGCCTCGTCGCCGACCGTCAGCTGCGCCGTGGCATCGCTGGCCACGCCGGCCCCGCCGAGCGTGGCCCGCAGCGGCACGTCCCGCCCGACCAGCGCCGGGCCCAGCGGCGTCAATCCCGCGAGCGTGGCGTTGGGCCCCGCCGGCCGGCCGGCGTCGAGCACCCGCACCGTCGGCGGCCGATCTTCCTCGGCCCATCGCCGCGCCCAGTCGGCCACCGGGTCCGACCAGCCCTCGGCCCGCAGATCGGTTGCGAGCGTCACCTGACGCAGCGGCAGGCTCGCCGCGTCCAGCGCCGGGTCCAGCTGCTGCAGCACAGCCGACCAGTCCGCCGACAAGTCCGTCAGCGGCAGGTCCCGCACCCGCCGGGCCAGCGCCGCCGGATCGTCGACCGGCACGTCCCGCAGCACCGGCGACCCCGGGAGCGACGTGGTCACCAGCGTGAGCCTGTCCCCGGACTGCATCGACTCGACCAGCTCGGCCGCCGCCTGTTTCGCGTCCTCGAAGGCGGTCCCGCCGCCGCCACGCAGGCCCATGCTCAGCGTGTCGTCGATGACCACGATGTGGCTGACCCGCCCGCCGCCCAGGCCTTGGCCCAGCGCCGCGGCGGCCCCGGACAGCAGCGGCTTGGCCAGCGCCAGGAACAGCAGCAGCACCGCCAGGGTCCGCAGCAGCAGCAGCAGCCACTGCTCCAGCCGTACCCGCCGACGGTTGCGACGCAGCGTCTGTTTGAGGTACCGCATCGGCCCCCACTCGACCAGCTGGTACCGCCTGCGGTTGAGCAGGTGGATGATGATCGGTGCCGAAGCCAGCACCAGCCCGCCCAAAAGCCAGGGGGCGAGGAAGCTCAAGCTCGCTCCCCGCAATCGACCCGAGCCGCGGGTGAATACCCGCGGCTCAGCGACTTCAGGCTCATGCGAGGACTCAGTCGAATCACCGGTTCGCCCTCCGGTGCAGGAACTGCGCCAGCGGCGGCCCGAGGTCGCGGTCGGTGTGCAGCAGCACGTGGTCGAACTTCCGCAGCCGGCACTCCCGCTTGGCCCGGCCGACGAACTCGCCCATCGCGTCGCGGTAGGCCTTGCGGAACGCCCACGGCTCGCCGTGCAGTTGTTCGTCGCCCTCGATGTCCTTGAACATCACCGTGTCGTCGAAGGGCAGCTCGATCTCGTCGGAGTCCAGCAGCTGGACCACCAGCACCTCGTGCCCGCCGTGCTTGAGCTTGCCCATCGACTTGTACAGCCGGTCCGGGTCGTCCAGCAGGTCGGTCAGCAGCACGACCATGCCCCGCCGGGCCAAGCGGTCGGTGACGCGGTCGAGCACATCCGCCAGCGATGTCTCGCCGCCAACCTCGGTGCGGCCGAGCGTCTCGAGGACCTGGTTCAGCTGCTTCTGGGTCGCCGAGGGCTTGAGCGACTCGCGGACCTGTTTGTCGAAGGTCACCAGCCCCACCGCGTCACGCTGTTTCATCAGCAGCACGGCGAGGCAGGCGGCGATCGTCGCGGCGGCCTGAAACTTGGTCCGGCCGGTCTTGCGGTTGGCGTAGCCCATCGACGCGGAGGCATCGACCAGCAGGGTGCAGCGGAGGTTGGACTCCTCCTCGAAGCGTTTGATGACGTGGCGGTCGGTGCGGCCGAAGACGCGCCAGTCGAGGTTCTTGAGGTCGTCGCCGGGGCTGTACTCGCGGTACTCGGCGAACTCGGGCGACAGGCCGTGCATCGGCGAGCGGTGGAGGCCCGAGATCGGCCCCTCGACCTGGCCGGTGGCCCTTAGTCCGATGGGCACGATCCGCGAGAGCACGGCGGGGTCGACGAACTGGCGATCAACTTGGGGCATAAGCTGCCGCAGCGGCCGGCGACCCGGATGGTACAGCGGTTGACGGTACGGACGCCCGGAAGGGCCACGGGTTCCCGAGCCGCGGGTGAAGACCCGCGGCAGGTGGGGCACGCGGCGGGTCGCAACTCGCGGCGAACTTCAGCGACCGCGGGTATCCACCCGCGGCTAGAGAGATATCGACACCCGCACGATGCCCACCCTCGACACCCGCGACCTGCTGTACCTGTTGATGGGCGTGGCCCTGCTGGGCTTGTCGCTGCAGCCGGCGTTGAAGCGGCTGCGGCTGATGAACATCCCGCTGCTGTACGTCGCGGTCGGAGCGTTGGCGGCGGCGGCGGGGCTGCCGTGGCTGGACCCGCTGGCCGGGGGACCCAGCACGCAGATCGTCGAGCACATCGCCGAACTGATCGTGATCATCTCGCTGGCCGGCGCGGGCCTGGCGATCGACCAGAAGATGGGCTGGCGCAGCTGGCAGCCGACCTGGCGGCTGCTGGGCATCGCGATGCCGATCACGATTGTGGCCCTGGCCGTGCTGGGGGTGACGGTGCTGGGCCTTTCGGTGGCGGCGGCGGTGCTGCTCGCGGCGGTGCTGGCGCCGACAGACCCGGTCCTCGCCCGGTCGGTGCAGGTCGGCCCGCCGGGCGAGGACGATGAGCAGTCGCTCAAGATCGCGTTGACCGCCGAGGCCGGGCTCAACGACGGGTTGGCGTTCCCGTTCGTGTGGCTCGCGATCCTGCTGGCCGGCGTCGGCTGGGCGAGCCAGGTCCCCGCCGAGGTCGGCGATGACTGGTCCTGGCTGTGGCCGTGGCTGTGGCGGGACGTGGGCTACCGCGTGGCGGCGGGTGTGATCATCGGCTGCCTGTGCGGCCACGGCATCTCCCGCCTGGTCTACAGCCGGTTCGGCGACGCCCGCTTCGGGGCCCGCAACGCCACCCTCACGGTCCTGGCCTCCACCCTCCTGACCTACGGGCTGACCGAGGCGGTCGACGGCTACGGCTTCCTGGCGGTGTTCCTCTGCGCCCGCACCGGCCGGGAGCGGGCTCAGAACCAGGGCAACCCCGCCTACGAACGGGCGGTGCACCACGGGGCCGACCAGATGGAGTCGATCCTGCTGGCGATCCTGCTGCTGTGGCTGGGCGCGTTCATCGTCGGCGGCGGCGACGGCGGGCTCTGGCGCCAGTGGACCTGGGCCGACCTGGGCGTCGCGCTGACGCTGCTGCTGATCGTCCGGCCGATCGGGGCCTACCTCGCACTGATCGGCATCGGCTGCCCCCGCGGCGAGCGGTGGACCATCGCCTTCTTCGGCATCCGCGGGATGGGCTCGGTCTTCTACATCGCCTATGGCCAGACGCACGCCGACTTTGGTCAGATCGACGTCGTGTGGCGGGTCGTCACGCTGACGATCCTGCTGTCGATCGTCATCCACGGCTTCGCCGCCAACTTCGTGCTCCAAGGCGAGGACCTGGAACTCGAACCCCCGGACGACCCGGAGCAGCACCACGCGGCGGACCAGGAGCCGTTGGATGGGTGAGCCGCAACAGACGCGCTGCGGCGGACGTGTGGGATGCGACGATGTGGTCGACTCGCCGCCCCGAACGGGTTACGAGCCGCGGGTGGATACCCGCGGTCGCCGAAGCACGCCGGCGGCTTCACACATCGGCAAACCCCACCGACCGCGGATATTCATCCGCGGCTCGCCCGAGTGTTCACCGCACGCGGCAGTGGCACCCACGATGCAGCCCCGCCTTGGCCGGACGTAGACTGCCGCCGCATGTCCCGGATCCCCGCGATCTTCGATCGGCTCAAGGCCGAGAACCGCAAGGCGTTGATGCCGTTTCTGTGTGCCGGCGACCCGTCGCTGGAGCTGACCGAGCAGCTGCTGCCGGTCTTGGAGCAGGCCGGGGCATCGGTGGTCGAGCTGGGCGTGCCGTTCAGCGATCCGATCGCGGACGGGCCGACGATCCAGGCGGCGATGAGCCGGGCGCTGGAGGCGGGTCTGACGGTGGACCGGGTGCTGGAGATGGTGCGGCGGGTTCGGCCGAAGGTGCAGCTGGGTCTGGTCGCGATGGTGAGCTATTCGATCGTGCACCGGCGGGGGCTGCAGCGGTTCGTGAAGGAGGCGGTGGACGCGGGGATCGACGGCTTCATCTTCCCGGACATGCCGTGGGAAGAAGCTGATACGGCGCGGCAGGCGGCCCAGCAGGCGGGGGCGATCCTGAGCATGCTGATTGCCCCGACGACGCCGGACGGTCGGGCCGAGCAGATCGCCAAGGCCAGCAGTGGGTTTGTGTACGTGGTCTCGCGGCCGGGCATCACGGGCGAGCAGGCGGCGCTGCCCGAGGAGCTGCCGGTCCGGCTGGGGCGGCTGCGGGGTGTGACGGACTTGCCGCTGGCGGTGGGCTTTGGCATCAGCAGCCCGGAGCAGGTGCGGGCGGTGGTGCGGCACGCGGACGCGGCGATTGTCGGCTCGGCGCTGGTGCGACGGCTGCACGAGCAGCACCAGGACCAGCCGGATGGAGTGGTTCGAGCGGGCCAGGCGTTTGTCCGCGAACTAGCCGATGGTCTGGTATGAGGCCACCGCCCAGCCGCTGCGCGAACCGCGGGCGCTCAATCTGCGATACTAACGGGATGCTTTGCATGCGAACGATCTGGCCCGCCGGGATGGCATGTCTTGTGGCCGCCTTGCTGGCGGTCTGCCCGCCCGCGGCCCGCGCCCAGCCGGGCGCGGCCGGCGAGCAGGTGCCCGCCGACGTCTCGCAGCAGGTGGAGGCGGCGGCGGCCTCGCTGCTGGCCGATGCCCTGGTGCGTGAGGCGACCGCGACGCTGCAGACCCCGCAGGGCCGGCCGGCGGAGCACCAGGTCGAGCGGGCGGCGATCCTGCTGGCGCTGGCGAGCGAGCAACAGCCCGAGGACGCGGAGTTGTGGCGGCTGCGGGCCGAGCTGGCCCGCCAGCAGGGTGACGCCCAGACGCTGACTGACTCGCTGCGGGCGTACGTGCGGCTGGTGCCCGAAGATGATGCGGCGCTGCTGGAACTGGTCATCGCCCGGCTCAACGCTTACCCGACGCTGGACCGTCGGCTGCAGGCGGTGCAGCGTCTGCTGCGCTCCACCGGTGCCGCTCGCCTCAGCTCGCCGCTCAAGAGCAGGCTGCACACCTACGCCGCCAACGCGGCGCAGGAGCTGATGGACTCCGAGGCTTTTGTGGAGCACCTGAACCAGGCGGTCTCGCTGGACCCGGCCAATGCCGACGCCGCGTGGCTGACCTACGACTGGATCCGCCGACGCAGCGGCTCGCCGCGGCAGGTGGCGACGTCGCTGGTGTCGCTGGTCAAGGCCTCGCCCACCGCCGCCGAGCCGCGGCTGCTGCTTGCCGGGCTGCTGGCCACGCACGGCGTTTACGGCCGGGCGACCCAGCAATACCAGGTGGCCCAGCAGCTGGGCGGCCGGCTGCCCGATGAGGCGTACAGCTCGTGGGCCCTGTCGCTGGCCGCCCTGCGGCAGGACGAGCCGGCCCTGGGCCTGATCGATCAGGTCCGCCAGCTGCTCGCCGACGAGGCGGGCGAGGCCGGCGAGCAGGTGCCGTTGTTGATGGAGCTGGTGCGGCTGGCGATCGAGCGTGACGCCGCGGCCGCCGACGAGTCGCAGCTGGCGGGCGCGGACGCCGCCGCGACGCTGCAGCGGGTGCAGGAGCGGCTGGGCGTGGCCGGCGCACGCGCGATGGGCGAGATGGCCTGGATCACCGCGGTGCTGGGCCCGGACCCCTCGGCGGCCGAGCAGTTCATCGTGCAAACGCCCGACAGCCAGGCGCCGCTGCGAAACCTGGCCCGGGGTTGGGTGTTCCTGCGCAGCGGCGACACCGCATCGGCCACCGAGCTGCTCACGCCGCTGGAGCCGCAGTACCCGCTGGCGGCGCTGGGCCTGGCGATGCTCTCGGGCGAAGACGCGGCGGGCCGGGCAATCCGGTTGCGGGAGGTGGTGCAGCAGGGCCCCGAATCGCTGGCCGGGCTGCTGGCGGCGAGGCAGCTGATCGAAGACGAGCGGGAGGTCTGGCCCACAGATGACGGCCGGGCCATGGGTTCGCTGATGAACCGCACCAGCCCGCGGGTCTGGCGGCTGTCGACCGAACGCACGCCGTGGGTGACGGTGCGGGCCGAGCCGGCCACGCAGACCGTCGGCTATCTGCAGCCGCTGGAGTTGGTGCTGACGGTGCAGAACCTCTCGAGGCTGCCGATCTCGCTGGGCTCGGATCAGACGCTGCAGGGCCAGGCGCTGGTGAGCTCGACGCTGTTCCGCGACGGGCGGAGCGTCCCGCCGATGCCCCCGGCGGTGGTCGACGTGTCGCGTCGGCTGACGCTGGAGCCCGGTGAGCCGCTGGAGGTCCGGGCGCGGTTGGACCGGTCGCTGCTCGGGGCGATGCTGGCCCAGCGTCCCGGCGAGCGGTACACACTCAACGCCACCGCGACGCTGGACCCGCGGGTAGGTCCGCGCGGCGGCATCCGGCCCGGCCCGCTTGGCAACGCCGACACGCTCCGCGGGATCGATGTCACCGGGATGCGGGCCGAGGAGGTTCTGGCCGCGATCCAGGCCGGCCCGGACGCGGACCCGGGCCGGTGGCTGCGTGCCGTGGCCGCGGCGAATCGCTACGGCGGCGAGGCCCGACCGACGGGCCCGGGTGCGGCCGATACCGCGGCGGCCTCGGCGGTCCCACTGCCCCAGCAGACCGGCCAGCAGAGCCTCACCGCGGCGGCGGCCGAGGCGCTGCGGCCTCGCGTGGCCCGCATGGGCCCGGCGGAACTGGCTTGGACGCTCTACAGCACCCAGTCTCGGGACCAGGCCGGTTCGCCGATGTCGCCCGTCTTCCAGGTGGCCGGGCGGAGCGACGAGGCGATCGTGCGGGTGGCCTACCTGCTGACCCAGGTGACCGACCCGCAAGCCCCGGCACTTGTCGACGCGCTGCGGTCCGATGACGAACAGCTCCGACGGTTTGCCGTCGCCTGGCGGCAAGCCCTCCAGGGCGGCTGAGCCCCTGCCAACGCTCGCTCATGGACGATGCCCAACACAACCCGAAGGCGAACACCGCGGCGGTGCTGGACACCGACGAACCGCTGGCCCTGGCCGACCGGCTCCAGAGCATCTTCGAGACCACCCTGGGCGTGCCCTTCACCGACGGCAACCAGATCGACGTGCTCCGCAACGGCGACGCGATCTTCCCCGCGATGCTCGAGGCCATCGCGGCCTGCGATCGCACGCTGGAGTTTTTGACGTTCGTGTACTGGCAAGGCGAGATCGCCGAGCGGTTTGCCCACGCGCTGGCCGACGCGGCCCGCCGCGGCGTCGAGGTGCGGGTGATCCTCGACGCCTTCGGCACCAAGCTGATGGACCGCGAGCTGCTGGCGCTGATGGAAGACTCGGGCTGCGAAGTGGCCCACTTCCGGCCGCTGAGCCGGGTCAAGATCTGGCAAAACCTCAACCGCACCCACCGCAAGGTGATGGTTTGCGACGGCCGGGTCGCGTTTACCGGCGGCGTGGGCATCGCCCAGGAATGGACCGGCGACGCAAGAGACGAGCACGAGTGGCGAGACACGCACTTCCGCGTCCGCGGCCCGGCGGTCGACGGCCTCCGCGCCGCCTTCATCGGCAACTGGATCGAGCACGACCGACCGATCCAGCCCATCATCGCCGATGCGTCCCGGCCCCAAGCCGCCCACGGCGACGCCCGCGTGGCCTGCATCCGCTCGACCGCGTCGATCGACTGGTCGGACCTGACCACCGCCGTCCGCGCCATCATCGGCGTCAGCCGGCAGCGGCTGCACATCGCCACGGCGTACTTCAACCCCGACACCGTCGCCGTCGAGCTGCTCGAGCAGGCCGCACGCCGCGGCGTGGACGTGCGGATCCTCACCAACGGCGAGCACGGCGACCACCCGGTCAGCCACCAGACCGGCCGGCTGATGTACCGCCGCCTGGTCAACGCGGGGGTGACCATCTACGAGTTCCAGCCCACCATGCTGCACGTCAAGGTCATCACGGTCGACGGGACCCTCGCGATGATCGGGTCGGGCAACTTCAACCGCCGCTCGCTCAAGAAGGACGACGAGGTCAACCTGCTGGTGCTCGACCCGCCGACCCTTCAGACGCTCGATGCTCACTTCGAGCAAGACCTCCAACGCAGCGTCGCGATCCCCGAGGATTACGTGTTCAAGCAGCCGCTGCTCAAACGCGCCCGCGGCTGGTGGGGCCTGCTGTTCAAGGACGAACTCTAGCCACCGCCGCCCGGCTGCCGGCCCGCCGCACCGCATCAACCACTTGGTCCGCGGTGTAGAAGTCGCCGTGAAACACCCGCTCGCCACCCGGCTCCAGCACCACCAGCAGCGGGATTGTTGCCGAACCCATCTCCGAGAGCAGCCGCGCCGCCGCCACATCCGCGTCGCTGGTCAGGTCGACCTTCATAAACGTCACGCCGTCGGCCCGGCTCAGGTCCGCCACCCGGTCCTGGTGCAGCACCCGCTGCTCCAACGCCTTGCAGTTCAGGCACCACTCGGCGGTGAATTCCAGCACCACCACGTCCCCCGCCTCCAGCGACGACGCCAGCCGCTGCGGCGTGTAGTACACCCAGTCGATCGGCCCCTCGTCCGTCAGCGCCGGGCCCGCCCACGCCGCCGCACCCACCAGGCTCACCCCGGCCACCACCGCCGCCACCCGCCCCACCGGCAGCCGCACCTGCTGCAACCCCCGCAGCCCCAGCCACAGCCCCGCCGCGGCCACGAACCCCGCCACGACCCACCAGTAGCCCGTCGCCGGCGGCCCCGGCGGGTCGTGCATCAGCCCGCTGACTCCCACGCCAATGAAGTACGCCGCCGCCGCCAGCATCAGCAGCCCCATCACCTGCTTGACCAGCTCGCTGCCCGGCCCGGTCCGCGGCACCTTCGCCGTGAGCTCCGGAGCACCCGCCAGCACCAGGTACGGCACCGCCATCCCCGCCCCAATCGCCAGGAACGTCAGCAGCGTGATCGCCGGCGGCTGCTGGGTCGACCACGCCGCCGCCGCGCCCATGAACGGTGCCGTGCACGGCGTGCCCAGCACCGCCGTCATCACGCCAAAGCCCGCCGAGCCAACGACCGAGTCGTGCCCCGGGTTGATCCGCGTCACCGCCGCCGGCAGCCGAAGCGCAAACAGCCCGCTCATCCCAACCGCCAGCACCGCGATGATCACACCCACGCCGACCGTGAACCACGGCCGCTGAAACAGCTCGTTAATCGCGTCGAACCCGCTGACAAACGCCACCGCCCCGCCGAGTGCTAGCCAGAAGCCGACGATCCCGCCGCACATCGCGATGCCCAGCGCGAGCGTCCGCAGCCGAGAGCCCGCCGACTGGCTCAGGGCCATCACCTTCAGGGGGATCACCGGCAGCACGCACGGCGTCAGGTTCAGCAAAAACCCGCCCAGCGACGCCACGCCCAGCAGCAGCACCAGGTACGCCCCGTCCGCCCGAACCTCGAACGACCAGCCGAACAGGTCGAACCCCACCCGCTCGGCCCCGGCGTCCGACCCGCCGTCGTAGATCGTTTCCCAGACCGCCGGGTCAAAGTCTTCGAACAGCTCCGGCTCGTCCGCCTGGTTGTCGCCGAGCGTCGCGAGCTCCTCGGGCGACGCCACGCGGACCGCCACACGGTACGGCTGGGCCATCGTCGGCCGCAGACACGTCGTGTCATCGCACGCCTGAAACGTCACCCGCAGCGTCAGCGGGTAGCTGCCGGGAGCCGCATCGTCCGCCACACTGAACGGCACGTACACCACCGCCCGCCCGTCGAAAACCGAGTACGCCACGGGCTCTTCAAACAGCGCCCACTGGATGTCGTGCGGCTCGGGCCACTGCACATGCCCATCGTGCACCGCGAGCGGTGAACCCTCGGCCACGTCCGGCTCAACCGCCGTCGCCACGTAGTCCTCGGCACGCCCCAGCTGCTCGGGCACCTCCAGCGGCGCCTGCGTGTGGATGTGCCAACTCGGCTCGTGGTCCAGCACCACCGCCACCACCGCGTCGCCGCCGGGCGCGACCGCCTGCTGGCTCAGGTGCAGCGACACGCCGACCCGGCTGCGGCTGTCCATGAACGCGTCGCTCGCCTCCGTGGCCTGCGGCGGCTCGTCGGCCAATGCCGGCAAACCAACCGCGACCGCGCCGGCCCACAGCGCGAGACTCAACAACAGGCGGACAAGGTGCATCGTGCGATCCTAAACCCGCTCAACCGCCCGGTGCCGCCGGCTATTCCGCGACCACCGGCGGATTGTGCCCCGTGGCTTGAGCCACCAGCACACCGACGCCGGCCCCCACGCCCCCGCCGATGCCGCCGAAGACGGCCGACCAGATGACGCCGTCCATCCCGAGCATCCCCTTGATGAAAAACGCCAAGCCCAGCGCGGCCAAGAGACACGCCGCCATGATGATCATCCCGATCGGCGTCAGCTTCCGTCTTACCTTCTCTGCCATCTAAGTTCTCCTTCTGATTCCCAACCTACGCCACCACCTCGGCAGCGCGTGAGGTTTCGTGGCACGGCCGCAACTCCTCGCGGCTCTTGATCTGCGGCTGCGCGGCACCGCAGGTCAGCGGCACCGCCGAGCCATTCGCCTCCGTGGCGACTTGAGCGGTCTCCTGCATCAGCCGCGTCAGTTCGGCGTCGGCGTCGAGCGTGAAGCCGCTGTCGGCGAGCATCCCGTAGAGGCGCTGCGCCTCTGCCCCGCGGGCGTTGAGGTAGCCACCCAGGAACAGTGAGTTGGCCGGCTGCAGCGCCACCGGCTCCAGGCTCCGCAGGTGGTGTTCCCGCCCCGCCGCGACCCGCACCTCCGCCCGCGGGCACATCAGCCGAAACAGGCACAACACCCGCAGGCAGTAGCGCGGCGTCAGGTCGACCGGCCGGTTCATCCGGTTGCCCTCGAACGGCAGCAGAAAGTTCACCGGGATCGACTCGGCCTGCAGCTCGTGCAGCGTACGGCCCAGCTCGACCAGCTCGGCCCGCGTCTCACCCATCCCGACGATCAACCCCGAGCACAGCGAGATGCCCGCGCCGCGGGCCGCGGCCAGCGTGTCCTTGCGGTCGTCGTAGGTGTGCGTCGAGCAGATCGTCGCGTAGTTGCGGGCCGAGGTATTGAGGTTGTGGTTGTACCGATCGACCCCGGCCTCGGCGAGCACGTCGGCCTTGTCCCCGTCCAGCAGCCCGGCCGACACGCAGACCTCGATGCCCACCTCGGCCTTGATCCGCTTGACCGCCTCGGCCAGCTTCGCGGTCCGCGAACCCGACGGGCCCCGACCGGCGAAGACCATGCAGTACCGGTGGGCGCCGGCGTCCTTGGCCGCACGCGCCTCGGCAAGCATCTCGTCCTGGCTCTTGAGCGGGTACGGGTTGATGTCCGCATCGCTGGTCTTGGCTTGCGTGCAATACGCACAGTCTTCCGGGCAGTGCCCGTTCTGTGCGTTGTTGAGCACGTGCACCCGCACCGCATCGCCGAAGTGCTCACGCCGCACCGCGTACGCCGCCGACACCAGGGCCGGCAGCTCGATCACGGCGCTCTCACCGTCGACCAACAAGGCTTGAGCCTGTGCCGGGTCAAGCGGTCGATCGGCCAGCGCAGCCTCGGCCAGGTCGTGGGCCAGACGCAGCGACTCAAGCGGTTTGACGGGCATCGACACATCGTAAAGCAACCGCGTCCGCCGTGACCGCGGCCTCCATCTCCGAGGCCTCGACCGGCTGCCGCAGCAGCGATCGGCAAAAGCTGTAGCTTGGACGGCCCCGCAAGGAGAACCCGATGTCTAGCCAGACACTCGACCTGTTGAACGACTTCCCGCCCGTCTCGTACGAGCAGTGGCGGCAGGTCGTGGACAAGGACCTCAAGGGTGCCCCGTTCGAGAAGAAACTCATCAGCCGGACCTTCGAGGGCATTGAGGTCCAGCCGCTGTATACCCAGCAGGACTGGCCCGCCGACGGCGATCCGTCGGGCTTCCCCGGCTTCGACCCGACCACCCGCGGCATCAGCCCGCTGGCCACCGCCCTGCACGGCTGGGATGTCCGGCAGGAACACGCCGACCCGGACGCCGCCCGCAGCAACAAGCTGATCCTCGAGGATCTGGCCGGCGGCGTGACCTCGCTGCAGCTGCGCCTCGACGCCGCGTCCCGCTTCGGCATGGATTCGGACGACCCCGCCGCCTCCGAGCTCGCCGGCCGTGACGGGCTCATGCTCGACCACGTCGACGACTGGGACGCCCTGCTCGACGGCGTGCACCTGGACATCGCGGGCATCGGGCTCGAAGCCGGCGCGGGAGTCACCGCCGCCGCCGCCCAGCTCGTCGCGCTGCTGCGTCGCCGCGGCGTCGCGCTGCACGAGGCCAAGGGCGCCCTCAACGCCGACCCGCTGGCCGTGCTCGCTCGCCGTGGCGAGTACCCGTGCCCGATCGACGACGCCCTGCGGCTCACCGGGGACCTCGCCGTGTGGACCGATCACAACCTGCCCGGGTTCACCGCCGTCCGCGTCGGCTCGGCCCCGTACCACCACGCCGGGGCCACCGCCGCCCAGGACCTGGCCTTCTCGATGGCCACGGCCGTGACCTACCTGCGGGCCATGACCGACGCGGGCCTCTCCGCCGAGGCCGCCTCCGCCCAGCTGCTGTTCAGCTACGGCGTGGGGACCAACCTGTTCCTCGCCGTCGCCAAGCTCCGCGCCGCCCGCCGGCTCTGGAGCCACATCGCCGGCCACTGCGGCATCGACGCCGACCGCGCCGCCACCGGCCTGAAGATGCACGTCCGCCCGTCCAAACGCGTGCTCACCCAGCGCGACCCCTACGTCAACATGCTCCGCGACACCGTCTGCTGCTTCGCCGCCGCGATCGGCGGGGCACAGGTCATCACCTGCGAACCGTTCGACAAGGCCATCGGGCTGCCCGACGCCTTCAGCCGACGGATCGCCCGCAACACGCACGCCATCCTCGCCGAAGAATCCCACGCCGGCCGCGTGGTCGACCCGGCCGGCGGCTCGTGGATGGTCGAATCACTCACGGACGATCTGTGTGAGACGGCCTGGCCGATCTTCCAGGAGATCGAGTCCCGCGGCGGCATGCCCGTCGCCCTGCAAAGCGGCTGGATCAGCTCGCAGATCGAATCGGCCTTCGGCAAGCGGCTGGACCGCATCTCCAGCCGCCGCGATGCGGTCACCGGCGTGAGCGAGTTCCCCAACCTGGGCGAAGCGCCCGTCGAGCGTCGCACTGCTGACGTCGACAGCCTGCTGCAGCAGGCCGCCAAGCGACTCAAAGGTCAGCACCGCGACGCCGCCACCCGCGATGTGACCGGCGAACTGGACGCCCTCGCCAGCGCCATCGGCGACCCGACCGACGACCCCGGGATGGTCACGGCTCACGCCGTCGCCGCCGCCGAGGCCGGGGCGACCGTGGGCCAGCTCTGCGGCGCGATCTTCCGTGACATGGACCCGATTGCTCAAGCCCCGATCTCGCCGCACCCCTACGCCGAGCCGTTCGAAGAGCTCCGCGATGCGTCGGACCACTTCGCCCAGCTCACCGGCCAGCGCCCCCGCATCGCCCTGATCAACCTGGGCCCGGTCGCCCAGCACACCGCCCGCAACGCGTACAGCCGCAACCTCTTCGAGGCCGGCGGCATCGAAGCCGTCTCCAGCGACGCGTTGACCGGCGACCCGGACGCCATGGCCGAGGCCGCCGTCGGTGCCTTCGCTGCGTCCGAGGCCCGCGTGGCCTGCATCTGCTCGTCGGACAAGCTCTACGCCGATGCCGCCGGGCCCGTCGCCGCCGCACTCAAGCGAGCCGGCGCCGAGCAGGTCATTCTCGCCGGAGCCCCGGGCGATCAGGAGCAGGCGTACCGCGAAGCCGGTGTCGACCGCTTCATCTTTATGAAGTGCAACGTCCTGCAAACCCTCCGCGACCTCATGGCCCGCCTCGGCGTCATCCACACCGATTAGCGAACCAACCGCCGCGACCCACCGTTACTCGACCGCCCCGGCACACATTCCAAGCTCCCGCGAACGAGCCCGCTCATGACCCTCCCAAGCTTCGCCGACCTGGACGCCCCGACCCCTGCCGCCGGCCGCGCCACGCGCGCCGACTGGAACGCCGCCGCCGAAGCGGATCTCGGGTACGACGTGGATCACGCCCGCTGGATGACGCCCGAGCAGATCCCCGTCCCGCCGCTGTTCTCGGCCGAGGATCTCGATGGCGTGGACCACCTCCAGACCATGCCTGGCCTGCCGCCGTTCCTCCGCGGGCCCTACTCGACCATGTACGTCATGCGGCCTTGGACCGTCCGCCAGTACGCGGGCTTTTCCACCGCCACCGAGTCCAACGCGTTTTACAAACGCAACCTCCAGGCCGGCCAGAAGGGCCTGTCCATCGCCTTCGACCTGGCGACCCACCGGGGCTACGACAGCGACAATCCCCGCGTGGTCGGCGATGTCGGGATGGCCGGCGTCGCCATCGACTCGATCTACGACATGCGGACCCTCTTCGACGGGATCCCGCTGGACCAGATGTCCGTCTCGATGACCATGAACGGGGCCGTGCTGCCCGTGATGGCGCTCTATATCGTCGCCGCCGAGGAACAGGGCGTGAAGCCCCAACAGCTCAGCGGCACGATCCAGAACGACATCCTCAAGGAGTTCATGGTCCGCAATACATACATCTACCCACCCGAACCTTCGATGCGGATCATTGCGGACATCTTCAGCTACACCTCGGCCAACATGCCGCGGTTCAACTCGATCTCCATCTCCGGCTACCACATGCAGGAAGCCGGCGCGACCTGCGACCTCGAGCTCGCCTACACCCTCGCCGACGGGCTGAACTACATCCGCACCGGGATCGACACCGGCCTGAGCGTCGACCAGTTCGCCCCCCGCCTGTCGTTCTTCTGGGCGATCGGGATGAACTTCTTCATGGAGGTCGCCAAGCTCCGGGCCGCCCGCCTGCTGTGGGCCAAGCTCGTCAAGCAGTTCAACCCGCAGAACCCCAAGAGCATGTCCCTGCGGACCCACAGCCAGACCTCCGGCTGGTCGCTCACCGCTCAGGACGTCTACAACAACGTCGTCCGCACCTGCATCGAAGCGATGGCCGCCACCCAGGGCCACACCCAGTCGCTGCACACCAACGCGCTGGACGAAGCCCTCGCCCTGCCGACCGACTTCTCGGCCCGGATCGCCCGCAACACACAGCTGTTCCTCCAGCAGGAAACCGACACCTGCAAGACCGTCGACCCGTGGGGCGGCAGTTACTACGTGGAATGGCTCACCGACCGGCTGGCCCGCAAAGCCTGGGACCACATCCAGGAGGTCGAGCAGGCCGGCGGCATGGCCAAGGCCATCGAGGCGGGCATCCCCAAGAGCCGCATCGAAGAGGCGGCCGCCCGGACGCAGGCCCGGATCGACTCGGGGGCCCAAACCGTCGTGGGTGTCAACAAGTACCGGATGGCCAAAGAAGACCCGGTGGATGTATTGAAGGTGGACAATACCGCCGTGCGGGAAAGTCAGGTGGCGTCGCTGAAGGAACTCCGGGAAGAGCGCGACGAACAGGCGGTGCAGCAGAAGCTCCAGGCGCTCACCAACGCGACCGGCGAGAAGTCGGCGAATCTGCTGGAGCTGGCCGTCGACGCGGCGCGGGCCATGGCGACGGTCGGCGAGATCAGCGACGCGCTGGAGAAGACCTACGGCCGGCACGAGGCGGACGTCCGCACGATCCGCGGCGTCTACGCCGGCGAGGCCGAGCTGGTCGCCAAGGGAGAGGACAGCCCGATGCAACAGGTCAAGCAGAAGATCGCCGCGTTCGAGGCGCTGGAGGGCCGCCGGCCCCGGATCTACATCGCCAAGCTTGGCCAGGACGGCCACGACCGCGGCCAGAAGGTCGTCGCCACCGCCTACGCTGACATGGGCTTTGACGTGGACATCGGCCCGCTGTTCCAGACGCCCGAGGAAGCCGCCCGGCAGGCGGTCGAGAACGACGTGCACGTGCTCGCCGTGTCGTCGCTGGCGGCGGGGCACCTGACGCTCGTGCCACAGGTTCGCGACGCCCTGGCCGGGCACGGCCGCGAGGACATCATGATCGTCGTCGGCGGCGTCATCCCGCCGCAGGACTACGAAGCCCTGCAGGACGCCGGGGCCGCCGCGATCTTCGGCCCCGGCACCGTGATCCCCCAGGCCGCCATGACCGTCCTGGACACGCTCGGCGAGCGGCTGGGGCACGGGAATGCGGTAGAATCGAACTCGTAGATGTCGCTAAGCGTAAGGGAGTTACCGATGCTTGATGTACGCGAAGCGGTCCGACATGCGGTCGAATTCCTCCCACAGATGATCGGTCAACCGGAGTTGAAGGACCTACAGGTCGAGGAAATCGAGGCACCCGATCTTGATGGATCTGATCGCGTTTGGAAGGTGACTCTCAGCTTTTTGCGAGAGTCACAAGCGGCCGGGATTGTACTTCCGACTCTCCAGCGGCTTGCGGAGCAGATGCACCCGCGGTTTGAGCGTGTCTATAGGGTGGTCAGTGTAGATGCTAACTCTGGTGAAGTGCTGCAAGTCAAGCTGCACGCGATTCACACGGTCGCGGCGTAATCGTGAGGGCGACCATCCGATCCGCGATCATCGATACGAACTTGCTCTTGCTGCTTATTGTCGGCGACGTTGACCCGAACTGGTTGGAAAAGCATCGGCGGACACGGCAGTACACGCCGGAGGATTACACGGCGCTCGAAGCTCTCCTTCGGCACTTCACCGCTCTGGCGACCACGCCACACATCCTCGCAGAGACTTCCAATCTGCTTAGTCAGACGGACGTTCCAAGGCGGATTCGTCTCCGTGAGCGGCTTGCTGACTATGTCGCGTTGGCTGAGGAAGTCACGACATCAGCGGATTCCATCGTGATACACCGAGCTTACGTCCGGGTCGGCATCACGGACGTTGCCATTCGACTTGCTGCGGCGGGACATCACTTGGTGCTAACCGACGATGTTGCACTCTACCTGATGCTGCTTGAAGAGAACATCGACGTCATCAACTTCACCCATCACAGGAGGCTGCTTTCCTAGTGCCCGACCTCGAGCACCAAGCCGACCTGCCGCCCGAGCGGAGTCATCTGTCGGTCGCGCCGGCACAGGCTGCGGGGTCGGCCGCGTCGACGCGGGTAAGCCCGCCGCGTCGGCGGCTCGAGGTGCAGGACTACGTCGATGGCGTCGCGTCTGGCAATCGAGCGTTGCTGGCCCGGACCATCACGCTGATTGAGTCGACGAACGCCGAGCACCAGCGGCTGGCCCGGGAGGTGCTGACGCAACTGATGCCACGGACCGGCGGGGCGCTGCGGCTGGGGATCACCGGCGTGCCGGGCGTGGGCAAGTCCACGTTCATCGACCGCTTCGCGATGCAGCGGGTCGACGCGGGGCAGCGGGTCGCGGTGCTCGCCGTCGATCCTTCATCGAGCGTCACCGGCGGTTCGATCCTCGGCGACAAGACCCGGATGGCCAAGCTCGGCCGGTGCCCCGATGCCTTTGTCCGCCCGTCGCCGGCGGGGACCACGCTGGGCGGCGTCGCGTCCCGCACCCGCGAGACCATGCTGCTGTGCGAGGCGGCGGGCTTTGACCTGATCGTCGTTGAGACCGTCGGGGTCGGCCAGTCCGAGACCGTTGTCGCGGAGATGACCGACGTGTTTCTTGCGTTGATGCTGCCCGGCGCTGGCGATGAGTTGCAGGGCATCAAGCGGGGGCTGGTCGAATTGGCGGATGTGATCGCGATCAACAAGGCCGACGGCGACCGGGTGGACGCGGCCCGACGTGCGGCAAGTGATTACCGCAACGCCCTGCGGTGCATGCAGCGGCGTCACCCGGACTGGGCGACGCCGGTGTTGACCTGCTCGGCGCAGACGGGCCTTGGGCTTGACGGGCTGTGGCAGCAGGTCGCCCAGTACCGCGACCTGCTCGCCGGTGACGGATCGCTTGAGGATCGGCGGCGGGATCAGGCCCTGCGGTGGATGTGGTCCCAGGTGGACGAACGGCTACGTCGTCTGCTGCGGGACGATGCTGCCGTGCGGGTGGTCGCACGGGAGGTCGAGGCTCGGGTGCAGGCGGGCGAACTGCCGGCCACCGCGGCGGCGGACCGCTTACTCGCGGCGTTTGATGCCGGCGGGTGACCCGACAGTGCCCCTCGTCTGCGGGGCCGCCGCTACGAACGAGCCTTCAAAAACTTCTCCGCCGGGGCCGGGAACAGCAGCAGCAGCAGCAGGTCGGCTTCGCTGCGGATCAGCTCGCCGTGCTTCTTGTACACCGCCTCGAGGTCCACATCATCCAGCTGGTCCGCCGGCCGACCGGTGAAGGGCTGCTCGCCGCGCGAAACCTGCTGCAGCACCTCGGGATCGATGGGCCCGGGTGTCTGGCCGTACTTGCCCATCAGCATGTCACGGAACGGCTCGCTGACGAACGCGTACGGCTTGCCCTGCATCACGTTGAATGTGGCTTGGGTGCCGACGATCTGGCTGCTGGGCGTCACCAGCGGCACGTAACCCGCCGCCGCCCGGACCCGCGGGATCTCCTCCTGCACCGCGGGCATCAGGTCGAGTTTGTCCTGCTCCTTGAGTTGGTTGTAGAGGTTGGACAGCATCCCCCCCGGGATTTGCGACTCCAGCTGACTCTTGTCGACCGCGGGGTAGCCCATCGGCTCCATGATCCGCTGCTCGATGACGTCGCAGGCCCGGGTGCATTGGTCACGGTCGCGGCTCTGCAGCAGCTCGATCGCCTCGCCGATCGCGGCCTTCATCTCGTCGGTCGGCGACGTGGGCCAAGGCCCGCCAAAGTGGTCCGGATTTTTGTCCACTTCCTTAAGTTCCGAACGGATTTGTCGGAGCTCACGATCGATAGCTTCGGCATTCGCAAAGTCGATGCCCAGGTCCACGCCCAACGCGTCGGCGAAGAAACGGATGAGCTCGGCGGGCGGCTGGGCGGTCGCGCCGGCCATCGGGCCGTACCCCGTGTCCAGCGCGTCGACACCTGCCATCAAGCCGACGACATAGCTTGCCACGGCCAGCCCGTTGGTGTCGTGGCTGTGCAGCGTGACGTACTTGCCGGGGAACTCACGGTTGAGCGCCTCGATGAGTTCCCAGGCGTCGGCCGGGTGCAGCAGGCCAGCCATGTCCTTGATGGCCAGCGAATCGGCGCCCCAATCCAGGGCATTCTTAGCGAATCGGAGAAAGTGGTCGGTGTCGTGGACCGGCGATGTGGTGTAGCTGATCGCGGCCTCGGCGTGGCCGTCGAATGTCTTGGTCGCCATCACCGCGGTGATGAGATTGCGGTGGTCGTTCAGCGCGTCGAACACCCGCATGCGGTGCGTGATGTTGGAGGTCGTGGCGGTGCGGACCGCCTCCCGGAGGAACCCGACGACCACGTTGTCCGGGTAAGGCGCGTAGCCGAACAGGTTCTGCCCGCGGCAGAGCGATCGGACCTGGATCGGCCGCCCGGCTTTATCCAACTCGGCGGTGAATTTTTCGAGTCGGTCAAACGGGTTGTCCCCGGTGAATCTCAGCGCGGAATCCAGCGTGGCACCGCCCCAGAGTTCGAGGATGTCGTAGCCGGCGTCGGCGAGCATCGGCAGGACCCGGAGGCACTGCTCGGTGGACATGCGGGTGGCCAGCAGGGACTGGTGACCGTCACGGAGCGACGTATCGATGAGGGTGGTCATGGCGCGGCCGAAAAGGGGGCGAAGGGGTGGCGGCCGGCGGCCGCCGACGGGCTCCAGCGTAGTGCGATCGGGGCGGCCGTGCAGGGTTGCGGAAGATCGCTATGGTGGGCGTCCCCGTCGACCGGCGGGTTGGACCTGACGGGAAGGTCACCATGATTGAAGCCAAGGCCATCAACCACATCGGCATCGCCGTACGTGATATTGCTGCGCACCGAACTTTCTACGAGCAGACGCTCGGGGCCCGCTTCGAGAGCATCGAAGAGGTGGCGGACCAGAAGGTGAAGGTGGGCTTTTTCCTCATCGGGGCGCCGGGTCACGAGGTGCGGCTGGAGCTGCTCGAGCCCACGTCGGCCGACTCGCCGGTCGCCGCGTTTCTGGAAAAGCGTGGCGAGGGGCTGCACCACGTGGCCTACACGGTGGCCGACCTTCAGCAGCGGCTCGATGCGTTGAAGGCCGACGGGGTCCGGCTGATCGACCAGACGCCCCGGCAGGGGGCTCACCACACGCAGATCGCCTTCCTGCACCCCAAGGCCAGCGGCGGTGTGCTGACCGAACTCTGCGAGCCCAAGGACCACTGACCGCCATGCCCGAGCCGACGCAGCGAACTCAGATGTCGATGGCCGACCGCATCGCCGAGTTGCGGCAGCGCCGCGATGCCGTCGAGTCGATGGGCGGCCAAGCCCGCATCGATAAGCAACACGAGCAGGGCAAGCTCACCGCCCGCGAGCGGCTCAGCACGCTGCTCGACGACGGGAGCTTCAATGAGCAGGGGGCGTTTGCGAAGCACCACTGCTCGCTGTTCGGCATGGACAAGAAGGACGCCCCGGCCGACGGCGTCGTCACCGGCAGCGGCGCGATCGGCGGCCGACTGGTGCACGTCGCGAGCCAGGACTTCACCACGCTCGGCGGCGCGGCGGGCGAGGTCCACTGCGACAAGATCGTCGCGATGATGGACGCATCCATCAAGACCGGCTCGCCCTTCGTGTTCGTCAACGATTCGGGCGGTGCCCGCGTGCAGGAAGGGATCGACGCCCTCGCGGGTTACGGCCGGATCTTCTACCACAACACCCTGCTCTCGGGTCTGGTGCCGCAGGTCAGCCTGATCTGCGGGCCGTGTGCCGGCGGTGCGGCGTACAGCCCGGCCCTGACCGACTTCATCATCCAGACCAAGCGGGCCCAGATGTTCATCACCGGCCCCGGCGTGATCAAGCAGGTCACCGGTGAGCAGGTCACCGCCGAACAGCTCGGCGGCCCCGAAGCGCAGATGACCTACTCGGGCGTGGCGCACTTCATCGCCGAAGACGACGCCGACGCCGCTCGGATCTGTCAGCAGCTGCTGTCGTACCTGCCCAGCAACAACACCGAAGAGCCGCCGCTGCACGAGCCGGCCAGCGACCTGGGGCCGGACCCGTCGCTCAACGACATCATCCCGGACAACCCGAAGCAGCCGTACGACATGCTCGAGGTGTTGCGGCGGGTCGTGGACAAGGGCGAGTACCTCGAGGTCCTCGCGACCTTCGCCAAGAACATCATTATCGCGTTCGGCCGGATCAACGGCCGGACCGTCGGCATCATCGCGAACCAGCCGATGCATATGGCCGGTTGCCTGGACATCGACAGCAGCGACAAGAGCTCGCGGTTCATCCGCTTCTGCAACGCGTTCAACATCCCGCTGGTGACGCTGGTGGACGTGCCCGGGTTTATGCCCGGGGTGCAGCAGGAGTACGGCGGGATCATCCGCCACGGGGCGAAGATGCTGTTCGTGTACTCCGCGGCGACGGTGCCGAAAGTGTCGGTGATCCTCCGCAAGGCGTACGGTGGGGCGTACCTCGCGATGTCGGGCAAGGACCTGGGCACGGACCGCTGCGTGGCCTGGCCGACCGCGGAGATCGCGGTAATGGGCGCCGAGGGCGCGGCGGGCGTGGTCTTCCGCCGTGAGATCGCCGCCGCCGAGGACCCGGATGCCAAGAAGGCCGAGCTGATCGAGAAATACCGCAGCACGTTCAGCACGCCGTACGTCGCCGCGGCCCGCCGGATGGTGGACGACGTGATCGAACCGGCCCGGACCCGCGGGTACATCGCCAACGCCCTGGAGGTGCTCGCCAGCAAACGCGACCACCGGCCCGAGAAGAAGCACGGCCTGATCCCGCTTTAGCCCCCGGCCCTTCACCTACTCACCCGCACCACGACCGACCACCCGCCGACCATGACACTGCTGGCCCAATCCGAGACCACGCTGTCGCTGGTGCTGACCCTCGTGGGCATGGCCGTGGTCTTCACGTCGCTGGTGGTCCTGGCCATGGCGGTGCAGGTCCTCAAGCTCGCCAGCGGCCAACGCCAGCAGCGTCCGGAACCGCCCGCCGCGGGAGTCGGCCCGGCGTCGCCAGGTCCCGCGTCGTCCACGCCCGCTTCGCCGCAGTCGGACCCCGGCGAGCTTGTCGCGGTGCTCGCCGCGGCCGCCGCCGCGGCCCTGGGACGAAGCCCGCAGACCGTCCGCCTCGTCCGCTTCAAGCGCAGCGGCGACGACTGGCAGGCCGCCGGCCGCCGAGCGCTGCTGACCAGCCACCGACCCACCACCCAACAACCCCGGAAGCTCCGTCTATGAAGATGCGCATCACGGTCAACGGCACCGCCTACGACGTCGATGTCGAGCTGCTCGACGGCGGCGCGGCATCCAGCCTGCCCGCCC
>CAZVBW010000042.1:0-34830 GCA_964625505.1 uncultured Phycisphaeraceae bacterium
CCCAAGCCCGCGGCGGGGCGGGGCGGGCCGGGGCGGTGGCGGCGGCCCTCGAACCGCTGGACCCGGTGGCGTGGGGCGAGTCGCAGCTGCGGCGTCTGCGGCTGGCGGCGAGCGATGACGCGCAGCGGGTCGGGCTGGGCGGGGCCTGGTTCGAGCACAGCGGGGCGGGGCTTCAGATGCTCAGCCGGGTCGAGGGGCTGCGGGCGGCGACGCTGGTGCTGGCCCAACAAGCCCAGGACGGTCCAAGCGATGGGGCGGCGGGATCGGACCTGTCGGCGAGCACGCCGGCGGTCGTGACGATGCAGGTTGGACGGGGCCGCGTGATGGCGGTGCTGGGCGAACAGCTGTGGCGTTGGGGCCGGCGGGAAGCGCTGGCGGGGCCGGCGGGGACCTTGCCGTACGCCGCGTGGTGGACGCGGGTGGTGCAATGGCTGGCCCACGGCGGAGAGTTTCTTCCGGGACAGCGGGTGACGCTTCGTGCGGATCGGCTGTCGATGGAGGTCGGCGACAGTATGCCGCTGCGGGTGCTCAGCCGATACGCCGAGGCGGACCTGCCGCTGCGGCTCACCGTTGAAGCGCCCGACGGGGCGTACGAAGAGTTGGCGGTCAGTCGCAGCGGATCGGGCGATGGGCTGGCGGTGTTCGAGCCACAGCAAGCCGGGCTGTACGAGGCGCGGCTGGAGACGCCGGGTCGGCCGGAACTGGTCGGCGAAGGTGGCGAGCGGCTGCGGCTGGCGGTCAGGCAGCCCGGCGGGGAGCGGCACGACGTGCGACCTCGGCCGGACATTGTGCGGGCAATCGCCGAGGCGAGCGGCGGGGCGGTGATGCGGGTGGATGACTGGTCGGCACTTGAAGAGCACCTGGCCGCGGTGCGTACGGCGCGGCAGCCAGCCGACGAGCCGCCGGTGCAACGCGAGCCGGCGTGGCGACACGCCTGGGTGCTGGCGGCGGTGTTGTTGGGCTTTGGCGGCGAGTGGCTCGTGCGGCGGGCGGGGGGGCTGCGGTGAAGCGGCGGCGAAGTGGTCTAAAGCACGTGGCCCTGCTCATCGCGGCGGCGGCGGGGTTGGTTTGGGTGGTGCTGGATGCCGCGCTGGTGCTGCCGGAGGCGGCGCGGTGGGCGGGCCTGGCCTTGGGGGTGTGGGTGCTGGGATTGACGCTGATCACGCGGTGGCGGGGTCGAAGTGGTGAAGCCGGTAATCGGTGGGTGGATGCAGCACGTGATCCGCTCACCACCGCCCTGACAGCGCGGGCCGAGTCACGCGAGACGACAGCTCAACCTGCAGAGTCCGGCGGTGGGCCAAGGCCAACCCGGCGGTGGCGAGGTCCCGCGGCGGCCGGTTGGTGGGGCTTGTGCACGCTCTGCGCGGCGGCGGTGGCGTTGCAGCCGCAGGTCATCAGCCGGTCGGTGCCGCGGGTGCTGGCGCCTTGGTTGGACGTGAGCCCGGTGAGCTTGACTCGGCTGGAGCTGCGTGAGGCGGAGGCGGACCGGTCG
The DNA here is from genome assembly GCA_964625505.1 of uncultured Phycisphaeraceae bacterium. Lineage (GTDB taxonomy): Bacteria > Planctomycetota > Phycisphaerae > Phycisphaerales > Phycisphaeraceae > CAZVBW01. The sequence goes on from CAZVBW010000042.1 coordinate 1,493, forward strand.
GCCGGCGATCCGCCTCAACTGGAAGTGCTGGCGAGCGGCCTGATGCCGACCGGGCTGCGTCTGGTCGGAGACGAGGTGCACGCCGCATCGCCGTGGGTCGCGGTCGGGCCCGGACAGTGGTCGCTGGAGGTGGCCCGGCCGGCCGAGCCTGCGCGGGTGCGGGTGGTCGCGGTCGAGGGACGGGCCCGCTCCAACTGGTTGTCTTTGAGGCCGGAGGACCAAACCACAAGTGCCCCGACCTCACGTGAGGACGCTCCCGAGCCACACGACCCTGCGGACAGCTCGCAGGCCGTCGCCCCGGATGCCCCCTCACCTGACAGCACAGCGCCCGAACGCCCGGCGTTCGCGATCCCCGACGGCCCGTGGCGGGCGGCCTTGGCCGCGGCGCTGCAGATGCTGGAGCTGGCCGCTCGTGATGTGCAACGAGCCGCCGCGGCGTCGCAGGATGCCCGAGGCCTCTCCGCGGAAGCGCGAGCCGAGCAAGACCTGCGGGACTCGATCGAGGCGTTCAACGCCGCCGCCCAGACGCTCGAAAACCACCTGCTTACCCTCCAGACCGACGCAGAGGCGGGTGATCTCCGCGACTTGCTGTCGGCGCTGCAGTCGCTGCCACTGCGGCAGATGCCCAGCGGGCCTTCGACCCAGGCCCCGATCGACCCGGGTCCGACCGCCCAGGCCGCCGCCGACGCGACGCAGCAGCTCGCGGCCCTCGCCGCCCGCGTCGCCAACCAGGCCACCGGGAACGACGGCCCGGGCGGGGGTGCACCCGACGGACAAACCGCCGAGGCCGGCGAAACCCCGACGCCCGATCGCCCGCTGCCGCTGGCCGACCCGCCGACCGACACGACGACTCAGGGCATCGACCCCGTCGCCCGCCGGTCCGCCGCACTGCAGCGGACCCCCCCGGCCTACCGTGACTGGGTGGCCGCCTACTTCGACGCACTCGCATCCGACGGCACCGCCCCCCCGGATGCCCCCCCGGATGTCCCCCTGGCAGCCCCCCCGGACCTCCCCCGGGATGCCCCACCGTCCGACCCGCCGACCGGAGCCTCCCCATGACGACCCGTCACCGCCGTGCCAAGCTCGTGCTCGTCACGCTGTGCTTGATGCTCGCCCTTACGCCCGGTGCCACGGCCCAGCCGGCCCCCGCCGAGCCGGGCGAGGTCGTCATCGGCAAGCTCGTCTACGGCGACGGCCAAACCGCCGTCTGCTTCTCCGAAGCTTTCCTGGACGCCGTGGCGCGGCAGACCCCGATCAACATCGACCGAGACCTCGCCCTGGTCCGCCTGGGCCAGCCCGAGCTCGCCGACCACCCGATGGTTGTGATGTCCGGCGAGGGTGCCTTCGAGCTCGACGGGTCGCAGGTCGCGGCGATGCGGTCCTATCTCGACAGCGGCGGCACGCTCATCGCCTCGGCGGGCTGCAGCAGCCGGGCCTGGGCCGAGAGCTTCCGCGAGCTGGTGCAGCAGATGTACGGCCCAGACGCGATGCAGCCGATCGAGACTGACCACCCGGTCTATTCCACGCTCTTCCAGGTCGACCGCCTGCAGACCCGCCGGGCCAATCATCAGGCCCAGCTCTGGACCGTCGAGCAGGGCGGGACCACGCGGATCATCTTCTCCCCGGCCGGTCTCAACGACACCGACAACGCCGGCGGTGGCTGCTGCTGCTGCGGCGGCAGCGAGATCCGCAACGCCCGCGAAGTCATGGCGAACCTGGTCGTCTATGTGCTCACCCACTGACCGTGAGTCAATACCGGCGCATCCGCCGTAAACTCGCCGGCCATGGCATCCTTCAACGCACGACGCGCCCTCATCACCGGCATCACCGGCCAGGACGGCTCCTACCTCGCCGAGCTGCTGCTGGAAAAAGGCTACGAGGTCCACGGCCTGATCCGCCGGGCCAGCACCTTCAACACGGACCGCCTCGACCACCTTTACGCCGACCCGCACGAAGACGGCCCGTCCCTGCGGCTGCACTACGGCGATCTCACCGACGCCAACGGCCTGGCCAAGCTCATGCGGCAGGTCAAACCGACGGAGGTGTACAACCTCGGGGCCCAGTCCCACGTCCGCGTGAGTTTCGACCAGCCGATCTATACCGCCGACGCCACCGGTACCGGCGCCCTCAAGCTGCTCGAGGCCGTCCGCGACTGGCAGGACCAGTCCGGCTACCAGGTCCGCTACTACCAGGCCAGCTCCAGCGAAATGTACGGCAAAGTCGTCGAGACCCCGCAGACCGAGACGACGCCGTTCTACCCGCGCAGCCCCTACGGCGTCGCCAAGCTCTACGCCCACTGGATCACGGTCAACTACCGCGAAAGCTATAACCTCCACGCGTCGTGCGGCATCCTGTTCAACCACGAATCCCCCCGCCGCGGCGAGACGTTTGTGACGCGAAAGATTACCCGAGCTGTCGGCCGGATCAAGCACGGCCTGCAGGACAAGCTGTACCTGGGCAACCTCGACGCCAAACGCGACTGGGGATTTGCCGGCGACTACGTCGAGGCGATGTGGCTCATGCTCCAGCAGGACGAACCCGACGACTACGTCGTGGCCACCGGCGAAACCTACTCGGTCCGCGCGTTCTGCGAACGAGCCTTCGGCCGCGTCGGGCTCAAGTACGAAGACCACGTCGAGATCGACCCCCGCTACTACCGGCCCGCCGAGGTCGATCTACTGCTGGGCGACCCCGCCAAGGCGACAAAGCAACTCGGCTGGAAGCCGAAGGTCAGCTTCGAAGAACTCGCCGACATGATGGTCGACGCCGACCTCGACCTCGCCGCCCGCGAGAAGACGTTGCGTGACGCCGGCCACGTCATGCCCGAGCGGGTGGGGCACGATCAGTAATCGTGTGACTTCAGTCATCAGGGTGCTGTCGGGTCGCGGTTCGCATGCAGCGACAAGTACCACCCGCAATCGATGAGCGTGACACTAACGGTCAGGAGCAACGCCCCCACGACGGTTGCACCGACAACGACGAGTGCGTTGGAGACCATCGCACTCTGATTGGGTAATCGCTCAGCCGAAGCCAATGCCGCCAGATGGTTATTGCTCAGAATGTAGACCAAGACCGGCACGAGAATCCCAAGGCCTGCACAGACACCGCCGAGGATCTTGAGGGCCCGCCCAGGCTGAGCCGCCTGTTTCGTCACGATGCCTCCTTAGCTCTCCCGCCGAAACATTGCGACGACGTTTTCGACCGGGATGACGAACAGGCGGTTGTCGCCTTCGAAGTCGACGGGGATGCCGTCCTTGGGGTGGAACAGGACGCGGTCGTACTGTTCGATGGGGTAGTTCGAGTCGGAGGAAACCTCGGCGGAGACGGCGACGATGCGGCCGGTGAGGGTGGGGATCTCGATTTTGTCGGGCAGGTGGATGCCGGACTTGGTGGTCTTCTTGTCCTCGTCTTTGCGGATGAGCACGCGTTTGCCGATGGGTTCGACGGTTTCGAGGGCGGGGCGTTTGGTGGCGGGGCTGTCGGGCATGGGGCGCAGTAGGGGGCCGGGGGTCGAGGGTCAGAAGTCGGAACCGCAAGGATAGGCGGCATCACCTTCCGGGGGGCGATATGCTGGCGGCCATGCCCGACACCCTGCAGGTCACGCTGATCACCCCCGAGCGGGAAGTGCTCGACCAGGCGGCCGCGTCCGTGGTCATCCCGGCCCACGACGGGCTGATGGGGTTCCTGCCCGGTCGGGCCCCGATCCTCACGCAATTGGGCGATGGCCCGATGCGGATCACACCCGCCCCCGGAAGCTCCGCCCCTGGAACCTCTGCCGGCGGGGCCGAGCAGCGGTGGCACATCGCCGGCGGCTTCGCGCAGATGAAGGACAACCGCCTCACGGTCCTCGCCGAGTCGGCCGAGTCGGCCGAGCCGTCCGACGACTGATCACGGGGGCGAGGAACCGGTCGCCGCATCCAGCAGCTGCTCGTCCAGCCAGGCTGCCGCCTCGGTGGGCGTGCCGCCCTCCAGGTCGACCATCGCGTTGGCCCGCTGCATCATCGCCAGGTCCATCGCGTGGATCAACGGTCGCAACGCCGCCAGCACACGCGGGTCCTCGGCCGCTTCGCTGCTGAGCAGGATCACCGCGTCGTAGGGCGGCAGCGCCTGCTCGTTGTCGGGCAGTACGGTCAGCCCGTACCGCGCGATCCCGCCATCGGTCGTGTAGGCGGTGATCACGTCGACCTCGCCCTCGGCCGCGGCGGGGTACATCAGCACGCTCTGCATCCCCCGCTCGTTGGCGAAGGCCAGGCCGTAAGTCTGCTGCAGCGCCGGCCACTCGGGCCGGCCGAAGAACTCCGGGTCGCTGCCGATGCTCAGCTGGTCGGTGTGCGGGGCCAACTCGCTGATCGTCGTGGCGTTGAGCCGCTGCGCGAGTTCCGGCCGGACCGCGAAGGCGTAGGCGTTCTCGAAGCCCAGCGGGCCCAGGACGGTGATGCCGTGGCGGGCGGCCAGCTCGCTGGCCATCGGGTAGATCATCGTGCCCGGCGGCGGCAAGTGATCGTGGCCAAGCACGTTGGTCCACAGCGTCCCGGTGTAGTCCACGTACGCGTCGAGCTCCCCGGCGGCCAACGCCTGGAACGCCACCGCCGAGCCCAGGCCCGTGCGATGGTCCACGTCAAAGTGCGGGTCCAGCCGCCGATGCATCAACTCGGCGAGCGTGAACGATTCGGCGAACGTCTTGCTGCCCACCACCAGTTGCCGCCGGGGCCCCTCCTCGACCACGCCGCCCCCGACCGTGTCGCGCCGGACCGCGAACGGCTCGGTCATCCACAGCACCAGCCCGCCCACCAGCACCAACGCCAGCGCGACGCCGGCCGCCGCGACCGCCCATCGCCGCCGCGTCGCCATGCCCCAAGTCGCCGCCGCCAGCAGCCCGTCCAGCGCAATGGCCAGCGCCGCGGCCGACAAACAGCCAAACACCACCATCTGAATGTTGAACGTCTGTAGCCCGGTGAAGATGTAGTTGCCCAGCGAATTCTGGCCCACCGGTGTGCTGAGCGTCGCCAGGCCCACGGTCCAGACGGTGGCCGTTCGTACCCCCGCCAGAATCACCGGCGCCGCCAGCGGCAGACGCACCTGGGTGAGCACCTGCCCCGGCGTCATCCCCAGCCCCCGCGCCGCCTCCACCGTCGACGGGTCCACGCCCTCCAGCCCCACCACCGCGTTGCGCAACACCGGCAGCACCGCGTACAGCGACAACGCGATCAGCGTCGGCCAAAGCCCGATCGCCTCAAAGCCCGCTCCGGTCGACCGCTTGATCACGATCAGCACCGCCACGCACAAGGCCAGCAGCGCGATGCCCGGCACCGTCTGCACCAGCGATGCCGCCCCCAGGGCCGACCCGCGCAGCCACTTGCGGTTCAACGCTAACACCGCCAGCGGCAGCGACACCACCACCGCCACCCCGATCGACACCACCACCAACAGCACGTGCGGCCCGAGAAACCCCGGCAGCGACGCCCACAGCTCAGCCATCAGCCCACCCTAACGCCGAGCATGATCCTCCCCGTTTATCATGAGCGGATGACCGCAGAGAATTTTGACGGACTTCTTTCAGCCCTTCATGAACGGCAGCCGTTCCGGCCGTTCACGGTCGAGCTGATGAACGAGCAACGCTTCGAGGTCGACCACCCCCGGGCTATGGTCATCCGCGATGGGGTGGCCGTGTATCTGGCACCCGGCGGTGTCCCGGTGTGGTTCGACCACCAGAGCGTCAACCGGATCATCGGGGACCTCAACCAACCCGCCGCCTGATGTGATGCCCCCCGGGCAGTGCCGCTTCAGCGGCACTGCATTTTGCGGCATCTAACCCAGCACCGCCTCCAACGCCGACGCCTGCCGACGCGGCGTGTCCAGCAGCCGCGCCACCGCGTCGTCCTGATGATCCTGCTCGACCAACCCCCGCGGCGTGCCCTGAGCCACGATCCGGCCCGCCTGCATCACCGCCACTCGGTCCGCCAGCAGCAGCGCCTCGGTCATGTCGTGCGTCACCATCACCGTCGTCAGCCCCAGCCGGTCGTGCAGCTGCCGGTACGACCGCTGCAGATCGTCCCGCGTCAGCGGGTCCACCGCCCCGAACGGCTCGTCCATCAGCATCACCTTCGGCTCGGCCGCCAACGCCCGGGCCACCCCCACCCGCTGCCGCTGGCCGCCGGAGAGCTCGGCCGGTAGCCGCGTCGCCATCCCCGGCTCCAGCCCGACCAGCACCAACAACTCCCGCACCCGCTCAGCCGTCCGCGGCTTGCCCCAGCCCAGCAACCCCGGCACTATCGCGATGTTCTGACCCACCGTCCGGTGCGGCAGCAACCCCACGCCTTGGAACACGTACCCGACCCCTCGCCGAAGTTGCACCGGGTCGCTAGCCGCGGTGTCCCGCCCGTCCACGAGCACCCGCCCGGCGTCCGGCTCGATCAGCCGATTGATCATCTTCAGCGTCGTCGTCTTGCCGCAGCCCGAGGGGCCGACCAGCGCGAGCAACTCGCCGGCCTCAACCACGAGGTCCAGCACCTGGACTGCGGCAATGTCGCCGTACCGCTTGCTGATCTGCTCCAGTTGGATCACGCCTTGGATGCTACCCGCCGCCACCCTGGACCGGCGTCGGTGCCTTCGTGCGGTGCCGCTTGGACCAAGTCCGGCAAAGCTGCCGCTTCTGCCAGCAGCGAAGAAGGGATTGACACGGCGGGTGCGGGCGGTAGACTGGTAAACACCAGTACGGCAGTAGACTTTACCAATGCCTTCCGCGTCCCCCGCCAAGTCCGAACACGTCATCAGCGGCCTCCGCGAGCGCATCGTCGCGGGCGAGTTGGTGCCCGGTGAGCGGTTGCCCACATGGACCCAGCTGCAGCAGGACTTCGGCGTGACCCGGCCGACGTTGACCAAGGCGATGGACCGGCTCAAGGGCGACGGCCTGATCTACAGCGACTCGACCCGCGGCACGTTTGTCACCGCGCACCCGCCGCACCTGCACCGCTACGCCGTGGCGTTTGGCCAGCGGCCTGGCAGCCCGGGCTGGAACCGCTTCTGGGACGCGATCTGCCGGGAGGTGCAACGGCGAGATGCGGATGATGAACCCGAGGGGCCCGACGCGGCTCGAAAGTTCCCGGTGTTTTTCGGGGTCACCGGCGAACCGCACAACAAGCCCTATCGCGACCTGCGGCGTCAAGTCCGCTCCGGACGCGTCGCCGGGCTGATCGTGGTGGGCACCACCGACTTCCAGATGATGCAGATGCCCGAGTTGATCGACGGCCGGCTGCCCCTGCCAAGGGTGACCATCTTCGCCAAACCCGTCGCCGACGTGCCGACCGTGACGATCGACCACGACAGCTTCATCCGTCGCTCCCTGGACGCGGTGCAGCAGGCCGGTTCGCGGACTGTCGCCGTGCTCACCGCCGACAACGACAGCTTCTGCGGCTACGCCAAGGCGATCACATCCCGTGGCCTGAAGACCAAGCCTTACTGGCACTTCGAGGCGAGCGCCAAGGGGGCCCGGGGGGTTCAAAACTTGGTCCACCTGCTGCTGGACCGCCCGCCGAAAGACCGGCCCGACGCGTTGATCATCACGGATGACAACCTCGTCGAAGCGGCATTGGCCGGCGTCGTCGCTTCCCGCACCGTCGTCCCGGATGACCTGTGCATCGTGACCCACTGCAACTGGCCCGAGCCGGTGACCCGCGTCCTGCCGGTGACCCGCCTGGGCTTCGATGTCCGGCAGGTGCTGGACCGCTGCATCGATTGTCTGGACCGGCAGCGCGAGGGCACGACCTGCGACCCGATCACCCGCGTGCCCCCGCTCACCGAGCGCGAGGCTTGTTCTACCCGCGACCGGTTCCGGTCGTCCCAAACCCTCCTGGAGGTCCCACGATGACTCGCTCTCGCTGCACAATCGCTTCGCTCGCTGCCAGTTTGATTTGCCTGGCTGGAACAGCCGAAGCTTTCGTTCTCACGGCATCGCATGACACCTACGTCCAACGAGACGACAAGAGCACCGTCCGGGGCTCGAACACGAGTTTCTTAATCAAGACCCAGAACGGCCTGACCAACACCCGGATCGGATTTCTCCGATTCGATTCGTCCAGCCTCACCGGCGGCACCGCGACCGACGCTGTACTCGCTCTGCACTTCTACTCCGTGGAGCAGAACCAGGAGGTGAACCTCTACGGCATCCCCGAGACAAGCCCGGATGAGCTCTTCGACGAGGCCAGCTTCGACTACGACGCGGCCGATTCGGTCGGCGGCGGCGGGAACCCGGACAACAGCCTCAACGAGTCCAAGCTCACCTTCATCGAACAGATCGTCGTCTCGAGCGGCACCGACGGTGTGTTGACCTTTGACAGCGCAGCGCTGCTGAGCTTCATCAACGCCGACACCAATGGGACGGTCAGCTTTGTCGTCAACCACGACAACTACAACAACAACATCACCAGCATCGCCTCCCGCGAGTACAGCGATGTGGATACCCCGCGGGCAGTGCCCACGCTGACGGTGATTCCGGAGCCCGCGTCGCTGACCCTGCTCGCCGGCGGCGGGCTGTGCCTGCTGCCGCGTCGGCGTCGCTAACCGCTGCCCCAAAGCCCGGGGATGGCCATCCCCGGGCTTTCTTCCCCCCAGGAGTCTCCCGATGCACCGCCGTCACGGTTTTACCCTGATCGAACTTCTGGTCGTCATCAGCATCATCGCGCTGCTGATCGCGCTGCTGCTGCCAGCCCTCAGCGGTGCCCGGGAGGCGGCGCGAGTGACCGCCTGCATGAGTAATGTCCGACAGATCGGTATTGCCGGGGCGATCTATCAAAACGACTGGGAGTTGTACCAGCCGGTGCACGACTTCGACCGGCGGCTCTGGCCTTACCTCAACAACGGCCGAGACTTCACCGCCGGTGATACAAACCTCGTCCTGCAGTGTCCGTTCGATCGGGCCGGTGAAGTGTGGGACATCTCGAACCACGTGTCGTACGCGGCCAACCGCGGCCAAAACGGTGGCAGCGCCGTGAGCTTCGCCCAGTGGATGGCGGTGCGGACGGATCGGCTCAAGTGGTATGGCGGCCCGCGTGTCGACGAGACGGTCATTCCGGCGTTGGTGATGTGGATCTCCGACTCTCACACCAACCGCTACGCCACCAACGCGGGCTGGGCCCACCGGCAAGGCGACGCCCGGGCCCACTTTACCCAGCACTACGGGCAGACGGTGGAGTGGGACAGCCACCACCCCGGTTCGGGTAAGGACGGCATCGAGAACTACAAGGCCCCCCCAAACGCACTGTTTTTCGACCTGCACGTCAAACGCCTGGGCGATCGGCCGCGTGGCGATCTGATGCTCAACTACCGCCGACGTTAATGCACGACGCCACGTCTGCCCGTCTACTCCTACCAAGACCTGAGCCCCGACCCTCGTCATGCGCGATCAGACCATCAGCACAAATGACCCTTGCGGCCACCCCGGCCGTCTGCGCTTCCGCCGCTTCTTCCTCGTGGTGATGAGCTGTCTGGCGTGCTTCGCCCAGCCGGTGCCCGCCGGGGCTCAGCCGCTGCACACGCTCAGCACCGAGCAGCTGGAGTCGGTGCCCGGCGTCGATGTCGCCGAGATCGTGTTGGATCACGAGCCGATCGAGCGGGGGATGACGTTCGATCGCGATGGGGCGCGGCCCGGCGAGGCCCCGGCGGGTGATGACCAGACGGCCCAGACGTGGGTGGTCCGCCACGGCAACATCCCGGGGCAGACCTGGATGCGGCGGATGCTGCTGCGGGTGGAGGACGAGGCGTTCCGGGATGGTCAGCGGCCGGCGGTGGACGTGGAAGTGCAGTACGCGCTGGACACGTGGGCGGGCGTCGAGTTCCAGGCCGACACGGCCGACGACGGCGAGGATCGCGTGGCCGGCGGCTGGGGGGGGCGAGCACAGCTGCGGACCAAGCGTTTCAGCATCGACAACGCTCGGTTTGACCGGGGCCTGGCGGGGAGCTGGGATCTATCCATCGCTGGGGCCAATGCCCCGCTGCACGTGCGGCGGGTGCGTGTCATCGGGTACGACCCGCGGGAGGACGTGCGTTGGGACCGGATGCTGCGGATCGGCTCGGTGCGGGGCGAACAGCCCGGCGGGGTCTTGGCGTTTCTGCAAGGCGACGACCAGGCGGTCAGCATCGACCTGCGCAACCTCGCGTTCGTGGATCGGCCGATCGACTATCGCTTCGTGGTGTCTGATTCGGACGGCCAGCTGATGCACGAGCATCAAGGCGAGCTGACGCTGGCGGGCTCGCAGCAGCGGGATTTGCGGGTGGCCTTCGATACAAGCGAGTGGGCGCTTGGACCCTATGCCGGCCGGCTGACGCTGAGCATCGATGAGCAGTCCGAGCCGGTGCTGGACCGCCCGCTGCAGTTGGGCGTCGTCAGTGACGTGGCGTTAGAGAAGGCACGCGACGGGGAGTTTCTGTTCGGTCTGGACCCGGGCAACGCCCACGGCGTGGACACGGGCACGGACACGGCAATCGCGTGGTACGACCTGATGGGCGTGGACATCCTGCGCTCGCTGCCGGTGCGGGCGCCGCTCGATGCCGCGCGGATGGAGGCGGCGATCCCGATCCTGGCCCGGGCGCGGCTGCGCGGCGGCGTGGTGCTGGACCCGGTCAAGCCCGATGAGTTCGACGGCGACACCGGCCGTCAGGAGCGACTGCTTGACGAGCGGGCCGAGATGATCGCCAGCTTCGTTGCCGAGCACGGCGGCCGGGGCGTCGGGCAGGTGCACCTGGTGGAGCTGGGCAACGAGCCGGACCTGCCGTTCTTCTGGCGAGGTGAGATCGCTCTGTATATCCAGCGGATGGAGCAGATGGCCGCGGCGATTCACGAGGCGGCCGCGTCGGCCGGGCTGCAGCGGGGCGTCGACGTGCTGGTGGCCAACGGCGGGCTGAGCTTCGCGGGGCCCACGGGTCATCGGCGGAGCGTCGAGTTCATCGAGCGGTTCGACCCGGCAACGGTGGACCTGGTCGCCTACCACGCTCACGGGCCGGGTCTGCCGGCCGAACAGCACGCCCACGAGCGGCTGGTCGGCACTTTGGAAGCGGCGGGTCACGAAGCGCTCGCGACGGTCGACACCGAGACCGGCTTCGCCGCCACGGGTCCCGCGGGTGAGATGGAGCAGGCCCGCACCGCGGTCGAGAAGACGGTCTACGCGATGAGCCAGGGCCAGCCCACGCTGATGTTCTTCCGGCTCTACATGGACCGCGATGGGCCGTACGGCCTGACGCAGAACCGCGTCGAGCCGCGGCCCAGCGTGCTGAGCTACCGCAACATGGTCGAGCAACTGCGACACCATCGGTTCGTCCGGATGATCGATCCCCCGGGCATGGGCCGCGGGATAAACCTGTTCCTCTTCGAGCACACTGATGAGGCTGGCGATCCGACTGGCCGGAAGGTCGTCGTGGTCGTCAATGAGGCGCCGGCCCAGCAGGACGTGACGCTCCGGCTGGACGCCCCGGCGGCCGAAGCGACTCAGCTGCAGCAGGTGGACCTGTTCGGCAACGCCACCGGAGTGCAAGCCATGCCCGGCAACACCGCGACGCTGCGGGTCGGCCAAGACCCCGTGTTCCTGACGTGGCATTCGCCCGGCGGTGCCGACGCGGTCCAGGCCCAACGGTCGAACCTGCGGATCACCGAGTCGCCGCGGCTGCTGCCCGGCGTGCCGACGCGGGCGGCGGTGGTGGTGGTCAACCCGGGCGGTGAGCCGCTGGAGGTGCAGCTGTCGGCCGAGGCGCGGGTGCTGGACCCGGTTGGCGTCGACGTCACGCCGAGTCATCAGACGCTGACCGTGGCGCCGGGGGAGCAGCAGATCGCCGATCTGGCGGTCACCGCGACGGGCCACCTGCCCCCCGCGATGCCGACCTGGTGGCGGGTCTTCCTGGATGTGGACGTGGATCGGATGACGCCGACTCACTGGGCACAGCTGCCCGAGCAACTGCCCGGCCCAGGCGGCACGGTGGTCGGCCGACATGTTGATGCGGGCGTCGACAACCGCCTGGACTTCGGCGCCCTGGCTGGCGGTTTCTCCGAGCGTCGGCCGGCCGTGGGTTTCGCTCGGCTTCACAGCGAGCAAGCCGTCGAGCTCCCGGTGGGCGCGTCCGCCGACTGGTGGATGGCGTGGTACGTCAACGGCGAACCGGTCTATAGCACCCTGGACCGTGGCAACCGCCACGGCACGCTGGCCGATCATGCGTTCACGCTGCCGCTGCAAGCCGGCTGGAACACGATCGCCTTCCAGGTCCAAAGCGGCAGCGGCGGGTGGTCGCTGCGGTACGGCGACCAGCGCGACGTCGAGCTGCTCCGCAGCGGCGAGGACCCCAACCGGCTGACGGTAACGATGCGGCCGGCCGACGGGCAAGGCGACCCGATCGCCCAGGACACCACGTCGCTGGTCATGGCTGAACCGATGCGACATCTGGGCGGCGTGTCGGCGGACGCGCCGCTGGCCCGTTGGCTGGAGATGCAGCCGCTCGCCACGCTGGGTGAGGAGGCGGTGACCAACTTCTTCGTCACCCAGCCGGACCCGTCCCGCTGGTGGCAGGGCGAGCAGGACCTGTCCGCGGTCGTCTGGCTGAGGCGGGACGCGGGTGGGGACCGGGTGACGCTGCTGGTCGCGGTGCGGGACGACGTGATGGTCGCCGGCGACGCCGACACCGGCGGTGCGGGCGACGGGATTCGGCTGCTGCTTGCCTCACGCGACGGGGCCACGCTGTTGGACCAGCCGCTCTCTATCGCTGACGCCGAGCCGGGCCGGATCAACGGCGAGCCGGTGCACATGTATCGACTTCAAGTCGCCGCCGACACATGGGACCGGGGACCGGTGCACCTGAACCTGCGGGTCGCCGACCGCGACGGGGACGAGGTTCAGCAGGTGCTGGACATCGGCGACGTGGACAACCCGACGGCCGGGCCGCTGCAGGCGTGGTGAGGCGGTGGGCCACGCCGGTGCCGGGCTCACTTGCAAGCCGCTGTCGATCTGACACCATGCCCGGCTCGCTGATCCCGTCCAACCCCACGGTCCCCCCATGAAAGCTAACGATCTCAAGCCCGGCATCGCCGTCAGTATCGACGGCCAGATCTGGCAAGTCGTCAACACCGAACACGTCAAGCCCGGCAAAGGCCCCGCCTTCGTCCAGGCCAAGCTCAAGAACCTGATGACCGGGTCCAACCAGGAGAAGCGTCTCCGCACGTCCGACGATCTGGACCAAGCGATCCTCGACCGCCGAGACGTGGAATACCTCTACAGCGAGGGCGACGGCGACGGCGTGTTCATGGATACCGAGACGTACGACCAGACGACGATCCCGGCCGACACGTTGGGTGACGCGCTGCAGTACTGCAAGCCCAATGAGCAGATTCTCGGGCTGTTCCACGAGGGCCGATGCGTCAGCGTCGAACTGCCCTCGTCGGTCGAGCTGGAGGTGACGGACACGCCGCCGGGCATCAAGAACGCCACGGCCACCAACCAGCTGAAGGAGGCCACGCTGGAGACGGGCCTCAAGACACGGGTCCCGCCGTTCATCAACAACGGGGAGACGATCAAGGTCTCGACCAGCACCGGCGAGTACCTCTCGCGGGCTTAGGCCATCGGATTTAGCCGCGGTGCCTGGCCGGCGCGTTGCACCTACGGTTTCCCCGACGGGGCCAAGGAGATCAGCGATGGCAAGCTTCAGCGAAGGCGACAAGGTGAAGTGGAACTGGGGCGGCAACACCGCCAAGGGCAAGGTCAAGAGCGTGTTTCACGAGAAGACCACCCGCAAGATCAAGGGCAACGAGGTCACTCGGCACGGCGACAGCGACAACCCGGCGCTCTATATCGAGCAGGAAGACGGCGACACCGTCCTGAAGCTCGCCAGCGAGGTCGACAAGGCATAGATTGGCCGCGACGCGAAAGCCCGGCTGAAGCGTCAGCCATACCTCGCTCACATCCCGCCGCTATGGTTGCCGACATGCGTGCAATCGTCACCGGCCAAGTCGGGATGGATAAGAAGGCTTACCTGCAGCGGGTCGTCGACCTCGCGGGCCAGCGCGGCGAGTCCGTCCAGCTGTTCAACGTCGGCGACATGATGTACGACGAAGCCCCGGACGTCCGGCCCGGCCGGATCCTGGACCTGCAACTCTCACGGCTCAACGCCCTGCGTCGGGCGGCGTTCAAGGACGTGTTGCGGGACTCGGCAGATCAGCCGCACGTGATGGTCAACACGCACGCGACGTTCCGCTGGCGGCACGGGCTGTTCAAAGCCTTCGACTTCGATCAGATCGCCGCGTTCAAGCCCGACACGCTGATCTGCCTGATCGACAACATCGAGGTCGTCCACGACCGCCTGTCGCGGGACCACGACACCGACGCCACGCTCAAGGACCTGATGGTCTGGCGCGAGGAAGAGATCATGGCCACGCAGATCATGGCCGAGGCCCTGGGGCTGGGCAACCGCTTTTACATCCTCTCCCGCGGTCGGCATCAGGACACGCTCGAGACCTGTTTCCGCCTGATCTGTCGGCCGGGGATGAAGAAGGTCTACCCGTCGTTCCCGATGACGCACGTGGTCGGCCTGCCCGACACGTTGGCGGAGATCGATGCGTTCCGGGCCAAGCTCGCCGACCACTTCATCGCGTTCGACCCGGCGGACGTGGACGAGAAGCTGCTGCTGGACAAAGCGCTCGCGGCCGCTCAGAGCGGTGAAGACTTCGTGACGATGGAGGCCGGCAGCTTCTCGGGCGGGCAGAAGGAGCTCAAGGTCAGCGTCAAGCAGGTGCTGGACATCGCCGGGGACATCGACGGGCAGATCTATAGCCGCGACTTCAAGATGGTCCGCCAGTCGGACATGATCGTCAGCCTGGTGCCCGAGCTTCCCGACGGGATGCCCGGGCTCTCATCCGGGGTCGAGCGTGAGTTGCACCACGCGTTCGAGCACGGCAAGGAGGTCTACGTGGTGTGGAAGCCGGACCGTTCGCCAAGCCCGTTCATCACCGAGACGAGCACCAAGTGGTTCCCGACGACCGCCGCGGCCCTGGAATACTTCGAGAAGCAGGGCATGTTCCATGCGGGCAACCTCTTCGGGCATTGAGCGATGCAGGGTCTGGGCTTCGTGAAGCGGTTGAGCAACACCTGCCTTGCCTACGCGAGGAAGTATGCGGTAACCTCCTGCTGCTGCACATCGTCGTTTCACGCGATGTACTGGTTTTGCCAACGCAAAGGGGTCGGACATGCAATCGATGCTGAAGGTTTTAGGCGTGGGGCTGATGGGGTCGCTGCTGCTCTCGGCGGTGCCCGCCGAGGCGCAGACGGCCTTGTCACTTGATCGGTCGACGTCCGGCCTGCTCAACAAGGGCGACACCAGCGAGAACGGCCGGTCGTTCGACACCTACGCGCTGCGGGTGCGCGACGGCGTGGAGTACGTCATCACGATGGACGGCGAGTTCGACACGCTCCTGCGGCTCGAGACGCCCGGCGGTACGCAGTTGGGCCGCAACGACGACGGTGGTGACGGCCTGAACAGCCGACTCGTATGGACCGCCGATCGCACCGGCACCGTGCACATCATCGCCACCTCCTTCGGCCGCGACGCCGAGGGGTCCTACACGATCGAGGCCCGCGAGCTCGTCAATGATGGCGACGGCGGGGGCAACGGCCTGGGCACCCACCGCGGCTCGCTTACCGCCAGCGATCCGCAGCTGACCGACGATTCGCGGTACGACGAGTACCGCGTGGACGTTCGGCGAAACCACACCTACATCTTCTCCCTCGAATCGTCGAATTTCGACGCCTACCTGATCCTCATGGACCTGGACGGCGACACCATCGCCAGCGACGACGACGGCGGCGACGGGCTGGACAGCTACCTCGAATGGACCGCCGACCGCACCGGCACCATCCGGGTCATCGCCAACTCCTACCGTGCCGGTGCCCGCGGTGCCTACCGCCTGGACATCCGCGAGGAGGCCGGCGGCGGCGGCGATGATGGCGGCGGCGGCCGCACATGGACCGGCCGGCTCTCGAGCAACGACGGCATGCTCCCCGACGATTCGTACTACGACTCGCACAGCTACTCGGTGACCCGCGGCCAGCAGTACACCATCACCCTCAGCAGCAGCGACTTCGATACCTATTTGATCATCCGCGACGCTAACGGCAACACCCTGGCCAGCAACGACGACGGCGGGGCCGGGCTGGACAGTCGGCTGACCTGGACAGCAGACCGCACCGGCACCATCCGCATCCTCGCCAACTCCTACCGGGCCCGGCAGACCGGGTCGTACACGCTGCGGGTCCGCTGACCTTCAGCAACATCGCGACGCTTGCACAGACGCCGCACCCAAGGGGGGGGCGGCGTCTGTTCTTTGCGGCCCGGTGTCGGATCGGCCGATGAGCGGTCCATGCGGCCGCTCGCCATCCTGCAGAATCCCCCGGCCGCGAAGGCTCCCGGTCCCCTGGAGCTGATCGTCGACGAGGCCCACCACGAGCAGGTGGTGGTGCAGCAGTTGCTGCAGGCCCAAACGAGTATCGAGATCGCGACCGCCGACCTCAAGGCCATGCTCGTGCCGACGCCCGGAACCCCGGGCAGCAGCTCTCGACATCGCCGAGCCCCTTCGGTGCTGCAGCGACTGGCCACGCTCGCGGCCAGAGGCGTGGAAATTCGGCTCCTGCACGCGGGCGTGCCTTCAGCCGAAGCGCTGCGCGTGCTCAAGAAGCTCAGCCCGCTGCCGCCGGGCCTCCAGCTGCGACGCTGCCCGCGGCTGCACGCCAAGACCGTCGTCGTTGATTCCGCCGGGGCCTACCTCGGCTCGGCGAACCTCACCGGGGCCGGCCTGGGCGCCAAACACCCGGACAAGCGCAACATCGAGTGGGGCGTCTGGCTCCGCGACGCGTCGGCGATCGATGCCGTCCTCGACCAGTTCAACCGCCTCTGGGAAGGCGACCGCTGCATCACCTGCCGCCGCCGCGACGTGTGCCCGGTCCCGTTGGAACCGCCTTCGCTGTAGCGGGATTGCTACCGCCGCACAAAAGCCCAAAGCCAAGCATCGCTCAGGCGGCTCGGCACCGCCCGCCGAGGTGGTGAGCAGACATCGGTGCGTGCACCCGCCCACTTCAGCGGTCCGCGGCGGCGGTGCGGGGCATGCTCAATATCCGGGCGGCTGGTGTCGACGCTGTAATGCAGCGTGTTTGCGGTCGTCCCTTGGGGGAGACACCAGTGATCCAAAGGGGTTGGCCATGCATCCGATTCGAACCACCGCTCTCGCCGCCGCACTTGCGGCCATCGTGCCGGCATTTCAGACTTCAGCCGATGAACCGCGGCCTGGACGCACCGGCGAAGTGCTGCGGGACGTGCTTGTGGACCACGCACCCGCGGTCCATCACGGCCGACGTGGCGGCGTGCCGCGACAGCGCGACGTCGACGCCGGTGCGGTCATCGTGATCGACCGCGACGGGGTTCGCGTCGGCGGCGGCGTCGTCATCGGCCGGCCGGACACTACGCCTCGGCGGCGACGCCCCGTCGTCCACCGCGAACCGGACATCTGCCGAGGTGGGCACGATTCTCACCGGTGCGACACGTCCCGCTGTGACCCGCGCGACGACTACCCCCGCTATCGCCGAAGCCGCGGCACGGGCGTGTTCCACGGCTACCTCGACCGCTACGACCCACGCCTCCGCGACGGGTCCAGCTACGACAGCTACACCCTTCATGCCGTCCGCGGCCAGACCTATCAGATCCAGCTCGAAAGTCATCGCTTCGACACGTACCTGATGGTCGTCGACGACCGGGACCAAACCCTTGCCAGCGACGACGACGGGGGCCCGCAACTCAACAGCTGCTTGACCTGGACCGCGTCTTGGGACGGGCCGGTCCGCGTGCTGGCCAACAGCTATCACGCCGATGTGGCCGGCCCGTACACGCTGAGCATTCGGGAGCAGCGGGACCGCCACTGGGACTGACCGCCCGGCACCGACCCAACACCTCACACGATCAGGCGTGACGGACCCCGGCCCGCCAGCGCGTCAGGACGGCTCGTCGCCCGGTTCGGCCTCGCCGCCGGTCTCCATCGGCGTGTTCGGCCGGTTGGCGTACTCGTGCATCGACGCGTCGTACACCACCACATTGTCGTAGCCCAGGTCCCGCATCAGCAGGTAAGGCAGCGACACGCGAGTCGATGTCTGGCAGTAGAGCACGACCGTGTCGTCCCGCTGGATCCCCGCCTCGGTCAGCAACTGCGCAGCACGCTCGGGTGCGACACTCGTCCGGTCCTCGGTGAGCATCTGGTGGTAGTCGATCCGCACCGCCCCGGGGATTCGGCCGGTCCGGGCGTTGCCGCGGGTGTCTCGGCCTTCCCACTCGTCCAGCGACCGGGTGTCCAGGAAGACCACATCCTCAGCGTCGAGGTGTTCAAGCACATCGTCGAGGTTCCAGATCACACCTTCCCGCGGGTTGGCGGCGTAATCCGCGGCCGGCCGGGAACTGGTTTCCTGTTCGAGCTGAAGACCGGCGGCTCGCCAGCGATCGGTGCCGATGCCGTCCAGGAAGTACACCGACGCGTGGCCCAGCACGTCGAGGATCATCGCCGGGACCGAGCCGTCGGCCTTGCCCGCGTGGTTGCCGTAGACCACGACGGTGTCGCCGGTGTCGATGCCCGCCTCGCCGAGCATCTGCTCGTAGCGCCCCACGTCGATCGAGCCGTCGTCGGTGCGGAAGAGGTACTGGCTCCGACCCTCGCCGGGGGCGGCCCGGCCGGTCCGCCACTGGTCCCGCGGCAGGTTGATGGCCCCGGGGATATGCCCGGCGGCGTACTCATCGGCGCTGCGGGCGTCGATGATCACCAGCTGCTCCTCGGCCAGCATCTGCCGCATCGACTGCAGCTGCTCGGGCGACACGAACGAGCCCTCGACCAAGGCGTCGGTCGCCACCGGGGCCAGCTCGGCGACCGCGACGCTCGCGGACCCCTCGGTCGGCACCCCGCACTGGCAGTCCTCACACTGGCCCTCGCCAAGCGACGGGGTCGCGATCCCCAGCAGGGCGGTGGTGGTCAGCAACAGGCTCGACAGACGGATAGCACGCATCAAATGGGTTCCAAATGGGTGGGGACGCGACACCGTAGGCGGCACCGCAGCGACGGGAGCATAGGGGATGACCCCGATTCAGGCGGATCGACCCACGGCATCGGGTGCCGCGGCGGGGCGATCCTCACCCAACGGCGGCGCCCCGGTGATCCGAAGCATCCGCTCCAGCGACAGCAGCGCCAGCCGCCGGGCCTCCGGGTGCACCGTGATCTGATTCAGCACCTTGCCCTCGGCCAGCCCGTCCAGGACCCACAACAGGTGCGGCAGGTCGATCCGGTACATCGTCGTGCACAGGCACTGGCACTGGCTCAAAATCCGCGCCTCGACCCCGCGCTCCCGGGCCGCCCGGCAAACCCGGTCCACCAGGTGCACCTCGGTCCCGACCGCCCATCGGCTGCCCGGTTCCGCGGCCTCCAGCGTCTGGATGATCCCCTCGGTCGAGCCCGTCAGGTCCGCCTTCTCGCAGACCTCGTACGCACACTCCGGGTGCACCATCACCGTCACGTCCGGCCACTGCTCGCGAATCTCGTCCACATGCTCGGGACGAAACAGCTTGTGCACCGAGCAGTGCCCCTTCCACAGCAGGAAGGTGCTGTCGATCAGCGCCTGCTCGTCGTTGCCGCCCAGATCGCGGGTCGGGTCCCAGACGCACATGTCCCGCTCGACATCGAACCCCGCCGCCGCCGCAGTGTTCCGCCCCAGGTGCTGGTCCGGGATAAACAGCACCTTGACCCGCTCCCCCTCAGCCAGCGGCGTCTCCCCCCCAGCCAGCGCCCACGCAATGACCTTGTCCGCATTGCTCGACGTGCACACCGCACCGCCGTGCTCCCCGCAAAACGCCTTAATCGCCGCCGTGCTGTTCATGTAGCAGATCGGCACGACGCGAAACGCGTCGAGAGACGGAGAGACGAAGTCACGAAGAGACGAAGTATTCTCCCCGGCCTCCCCCACTCTGTCTCTCCGTCTCTCCGTCTCTTCGTCTCTTCCTGTCTCTCCGTCTCTTCCCCCACCCAACACCTCCCCCAACTGCTCCCACGCATCCACCACCTGCTCGTAATCCGCCATGTCCGCCATCGAACACCCCGCCGACAGGTCCGGCAGCAGCACCGCCACGTCCGGCTCGGTCAGGATGTCCGCCGTCTCGGCCATGAAGTGCACCCCGCAGAACACCACGTACTTCGCCCCGTCCTGCTTCACCCGCTCGGCCGCCAGCTGGCTGAGCTTGAAGCTGTCCCCGGTGAAATCTGCAAACGCGATCACCTGGTCCTGCTGGTAGTGGTGGCCCAGGATGATCAGGTCCGACCCCAGCTGCGCCTTGCGCGCGTGAATCCGACTCGCCAGCTCCGCGGGGCTCAGGCCGTGATAACGGTCCGGGATGGAGGGTTGCCAGAGTTGCATCTTCGTGTCACATCTTAGACGCCGGGATCATCTGGCCGCAGAAGCTGCCATGCCTCCCGTGGAGCAGCAATCCGCGTCATCTCATAGCCGCCCAGGACCAGCAGGTCTTTGTCTCCGGTCACCAGCAACTCGGCCCTGCCGGCTGCCGCCGTCCCGAGGACCGGTAGATCGTCGGGGTCCCGACAAGCTGCGGTTGGCACGTCCACCGGTTCGACCAGCTCGGCGGCTTCGCGGATGAACGCCACAAGTTCCGCTGCGACATCGGCACGACGGCCAAACTTGCCGGTCAGGTGCGAGTCCACCTCGTCAAGAACCCACTCGGAACTGACCAGTTGATGCTCATCGACGATCACCTCGAAGACGGCTCGACACAGGCCGCCGAAGGCGAAAGCGGCGAGCAGAACGTTGCTGTCCAGCACCACCCTCATGACAAATCGGCCAGCAACTCGTCCTCGTCGCGATACCCCGCGGCCTCGGCCAGCGACTCCGACTCCCGACACAACTCATGGAACCGCCCAAGCAACAACCGCCGCCGCAGTAGATCCGCCGCCGCTTGCTCAAGCGTTTGTTCACCCCCTGCAGCCTGCTGAAGCCTACTGCGGGTCGCGTTGTCGATGTCGATGGTCAGCGAGGTCATCCAGAAATTCTATCCGCTTCCAAACACCTCCACACGGTTTGGCAAGCGGGATCGAAAGACGGGCCAGGAAGTCGGTACGCTTCAGACGAACAAATGGGCCGGAGAACGCAGGGGCGGAAAACGGGAGAGGTACATTTATCGCCTGGCGGTAACAGACTGAGCAAGTACCGAAGCGCGATGCTGAACATCGGGCCTCACCCCGCGGCGGCAACGGGAGCATCCATCTCCACGTGAGACACTTCGCGACCGGCCGACTGCACGTCGCGGCTGGCGGTTTCAATGGCCTCTTCCAGCCGATCCGCCTCCCGGTCGAAGACGACCAGGCTTCGGCCGCCGCGTGTGACCAATGTGGCGTCGTCGCAGCCCGCTTCGTACAGCCGTTCGGCCTGCTCGGCGGTCATCGGATCGCCTTCCAAAACCAGGGTGAAGGTGTGGTTCATGTTCGAGACTCCGTCTTGAACTGACGGTTGTGGCCCGCGGCTCGCCGGTCCGCCTCAGGCGGATCGCCCTCCCGGGACGTCGTGGGTCCCGCGCGGTTGCAGGGGGCCTTCGAGCTTACATTGGGCGGCACTTACCCCGCCCCGCTGAGCTTGCGGACGGTCTGGTCGAAGTTGCTGACGGTGGCGGCGAGGAGGGACCAGACGATCAGGCCGTAGCCCAGAGCGGTGGTGACGGCGGCGATGCCCATGCTCGTGCGGGCGAAGGTGGGGCTGTCGGTGTAGCTGGCGGTGTGGTGCCAGGGGTCCACGAGCATGAGGATGTTGGTCGCGGGGGAGAAGCCGTTGAGGATCGGGCCCAGCAGGGGAACATTGGGCCCGGCGGTGGCACCGCAGAGGCCCAGGACCAGGGCGAGCAGGCCGACGACGGCGACGGCGGGGACGACCGCGGCGATGGCTGAGCGGCTGCGGAGTGACCAGTGCATGCCGGTGGCGACGCACAGTGAGACGAACGGCACGAGCATCGCGGCCAGCCAGATCCACGCCTCGGGCAGCACGATCAGGTCGTACATGACCTGGCCGCTGGTCGCGGAGGGGGAGGAGCCCCAATTGACGGCGGTGGTCCAGGTGTGGCGGTAGGTGGCTTGGGGCCAGTCGAGCCACGAGCCGACGATGGCGTAGAGGCCGACGATGGCAAGGGTGCCTACGGGAACAGCGATGAGCAGGCTGAGGAAGCGGACCAGACCGCGGAGCTTGCCCCAGATGTACACCTTGGGCGTGATCGGCGTGGTGAGCATCAGGTCCAGCGTGCCGTCCTCCCGCTCGCGGCTGACGGCCCCGGCGGACATGTACAGCGCGACCATCGCGATCACCGTCACCTCGACCAGCAACACCACGATCAGCACCGGCCGAAACCACTCGATCGGCGAACCCCCCCGGAAGCTCCCCCCGCCCCCGCCCCCGGAAATCCCGCCGGTGGTCGTCGAGCTCTGCGACCAGTACGCGTCGGTGTGGTAGCTGCCCAGCATGATCAGCACGATGACCAGCCCCGCTGCGACGAACCCCCAGCGGGCGATGATCCCGCCGGCCAGCTTGCCGCGGGTCTTGGCCTCACGCCAGGCGACGGGGTTGCCCGAGACCGAGCGGGGCGGGCGTCGGCGTTCGGCACCCGGCGGGCGGAGCCGCAGCGACCGGCGGACTGCGGTGATGAAGGCCGACTCGCCCTGGCCGATCCGGCGGACCCAAATCGCCGAGGCCAGCAGCATGGTCACGCTCAGAGTAAGGGTCCAGACGCTGAAGACCACGAACGGCCGGCCCATGTACCAGGCGAGCGGGGCGGGCATGGTCGACAGCCGCTCGGGCGGCGGGGGGGCGTAGTTCGCGCGGTTGAGCAGGGTCTCGAGCACCAGCAGCGGATGCAGCGAGGTGAGCCACGTGGTCTGGCCCGGCGGGCTGAGGAACGGCCGAAGCAGCGCCCGGTCCAGCAGGTACCCACCCAGCAGCGTCGCGGCCGTGCCGATGACGAACGTGAAGATCGCTTTTCGGCCCCCGGCCCGCAGCACCGACAGCACCACCGCCACCGCCCCGACCAGCAGCGCCACCTCCGCCGCCACCGCGAAGGCCACGAACACATTGCCCACCGGCACCCCGCCGAAGACCCGCAGCACCGCGAACAGCGGCAGCCCCGACAGCAGCAGCGCCAGCACGAAAAACAGCCGGCCCAGCAGCGAGCCCAGCACGATCTGCAGGTTGCTCAGCGGCGTGGTCAGCAGGATGTCATACGTCTTGCCCGACTGCTCGGTGGCGATGGCCCCGGCCATGAACACCGGTGCCAGCAGGCAGACCAGGATGACCTGCCCGTAGGCGATGATCGCGAACACGCGGGTGCCCGACTGGGCCAGGTCGCCGAGCGTCGGCTCGGTGCGAAGGCCGCCGGCCCCGAGCAGCGCGACCACCACGAGCAGGACCAACGCCCCCAGGTATCCCATCCGCACCCACAGGTGCCGCGTCCGCCGCGAGCCGCCCTCGACCGTTCGCGTGACCAGCGGGTTGCCCCCGGTCAGCCGCCACAACCAATGCCACACTGCGGTCACGTCCGGAAGATAGCCGGGGGACTGCACGGATGTCCCAAAGCCCACGCCTTCAGGCGTGGGCGGGCCGAGCTTGCATTCATCCAGCCGGCTTGTTCGGCACCCCGTCCCGCTGCAGCCGCTCGCCGAGTTGTCGCAGCACCTCGACCTGCGACGCGGGCATGCTGCCGTCCGGCGCGGGGCCGACGTTCAGCAGCAGGTTGCAGTTTGCCTCGGCGGCTTCGCGAAGCTTGTCGTGAGCCTGCTCGGCGGAGAGGTGGTCGTCGAGCTTGTCGCGGTGGTAGCCCCACGACCCGGGGGTCATCGTGGTGCAGACCTCGCCGGGCCGATCGGGGCCGAAGGACTCGCCGAAGCGGTTGTACGCCTCATGCTCCGGGGCGTAGAAGTCTTCGGTGCCGAGGTAGCCCTGCTTGTAGGAGACGAGGCACTCGGGCTGCAGCTCGTGCACCAGGTCGTACAGCTGCTGGCACTGGAAAACGTCGCCGTCGGTCCGCGGGTCGAAGGCCGCGTCGGGCTCACCGTCGGGCCCGAGCGGCTTGAGCGGGACGGCGATGCCGTCGAGCCAGATCGCCATGATCGGGCCGTAGCCGGTGAGCAGTTCGCGGGTCTGCTCGGTGAGGTAGTCCAGGTATTGCTGCAGGTCGTGGTCGTCGCCGGTGGCGTACGCCGGGTCGGGCGGGTCGTATTCGGGCCGGGCGGCCCCGCCGAAGCGGTCGTTGTTGGGGGCATGAGGGTGACGCCAGTCCCGGCCGTGCGAGAGGTAGAGGCACAACCCGAGGTCCCGGTCCCGGCAAGCCTCGGCGAGTTCGCCCACCAGGTCCCGCCCGCATTTGGGAGCGTGGACCGAGTTGAAGTCTGTCGTCCGCGTGTCCCACAGGCAGAACGACTCGTGATGCCGAGTCGTCAGGTTGACGTACCGCATTCCGGCGTCAACCGCGAGGTCGGCGATGGCGTTGGCGTCGAACCGCTGGGCGGTGAAGTTGTCCGCGAGCTTCGCGTATTCGGCGACGGGGATCCGCTCCTGCCGCTGCACCCACTCGTGCCGTGCGAGCAGCGAATAGAGCCCGTAGTGAATGAACAGCCCGTACCCCGCTTCGTGGAAGCGGCGGCGGGCGGCGATCAGCTCGGGTGTCGAAGGCGGCGTAGCCACCGGGTCAGCCGCCGGTGTGCTGGCTGAGCTCGTCGACGAACTCCTGCTCACCGGTGACGCCGACGAACTTCTTGACGACCTCCCCGTCCTTGAACAGCAGGATGGTCGGGATTGCGGTGATGCCGTACTTGACCGACACGTCGCGGTTGGCGTCGGTGTCGACCTTGCCGACCTTGGCCTTGCCGTCGAACTGGCTGGCGACCTTGTCGATCGTCGGGGCGAGCATGCGGCAGGGCATGCACCACTCGGCCCAGAAGTCCACCAGCACCGGCTGGTCGGCCTCGATGACCTCGCTCTGGAAGTTGTCGTCGGTCAGTTCCAGCACGTTTTCACTGGCCATCGTCGCGTCTCCGGGCCCACGGGGGGCGGGTGTCGTTTGGTCAAGCCCCGCACTCTAGCCGGGCCGCCGCGGCTCGGGCAAACCCGCCGCCCGGCGATCTCGCCGTCACGGCCGGTTTGGGCTGGCCGACCGGCCAACTCGGGGGTACGCTTGTTGCTCCGGCGGACGCCCACCTGATGAGGAACCGACTCTTGCGTTATCTGGCCGCCAGCGTGCTCTTGCTCTTGTTCACCCTGCCCGCCGACGCGATCGTCGTCGCCGATGGTGGCAACACCACCGCGCCCGCCGACGACCCCGGCTTCGACCGTGTGGGCACGTTCTCCTACGGCTCGGGCGTGTACCTGGGCAACGGCTGGGTCCTCACCGCACGGCACGTCTCGGGCCTGGGCAGCTTCTCGCTCGACGGTCAGAGCTATAACCGCGTAAACGGCACGGGCCGCACGCTCGACAACAGCTTCGATCCCAACCTCACGGCACTTTCGGACCTGTACCTCGCGCAGTACGACGTGTCGGGCAGCTCGATCGAGAACCTCCCACTGCTCAACATCTCGCAGGCGACGCCCTCGGAAGATGACCCGGCCCGACTCATCGGGGCGGGCAAGACGCAGACCGCTTCCACACCCACGCTCTTCTACGCCGACGAGGACCCGGACCCCTGGGACTGGGACGACCAGCCGTTCGCGGCGGCGGACAGCATCCGCGGCGGCTTCTACGCCACGGGCCCCCGCGGGCTGCGGTGGGCCGATGCACCGGTCGGCGTCAACGGCGACGGCGACGTGCAGTTTGCGACGTTCCTCGACTTCGACGGCACAAGCATCGATGCCGACCAGGTGGGCTTCCTCAGCGATTTTGAAGACCTGCCCGATCACGGCATGGCCGCGAACAACGACTCGGGCAGCGGCGTGTTCATCGAGCGCGGCGGGCAGTGGGAGCTGGTCGGGATCACCCACGCGATCTCGACCTTCAGCGGCCAGTTGAAGGACCCCGACCTGGATGGCGACGACGTCAGCCCGCTGGTGTTCGGCAACCAAACCTTCCACAGCGACCTCTCGGTCTACGCCGACCAGATCATCCCGGTCATCCCCGAACCGGCCAGCGCCCTGCTGCTCGCAGGCCTTGGTCTGCCATGGCTGGGTCGCCGCCGACAGTAGGGCGTGAGCCGGTACCATCACCGCAATGCAGCGGACAGTCGACGGCGGCGTGGTCATCAGTTGCGACTTCTGCGGCGCCGATTGGGACCAGGTCCGCCCCATGATCGAGGGCCACCACGGGTCGGTGCTGTGCCTGCCGTGTCTCGAGCGGGCGCTGCAGGAGGCCAAGCCCGCCAACGCGGACTTTCGATGCAGCCTCGGCCTGACTGACGAAGACGCCGGCACCCTCGCCTGGGGCCCGCCGCCGACGCCCGGCGAACCCCCGGCGGCCGGCCGCAACCCCCACGCGGTGGCCTGCGGCGACTGCATCCAGCAGGCTGCGCGGGGCTTTAGCCGTGACCCGGACGTGCCGTTCAAGTGGGACCGGTCCGCCGGGGTGTTCGCCCGGGATCGAACCAAGGCCCGGGATGACCGATAGAACCGCTATGGCTTGCCCACGCCACATCGTGCGACCCCCCACCCGCGGGCTGCTGCTCGCCGCCGCCGCCGCGGCCGTCATCGGGGCGCTCGGCTGCTCGGCCCCCGGGCCCGCTGACACCGCCGCTTCGCCGCCGCCGACCCCCGCCCAGCAGCGGGCGCAGGCCCAGCGAGACGCCCGAGCTCAGGTGCACTTCAACACCGCCCTGGGCCTCAAGCGGCGCGGGCTGGACGACTCGGCCCTGGCCGAGTTCGGGATGGCCCTGGAGTTCAACCCCCGGCTCACCGAGGCCTACATGGGCATGGGCGACATCTACCGCGGCTGGGGCTCGCTGCAGCTGGCCGACCAGCGGTACCGCCAGGCCGTCGAGCTGGAGCCGGACCTGTTCGACGCCCGGTATTACCTGGCCCTGACCCGACAGCTGATGGGCCGATTCGACGAGGCGGTCACCGCGTACCAGCACGCCCTGATCCTTCGGCCCAACGACCTGCGGACCCACCTCAACCTCGCCTCGGCGTACCTGCAGGACGGCCAGCCCGAGCAGGCGCTGACCCACGCCCGTCGGGCCATCGAGCTGGATCGTTCGTCCCAGCCCGCGTGGATCAACCTCGCCGCCAACTACGCCCTGCTCCGCCGGTTCGACGACGCGGTCAACGCCTACCGCACCGCCGCCGAGCTGGGCCAGATGAACGACCGCGTGCTGCTCGGGCTCGCCGAGGCCCACCTGCAGCTGGGCAACTTCCAGCGAGCCGCCAACGTCCTGCGGGCCTTGTCACAGCGCGTCGACGACCCCGCCGCCCAGGAACGGCTGGGCTACGCCCTGTTCCGCCTCCGCCGGTTTGAGGAAGCCCTCGTGGCCTACAACCAGGCCCTCGAACTGGCCCCGGAGGACCCCGCCGCCCTCAACGGCTACGGCGCCACGCTGATGACGCTCTACCTGCAACGCGGCAGCCGCGAACACGCCCTCCGCGACGCCGCCCTGGACTCCTGGCGACGCAGCGTCCGCGCCGACCCCGAGCAGGACCAGATCATCGATCTGCTGTCGCGCTACCGCCGCCCGTCGTGAGGGCATTGGGTGCCACGGTCACTTGCTGACTGTGCTCAGTCCCCGGCTTCCTCGGGCATGTCCAACGAGTGGCCGTGGCACCCCGTGATTGAAATCTGCTGCGGGATATTTCAAGCCCGGGGATGGCCATCCCGGGCTTTGGCCACTCACACCACCAGCCGCGCCACCTGATACGTCACCAGCGCCGCCCCGTACGCCAGCGCGGTCATGTACCCCAGCTGCAGCAGCGCCCACTTCCAGCTGCCGGTCTCCCGCTTGGTCACCGCCTGCGTCGGCAAACACTGCATCGCCAGCACGAAGAACACCAGCAGCGACAGCGCCACCGGGACCGTGAACAGCAGCGCCCCGTCCGGCCGCTCCAGCCCCCGCAGCGTGTCCACCAGCCCCTCGTCCTCGGCGGCGTCTTCGCCGACGCCGGTGACGATCGCCAGCGTGCTCACCACCACCTCGCGTGCGGCGAACGAGCTGACCACGCCCACGTTGATCCGCCAGTCGTAGCCCAGCGGCTCGAACACCGGCTCGACCGCCTGGCCCAGCCGGCCGGCGATGGAGTGCTCCAGCTGGGCCTGACCCGCCGCCGCCTCGTCCAGCCCCGCCGTCTGCGCGTCGGGCAGTTGGGGAAACGTGGCCAGAATCCACAGCCCGATCGAGATCGCCAAGATGATCGTGCCCGCTTTGCGGACGAAGACCTTGGATCGATCGAACGCGGTCATCAGCGCGTTCCGCAGCGTCGGCAGCCGGTAGCTGGGCAGCTCGATGATCATCGGCGACGTCCGCCCCCGCAAAATGGTCAGCTTCAGCACCCCCGCGGCCCCGAGCGCCGCCCCGATGCCCAGCAGGTATGCCCCGAGGAACAGCATCGCCGCCTTGCCCGGCTCGTCGCCGAACAGCAGAGCCGCAATCATCGCGTACACCGGCAGCCTCGCCGAGCAGCTCATCAGCGGCAGCGTCAGGATCGTCGCCAACCGGTCGCGTTTGGACTCGATGACCCGCGTGGCCATGATCGCCGGGATCGCACACGCGTGGGCCGAGAGCATCGGCACAAACGCCTTGCCCGGCAGCCCGACCTTCCGCATCAGCCGCTCCATCACGAACGCCGCCCGGGCGAGGTAGCCCGAGTCTTCGAGCAGCGTGATGCAAAAGAACAGGATCGCGATCTGCGGCAAAAAGATCAGCACGCCGCCGACGCCGGCGATGATCCCGTCGACCACCAGCGACTCGATCAGCCCGTCGGGCAGCACGTTCGCCGCCGCCTCGCCCAGCGACACGAACACCCCGTCGATGAGGTCCATCGGCGTGCCGGCCAACGCGAAGATCAGATAGAACACGCCCAACATCACCCCGATGAACGAGGCGACACCGAGCACCGGGTGCGTGAAAATGGCGTCGATCGCATCGGTCAACTTGCTCGACGCGACGTGCCCCCGCTGTTCGGGCGGCCGGGCCTGCTCGGCCACGCCCTGGGCCCAGGCGTACCGGTCGGCGAACGGGCAGCTGTGGCACCCCGCCACACACGAACACGCCGCCTCGGCCGGCCCGGCATCGGCGGTGGGGGGGTCGTCGGCCAGCGTCTCGGTGATGAGCCCCCGCAGCTCGGCGATGCCCTCGCCCGTGCGGACGCTCACCGCGAGCGTCGCCTTGCCCAGCTGATCGGCGAGCCGGTTGGCGTCGACCGTGATCCCCGCCGAGCGGGCCGCGTCGGCGAGCGTCAGCACCACCAGCGTCGGCAGCCCAAGCTCCAGAACCTGACCCGCCAGGTACAGATTCCGCTCCAGGTTCGTCGCGTCCAGCACCAGCAGCACCAGCTCCGGCGGCGGCGCCCCGTCCGCCTCGCCGAGCATCGCCTGCACCGTCACCCGCTCCTCCGGCGACGCCGCGTCCAGCCCGTAAAGCCCCGGCAGGTCCACCAGCTCGACCCGCCGGCCCGCCACCGTGACTTGGGCCCGGCGGAGTTCGACCGTGGTCCCCGCGAGGTTCGCGGTCTTGCCCCGCAAGCCGGTCAGCGTGTTGAACAGGGCGGTCTTGCCCGCGTTGGGATTACCCACCAGCAGCACCCGCGGCACAGCCGCCCGCGCCTCACCGCCGCCCGGGGGCGTCAGCTGCGGCAGGCTCAGGTGGCCCGAAGTGGTCGTCGGTTCGGCCGTCGTGTTCATCCGCCCATGCACCCCTCGCCGTCGCACGGCGTCACGCTTACCGCTTTACCCAGCTGCCGCGACAGCCCCACCCGGCTGCCCGCCGCCAGCACGATCAGCGGCTCGCCGCCCCGCACCAGCCGGACCCGCCGACCCACGCAGATGCCCATCCGCTTGAGCCGCACCGCGTCCTGCTCCTCGCAGCGGACCTCCGCCACCACCGACGCACGATCGGTCGGCGCTCGATCCAGCGTCAGCGTCGTCGGCGTCGGATCAACGCCCGGCGGGGGGGTCGGTGTCGGCGTGGTCAAGATGATCGGCTCGGCGAAACGGGCAACACCCGCCGCAGGTGAGCCCAGATTACCCCCTGCCGCCGCTGCCGGCAATGTTTGCAGCCCCTCGGATTAATCCCGCTGTCATTGCTGCCGATACACCGGCTGATCCGGGTCGACCACTTCGATGACGATCGGCGCCGCCGCGACCAGCCGCCGCTCGGCCCCCGTCGCGGCGTCCGCCGCCGGCTCCCCGCCGGTGTCTTGCCGATGGGCCACGTCGAAGCTGAACGATAACCGGTACCGCCCCCGGTCCACCAGCTGCGGCCAGGCGTCGAGCCAACCGGTCTGCACCACTGGCTCGCTCTCCGGCCAAGCCTGCTGCAATTCGATCAACCGGTTCCCGCCGATGCTCTCGATGGTGATCAGCCCCACGCGCAGCCGACCCGGCGCCAGCGGTTCGGGCTGCGGAACAAACCGATCCAGCCCACTGCCGGCCGACGGATTGTGTTCTTGCGCCTGCTCGTCCAACGGCTCTGCGGTCAGCCAGGCATTGTCATCCTCCCGCTCCACAGCACGCTCGGCCGGCTCCACCGGCCGCCACGCCAACGACAGCCACGGCACATCAATCGCCTCCTCGCTGACGTTCTGCACCATCACCAGCAGCACCAGGTCTCCGCCCAACCGCGGGTACCGCGTCGCCGGCACGATC
The DNA here is from genome assembly GCA_964625505.1 of uncultured Phycisphaeraceae bacterium. Taxonomy (GTDB): domain Bacteria; phylum Planctomycetota; class Phycisphaerae; order Phycisphaerales; family Phycisphaeraceae; genus CAZVBW01. The sequence goes on from CAZVBW010000042.1 coordinate 32,357, forward strand.
CGCACCCGCAGCCCGTGGGCCGGCTCACCCCAACCCCCCGCATCCAACCGAGGCTCCGCATGAGCCTGACCCGCGTCGACCGCTTGCCCCCAAGCCATCGTCGCGGCGCCCATCAAGACCACAAGAGCCCCCGCAACCAAGTATCGCATCCGCCAACAGATGCCCAGCCGCCCGCCCGGTTCCCCACTCCACTCCAAACCCGCTCCAGAAGCCGACGCTGAGGCACAGCCGAAGCGTCTGGTAACCCCCGGCACCCCCCCTCACCCCCACAAACCCTCGACCCGCCCAATCAACCACGCCGCAAACCCCGCCTTGCCCATCCCCCCCGGCTGCTCCCGAAGCCCGTCCGCCCGCAACCACACCGCGTCCACCCGCTCCGCATCCATCGTCGTCAGCGGGTTGGCCACCACCGCGTCCACCCTCTTGCTCCGCATCTTCAGCACCGCCCGCTCCTCCAGCTGGTCCTGCTCTTCCAAGGCGAAAGCCACCACCCTCTGGTCCGCCCGCTTGCCCGACGCCGCCGCCGCCACCAGGTCCGGCGTCGGCTCCAGCCGCAGCGTCAGCCCCCCGCACCGCTCCCGCTTGCCGCTCGCCTGCCCCGCATCAGCCTGGGCCAGCCGGTAGTCCGCGACCGCCGCCGCCATCACCAGCACGTCGTGCCCCGGCCAGTGCTCCCCCAGCAGCCCCGCCAGCTCCGCCGTCGTGTTGAACCGCACCACCCGCACCCGCTCGTCCAGCCCCGGCCCCAGCAGCACCGGCCCCAGCAACAGCGTCACCTCGTGCCCCGCCCCCGCCGCCGCCTCGGCCACCGCCAACCCCATCTGCCCACTCGACCGGTTCGAGATAAACCGCACCGCATCAATCGGCTCCCGCGTCGGCCCCGCCGTGATCAACACCCGCATTCCCCCACGATAAACCCAACCCTCCTCCCCAAACCCACCCCTCAACCTCCCCGCTAAAGCCCACCCCTTCAGGGTTGGGAGGGCACCCGCTGCGGATCGTCACCCCGCCCCCTCCCCATCCCCCAACACCCCTTGCCAACCGCCTCATCAAACCACCACAACCCGCCACGCCCCCCCGGCAACCCCAACCCATCCAGCACCGCCACCTGCAGCCGATCCACCCCCCATCCATCGATCGCCCGCACCCCCAACGCTCCCTCCACCGACCGTCCGTCCCCGCCCGCCTTCTCCGCCTTGTTCACCACCCACAGGTCCGGCCCCCGCGGCAGGTCACCCGCCCCCGGCCACCCGATCGCCGGCTCCCGCATCGCAACCAACACATCCGCCCGCTCCACGACCTCCCGGGCCAGCCCCACCGCCGCCCGCTCCACCGCGTCCGCCTCCCCCGCCGGCCGCAGCCCCGGCGTGTCCAACCACACCACCGCCACCCCGTCCCGCAGCGGCTCATCCCCCGGCCGGCACAACTCCACCACCGACCCCACCCAGTCCCGCGTCGTCCCCGGCAGGTCCGCCACCAACGCCGCCGACCGCCCGACCAGCCGATTGAGCAGCGTGCTCTTGCCCACGTTCGGCCGGCCGACCACCACCACCGTCGGCGCCACCACCAGCTGCCCCAGCCGCTGCACCAACCGCTCCACGATCCGCACCCCGCCGTGCGGCATCAGCTGCCCCGCCTGCTCCGTCAGCCGCACCGCCAGCCCGTCGTCCACCCCACCCAGGTCCGCCAGCCGCACCCGCCCGATCGGCCACCGCTCCCGCCCCGTCACCGCCGACAGCGCCCGCTCCACCCCCAGCCCGTGCAGCTGCACGATCGCCACCGCCCCCGCACCGCCCGGCGTCGCCACATGACACCCACAATCCATCACCCGCCACCCCCGTGCGCACCACAACCACCCCGTGCAACAATTTCCATGACGAGCCGCTCCACGCGGTCGATGTCAGACACACCATCACGCGCCGCCGCACTCAGCCAGCCGCCACCCTCCTCACGCTCGTACGAGCCATCCCCTCGATCAGCAGTCCCCTCAACCATCCGCACCCTCCACCTCCATCACCCGCCCGTCCGGCCAGCTGCACACCAGCATCAGCCCCGCCGCCGCGCCCGGCAGCCCGCACAGCAGCACCTGCCCCGTCACCCACAACCCCACCGCCGCCCCCGTTGACGCCAGCTCCAACGCCCCCAGCCACGCCAGCATCCCGCTGAAGTACGCCCCCGGCAACACCGCCTGACCCACCCACCCCCGCTTGTACAGCTCCCCCCGCGCAAACCCGCCACCCACCACCAGCATCACCAGCAACCCCGCCGGCACCCACCCCCAACCCCCACCCTCCTGCACCGCCGGCCCCACCACCCCCAGCAGCACCGGCGCCTCTCGCATCGCCCGCTGTTCTTCCTCACTCACCTCATGCGTCGAACCGCCGATCACGATCTCGGCAAACTCCCCGTCCTGCTCCCGCGGATACAACGCCGCCCGCGTGCCATCGGGCAGTAGCAGCCCGAACTCATCAAGC
>CAZVBW010000043.1:0-34749 GCA_964625505.1 uncultured Phycisphaeraceae bacterium
TGCACCCCGGGAACAGCGGTTGAGGACGTCAAAGTAGCGGATGGCTGGCGTTGACTCCCGGCGGCGCCTGAGAGCAAACCTTCCGAGGCGCGGTCTGCGGGGGTGGCCCGGGTCAGCCGCAACGTCCGGCAGGTGGCGTTGACAGGTGGCTGCCCGCTGCTAACGTGTACGGCTCGCTGCGGCGACCCCCTTGGGGGTGTAGCTCAATTGGTTAGAGCATCGGACTGTCGATCCGAAGGTTGCGGGTTCGAGTCCCGTCACCCTCGCTTGCGAGATGACCCCGCTGGTGATTGCCGGTGGGGTTTTTCTTTGGGTGAGAGTGATCGTCGCGTCAATGCTGACGACAAGCAGGGGCATGCATGTCGGCGGGGGCTGATTTCAGGCGTTCTGCAGGGCAGGGGTCAGCGAGCCCGCAGCTCGAACGCCGCGTGCTGCGGCGGGTGGCAGGCACGATCGTCGCAGGCCTGGCAGGTGATGGCCAAACGGGCGGGGGCGGTGCTGACGAGCGTCAGGTCAACTGGAACTCGGCCCTGATGCAGGGCACCACGTTGCTGATCATGACTTGCCGCCGCGGGCCAAGCGGTCTGCATCGGGACGGATTGAGCGTCGCGGGTTGCTTCGAGTCGGACGCTGTCCGCGGCGACATGCAGTCCGTCGGGGATGTCGAGCACGACCCGAGCGTGCAGTTGGTCACCGTCGGCCCGGACGTGATCCAATGCGATCGACACCGGGCCCGGGCCCGAGCCGGTGGCTGGTTGCGGGTTCAGGCGCTGGATGGCGGGTAGTGCGGTCGACATCGCCAGCGGTTGTTCGCCGAGCCATTGGCCGAGCGACTGCAGGTCGGACGTGAGCCGGTCTTTCCACTCGGGCTCGCCGGTCGCGTCATGCAAGGCGGCGAGTGCCCGGATCATCAGCCCGTTGCCCGAGGGCGTGGCCCCGTCGTGCATGGACCGGCCGCGGGCGAACAGCCGAGCATCGGGGGTCGTGTCGAAGTAGCCGCCGCCGAAGGGGTCGGTCGCGTCGAAGTCGTCGATGGTTCGGCGAACGACGCGACGGGCCGCGTTGAGCCACGTCGGGTCGTCTGTGGCCCGGTGCAGCGCGAGCAGGCCGACGGCGAGTGCGGCGGGGTCGTCCAGGACGGTGGGCGCGTGGTCGGGCGAGCCGTGCCGCATGCCGTGGGCGACGCGGCCGTCGTCGCGGACCAGGTGCTTGAGCATGGCCCGGGCGGCGTCGGCGGCGAGCTGGATCAGGTCGGGATCGTCGAGGACGTGGCCCGCGTCGGCCAGGCCCGCGATCGCCAGGCCGTTCCACGACGCGAGGACCTTGTCGTCGGTGCCGGGCTGGTCCCGCTGGTCGCGGACGGCCAGCAGCTGCTGGCGGACCTGTTCGCGCTGGTGCAGCAGCTGGTCCAGCGGGCGGTCGAGCTGCTGGGCGATCTGGTGCAGGGGCCCGGTGAGGTGCAGCACGTGCCGGGGCGGGTCGTCGGGGTGGTGCGGGTCGCGGAAGCTCGGCGGCCGGTCCAGGCCGAACATGCTTACGGCGACGCCGGCGAGCTCGGGGTCCAGGGCCTGTTGGATCTGGTCACGGGTCCAGAGGAAGCTGTCGCCCTCGCGGTGGTGGACCTCGGCGTCCTGAGCGGACCAGAACACCCCGGTCGGGTCACGCATCTGGGTCCGCAGGTATTCGGCGGTTTCGCGGATGACGCGGGTGTAGCGGGCCCGGCGGTGGCCCTGCGGGTCGAGGTCGCTGTCGCAGCGGGCGATGGCGGTGGCGTAGACGCTCAGCAGCTGGCCGTTGTCGTAGAGCATCTTCTCGAAGTGGGGCACGAGCCACGCGGCATCGGTGCTGTAGCGGTGGAAGCCGCCGGCGAGCTGGTCGTAGATGCCGCCCAAGGCCATGCAGTCCAGCGTGTGCATCGCCGCCTCGCGGGCCTGGGCGGCGAGCGGGTGGTCGGCGGGCACGTCCAGCAGCAGCTGCAGGAACCCGGGCTGCGGGAACTTGGGGGCGCCGCCGAAGCCGCCATGCTCGGGGTCGAGTCGCTGCAGCAGCGAGCGGACCGCTTGCTCGAGGGCGTCGGCTGGCGGTGGGCCCTGGGCGTCTTGCTGACGCTGCTGCATGACCGCATTGGCGAGCCGCTGGGCGTGGTCGAGGATTTCGCCGGGGCGCTGCTGCCAGGCCTCGGCGACGGCCTGGACGATCTGCGTCATCCCCGGCCGGCCCTGCATGGGGGTGGGCGGGATGTACGTGCCGGCCCAGAAGGGCTTGAGGCCAAAGCCGGGGTGGACCGCCGGGTCGGCCGGGGCGTCGGCGTGGCCGATCCGACCCTCCGCTTCGCTCAGGTGTCGGCTTCCGGGTGCATCATGTGGAGCGTCTTCCGGGGGTCGGGGCGGGGTGAGGAAGATATTCATGGGCCAGCCGCCCTGGCCGGTGAGCAGCTGGGTGGCGGTCATGTAAAGATCGTCAACGGCCGGGTGCTGCTCGCGGTCGACCTTGATGCAGATCAACTGCTCGTTCATCACCTTGGCGATAGCGGGGTCTTCAAAGACCTGCCGTTCCATCACGTGGCACCAGTAGCACGTGCTGTAGCCCACGCTCAGCAGCACCGGCACCTGCCGCCGCGCCGCCTCGTCGAAGGCGGGCTCGCCCCACGGGTGCCACGCGACGGGGTTGTGCTGGTGCTGCAGCAGGTACGGGCTGGCCGACCCGGCCAGGGCGTTGGTCGGCGGGTTGGCGTCAGGGTGGGTGGTCACGGTGCGATGCTACGGCCCGGCCTCGCCGATGCCACGACGCTGCCGCCAGGCCTCGCGAAGCTGCGGGTCCGTGACGATGACGCGCGCCTGGTTCTGCAGCTGCACGGCGAGCTGACGCATCTCGGCCTGCCGGGCCTGCTGCCGGGCGGCGGCCTGGAGCGGCTCGCGGACCTGGTCCAGCGGCACGCCGCTGCCGGGCACGATCTCCAACAGCTGCACCACCGCGAAGCCCTCTTCGAGCGCGACGATCTCGACCGCGCCCTGCGGCTCGAGCGTCGGCAACGCCTGACGCAGCGCCCGGGGCCACTGCGGGTCCGCCGGGCTGATCGGCGGCAGCCGCTGGGCCGAGGCGAGCCAGGCCGGGTCGGCCCGCCGGGCCTGACGTTGACGCTCCTCGGCCTGGCCGAGCGTCGCGGTTTGTGCCATGCGGGCGGTGTACCGCGGGCCGTGCTGCAGCTGGTACAGCCGATCGATTGCCGCGGTGCCGGGCGGCGGCGGCTCGGGGGTCAGCGCCCGAAGCGCCGCGTTCTCGTAGAACCGCCGGGCCATCCGGGCGTCGGTCAGGCCGCGCTCCTGCTGCATCTGGTCCATCAACCGCAAGGCCTGGTCCGGGTCGTCCGAGAGGCTGGCCAGCAACCGCTGCCGCTCGGCCTGGATGTCGGCGTCGGTGACCGTGAGCCCCGCCTCATCGAGCCGTTGTTTCAGTGCCCGGTCGAGTACCTGGTCCCGCAGCGCCTGGGCCCCGGCGAGCTGGACCACCGTCGGCTGCAGGTCGGTGAAGGTGACGGGCTGGCCATCGATGTAGGCGAGTATTGCACTCGATTGACCGGGGTCGGCGGGCGGGCTGATCGGCTCCGGGCCCTGGGTCTGGCAGCCGATCGCGGCGAGCAGCATCACCGCAGCCCCTGCCGCGGCCCGCTGCCGCAAGTGTCGCACCCGGCGGTGTTGAGGTTCGGTGGCCGCTAGCATGGGCGGTTCGATGGCCAACGGAAGCTCCTCATCCAAGTCGTCCAGTCCGCGCGTGGTGCTTTGCCCCTACTGCGGGCATACCCAGCCTCAGAATAATGAGCGGTGTGCCTCGTGCGGCGGGCTGTTCGAGGCCCTGAGCCTCAAGGCCACTCAGGCGGCGATGGGGCCGTGGTTCATCCGCGACAAGTCGATGCCGTTTCGCCCGGGGTGCAGCTACGAGACGCTGGTGCGGATGGCGAGCATCGGGCGGATCACGGCTACGACGGTGCTGCGGGGGCCCACGACGCACCAGTTCTGGTCGATCGCGCGGAACGTCCCGGGCGTCTCGCACCTGGTGGGCTACTGCTACAACTGTCGGGCGCATGTGGACGCGAAGCTGCCGGCCTGTCCCAAGTGCAGCACCAAGTTTGGCCGGGTCCGAGCACGCAACGAGCTGGGCCTGCAGTTTCAGACCCGCAAGCAGGCCGAGATGGCGCTCAAGCAGGTCGAGCGGGCCCGGGCCGGTGAGACGGATGACGGCGAGATGTCGGTTGACGACGCCCTGGAGAAGGCGCTGGAAGAGGACATGGCCGAGCAGGGTCGGCCGGACCTGCTCTCTCAGGTGCTGGACCTGCCGGGCCTGGGCGAATCGAAGCCTGATGGCCCCAAAGCCCAAACACTGGATTTCAACCCCAGCGGCGAGGCGACGTCCGGCCAGGCGGCCGACAGCGGGGCCGGCATGAAGACGCCGGCGACGCCGGTGCAGACCACCACCGGCGCGGGCGTGCTGACAGCGGCGGGGACAGGCGCCAGCAAGCCGGGGGCCGACCCGCCTGTCCAACCCCCCGCGGCGCGTGTCAAGCCGCAAGCGGCTTCGGGCGCCGCCGAGCCCGCCGACACTCACGGGACGGTGGACGTCGGCTGGCAGAAGCCGGGGTGGCTCACGCCGGGCGTGATCGCGCTGATCGTGCTCAACGTGCTGTTCCTCGCGGCATTGGTGGCCTATATCACTCTGTGGCTTTAACCCCTTCCCGGGGCCGGGGCCAAGGACCGAGCCAATGCCGATGCAGCGACGCATCTATATGGATAACGCCGCCACGAGCTTCCCCAAGCCCGAGGCGGTGCTGGACGCGATGCAGCGGTACGCCGTAGACCTCGGTGCCTCGCCGGGCCGCGGGGCGTACGACGAGGCCCAGCGGGCCGGCCGGCTCATGCACCGCTGCCGGGAACGCATCAACACGCTCATCGGCGGCGAAGACCCGACGCACGTGGTCTTCACCCTCAACTGCACCGACGCGCTGAACCTCGCGATCCGCGGCATCGTTCACGCCCCCCGGGACCGCGACGCCACACGCCCCCGCCATTTCATCACCACCGACCTGGACCACAACTCGGTCCTGCGCCCGTTCAACCGCCTCTGCGAACACCACCACATCACCCAGACCCGCGTGCCCTGCGACCCGGTCACCGGCGTCGTGGACCCCGACGACATCCGCCGGGCCATCACCCCCGACACCTGCCTGATCGCCTGCGTCCACGGGTCCAACGTCAGCGGCACCCTTCAGCCCATCGCCGACATCGGTGCCATCGCCCGTCAGCACGACGTGCCCTTCCTCGTTGACGCCGCCCAGACCCTCGGCCACGTCCCGATCGACGTCCAGGCGATGCACATCGACCTGCTCGCGGCCCCGGGACATAAAGGGCTGCTCGGGCCGCTGGGCACCGGCTTTCTCTACATCCGACCCGGCATCGAGGGCCGCATGACCACCGTCCGCGAGGGCGGCACCGGCAGCAAGTCCGACGACGACACCCAACCCACCTTCATGCCCGACCGCTTCGAGCCCGGCTCGCACAACGCCATCGGGCTGCTGGGCCTGAGCGAAGGCGTGCAGTGGATCCTTGACCGCGGCGTCGAATCGCTCTGGGACCACCAGCGGTCGCTGATCCGCACGATGCTCGATGGTTTGGCCGGCGGCTGGGCGGGGCACACCGACCCCGAGCTGTCGATGCCGGGGTTGCGGCTGATCGGCCCGCCCGGATTGGCCGATCGCTGCGGCGTGTTCAGCGTCCGCATCGACGGCTACGACGACCCGGTCGCTCTGTCCCGCCGGCTCGAAGACGACTTCGGGCTGCTGACCCGCAGCGGCATCCACTGCGCCCCCGGGGCCCACGAGACCTTCGGCACCACTCCGCACGGCGGCACGACCCGCTTCAGCTTCGGCCCGTTCACCCAGACCGAAGATGTCAAGTACGCCTGCGACGCGCTGGGTCAGCTGTGCCATGAAGCCAACGCCGTCGCGGTGGGATGATGCGAGCCGCCGACGCGTCGCCTGAGCCTGGCGTGGTCGACACACGAGGCCCGGCTAGCGCCTGTCACATGACCCGGCGATCAGCGACTGGACGTCGATCAGTTCAGCCGCTGTGCATTGAGGAAGTGGTCGATGTGCTCCAGGACGATGCCTCGATCCTCGCCGTTGAAGAATCCGTGGCCGCGATCGGGGAAGGCGATCAGGTCGCAGGTGACGCCGGCCTGCCGCATCCGCTGCTGAAAGTCGCGGGCATTGGCCAACGGCGTGACGCGATCCTCGCTGCCGTGGATGATGAGCGTCGGCGGGAAGTCGGCGTGGACGTGGTGAGCTGGGGAGAATGCCAGCGGGTCGGCACCGGCGGCCTGAACCTTGCGTCGGCCGCTCTGCCAGCCGGTGTCGGAGAGGTCGAACGCCGGGTTGAGCAACACCAGCGCCGCGGCGGGCGGCAGGTCGTCGTCGCCAAAGGCGACCAATGCCGTGGCGAGGTGTCCGCCGGCCGAGCCGCCGCCCAGGGCGATCCGCTGCGGGTCGATCCGCAAGTCGGCGGCGTGGTCGACGACGAAGCGGTGGGCGGCGCGGGCGTCGTCGAACAGGTCGAACGGCGTGAGCTGGCGGTGCTCGCCGATGAGGCGGTACTGCACGCTGATGACAGTCGTGCCGCGGTCGGCCAGGTGGCGGGCGATGGGCTGCAGGCTTTCGGGTCGGCCGCGGACCCAGCCGCCGCCGTGGAACAGCACGAGCGCCGGCCGGGCGGCCGGGGTGTCGCCGTCGGCATCGGCGGGCGGGCGGTGGACCTGCAGGTGCAGCGTGCCTTGAGGCGTCTCGCGGTAAGCCACCCGATCGGGCTCGGACGGCTGAGCCGCTGTTTGGAGACCGATGGCCGTAGCGATGGCGAGAACAAGAGTGACGACCAGCTGTTTCATCACGCGAGGTCCGGGAGGGGTTGGGGCGTTGCTGACGGGTCCTGGACGGGGTGTGCGGCCCCGCGGCCGTACCACCGCATCAGCGTGCCGACCAGCAGCAGGGTGCCGGCCACGAACAGGATGCCGAGCCGGCCCAGCCACGGGTTGGGCAGCAGCAGCAGCAGGAGGATGGCGCTGCCGATGATCAGGGCGAAGCCGCCGATGATATTCAGCTGCTGGCGGTCGCTGGACTGGCCCACTTCCTGCTCGAAGTCGACGGGGGTGTGCATCCGGGTGAAGAACGCGTCGACCTTGTCGCGGTACGCCGGCGGGGCGAAGCGCCAAGCGGGCATGCAGGCGAAGAACGCGGCGACGCCCACGACGACGTTGACCAGCACCTGGGTCTGGAAGTTCCAGCCCTGGAAATAGCCAATGATCGAGGGGATCAGCGCGGCCCCGGCGGCGGCCATGGCGGACCAGCCCGGGACCCGCTTGATGAACAGGCACAGCAGCAGCGGCACGGCCAGCGGCAAGGCGAGCATCGCGCCGACGGTGAGCATGATGCCGAACGCCCCGCGGCCCTCGATGCCGGCGAAGAACAGGGCCAGGCTGATGACCGTGGCGCCCAGCGCCAACGAGATGACTTTGGCCAGGCGCAGCCGGCCCGCGCCCTCGCGTTCGCCGTGGCCCCGCAGGCGGGAGATCAGCGGGTAAAGGTCCTGGGTGATGATCGCGGCGTTCTTGTTCAGGCCGCTGTCCATCGAGCTCATCGTGGCGGCGAACATCGCGGCGACCATCAGCCCGACCAGCCCGGTGGGCAGGAGCATCACACTGGCGATGGCGTAGGACGACTCGGCGGGCTTGGCCAGTTCGGCGGCGAGCACGGCGTCTTCGTAGAGCAGCCGGGCGGTCACCGGCGGCAGCAGCCAGATGGTGATGCCCACGAGCATCCCGACCATGGCGACCAACGCCGCCTTGCGGGCCGCCGCGCCGTCCTTGACGGCGAAGTACCGGCTCGCGGCGGCCAGGCCGTTGTAAGCAAACGCTGTCTTGAGGAACATCGCGGCGGCCCAAAGCAGCGTGAACTGGTTGGCGTCGAACCGGCCCGGGTCGTGGATCAGCTTGAAATCGTCCCCCACGCCGCGGGACTCGATCAGGCCAAAGAGCCCGCCCACCCCGCCGACCTCGACCAGGCACAGCACCGCCAGCAGCAGCGTCATCGGCAGCAGGATCAGCGACTGCAGCACGTCGGTGGCCATGACCGCCCAGCTGCCCCCGGCGGTGGCGTAAACGACCACGACGATGCCGACGATGAGGATGACCAGCGTGATGTCGTAGCCGAAGACGGCGCTGCTGAAGATGGCCAGGCCGTAGAGGTGCAGCCCGCTGTAGAGCAGCCCGGTGAGCACGCTGAACAGGGCGTAGAACTGCTGGGTCCCGGTCCCGAACCGCATGCGGATCACCTCCGGCACGGTGATCGCCCGCAGCTGGCGGAACCAGGGCGCGAGGAAGATCGCGTTGACCAGGTAGCCCGCGGCGTTGGCCAGGTAGATGATCGCCACGGCCCAGCCGGCCTCGAACGCGACGCCCGACGCGCCGGTGAAGGTCCACGCGCTGAACGTGGTCATGAACACCGACGCGCCCACCAGCCACCACGTGCCCCGGCAGCCGGCCCGGAAGAAGTCGCTGACGTTGCTGTTGAGCTTGCGGAACCCGTAGCCCGCACCCACGAGCACCAGCAGGTACGCCGCGATCACGACCAGCTCGACGCCCGACGCGGCCTGGGGCATCAGTCGGCCTCCCGCAGCAGTCGATCAGTCCACCGCCGAAGCGTCGCGGCGGCCTGAGCGTCGCCTGTGGCGGCGGCCCGCTGCGCAGCGTAGAGCGAGGCAGGCTGCACCGGCTCGCCAGGAGAGACCAGCGTCGCGCTGCCGTCGCCGAGCACGCCCGGGGCCTGCTCGGTCAGCGGCGGCCGGCCGTTGACATCGGCAAACCACGCGATGCGCCGCTCGTACTGGTCGGTCGCCGGGTCGATCTCGCCGCGTCGGCCGGCCAGGAGCGTGTGCGTCCCGGGCGCGGCCATGAGCACGTAAAGCGGCGCGTCGGTGTTCCAGAAGATCACGTTGGCCCCGGCCCAGCCGTGCCCGGTGCCGCTGGTGCCCCGGTCGGCCACAACCAGTCCAGCCATCGGACCGTCGACCACGACGTTGTCGAACAGCACGCCGGTCGCCCAGCGGTGGTGCGGCTCGCTGAAGTTCCACGACCGCTCGCCCACGCAATCGACAAACGCGTTGGGCCCGGGGGCCTTGTAGTTCATCGCGTAATCGTGCCGCTGGTTGCGGGTCCGGCAGCGTTGCACCAGCGTCAGCTCGCCGCCGATCGAGAAGCCGTAACGCCTGCCGCCGACGATCCGGCTGACCGGGTCCAGCGCCTCGCAGTCGAGGAAGCTCACCCGGCGGGCCAGCGGACCGGTTCGGAAGTTGAGCCCGCCGAAGTGCAGCGCCGTGACGCGCCGGACCCAGGCGTCCTCCACCGCATCCAACTGGACGGCGGTCCAGCCGTGCCGCTCATCGCTCGGGACCGGCCCATGGTCCATCGGTGCCTCGCGAGTCACCGCCGGGTCGTACTCGGAGACCAGCCGCAGGTCTTCGACGCCGACGTTCGTCAGCCGACCGGGGAAGCTCACCGGCTCCAGCACCGCTCCACCGTCGTCGGCTCGGATTGCGACCGGCAGGGGCACGTCCAGCTGCACGAGGTCGCCTTGGACCCGCAAGGCCGTACGTTCGTAAACCAGCTGGTACTGATCGGGCCGCCAGTCCCGGGCCCGGTCGTGCCGCTGGCGCAGTCGGTCCATGCCCAGCCGCTCGATCCAGGCTTGGTTGGGTGTCATCCGCACCGCCACCCGGTCCCCCTCGGCGATGCCGGTCAGCCCCGGGGCCCGCACCACGTCGGCGCCCATCGGCGCGTCGTCCAGAGCGACCGCCGCGCCATCCGGGCTCTGACGCGCACCCTCGCCGCTGACCTCGATCAGCGTGTGCTGGTCACGCCGGGTGGCGATCAACACCGTGCCATCCTCGCCGCGACCTTCACCCCGCAGCACCACACCCGAGCGGGTCATCCGCAGCGGCCGGTCCACCTCGTATCGCCCGGCACCTAACAGCACGGCACCCCGGAAGCCATCGGGGCCCACCGGCAGCTGGCCCACCGCGTCCAGCGCCGCCTGAATCGCCCCGGCCGCCCCGGCCGCGTCGGCCAAGTCCGGCGTCACCTCCCGCCGCACCGCCACATCCTCCGGCGGCGTCTGTCCCTGCCGGTACCCCACGGCCGAAAAGTCCGGCAAGCTCGCACGTGTCGGGACTTCGAGCCCCGGTGGATCAGGGGCCCCGCCATCGGACCCGGTACGGTCGGCCGGAACCGATGGCGGGGCGGACGAGCTGCTCGCGGGTCCCCGGTCGCAGCCGGCGGGCACGCAGGCCCAAACCAGCAGCGCAACGGTCCAAGCGGCGAGCGACGCCGACGCTGCTGTGGGTTCGCCGAAGCCGCTCACTGCTCGCTCAGATAGAACAGGGTGTTGTTCGCGCCGTGGTTCACCAGCCGCAGTCCGTCGCTGGTGGCCAGCTGCGCTTCGTCGTAGGGCGTGGTGGACCGGGCGGCGACGCTGCCGTCGAATGACAGCATCTGGTTGATGCCGTTGCGGCCGGACACGTTGTGCCGCGCCGCGACCCGCCCGGCGCCGGCGAGGTTGTACGTGTTGCCTTCCATCCCCATGACAACCCGCGAAGGCTGAGTGATCTGAAACAGCCGACGCTGGTAGAAGCCGTTGTCGATGTAGAAGTCCTGATTGTTGGCGCTGGTGCCGCGAAGCCAGACGAAGGGCATGGCGTTGGGGTTGCCGTTGCGGGTGCTGTTGAAGTCGGCGCGGGACGGCAGCGTGTACCAGGTCGCGACCGCGTCGGCCGAGCCGCCGGGGCCCCGGTTGAGCTGCTGGTAGTGCTGGTTGATCTCGCTGCTGGGCGGGTCGTTGTTGGCCGCCCCGCCGACCACTTCAGTCTCCTCACCGGCCGGGCAGCGAAAGCCCGTGCCGCTCAGCGGCGGGGTCCCCGAAGCGTCCACGCCACGCGGGCCCTGCATGTAGCCGTCGGCGGCGAGCATGTTGGCCCAGTACAGCCCGTCGGGGTAGTACGCCCCGCCCACCACATCGACCACGGCATAGGGCAGGTGTTCGTCGTGGTCGGCGTAGTACGTGCTGAGCGCCAGGCCGATCTGCCGCTGGTTGCTGGCGCAGGCGACCGATCGCGCCGCGTCACGGGCAGCGCCCAGGGCCGGCAGCAGCAGCGCGATCAGCAGCGCGATGATGCTGATCACCACGAGCAGCTCGATCAGCGTGAAACCATGTGACGACCGGCGGGTGAACAGGGTCATGGTGTGGCCTCCGGGTCCGCCATCGGGCCGGGTTGAGCCGAAGGGACCGGGTCGTCCAGCGACGCGGCCTCGCCGTGCCAATGCAGGTCGTCAAAGAGCACTGCGGCCCGCTCCGCGACTCCGTCGCGACCGATCAGCAAGATGCTCTTGAGCTCGAAGCCAACCGGGTGATCCAGCGGCAGATCATGGGCGACGCGGTCGGCCTCACCGGCGGGACCGCCGGCGTTGACATGCACGTCGAGCCGATCGGCGGCCCCGTCGGGCTCGTCGGTGCTGCGGCGGATGACAAGCCAGACCTGACGCCACTGATCCGCAGGGAAGCTGTGCAACACGGTCTGGCCGTCGAGACGGACCAGGTCGACCATGCCCGGCTCATCGGAGGCTTGCAGGACCACGCCGGCGGCGAGGGCGTCAACGTCCAGGCCGTTGATCAGGCCGCGGGCGGCCACGTCACGGGCACTGAAGCCGATGGCCGCGTTGGGGTTGGTGCCGCGGGCGTGGATGCGGAAGAACAGCGTGCCGGTCTGCTGCGGGTCGATCCGCGACTCGGCGCCGCTGCTGCGGCTGTCCCGGCCCAGCCCGCCGGACCGTCGGGCCGAGCCATCGGGCAAGCCCACCACGGCAAGAACCTTGTTGTTCGGCCGGGCGTCGGCGGTGGGGTCGGCGATGACGCGGACGCCGCCGGTCTGGCGATTGGACGTGTGCCAGAGCCCGCCGTGGTGCTGCCAGGCCCCGCTGGATTGCACCTCGTCGATGGTGCCGTTGGGCAGAGCGTCGAACGTCTCGAGGGCGACCAGCTGGGCCGATGCGGCCCCAGTCAGGCCCAGGGCCAGCGTCCAGGCCCACGCGATGCAGGTGCGTCGGATCATGGGATTGGCCTTCCTTCAAAAAGGTTCAGCGACGCCGACGCAGGCCAATGAGGCCCAGCCCGGCACCCAGCAGTGCGAGGCTCGCCGGCTCGGGCAGCGGGGTCGCGGAGACTTGGAACCCGGTGACGTTGAACGTCGAGTTGGCGTCGCTTTGGTTGCTGATCTGCAGCGTCTGGCCGACCTGGAAGCTTGACGAGTCGTCGATGAAGTTGACACCCACAGCATTGTCTGGCGCTTCGCTGGTGGTGCCGTCGGGCAACGTGGCGGTGTAGTCGCTGGGCGTGCTACCACGGACCGACACACCGTCGAGGGTCACCGAGCTGGTGTCCAGGTTGACGAGCTCGGTCAGCTCGATGGTCAGCAGGTTGGCGGGGATCTGAGGGCTGGACAGGGAGTTGCCAAACTGTTTGAGGGCGTTCGCGTCACCGTAGTTGTCGGTGACGACGAAGGTGGCGGTGCCGGTGTTCTGGCCCTCGGTGAACGCGAGAGTGAAGCTGTTGTCGCTGCCATTCTCGGCGATGAGGTTGCTGCTGTCGGCGTTGGTCTGGAACGCGTCGACGGGGTTGGCCAGGCCTTGGTCGTCGATATCCGTCTGGTTGAAGCCGAAGAAGGCGCTGACGGTGGCGGCCGAGGCGGCGGTGCTCAGGGCAAGCGTCGCGGCGGCGGTGGTGGTGGTAAGCAGGGTTCGCATGGGGGTTCCTCGCGGGTGGGGCCGATGTGGCCGATTCGGTGAAGCGTCCACGGCGGACGCGAGAGCTAGAGGCAAGTCAAAGCACGTCAGTCGACGCCGGCCGGGTTAACGGCGAGGCGGGGTGGCTTGGGCAAGATGCGGATCGACCCCAGCGGCAGGTCGGGGTCGGCGATGCGCCGCATCACGCGGTCGACCGCGGTCCGTGCGACGGCCGCGAGGTCCAGGTCGATGCTCACCGGCCGGGGGTTCAGGTCCATCAGCGTCGCGGCGTCGCGGTCGCAGGAGACGATTTTGAGCTTGTCGTCGGCGAACACGCCGGCCTCGGCCAGCCGCGGGTGCAACCGCGCCGCCTGGATGTCCGAAGGCACAAACAGCCCGACCCGTTCACCGGGGCCGCTGTCGGCAACATGATCCGCCACCGCGGTCGCCACCGCCGCCGCGTCCTGGGCGGCGATCATCTGGCCGCCGTAAAGCGTCCCCATCGCCGGCTCCACACCGGCCACAACGCATGCCGCCGAACGCCCCTGCCGGACCGCCTGCGTCCAGAACCCCTGCGCCCGCGCCTGCACCAACGGCAGCGCCCCGTGGTCGGTGGCGAACATCAGCCGTGTGCAACCTGCCGCCAGCAGGTGCTCGCACGCCGTTCGGCCGACCGCGTCGTTGTCCGGCCCGACATGGTCCACCGGCGAGAGCCCCGCCGACTCGCCCAGCATCCAAACCACCGGCACGCGGTCGCCCACGCGCTGGACCAGCTCGAACCGCCCGTGGGGCAGCAGCACCAGCAGCCCGCCAAAGCCGTGGTCCTTGGCCAGCCGCGAGACCTGCTCGGCATCGCCCTCGCCCCGGACGACCGTGATCCCGCCAAACCGTTGCGCCGCCTCGACCACGTGCGTCACCGCCCGGCGGAAGAACGGGTAGCGGTCCCAGATGCCCTCGCCCCCAGCGATCATCAGGCCAAGCGCGGCCTGACCGTCGGCCGTGGGCGACGAAGCGGGTGACCGCTTCGCGTAATCCAGCTCGCGAATCGCCGCCTCGACACGCTGCTGCGCCTCGGGGCTGACCCAATGGCCGCCCTTGAGCACCCGCGAAACCGTCGAGATCGACACGTCCGCCGCCTCGGCCACGTCGCTGAGGGTGGCCCGGGAAGACTTCTGGGATCGGACTGGTAAACGTGTCACGGCTTACCAGCTTAGCACTGACAATCTTTCAGTCAAGCATTTCAGGGTACACCCGTAAAATGTCGAGCCACATCGACGCATTGGGCCCGCGTTTGGACCGATGGGACCGCCCACGCCGCTCACGGCGGATTCGCTTGCGACGCTCGTCGACAACCCGCGCGTGCGGCCCAGCGGCGGCTCAGAGCCCCGGCGGCTATGCTCGCCCGCCGCGCGGCCTGACGCGGCTGACACATGCCCGATACGCCCCCGCCCCGTCACCACCCGATGCCCGCGACCCCCGGGTCCCCCGGGTCCCCGCCTGCGCGTCTGCGTCGGGCCGGTGACGCGGACGCTCGGCCGCTGCGCCGGGACCTGCGGCTGTTGACGCTGACGCTGGGGCGGGTGCTGGATCGGCTGGGGCCGCCGGGACTGCGGCAGCGGGTCGATCAGGTCCGGCGGCTGGCCGAGGTCCGGCGGGCCGGCGACGACGACGCCGATGGGCAGCTCCGCGCGTTGCTGGCCCACCTGGCGCCCGAGCAACTGGACCAGCTCATCCGGGCGGTCGCGCTGCAGTTTGACGTGAGCAACCTGGCCGAGGATCGGCACCGGCTGCGGGTGTTGCGGCAGCGGGAGCGGACCCATCGGACCCGGCCTCGCCGAGAGTCCCTCGCCGATGCCCTGTGCACGCTGCGAGACCGCGGCGTTGATGCCGATACGGCGCTGCGGATGCTCGGCGAGCTGCGGATCGAGCTGGTCGCCACCGCCCACCCGACCGAGGCCAAGCGCCGCACCATCCGCCGGACGCTCGACCGTATCCGCGACGACCTCGCCGAGCTCGACGACGCCGATGCGACGCCACGCCAGCGTCGCGCCGCGTTGGACGGCGTGGCGATGGACCTGGCCTGCCTCTGGCAGACCGACACCGTCCGGCTGACCAAGCCCAGCGTCGAGGCGGAAGTCGACCGCGGTCTGGCCGTGTTCGACGTGCTGTGGGAGGCGACGCCCGAGCTGACCCGTCAGGCTCACGCCGCGGTCGAGCAGGTCTACGGCCAGCAGGTCGACACGCCGCTGACGCCGGTGCGGTTTGGCACGTGGATCGGCGGCGACCGGGACGGCAACCCGTTCGTCACGCCCGAGCTCACCCGCCAGACGCTCCGCCGGCTGCGGGCCGACGCGGTGCGTCGGCACCTGCGGGTGTGCGATGAGCTGGTGAACGTGCTGACGATGTCGCAGGCCGAGCACGAGCCCAGCGCGAAGCTGACCGAGGCGCTGCACGAGGCCGAGCAGCAGCTGGGCGACCGGCTGCCCGAGCCCGAGCACACCCGCGAGCTGTACCGGCGGTTCCTCGCGGTGATCCGCTGCCGGCTCGAGGCCACGCTCAACCAGGCCACCGCCGACGGCCCTAACGACGCCGTCGATCCGGTGGCCTACGCAACCGCCGACCAGCTGCTGCGGGACGTCCAGGTCGTCCACGACAGCCTCCATGTCGGCGGGCACCGTCGGCTGGCCGAGGGTCCGCTGCGGGACTGGCTGGCCCAGGTGCACGTGTTCGGCATCCACCTGGCCCGGCTGGACATCCGCGAACACTCGGCCAACCTCGAGTCGGCCATCGACGACCTGATGACCCGCCTGGGCCAGCCCGGTTTTGCCGACGCCGACGAGGACCGCAAGCAGGCGATGCTCGCGGCCCGGCCCGACCCGCAGCAGGCCGCCGCGATCGACGCCGAGTCGCTCGACGAGACCATCGGCAAAACCGTTGCCCTTTTCGACCTGCTGCACCGCTGGTCGGTCGACCACGGCCCCGCCGGGCTGGGCGAGCTGATCGTCAGCATGACCCACCGGCCCAGCGACGCGCTGACGGTCGTCTGGTTGCAGCGGTTCGCCGCGGCCCGGGCCGGGGTACCGGACAGCACGCCGCCGCACCCGATCCCCGGCACGCCGCTGTTCGAGACCATCGACGACCTGAAGCGCGGCCCGCAGATGCTCGCCGACCTGCTGGACGCGCCGGGCTACGCCGACTGGCTCAAGGCCTGCGGCGACGAGCAGGTCGTCATGGTCGGCTACTCCGACAGCACCAAGGACGGCGGGCCGCTGCCGGCCAACTGGCGGCTCTACACCGCCCAGCAGGGCCTGGCCGAAGTGGCCCAGCAGCGCGGTGTCAAGCTCAACGTCTTCCACGGCCGCGGCGGGTCGCTGGGCCGTGGCGGCGGGCCGGCCGCCCGGGGCATCCTTGCCCTGCCCAGCGAAGCGGTCGACGGCAGGCTCCGCATCACCGAACAGGGCGAGGTCCTCGCCGACCGGTACGCCCTGCCCGAACTGGCCCTGCGGCACCTGGAGCAAGTGGTTTACGCGACGCTGCTGGCCACCGCCGGCCACGACGAACCGCCGCCGCCGGACTGGCAGGATGCGATGGACGCCGCCAGCGGCTCGGCCCTGCGGCAATACCAGCAACTCATCAACGACCCGGGCTTCGTGTCCTACTTCGGCCACGCCACGCCCATCGACATCATCGAGACGCTGCCCATCGGCTCGCGCCCCAGCCGGCGCGGCGGCCGGGCGTCGCTGGACGATTTGCGGGCGATTCCGTTCACGTTCGCCTGGACCCAGACGCGGCATCTGCTCACCGCGTTCTTCGGCATCGGCGACGGGCTGCACGCCATGCCCGGCGGCCTGGACAAGGCCCGCGAGCTCTACCACGCCTGGCCGTTCTTCCACGGCCTGATCCACAACACCGAGCTGGCCCTGATCAAGGCCGACCCCACCATCATCCGGGCCTACGCCCGACTGGCCCCGGACCGCGACGCCGCCGACCGCATCAGCGGCGCGATCGTCGCCGAGTACCAGCAGACCCGCGATGCCGTGTTGAACATCGTCGGCAAGACCTCGCTCGTCGACGACGGCGGCTGGCTCCAACAGTCCGTGGCTCACCGCAACCCGTACCTCGACGTGCTCAACCTCATCCAGGTCGAACTGCTCGGCCGCCGCGCCGCCCGCAGCGACCAGCCCCCGCCCGACGATGACCCCCTGCAACGTCCACTCCGCCACAGCATCCAGGCCATCGCCGCCGGGCTGCGGACCACGGGGTGAGCCATGCTTTTGCGGCCGACTCGAGTATCTGGCGTCGACTTCTGCCACCCCTTCCCATGAGGGAGAGGCCGGGGGAGGGTGGGGTCTACGGCTGGTCCGTGGGAGTGGTCGCGGATTGCTGGCAACGACCCTCACCCCAGCCCTCTCCCTGGGGAGGGAGAGGGGGCAGAACGATGACGCCCGCTGCCTGAGCCCCGCATGTACCTGCGGGGCTGAGCGCGACCCCGTTCGATCACCCCACGATCCGCGGCTCGATCAACACCCCGCCGAAGTCCTCGTACGCCGCCCGCATCTTCTGTAGCCGCTGCGGGTCGCCGTCGTAGCAGCCGACGACCGCCCCGCCGCTGCCGGCGAACTTGGCCGACGCGCCGTGCTCGCGGGCGATCTGCACCAGCCGCTGGTTGCCCTCGCTGAGGGTCATCAGGCTGTTGCGCAGGTCAAAGTTCTCGTCCATCAGCGGCCCGATCTTCGCGCCCTGGCCAGCCTGGATCAGGTCGGCCGCCTGCTGGGTCAGCTCGGCCCAGCGCTTGACCGCGTCGTGGACCGCGGGGTCGCCGTTGCGGTGGCGGGTCCGCAGGTCGTTGTGCGTCACCTCCGTGCCCTCGGCCAGGTGGTCGTGATAGGCCACGAACAGCGGCGGCAGCGCCTCGACCTCCAGCGGCTCGTAACGGCCGTGGCCGACTTGGTCCATGTGCTCCTTGTCGAAGTCCATGTACACGCAGCCCTCGTAGACCTGCGCCACGCGGTCCTGCAGCCCCGCGCCGATGCCCAGCTCGTCCAGCTCGACCGAGAGGATCAGGCCCGGCAGGATCGGCTTGCCGATCTGCACGCCGTAGAACGTCATCAGCGCTCGGATCGTCGCGGTGACGATCGCCGAGGACCCAGCCAGGCCCACGCGGATGGGCACGTCGGTGGTGTACTCCAGCGTGCAGTTGCGGGCCGGCAGCTCGACGCCGTGATCGAGGCACCACTCGTGGAACTTTTTGCACGCGGCCTTGATCAGCCGCACGCCGCCGTAGTACCCGTACTGGCGGACGTCCTCGACCAGGCCGGCAAAGCTGTCGAACTGCAGCCGGCCGGGGTGGCGGGGCGTGATGGTCATCTGGGGCGATTCGTAGCACGTCACGGTGGCGCCGAAGTTGCGGAGGATGATCGCGATGGTCTTGCCGTGGTAGCCATCGGAGGGGTTGCCGATCAGGCCGGCCCGGGCGTGGGCGGTGCTGTGGATGATCATGGGGTCAAGGTAGATCAGGAGCGCCGCGGTGTCGCGGCGCGGCTTTTGCACAAGCCGGGCCGATGGTCTAGAGTGCATGGTTCAACCCGGCGCACCCGGCCCCGCTGCGCCATGGAGCCACAACCGATGCCCGACGCTTCCGCGACCCTCGAGGCCGCCGACATCCGCGACACCGCTACCGCCCAGAAGTACATCGAAGTGGGCGGAAAGGCTGAGAATCGCGGCGACCGCCTGTCCGCGATCGAAGCCTACGAAGCCGCTTACACCGCGGACCCCGACGACACGCAGGTCTGCTTCCGCTTGGCGTACAACCTGGACCTGGTTGGCGAAGAGGACGAGGCGCTGCACCTGTATGAGGAGTGCGTCCGGGCCGAGCAGCCCCCGCTCAACGCGCTGGTCAACCTCGCAGTCATGTACGAGGACCGCGGTAAGTACACCCAGGCCGAGCGCTGCATCCGGCAGGTGCTGGCGACCGATCCGAACCACCCGCGGGCCCGGCTGTACATCAAGGACATCCTCGCCAGCCGTGACATGGTCGTGGATGACGACGCGGAGAAGCGGGCCGAGCAGCGGCAGGGCCTGCTGGACACGCCGGTGACCGACTTCGAGCTGGCGGTGCGGACCCGCAACGCGCTGCGGAAGATGGATATCCGCACGCTGGGTGATCTGCTCAAGGTCACCGAGGCCGAGCTGCGGAGCTTCAAGAACTTCGGCGACGCCTCGCTGGACGAGATCAAGGCGATGCTCGCCCAGAAGGGCCTGCGACTCGGTCAGGCGGTCGAGGCTCAGCAGCAGGAGGCCAAGCAGCAGGTGTACAACCAGCTGCGGGACCAGACCGGCGACGATGAGACGCTGGCCAAGCCGGTCACCGAGCTGGACCTGTCGGTGCGAGCCCGCAAGGCCCTGGCGCTGCTGAACGTCAGCAGCATCGGCGACCTGTGCATGAAGACCGAGGCCGAGCTGATGGGCGTCAAGAACTTTGGTATGACGTCGCTGCTGGAGATCAAGGAAAAGCTCGTCGAGATGGGCCTGGGCCTGCGGACGATCGAGGCGTGAGCGATCTGCCAAAGCCCACGCCTTCAGGCGTGGGCGGGTCGCCGGACCAGTCGGTGCAACCGACGATGCGCCATGCCGCCCGCGTCGTCCTGCTGAACGCCGACGATCGGCTGCTGCTGATCCAGTGCGCTTCGGGCCGCGGCGATGGCCACTTCTGGATCACCCCCGGCGGCGGCCTCGAAGGCGACGAAACGCACGAACAGGCGGCCACGCGCGAGCTGGCCGAGGAGATCGGACTGACCGGCGTGCCGCTCGGGCCGTGTCTGTGGACCCGGGTGCACACCTTCCCGTGGGGCGGTCGGGTGCTCGAACAGCACGAGCGGCTGTACCTGTGCCGAGTCGACCATCACGAGCCGCGGCCGACGAGGCTGTCCGCCGAGGAGCAGCGGGTGCTCAGCGTGATGCGATGGTGGACGCTCGCCGAGATCACCGAGGCGACCGCAGCCGGCGAGCTATTCAGTCCCCGCGACCTGGCGGCGCGGCTGCAGGCGCTGCTGCGGGACGGGCCGCCGGCTCGACCGTGCCATCTGTGACTCGCGATTTTGGACAGGATCAACGGGATTCACAGGATCCGAAAACGAATTCTTTCTGATCCGGTTGATCCCGTTGATCCTGTCAAAACTTCTTCAGGCATATGCTCCCGGCATGGAGAAGCCCGCCGACCCGCAGTACCCGGTTCTGGATGTCATCGCCAAGCGTTGGAGCCCGCGGGCGTTCAGCGATCGGCCGGTCGAGCCGCAGAAGCTCCGCCGGCTGTTCGAGGCCGCCCGGTGGGCCCCGTCGTCCTACAACGAGCAGCCCTGGCGGTTCATCCTCGCCACCCAGGACAACGCGTCGGCCTATGAGAAGATGCTCGGTTGCCTTGTTGAAGCCAACCGGGCCTGGGCGAAGCAGGCCCCCGTGCTGATGCTCACCGCGACCCGCACGACCTTCAGCAAGAACGACAAGCCCAACCGGGTCCACCAGCACGACCTGGGCGCCGCGATGCTGAGCCTCTCGCTGCAGGCGACCGATCTCGGGCTCTATGTGCATCAGATGGCCGGCGTGGACCTGGACAAGGTCCGCGAGACCTACGGCATCCCCGACGACTTCCAGCCCCAGACCGCCGCCGCCATCGGCTACGGCGGCGAGCCCGGCAGCCTGCCCGAGGACTGGATGCGCGAAGCCGAAAACGCCCCCCGAACCCGCAAGGACCTGGGCGAGATCCTCTTCGCCGGCCGCTTCGGCGACGCGGCTTCGGTGGGGATGTGACCACAGAGGCACAGAGGCACGGAGAAGGATCCAAAATCGTTATGGCATCCGTGCGATGCGGAACCAGGGTTTGGCGGCATCGAAATCGCCTGTTGATTTCTCTGTGCCTCCGTGTCTCTGTGGTTCACCCCCACGCCCGCAGGCGGCTTTATAGTGCCGCCCATGAGCCTGAACATCCGCGACGCCGACAGCTGTGAACTCGATCTGGTCTCCCTCGGCGAGTGCATGGTCCGCCTTTCCCCGCCCGGGCACGGCCGGATCGAGTTTGCCGACTCGCTCGAGGTCCACGTCGGCGGCGGCGAGTACAACGTCGCCTACGCCCTGTCCCGCCTCGGGATGCGGACCGGCTGGGTCGGCGGCGTGGTCGACAACTCGGTCGGCAAGATCATCACCAACCACGCCCGCGGCGGCGGCGTCGACACCCGGCACGTCGTCACAATGCCCTACGACGGCGTCGGCCGCGACGCCCGCATCGGGCTCAACTTCACCGAGGTCGGCGTGGGCCCCCGCGCCGCGGTCACCCTCTACGACCGCGGCCACTCGGCCACCAGCAAGATGACCCCCGACAGCGTCGACTGGGATCAGCTGTTCGGCGAGCGCGGCAGCCGGTGGCTCCACTCCGGCGGCATCTTCACCTGCCTCTCGGACAGCACCCGGGCCACGGCCGCCGCCGCGCTCAAGGCCGCCAACAAGCATGGGACCATCGTCTCCTACGACTTGAACTTCCGCGGCAAGCTCTGGTCTTCCGAGGAGGCCATCGCCACCACCAAGCCGCTGGTGCAGTACATCGACTGCCTCATCGGCAACGAGGAAGATTTTCAGAAGGTCCTGGGCTACGAGGTCCAGGGCGCCGACGTGGACGCCGGCGGCGAGCTGCCCATCGAGCACTACAAGGACATGGTCCGCCGGGTCGTGAAGGACTACCCCAACCTCAAGGTCGTCGGCACGACGCTCCGCGAGGTCGTCTCCGCCAGCGAGAACAACTGGTCCGCCCTGCTGTACTGGGCCCAGGACGACACCTTCTACCACGGCCCGCAGTTCGAGCGGCTGATCCTCGAGGACCGCGTCGGCGGCGGCGACGGCTTCGCCTCCGGGTTCACCTACGCGTTCCTCTCGGGCAAGAGCCCGCAGGAAGCGGTCAACTGGGGCACCGCCCACGGCGCCATGCTCCAGACCACCCGCGGCGACACCAGCCAGATCACGCTCCAAGAACTCGAGCACGTGGTCGGCGGCGGCGGGGCACGGATCGTGCGGTAGAGTCGACGCGCTATGTTGGATAGAACGTCATGTTGAACCAACTTCCGCTGGGCGGCGAGCTGTCCAGGTTCATCGTCAACCTCGTGGATGCCAAGGTCGACTTTGTGGTGTGCGGCGGGGTGGCGTGCATCCTTCAGGGCGTCGAGCGATCAACGTTTGACATTGATATCAGCGTTGCGCTGACCGAGCAGAACCTCCGCCCGCTGCTGGACGTAGTTCGGCTGATGGACCTGCAAAGCCGCATCCCCGAGCCGCTGGAGAGCCTGCTTGACCCGGAGCGGCGGCGGGCTTGGATCCACGAAAAGAACGCGAAGGTCATCTCGCTCCGCTCCCTCTCGTCCGCGTTGCAGGTCGACGTGTTTCTTCAGTACCCGGTGCCCTACGATGAACTGAGCCGACGGGCCGATGCATCTCAGCTGCAGGGGCGTCGCTTCAGGTTTTCCAGCAAGCGGGACCTGCTGCGGGCCAAGCTCGCGATCGAGGAGCCGAGGAAGCACGACCGTCGCGACATTGAAGACCTTCGAGAACTGCTTGATGACCACGCCTGACCCATCGGACTGGCAAAACGTCGACCCGGCTTTTGATGGCCACTTGCATCGGCCGACGCAGTCACTGACCACCGAAGAGCGCCTTGACTGGCTGTGGCAGCAGATGCAGTTGCGTTACCAAGTGCAGAGTCTCCACGACACGGACGAGCCAGGTGATGAGGTCGGGGGGCCATCGCCCGAGACGCGTGACGCGAAGCATGGCCGATCGTGACCGCGAAGAGCAGCGCTACCTTGAGCTGACCCGCGAGCTGCTGCCCGCCCGGGCCGCGGACCAGCGGTGGGTGCTCCGCTTGGACCACTGCTTCATGCGGGTGGTGTTGGATCACGTCTTCGGCGGGTGCTGGTACGACCACCTGGATCGCAAGGCCGGCCCGGCGTACCGGCAGCTGACCGACGCGCAGCTGGCCGCGGCGGTCGCGTTGGCCGAGCGGATCGCCGCCGAGGGCGAGCCGCTGCTTCGCCGGCTCAACGCGCAGTCGCTGGCGTGGAGGGGGAAGCCCGGCCCCTCAAGCGGCTCCTGAGCCGGCGAGTCATCGTGTGATGCGGGTCGTGCGGGTTGTGCGGGCGCTTCACCGGCGGATCAAGAAAACAACAGCAGCGGGCGTGGCGTGGTCCGCGGGACGTGTCAAGTTTGCTCTATCACCCGGGCAGCAACGTCGCCGCCCACCCGCAGCACACCCTCAAGGGGAGAGAAAGACACATGACCGGACGCATCTTCACCGCCGCCGCCGCCGCCCTGCTCACCGCGGGCTCCGCCTTCGCCGGCGGGACCTTCTTTGACCTGACTGGCCCGGCCGACAACGCCGCCGAGTTCAACTTCAGCGAGGCCGGCATCGACCTGACCGCCAGCTCGCGGACCCGGGTTTTCGGCCAGAACATCAACTCCTTCGTCACCCAGCGGAACGCCGGCCTTGGCGTCGCCGAGTTCGACTGCGGCCCGCTGCCGCTGTTCCCCGACGTCAACGTCGCCGAGACCCTCAAGCTCAACTTCAGCCAGGACGTCGTCGTCAAGTCGATCCACTTCGGCAACGTCGATCGCCGCGACTCGGCCAAGGTCCGGATCGCCCTGGGCTCGGACACGTTCGAGCTCAACAGCCTGCCCAACGGCGTCCTGGACCTCAGCGGCTACACGCAGGCCCAGCGGACCACGGACTTCATCAACATCAGCGTCCCCCACGGCTGGCACAACCTGCTGGACGGCTTCACCGTCTCGGGCGTCGAACTGGACATGGCCGCCACCCCGATCCCGTCGCCCGCCGCGGCCCCCGCGGGCCTCGCCCTGCTGGCCGGCCTGGGCCTCCGCCGCCGCCGTCGGCAGCAGGCCTGAGCGAGCGATCGACTCCATAACTGAATAGCACTTAAAGCCCACGCCAATCGGCGTGGGCTTTTTCTTGTGACACTGAGCGACGGGTCCCAAGGCGGGAGGGCGAGGCTGCTGCCGAGCCGTGAACGACCGGTAGCCGTTCATTCCGGCGTTGCGACGTCCGCCTCAACTCTCCCGATACACCGCACCGCCGGCGAACCGCCCCGCCATCCAGTCGGCGATGGCCCGGTCGTAGCCCGCGGTGCGGTCGAACGCCGCCGCCGCCAGCGTCCGCCGCAGCGCCAGGGTCAACGCCCCGTCGTGGGCCTTCATCTCGTTGCTGACCTTGTCGTACTGCTCCGCGCTGGTGACACACGCCACATACGCGTGGTTCTTCGCCGCCGAGCGGATCATCGAGGGGCCGCCGATGTCGATCTGCTCGACCGCCTCGGCGTCGGCGACGCCCGGCCGGGCCACGGTCTTCTCGAAGGGGTACAGGTTGATGCACACCAGGTCGATCGGTGTGATGTCGTGCTGCTGCATCGAGGCGGCGTGGCCCGGGTCATCGCGCAGCGCCAGCAGGCCGCCGTGGACCTTGGGGTGCAGCGTCTTGACCCGGCCGTCCATCATCTCGGGGAAGCCGGTCCACTGCTCGATGGGCGTGACCTCGAGCTCGGCCTCACGCAACGCCGCCGCGGTCCCGCCGGTCGAGATGAGCGTCACGCCCCGCTCGGCCAGCCGCTTGGCGAAGGGCACCAGGTCCGTCTTGTCGCTGACCGAGAGCAGCGCCGTCTTGATGGGGATCAGCCCGGGCATGGGCCGGAGGATAGCCCGTGTGCCCGTGGGCCGAGCCGATCCGCGCGTTACGCTGAGCGGTCCTGTCCCCCGGAGCTCACCCATGACCGACCTGTCCGCCGACCAAGCCGCCCTGCTTGAAGGCCAGCTTGACCTGACCGACGAGGACATCCCCGGCCACCACAAGACCCTCGCCGACACGCCGCTGGGCAAGTACTTCCGCGCCGCGGTCAAGCACGAAAGTTCCGACCTGCTGGTCCGCGGCGGGCACACGCCGATGCTCCGGCTTCGCGGCTCGCTCAAGAAGCTCGACGTCGAACCGCCCACCGAGGAGCAGTTCGAGGCCTGGATCATGGAGGGCATCACCGACAAGCAGCGCAAGCACTACGCCCTGCACGGCAGCCTGGACATCGGCGTGGACATCGACAGCGAGACCCGCTTCCGCGTCAACGTCTTCCGCACCCGCGGCCGGTCCGCCATCGCCGCCCGCCGCGTCAGTGCCGAGATCCTCAGCTTCTCCGACCTGCACCTGCCGCCGGTGATGAAGGAGATCGCCGAGCGACATCAGGGCCTGGTCCTGCTGTGCGGCATCACCGGCAGCGGCAAGTCGACCACCATCGCGTCGATGCTCCAGCACATCAACGAAAACCGCGCCTGCCACATCGTCACCATCGAGGACCCGATCGAGTACCTCTTCAAGGACGCCAAGGCGATCATCAACCAGCGGGAGGTCGGCATCGACGTGCCGGACTTCTCGATCGCCCTGCGGGCCCTGGTCCGCGAGAACCCGGACGTGGTGCTCATCGGCGAGATGCGCGACAAGGAGACCTTCGAGGCCGCCCTGCAGGCCGCCGAGACGGGCCACCTCGTCTTCGGCACGATCCACGCCAGCTCCGCCAGCCAGTCGTTTGCCCGCATCTACGACCTGTTCCCTCCCGAGGAACGGGAGGCAATCCGCAACATCCTCGCCTACCAAATGCAGGCCATCGTCTACCAGAAGCTGCTGCCCACCATCCGCGACGACATCCAGCGCGTCCCCGCGGTCGAGGTGCTGCTGCAGAGCCCACCCACGAGAAACCTCGTGCTCGAAGGCCGCGAGGGCGAGCTGGAGAAGGTCATCTCGTCCCACCGCGAGGCCGGGATGCGCAGCTTTGTGGACTCGCTGGTCGAGCTGGTCGAGACCAACTACATCCACCCCAAGGTCGCGCAGTCCGCCGCCTCGTCGCCCGAGGAGATCAAGATGCGCCTGCGCGGCATCACGACCAAATAGCGAATCCATGCGGCCTTGCCGGAGCCGCGGGTGTAAACCCGTCGGCCTCTTCGCACGCACCGCCGCCCGAGCCGACGGATCGACATCCGCGGCTTGGATGGGCCGACATGGTTCACTCCCGCGGCTCGAACCACCCTGTTGGATTAATCTGCAACCAATGCACCGCCTGCTCCTGCTTGCCGCTCCCGCCGTCCCGCTGCTGCTGCTGACGCTGCCCGTCGAGGCGCAGGCCGTCCGCTCCGAGCCCGCGATTTTGATGAGCATCGTCAAGCCGCTGCTCGTGCTGCTGGTCTTCGGCGGGTGGGCGTGGGTCGTCGAGAAGCTCGACAAGGACGCCGCGTACTACTACCTGCCCCGCATCTGGTGGAACCTGGGCCAGATCGGCGCGGGCCTGCTCGCCCTCGCGGCGATGCTGCTGATCCCGATCTTCTTCGTCGGCTGGCCGCTGGGCGTGCTCATCCTCGCCGCCGGCATCATCGCGTACGTCTATGTCCGCAACCCGCAGGTCCCCGAGAACAAGCGGTGGACCTTCGACCCCAAGACCTGGGTCTCCGAGAAGATCGAGCAGCGCAAGCACGACGCCGCCGTCAAAGAGGCCACCGTCCACCTTCGGGACCACAAGGGCGCCGAGGTCCAGCCGCCGGGGCCCGACGACCCGCGGTTCGAGGCGTGGCAGCTGCTGGAGAAGGTCCTCGCCCACGCCGCGCCCCGCGGCGCCGAGCAGGTGGACCTTGCGGTCGCGGAGAACAAGGCCCAGTTGCTCTACCGAATCGATGGGGTGAAGTACCCCGGCGACGCGCCCGAGCCGGCCCAGGCCGCGACCATGATCGACCTGCTCAAGGAGGTCGCCGGGCTCGACGTCGACGACCGCCGAAAGCGCCAGCGGGGCGAGGCGTCGGCCCAGGTCGATGACGCGGGCAAGGTGACGCTGGAGGTCGAAACCGCCGGCTCAACCCGCGGCCTGCAGCTGCTGCTGCGGCTGGACCCGCGGCAGGGCCTGGACCGACCGGTCAAGGAGTTGGGCCTGCTCGAGCCCCAGCGGCAGCAGCTGCTGGCAGCCATCGACGACGACGACCGCGACCGCGTGGTGCTCGTCTCGGGCCCGGCCAAGTCCGGCGTCAGCGTCACCCTGCACAGCCTGCTGCAGCAGCACGACCCGTACACCAGCAGCGTCGTGACCCTTCAGCAGGACCGTTTTTTCGAGATCGACGGCGTCAACCACAACTACGTCGACGACCCGGCCCCGGCCAAGCGGCTTGAGCAACTGGGCTCGCTGCTGCGGGCCGACCCGGACGTGATGATGCTCGACCGGCTGGACGACGCGGCGACCGTCGAGCTGATCGCCAAGTCCGCCGAGGACATCCGCTTCTACGTGCCCATCAAGGCCGACGATGCACTGACCGCGGTCCGCAAGTGGGTCAAGTCCGCCGGCTCGACCCGGCTGGGCGCCCAGTCGCTGCGGGCGGCGGTGAATCAGCGTCTGGTCCGTCGGCTGTGCAGCGTCTGCCGCGTGGCCTACAAGCCCGACGCGTCGGCGCTGAAGAAGCTCAACCTGCCCGCGGACAAGGTCAGCCAGCTGTACCGCGCGTCGGGCAGCATCACCAACGACAAGGGCGAGAAGCAGCCGTGCCCCCGCTGCCACGGCATGGCCTACCGCGGCCGGACCGCCATCTTCGAGATCATCGTCATGGACGCCCAGGCCCGCGCCCTGCTGGCCAGCGGCGAACTGGACCGCCTGCGGGCCCACCTGCGCAAACAAAAAATGCTTTACCTGCAGGAAGCCGCCCTGGCCAAGGCCGCGGATGGGGCGACGGACATCAAGGAGATTCAGCGAGTGTTGGGGGAAAGTGAGAAGTAAGAAGTCAGATGTGGGATGTTTCAGACGATGGACCGCGAGCAGATGAAGCACCGGACCAAGGCTTTCGCGCTGCGGGCGATGCGTTTAGCCGACGCACTGCCCAACAGCCCGACGGGAAGAACGTGTGCGAACCAGCTGGTCCGATCCGCTTCGAGCGTCGGCGCGAACTACCGTTCGGCATGTCGAGCCAGATCGCGCGCGGAGTTCGCCGCCAAGCTCGCGATTATCAATGAGGAAGCTGATGAGTCCTGCTACTGGATTGAACTGATTATCGATGCCGACCTGGTCCCGGTCGAGCGGGTGCAGGAACTGCTTCACGAGGCCCACGCGTTGACCGCCATGACCACCGCTGCCCGCCAGACCCTCCGCCACTCGCAGAAGTAAACATTTAACATCTGACTTCCAACATTTGACTTGCCCATGATCCTCAACCTCCTGCTCATCCTCTTGCTCGTCGGCATGGCCGTGATCTGGGCGACCTACGGGTTGTTTAGTGCGTTGCTTCACCTGGTGATCCTGATCGTGTCCGGGGCGTTGGCGCTGGCGGTGTGGGAGCCGGTGACGTACCTGCTGATGGGGATGTGGCCGACGGTGGCGTGGGGGCTGGGGTTGCTGGGGCCGCTGATCGTGTTCCTGCTGGTGCTGCGGATCACGCTGGACAAGCTGGTGCGGGGGAACCTGATCGTGCACAACCTCGCCAACCAGATCGGCGGCGGGCTGGTGGGCCTGCTCTCGGGCTGCATCACGGCGGGGCTGCTGCTGATCGGCGTGGGCTTTCTGCCGGTCCCGGCGTCGCTGGCCGGTTATGCCCCGCTGTCGGTGCAGGGCTCGCTGGTCGTGGACAGCCCCGGCGGCGGGCTGTGGGTCCCGGTGGACAACGCGACGGCCGGCTTTTACGAGGGCCTGTCCGAGGGGGCGTTCGCGCCGCTGGGCGATTCGCTGGCCGACCGGCACCCGCAGCTGGCCCGGGCGGCCAACCGCTCGCGACTGGCCCCGGACGAGCACGCCTCCCGCGTCGCCCCGCCGGCGGCGGTGTCGGTGGCCCGGGTGGTCACGATGCCCAGCGACGGCCGGGCGGTCACGAGGATGCTGCACCGCGAGGCGCTGACCCGGCTGGTCGTCTCGCCGCAGGAGCTGGAGGACATCGACGATGAGCAGCTGGCCACGCCGCAGGCCGTGGCCGAGCTGTTCCGCTCGGGCCGGCTGGAAGAGCTGGCGACCGGCGAGGCGGCGGCGCTGCCGGGCCGGTTCAACCTGTCCGAGAAGCAGTTCGCCCAGGCGGTGCAGCGGTGGCTCGAGCAGCTGGGCGAGAACCTGCGGATCGCCGGGGCGACGCTGGACGAGCCGACGCGGCTGGTGATCGTCGAGACGATTTGGCAGAACACCGCCGAGGGGGCCGGGGCGTTCGACCCCGCGGACCGGATCGTGCGGGTCCCGCCGTCGCAGGTCCGGCTGTACACGCGCAGCGGGGACGGCGAGCCGGTCGAGCTGGTGGCCCCCGTGGCGGTCAGCCGACAGACCGGCAGCGACCCGGAGCAGCGTCGGATGCGGCCGTTTGTGGACGACACGGTCTCGGCTCATGGGAACCAGAACAGCGAGTCGTTCGCGTGGCTTTTCACGGTGCCGACGGACGCCGAGCCGGTCGCGCTGAGCGTCCGCAACACCTACATCCCGCTGCCCGACGGCTCCAGCGAGCCGCAGCTGGCCAGCACGCTCGCCGGGGCGTTCCGCCTGCCCACCCAGCAGGCCGAGGCGCAGGACCAGGATCAGGTGCTGGTCATGAGCGCGGACCTGCCGGCGACGGTCAACGTCAACGCGGCCCTGCAGCTGACCAGCGAGCTGCGCGGCGAGACGCGGTACCTGATGCACGGCGAACAGCAGAACATCGCGTCCGGCGGCCGCGGTCGACGGAGCACGATCCGCGAGATCTACGTCGAGCCCAACTCGGCGTTGGCCCGGCTGGCGATCCAACCGCAGACCGCCCGCAGCATCTTCGGTCAGGCCGTGCAGTCCGCCCGCATGCTCGAGGGCATCTGGGTCACCGACGACGACGGCAACCAGCACCTGCCCATCGGCTACGTGCTCCAGCGGGCCGACGACACGCTGGACATCAACGTGCTGGCCAGCGGCAACATCACCTCGGCCCAGCAGACGCCCATCAGCCAGATGAACGAGGGCGACACGCTCTACATGTACATCCGCGTGCCCCGCGCCGACGGCCGGACGCTCGTGTCCTACAACCTCGCCAGCGAGACCACGCCGCTGAACCCGCCCGTGCCGCTGGATCAACCCGAGGAGGGTGCGGCGCAGCCGCAGGCCGAGCCCGCCGCCGACGAGCCGACGCCGGACGCGCTGGAGGAGTAGCGCCGTCAGCTCACGAAGTGGAGCCGGACTGCAGAAGCTGCCGCGCTGGGAACAACGAGTGGTTCAAAGCCCGGGGGTGGCCGTCCCCGGGCTTTATCTGACCCTGACCCGCCGTGGCTGGGATCAAGCGCATCGAGCGTCGGGGGGTGGGCTCTGTCAGCATCCGATGAGCCCGACCCAGCCGCGTTGCACGCCCCGCCGCGGCGGGTGTACCTTGTGTCATGGACGCCAAGATCATCGCCGACGGCATCACGTTTGACGACGTGCTCCTGCTGCCCCGCCGCAGCGACGTCATCCCCGACCAGACCGACACCTCCACCCGCCTGACCCGCCGGGTCCGGCTCAATATTCCGCTGCTGTCGGCCCCGATGGACACGGTCACCGAGGCCGACCTGGCCATCGCGCTGGCCCAGGAAGGCGGCCTGGGGGTGATCCACAAGAACCTCAGCGTGGATCAGCAGGTGCGCGAGGTGACCAAGGTCAAGCGCTCGGCCAACGGCGTGATCACCGACCCGGTCACCCTGCCGCCCGACGCCCCGTCCAGCGAGGTGCGGCGGGTGATGCGCGAACACCACATCTCCGGCGTGCCCATCACCGCCGACGGCCAGCCCGACGGCCGGGCGGTCGGGATCGTCACGCGGCGAGACATGATGTTCCTCACCGATGACGCCAAGCCGGTCCACGAGGTCATGTCCAGCAAGCTGGTCACCGCCGGCCCGGACACGACGCTGGAGCAGGCCGAGGACATCCTCAACGCTAACAAGGTCGAGAAGCTGCTGCTGGTGGATGATCAGATGCGGCTGACGGGCCTGATCACGATGCGGGACATCTCCAAGCAGGACCAGTTCCCGCTGGCCTGCCGAGACGACCGCGGCCGGCTGCGGGTGGGCGCGGCGGTGGGCGTGGCGGCCTCGGGCGGGATCGAGCGGGCCGCCCAGCTGATCGCCGCTGACGTCGACGTGCTGATCGTCGACTCGGCTCACGGGCACTCGGGCAACGTGATCGAGACGGTCCGGGCGATCAAAGCCCGGCATGACATCGATGTGGTGGCTGGCAACGTGGCGACCGAGCACGGCGCGGCGGAGCTGATCGAGGCGGGCGCGGACGGCGTGAAGGTCGGCATCGGGCCCGGGTCGATCTGCACGACGCGGGTGGTCAGCGGCGTGGGTGTGCCGCAGATCACGGCGGTGATGAACGCCTGCCGGGCGGCGGGCCCCGCGGGTGTGCCGGTCATCGCCGACGGCGGCATCCGCCACAGCGGCGACATCACCAAGGCCATCGCCGCCGGGGCCGACTGCGTGATGCTCGGCTCGCTGTTCGCCGGGCTGGACGAGTCGCCCGGCGAGATGGTGATCCACATGGGCCGGCGGTACAAGACCTACCGCGGCATGGGCAGCGAGGGGGCGATGCTCGCCGGTTCGGCGGACCGGTACCAGCAATCGGGGCGGCTGGAGCCGACCGACAACGGCCAGGGCCGACGCCGCGGCCGCGGCGGCCGGCTGGACACCGGCAAGCTCGTTCCCGAAGGCGTCGAGGGCCGGGTGCCCTACCGCGGGCCGCTGTCGGACTTCGTGTACCAGATGGTCGGCGGGCTCCGGGCGGGCATGGGCTACCTCGGTGCCCAGACGATCGACGAGCTGCGAGAGCACGGACGGTTCTGCCGGATCAGCGGCGCGTCGCTGGCCGAGAGCCACCCGCACGACATCGCGATCACCCGCGAGAGTCCGAACTACACCGCCGAGGCGAGGCCGCAGGAGACGCACGAGGTGTAGAACGTCGAGTGCGGTGTTGGAGGTGTTTGATGACGTATCGCGGGCTATCAGAGGAAACAGATCATCGCGCTGGTACCGGTTGCCACGGCCGCGTGTCGTGAATGCTCGGGCGAGCCGCGGATGAATATCCGCGGTCGGTGGGGTTGCCGATGTGTGAAGCCGCCGGCGTGCTTCGGCGACCGCGGGTATCCACCCGCGGCTCGTGAGGGGACTCGCTGCACTGGGCCCCAGCCACCATCGGGCCTGTCATGATGGTGGCCGCTTGACACCTGATCCCCCGAGCCTCCGACGTGCGTACCTCTGGCAGTTGCCGCTGCCGATGGCGCAGCTGTACAGCCGGGCTCACAACGCCCGCACGCCGCGGGCCCAGCACGACCACGGGTTCTACCTCGCCGAGGCGGCGATCAAGCTCGCCGCGCTCGGGGCCTCGGCGGTGTACCTGCAGCAGCGGCGTGGCGGCGGGCCGGCGGACCCGCAGGTCGACCGGGCGTTGCAGCGGCTGTCCCTGCCCGCCATGGGCCACTGGTTGTCTCTGCTGCGAGCCGCCGCAAGCTTCCACCGTCACGGCGGCGACGTGGACAGCCGGCCGTACGCCGGCCTGCATCAGGACCTGCAGCGGCGGCGGGACGCGTCGGCGACGCCGGGCCTGCTGGCGCTGTACCGGCGGATCAAGGGCGGTGTGGACGCGCCGCCGACCACCGACTCGCATGTGAGCCTGATCGACCTGCTTGAGGAGCTGGTGCGGTACCGCAACGAAGTGATGGGCCACGGCGGGCCGCGGCTGGAGGGCTTCTACGAGCAGCACGTCGGCCCGCTGCTGATGCCCGCAGTGGATGAGCTGCTGGACACGGGGCTGTGGTCGCCGCTGGGCTCGCCCGAGGCCCGGCTGGTGCAGCTGCTGGAAGCGGACGGCGGGGGCTCGGGCGCGGCGGCGACGCGGGACCTGGCGGGGTTGCAGGGTCAGCGCGGGGCGTCGGTGCCGCTGGGTGACCATCAGGTGCAGTCGCTGCGGGAGGCGGGTTGGCTGCCGGGCATTGCGGTGGTGTGGCCCGATGCGACCGAGCCGCGGGTGACGCCCTGGGGGCCGCTCGCCCGGCTGCGGGAGAGCGAGCTGGCCGACGAGTTGCTGCTGCTGGGCCGCACCCGGGGCGACCGGGAGGTGGAATACCTCAGCTACACGACGGGCCAGACCCTGCGGGACGCCGAAGCGATCGGCCCGCTGCGTCGGATGCTCCAGCCCGCGGTGGCCCAGCCCACGGGCGCGGGCGACGCCGCGGCCGAGCCCGCCTGGCTGGTGCAGCTGCGGGCGGCGGGGTATACGCCCGACGGCGAGGCGGACCCGGCGGGTGCGGAGGGCCCGCCGAAGCAGGTCGATGCCTGGGAGGTGTCGCTGGATCGGCCGGTGACGGTGCACCTGCTGGACGCGGCGGCGTGGGACCCGGCGGTGCTCAACGCCACGCAGCGTCGCCTGCGCGAGGCGGCGCGGGCGGACCATCCGCACCTGCTGCGGGTGCTGGACGTGGGCACGCTCGAGGCGGGGCTGCTGTACTGGACGATGCCGCGGACCGCGGGCGATTCGCTGCAGCAGGTGCTGGATCGGCAAGGCGATGCCGGGTCACGGCCGACCGTCCAGGCGCAGGCGGCGGGACTGATCGGGCCGGCCGAGGCGTTGCTGACGCTGCACC
This sequence comes from uncultured Phycisphaeraceae bacterium, assembly GCA_964625505.1. Classification (GTDB taxonomy): domain Bacteria; phylum Planctomycetota; class Phycisphaerae; order Phycisphaerales; family Phycisphaeraceae; genus CAZVBW01. Next base: position 33,529 of record CAZVBW010000043.1, read on the forward strand.
GGCACGACCTGGTGCACGGGTCGATCGACGCGGAGCAGCTGCACCTGGAGCCGGCTCAGCAGCGGTGGCGGCTGTGCCCGGTGGCGGCCCGGCCCGGGGAGGGTGCGTCGCCGCGGGAGGACGTGCGGGCGATGGGCCGGGCGTTGTGGCAGGTGCTGGCGGGCCGGTCGCTGCAGCCGGGCGAGTCGCCGCCGCCGCTGCGTCAGGTCAATCGTGCTGCGTCGATCGATGCGGCGGCGTTGGTCGCCGAGGCGGTGTCGGATCGGCCCGACGCGGCGGTGCGGACCGCGGAGGACTTGGTGCTGGGGCTGCAGCGGCTCTCGCGGGGCGAGCCGATGCCGTTCCGGCCGGTGCGGCTGAGCGAAGTGACCGGCCGATGGCTCAGCGAGCACCTGCCGGTGGTGGTGTCGGTGGTGAGCGTGGCGGCCCTGGTCATCGCCACGACGGTCTGGGCGCTGTGGACGGTGACCAGCCAGCGTGACGAGGCCCGGCGGTCGCAGACGTCGGCCCTGGCCAGCGAGCAGGCGGCGCTGGACGCCCAGCGGAAGGCGGACCTGCGGTACGAACAGCTGCAGCAGTCGCAGGGCGCGCTGTACCACCTGCTGACCCAGTCGGCGACGTTTGACCAGCCGGGCCTGCTGCCGGTGCAGCGTGAGCTGTTGGGCGACCTGGTGGGGCAGTACGAGCGGTGGATCGGCGGCGAGGCGCAGGGGGCCGAGGCGACGGCGGACCTGGAGGCCCTGCGTCGGGACGTGGCCCGGGCGAGGCTGCTGGCCAGCCGAATCGATCTGCTGTTGGGCCGGCCCGACGCGGCATTGGAGCAGGCGATCGCTGCGGATCGGCTGCTGGGCGGGTTGATTCAGCGGGGCAGCGAGTGGCGGAGCCTCGTGGTGCGGTCGCGTCTGGCGGCGGGCGAAGCGCTGCTGGCCCAGGGTCGGGTGGGCGAGGCGGCGGGCGTGGTGGAGTCGGCGGACACGCTGGTGCAACGGCTGCGGTCGCCCGAGTCGCGGCAGCTCAAAGCCCGGGTGCGGCGGGTGCTGGCGGCGTGTCGGCTGGCGGGGCTGCAGCTGAGCGAGGCGCAGCGGCTGGCGGGCGAGGCCCAGCGGGTGGTGGGTCTGGTTGCGGGGGGATCGGGGCCGCCGGGGGAGCCGGGGGAGCCGGGGGAGCCGGGGCAGCTGGCCGAAGGGGTGCGGGCGCTGCTGTTGGAGGCGCGGGTGCACG
>CAZVBW010000044.1:0-32330 GCA_964625505.1 uncultured Phycisphaeraceae bacterium
CCCCACTGATCTCACCCCCCCCACGCCGCGGATGAGGCGCAGCCGAATCCGCGGGTTGCCCCCGCAACCCCCGCAGGCCCTCCACCAGGTCCCGCCGCCCCGCCGGGTCCAGCGCCGCCGCCGGCTCGTCCAGCAGCAAGACCGCCGGGCCGTGCAGCAGACTCCCCGCCAAGTCCACCCGCCGCCGCTGCCCCCCGCTGAGCGTCCCGGCTCGCCGGTCCCACAGATCATCCACCCCCAGCCGCGCAGCCCACTGCCTTGCCGCCTCGGTGAGCGCCCGCCCCCGCATGCCGTGCAACGCCCCGCGGCATCGCAGGTTCTCCCCGACGCTCAGCAGGTCGTCAATCGCCGGGTGTTGATGCACCACGCCCAGTCGCCGCCGCACCGCGTCCGGGTCCGCCACCGCGTCGACCCCCGCCACCCGGATCGTCCCCGCCGGGTCGCTGGGCCGAAGCAACGTGGCCAACAATTTCACCAGCGTGCTCTTGCCCCCGCCGTTGGGCCCCAGCACCGCCGTGATCGTCCCCGCGACCGCCCGCAGGCTCACCCGGTCCAGCGCCGGCGGCCCGTCCACCGCGTACCGGTGCGACACCCCCACCACGTCGATCCCCGCCGACGCCGAAAGCACCGGCGTCTTCCCAGCCGGCGTCGCTCCCGACCCATCAGTCGCGCCCGCCGCCGCTGTCCCTATCCGCATCATGGCATCACTCACCACCAACACCGCCCCCCCAGAAGCCGACCGCTGAGCCGCAGGCGAAGCGTCGGATCGGCCCGCCAGCGTCTGCAGTCGTGCCCCACATCTCCCGCCGCCGAGCCCTCATCGCCACACCCGCCCGACCACCAACGCGCCCAAGACCACCGGCAAGTACACCAGCGACGCGAAAAACACCCGCCGGGCCTGGGCCCGGCCCGGTCGCCACGCCATCAGCCCGCACAGCCCCGCAAAGCCCAGCCCCATGACCGCCGCGACCGCCCCGTAGGCGGCCCCCACGGACCCGACCAGCCACGGGCCCAGCCCGGCCAGCAGCAACCCCAGCCCGCTAACCGCCATCAGCGTCCGCAGCCACTTCAGCCCCGGGTCCGGCTCGGGCAGCATCCGCAGCCCGGCCGAGGCGTACTGCTCGCGGTACATCTGCGCGATCGCCAGAAAGTGCGGCACCTGCCACACGCACATGATCCCGAAAATCGCCCACGCCGAGCGGTCCAGCGTCCCGGACGCCGCGGCGTACCCGATCAGCGGCGGCGCGGCACCCGGGATGGCCCCAAACCACACCGACCACGGCGTCAGCCGCTTCATCGGCGTGTACACCAGCAGGTACAGCCCCACCGTCAGCACCGACACCAACGCCGCCAGCCACGCCCCGGACACCAGCAGGACCACCGGCCCGGCCGCCGCCAGCACCAGCCCGACCCCGGCCCCAAACGCCGGGGTCATCCGTCCCGCGGCCACCGGCCGACCCGAGGTCCGCGGCATCCGCGCGTCGGTCGACCGCTCCCACACCTGGTTGAGCGCCGAGGCCCCCGCGCACGCCAGGGCCACGCCCAGCAGTGTCACCGGCAGCAGCCACCAGTCCCGCCCGCTCCACACGATCCCCCCGGGCTCGGTGTCCAGCGCGACGATGTACCCGATCGCCGCGGTGATCACGACCATCCGCGTGATGCCCGGCTTGATCAGCTGGCTCAGGTCGGCGGCCCGCTGGCGAGTCGATGGCCTCGACGGCGCGGGCGGACGCTCGCTCGGGTCCAGGTCGTAGCTCGCATGAGCGCCCTCGTCGCCCAGCGGATCGCGCGGCGGCGTGGCGGACAGCGGCTCGGGTCCGGTGGCCACCGGGCTCAAGCTCGGACCCCCTCTCCCTGCCAGGGAGAGGGCTGGGGTGAGGGTTTGGGGTCCTCGCCACCGGCACGTTCCAATCCCGCCGCGTTACCGGCAGTGACCCTCCCCCGGCCCCTGCCTTCCAGCGAGGGGAGGCTGACCGTGTCGGCGGCGGCGGCGATCCGCGACGCGTGGTGGGCCCGGACCGCCAGCCACGTCGCCGAGGCCAGCAGCAGCGCCCCCACGGTCTGGTGAGCGGTCGCGGCGCCGGGGTGTTCGCCGGTCCAGATCGTCACCATCCCCAGCTTCAGCTGCACCACCAGCAGCACCAGCAGCGCGACCACCGGCCATCGGGCGTGTCCGGACCAACGCCACGCCAGCCACGCGGTGACCAGCAGCACCAGCGTCACGACCGCCGCGCCCGCCCGGTGGCTCAGGTGCAGCCAGACCTGCCAGGCGGGGTACGTCTGGCCGCTGCCGCCCCAGGTCTGGGCCCGCTGAACGGCGGCGTCGATCTGGTCCTGCGTGATCGGCGGGACGACCTGCCCGTAGTGCAGTGGGAAGTCCGGCACCGCCAGCGCGGCGTGGCTGTGCCGCACCCCGGCGCCCAGCACCAGCTGCACCACGATGACACCCAGCAGCAGGACCACCGAGGTCCGAACCCGCCGGCCGGCCGGGCTCAAGCTCGGCGGGGCGTGCAACTCCGCGTCGGCGTCGGCCAAAGCCCAGTGGCGGGTGGTCATGGCGGCGAGCACGACGGCCATGGCGAGGATCAGCTGGCCCAGGATGCCGTGGAAGAACGCCAGCAGGTCGGAGGTTTCGGTCACGCGGGTGCCGCCCAGGACGCCCTGAACGCTGATGAGCACCAGCAGCGCCGCGGCCAGGGCGATCAGCCACCGCCGGCGACGGACCTTCCAGACCGCGACCACCAGCACCGCGATCGAGACCAGCCCGACGAGCGAACCGATCAGCCGGTGGGCGTGTTCGGCGAGCGTGTCGTGGGCGTAGAGCCACACGTCCAGCGGCGCGGTGAACATGTTGTGGCCAAACGTGGTCGGCCAGTCGGGCACGGCCAGCCCGGCGTTGAGGCTGGTGACGCTGCCGCCGACGGCGATGAGCACGATCAGCAGGACCAGCAGCGTCACCGCCAGGGCCTGGAGCAGGCCGCTGTGTCGCCGGGGTGGGTTGGGAAGTGCAGCCGGATCGGGGCCCGCCATTGTGAGGCGAGTATAGCGCGGCGGGGCCATGCTATCGAGCCGCGGGTGGATACCCGCGATCGGGGGGTCTCGCGGCGGCGTGGGCTGCCCCGCATGCTTCGGCGACCGCGGGTATGCACCCGCGGCTGGGGGAGGATGCGGGCCATCGCGCTGCCAATCAACGGAGCGGCGACGTGCGAACCGCGGATTGGGCGGCCGGTTATTCGCTCCCGCCGCCGATGAGTTGGACGGCGTGGGCGGTGGGCAGGGTCAGCGCCCCGTGGGCCCGGGCGGCGGCATCGGCGACGGTGGGGTCATCGGAGCGCACCAGTTCCAGCACGCTGTCGGCGGCCTGGTCGTCGATGAGGTTGCCGTGGATGGTGGCGGACTCGGCGAGCGATTCCAGAAGCGCCACCTGCACCTGACCGAACGCGTCGACGGCGGCGTCGGCGATGGCCTGCTGAGCCTCTTCGCCGGGCATGAGCGCCAGGACGTGGCCGGCGCCGGAGGCGACCGCAGGGCGCTCGTCGCCCAGGGCGTTGATCAGGGCCGGCTGGGCGTCGACCGCGTTGTAGACGCTGTCGCCCAGGGCGACCCGCCGCAGCTGGGCCAGGGCCCGCTCGGCGAGGGAGGCGGACTCGTCTTCGGAGAGCGCGCCGGTCTGCATGGTGGCCTGGGCCTGCTGCATCGCCTGGGCAAAGCCGTCGCTGCCGGGGGTCTGGGTCGACGCGGTGAGCCGGCCCAGCCGAGCGAACTCGTTGGTCAGTCGGACCTCGCCGGCGGTGTCGGTCAGGGCGAGCACGGGGACATTGGTCAGCCGGTAGTCGGCCGAGGACTGGGCCATGAGCACGCGGACACCGGGCACGTCGTAGTTGGTGACGATCAGGTCCACGCCGGGCAGTTCCCGCACGCGTGAGGAGGCGTCGGGGATCGAGGCGGCGCGGTGGACCTCGTAGCCCTGGTCCTGGATGGCGGCGGCGAGGTCGTCCAGCTGCTCGCCGATGACGAGCACGCGCTGGACCGAGTCGCTGCGGACCGCTTCGCCCAGCGTGGGCACGACGCGTTCGGACCCGGAGAAGCTCTGGGTCGGTCGGGCCTCGGCGAGGACCACGGCGGTGGCGTAGCGGACACGGCGGTTGGACTGCTGCAGGGCCTCGAGCAGCGGGGTGCGGACGCCCGAATCGTTGGTGAGCACGGCGGGGCCGGCGGTGGCGCCCAGGGCCTCGATCGCGTCCAGGGCCAGGGCCGGGTCGCCGGTGTCCAGTGCGCGCTGGAGGACTTCCTTGAGCCGCTGGGGGCCGGCGACCATGGCGATCGCGGTGGGCGAGCCTTGGGCGGCTCGCACGGCGTCGGCCTGGCCGTCGGGCAGGTTGTTCTCACGCCGCAGGTCGGCGGCGACGAACAGGGACAGGGCGGGGTCGAGCTGGGGGTCCAGGTTCAGGCCGTGGCGGGCATACTGAGCGGCCCGGGCGTCGGGGTAGACGGCGGCGGGGACCGGTGCGGCGACCAGGCCCGCGGCGTCGTCGTATTGCCAGATGAGGCCCTGGGAGCCGCCGGGGATGAGGCCGCTGATGGGGCGGTTCTCGGTCCCGGCGCTATAGGCCAGTTCGCCGAACAGGTAGTACAGCTCGGCGGCGGACGCGTTGCGCGAGGCCGAGACCTGGGTGATCAGGCCGTTGTAGGCGGCCTGGAGCACCTCGCGAGTGCCGGCCCCGGTGGCCTCGTCTTCGAGCAGGGCCTGAATCGCGGGCAGGGCGTCGGGGTATCCGATCTGGCCGAGCACCTGGGCCACTTGCAGCAGCGTGTCGCCCGAGAGCGAGGGCAGGGCCTCGCTCAGCGGGTAGACCAGGGGCTGGCCCACGTCGACCATGGCGCGGGTGACGTAGGGGTGCAGCCGGGCCTGCTGGTCGTCGCGGAGCGTCTCGAGCAGGACGGGGGCGGCGTACTGACCGGCGGCGCGGAGACGCTGCACGGCGTTGCGGTAGGCCCGGCGGCCCTGGGTCAGGCGCTGGACCTGTTGCACGATCCGCTCGCGGTCCTGGGCCCGGGCCAGCCGGGCGGACTCGAGCTTGTCGGCGACCGACTCGCCCTGCTCGGCGAGCCCGTCCAGCTCGGTGGCGATGTCGAAGACCTGTTGCGTCTGCGGGGCGTAGCGGCTCTGCTCGACGGCGTCGAGCAGCTGGCCGGCGTCCACGTCGTCTGCGAGCAGCCCCTCGGCGGCCCGGCCGGCCAGGTCGGCGCGGGCGGTCAGCACGTAGTGGGCGAAGTCGGCCCAGAGCTGGGCAACACGGGGGTCGACCTGCGGCGTCTCCCGCTGCTGGGAGCGGGCGAAGGTGCCTTCCTGGCCGAGGTCGACCTGCGGCGTGGGCACCGCGTCGTCGTCCTGCTCCTGCGCCAGCGGGTTGTTGTCCGGGCCCGCGGGGGCCTGGCCGCCAAAGCCTTGCCCCCACGCCGGACCAGCGGCCAGACCGCCCGTCAGCAACAGGGCGCAGGCAAACACACCACGACCACGCACCGGGCGCGCCGCATCAATCAGCAGACCATTGAACATCCACAAGCTCCAACCGCAGGGAAACAGCAAGCCCGCACTCTACCGCCGCTGCAGAACAAGCGTCAAGGAAAGTTAGACCGGGTGTTTCAGGAATCGTCGTCGGCCGCGGGCTTTACCCCCCGCCGGTCCAGCGGCCTCGGACATCGATCAGCGTGCCCTGCTTTGGCTTTTGCAGCGTCAGCACGGTGCACCGACTCACCACTGCCCGCCCAACAACCGCCCCACCGCATGCGCCACGCCCCCCTCGCCGTTGGACCGTGTGTGCCGGTCCGCCACCGCCTTGGCCGAGTCCGCCGCGTTAGCCATCGCGATGCCACAACCCGCATGCCGCAGCGCCGCGATGTCGTTGATCTCGTCGCCGATGAACGCGACCTGGGCTTTGTCGATCCCCGCCTCCGCCGCGACCCGCTGCAGCCCCGTCCACTTGTTCACCCCCGCTCCGAAAACCTCCAAAATCATCACCGGCTCGCTGTCGCGGCTCTTGAGCCCCGCGAAGTGGTGCACCTCCAGCCGACCCGGCAGCGCCTCCCGTAACCGCTGCTCGACCTCGCCCAGCCGACCCGAACCGGTCACCATCGCCATCCGCAGCACGTGCGTCAGGTCCGCCTCGCTGGGCTCGGGCCGCTCCACGAACCGCGTCCGGGTGTGCTCGAACCACCACCGGGTGTTCACCGTCAACGGCCCGCCGGTGATCAGGTACTCGTGATCCACCCGCCCCGCGTCGCGGTACAGCAGCACCGCGTCGGGCTGATCCGACAGGTGCTCCAGCGTCGCCCGCACCACCGCCGGCGGCATCGCCTCGGCGGACAGCATCCGCCCGCTCACCACGTCATTCACCGCCGCGCCGGTCGCAAAAATCCCCGGCCGGGGCGACCCGTCACCGCCCGTCGCCACCGCCCCATCGCCACCCCCGAACACCGCCACCTGCCCCAGCGCCCCCCGCGACTCGTGCCACGCCCGGCCCGTGCACGGCACGACCATCACCCCCGCCGCCGCCGCCCGCCCCAGCGCCGCCGCGTCCGCCGCCGCGACCCGGTTGTCCGGCCCAAGCAACGTCCCGTCCAGGTCCACACCCAGCAGCCGGTACCGACACTCACCGCTCATCAAATCTCACGCCTCATCCGCCCTCATCCGCCCCCACGGGGCCGACCGCCGCCGACCCGCTCCGCTTCACCAGCTCCGCAAACACGTCGAACGCCGGCTTCCGCTGCCCGTTGTACCCCACCAGCCCCAGGTGGTACTCGTTCTCGTCCACGTGGAAGCCCTCGATCGCCTCCCGCCCCGGGTCCAGATCGATCAGGCAGTACCAGTACACCCGCTCGGCCGGTGCCGCCGCCGCCTCCCGCAGCCAATGCACCTGCGTGTCCAGCCCCTGCACCGTCGCATCCCGCGGGTCCACCGTCGCGTAGCCCGCCTCCGTGATCCACACCGGCCGGCCCCCCGCCGACCGCTCGATCATCCGCACCCGGTCCGCCCAGCCCTTCCAGTGGCTGTACCAGTCCCAGTTGGGCTGGTCCGGCCACCACATCCCCGGAAACCCGTGGATCCCCACCACATCGACCCCCGTCAGCCCCGTGTGACCGGCCATCAGCTCCAGCCAGTCCGGGTCCACCGGCATCATCCCCCCGAGCACCGTGGGCACCCCCGCCCCCGAGGCCACCCGCGCCGCCTGGTCCGTCATCCGCGCAAACTTCTCCCAACGCGGATCAAACCGCTCAAACGCCCACTTGTACTTGTTGTTCGGCTCGTTCCACAGCTCCAGGTGGTGGATGCTCGGCCCGTACAGCTCCAGACACTGCTCGACAAAATCCGCGTAATCCCCCAGCCGCTTCGGCGGCCCCGCACACACCCCCCCCTCCGCCAGGCTCGGCGGCGTGTGCCAGATCGACATCAGCACCTCCAGCCCCGACTCCGCCAGCCGCTCGTTTTGCCAGTCGTACCACGCCCGGCCCCCGGGCCGATGAAAGTCCGCCCAGCTGATCCCCGTCCGCAGGTGCCCACACCCCAGCTCCCCCATCAGGTCCACCGTCCGCTCCACCGCCCGGTAGTCCTCGTAGTGGAACCACTGGCCAAGCCCCAGCACCGGCAACTCGCTCGCGGCATCGCACACGACCGAAGACTACGCCCGAATTCGGCTGCCGTGGCTGCTGCTCGCCACAGCCCCATCAGCCCCCAACAGAGCAGCGTCGGACCAAGGTCATCACACCCCGGGGTGCCACGGCCGCGTACGGCCTTGCTCCGGTGCATCAAGTCCATCGGAAGCCGGCAGCTGAGCCGCAGGCGAAGCGTCGGATCGGACACCGGATGCCCCCGCCCCCCGCCACCCCGCTCAACCCTCACCCCGCCGGCGGCAACACCCCCACCCGGCCGGGCCAAGTCAACCACGACGGCGCGTCGGGCCGCGGCGGCGGGGCGAACGGCACGTCCGGGTCCGCGATCCGGATCATCGCCTTGTGGGCCGGCAGGTACGCCCGGCCGTCCGCCTCGGCCAGCGGGGCCGGGTAGACCAGCACCAGCGACCGGTCCAGCGTGTTGCCGTCCTCGTTCACCTCGTCGAAGCCCAGGGCCACCGCCGCCCCGGAAGCCGCGGGCAGCACCAGCGCCGCTTCCGCCCGCGCAAAGCTCTCGGCCATCCACCGCTCGGCCGCCTGGGCCTCGCCCCCCAGCCGGTATCGCTCGGCCGTCAGATACGCCGGGTAGAACCACTCCGGATGCTCCGCCGCCAGCGCCTCGAGCGCCTCCACGCGCGGCGGGGCGTCCGCCGCCATCGGCTCGCCCACAGCCGCCGCCGCCCGCAACGCCCCCGCCGACTCCAACAGCACCGGCAGGTCGTCCAGCCACGCGTCCGACGGATGAAACCCCCGGTCCTTAAACCGCTCGTTGGTCCGCGCCCGACTCGTCGGGCCCCGTTCGTAAGTCCCCGCCGTCACCGGCAACGCGTCCCACTCAAACCGCTGGGCGTAGTCCAACGGCGGCAACTCATCCAGCCCCGGCAACGGCGCGGCCACCTGCATCAACCTCGCCACGGCGTACACCCCCACCGGCACGGTGACAAATAGCGCCAGCGTCACCACCACCAGCACCCACCCCGGCAGGTGCGAGCGTCGTTCCCGCCGCAGCCCAGCCTCGTCCGTCAATCGATCAGCCATCACCCACATTATTGGCCGCCCGCGCCCGCAGCCACCGACGCCACACCTCGCCCCCCCAAGCCGCGGGTGCATACCCGCGGGACTTGGACCCCGCCGCAACACCCAACCCCCGCCGAACGGCCCACCTCCCGTGGATGTTCATCCACGGCTCACCCCCGGCTCGCCGCACTCCTCCTGTTTATTGATCTCTAGATGGTCAAAACGCGGGCGTGTGCCACACCTCGGCCGAAGGCCGATGTGTGCTCTTGCGGCATTCCGCGGCCTGCACACATCACCGCCGAGCCGGCGAGGTGTGCCACACCGCGGCAATGCATCCTGGCCATCTCGTTGTCAATAGCGGGTGCAGCGCAGCTGCCCCCGCCCGCGGCAAAGCCGCGTCCGCCGCGTCGCCACCTCGCTGTGCCTCACCAATCCAACGGCCGCCGCCACGCGTCGACCAGCGTGTCCAGCGCCACGTCCACCCCCGCGCCGGGCACACGCAGTTGCGCGTGCTCCGCGAACCCGCCGATCCACGAGCACGCGACCCCCGCGGCGCCGCAGGCCTGCTCCACCGCGTCGGCCGCCGACTCGGGCACCGCCAGCAGGTACCGGCTAGGCGACTCGGCGAACGCCGCGGCGAGCGGGCTCGCCGGGCCCACGGCGGCGAGGTCCAGGTCCAGCCCGATGCCGCCGGCAAAGGCCATCTCCGCGGCGGCGACCAGCAGGCCGCCATCGCTCGCGTCGTGAGCGGCGGCGACGTGACCCGCGGCGATCAGCCGGGCGACGAGACGGGCGTGGCGGGGGCCGGCGTCCAAGTCCACCCGCGGGACCCGCGGGTCCACCTGATCGATGAGGCCGGGCCGGACGTTCAGCAGGTGGCTGCCGCCGAGTCGGTCATCGGTGTCGCCGATCAGCAGCAGCCGGTGGCCGGGGGCCTTCGCGTCCATGGTGACGCAGCGGCGGGTGTCGGGCACGATCGCCATCGCGGTGATCAGCATCGTCGGCGGGATCGTGATCAGTCGGCCATCGGAGCTGGTGAACTGGTTGCTCAGCGAATCCTTGCCGGAGACGAATGGCGTGCCGTAGGCCAGCGCGGCGTCGTGGCAGGCCTCGGCGGCGAGCACCACGCTGCCCAGCTGCGCGGGGTCATCACACGACGGCCAGCAGAAGTTGTCCAGGACCGCGGTGCGGGCCGGGTCGCCGCCGACGCAGACCACGTTCCGGACCGCCTCGTCCAGCGCGTGCAGCGTTGCCTGGTAGCTGTCAGCGTCGCTGGCCAGGCCGCGGGTCGTCGCCTTCTCGCTGAGGTGCGGGGCCAGGCCGCAGCCGATGGCCAGGCCGCGGTGGCTGTCGAGCTTGGGGCGAACCACCGACGCGTCCGACGGGCCGATCTGCAGCGGGCCGACCAGCGGCTTGACCACGCTGGCACCCTGCACCTCGTGGTCGTACTGGCGGATGATCCAGTGCTTGGACGCGATGTTGGGGTGGCCCAGCAGGTCTCGCAGGGCATCGCCGAGATGGAGGTCGTGGGGGTCTGCGATCCGGGGCTTCGGCTGCGCCTCAGCCCTCGGCTTCGTCGGCAGCGTCGCCTCGCGGGTCGGCATGGGCAGGCCGTCGTGCACAAAACCCATGGGCAGCTCGCCGACGGTCTGGCCGTGCCAGCGGAGCTCGAGTTGCGGGTCGTCGGCAGCGCCGTGGCCAAACGCCCCGAGGTCGCACAGCAGCACGTCCTCCGCCTCGCACAGCGCCCGCAGCTTGGGCAGCTCATGCGGCGGAACCGCGAGCACCATCCGCTCCTGCGCCTCGCTGATCCAGACCTCGGTGTAGCTCAGCCCGTCGTACTTCAGGGGCGCGGCGTCCAGGTCCACGACCGCCCCGACCTTCTCGCCCATTTCGCCGACCGCCGAGCTGAATCCGCCGGCCCCGCAGTCGGTGATCGAACTGAACAGGCAGCCGCCCGGGTGGTCGCGGGCCTGGAGGATGACGTCCAGCGTCTTCTTCTGGGTGATCGCGTTGCCGATCTGCACCGCGTGGCCGAACTCGTCGGCGTGGCCTTCGGTCAACTCGGCCGAGCTGAACGTCGCGCCGTGGATCCCGTCCCGGCCGGTCGCCCCGCCCAGCGCGATGATCCGGTCGCCGGGCTGCGGGTCGCCGAAGCAGCGGTCCAGCGGAATCACCCCGATGCACCCGACAAAGACCAGCGGGTTGCCCACGTAATCCGGATCCACCACGACCGCACCGTTGACCGTCGGGATGCCCATCCGGTTGCCGTAGTCACGGACCCCATCGACGACGCGCTGGAGGACACGGCGGGGAGGAATTACTTCCGAAGGTAAGATGTCAGATGTCAAAAGTGAGATGGTTTGGTTCTTTACATTTGACTTTTGACTTTCTACATCTGACCTGCTGAGGATTCCCTGCGACCCCACGCAAAACACATCGGTGTTGGCGATGGGGGTGGCGGCCAGGCCGGTGCCCATGATGTCGCGGATGCACCCGCCGATCCCGGTCGCCGCGCCGCCGTAGGGTTCGAGGGCGGAGGGGTGGTTGTGGGTTTCGACTTTGATGCACACGCCGTGCGTGTCGTCGAAGCGGACGATGCCGGAGTTGTCGACAAAGACGCTGACGAGCCAGTCGGCGAGTTCGGGGTCCCGCTGCTTCAGCGTTTCGGTCGCCGCGGCGATGGTGGACTTGAGCAGGTTGTGGATGGTGACGCTGCCGTCGTCGTGCACGTCATGCCCCGCCTTACCCCGGAAGATGGCGAGCGGGTCGGCGATGTCAGGATCGGCATCGGCGGGCCCGGACGCGGCCGACGGCCGCGGCTTTATGCCAGCATGCGCTCGGTCGCCTTCGTGCCTTCTTGCCCCCGTGCCTTCGTGCCTCACCCGCACCGTGCTCTTGAGCGTCTTGTGCACGCAGTGCTCCGACCACGTCTGCGCCAACGTCTCCAGCTCGATGTCGCTGGGCTCCCTGCCGAGCCCGCGGTAGTGCTCACGGATCGCCCGCATCTCGTCCAGCGACAGGAACAGGTGCCCCTCACGCGAGAGCACCTTCAGCTGGTCGTCGTCCAGCTCGCGGATCGGGACCTCGACCCGCCGCAGCTCGTACGCCGTCGATGCGGGGAACCGCTCGGGCCACCACACGCCGACGTGCACCTGCTGCACCACATCGTTGGCCAGGTGTCGGTGCGCCCATGCCTCGGCATCCCGGGCATCGACCGCCCCGCCGGCGGCGGGCTCGAACACGTACCGCATCCCGGTCATCACCCGGACCCCCGGCGCCGACTCGCCGCCCAGCACCGCCGCCGCCGCCGACTCGACCGACCGGGCGACCGGGTCCATCACGCCCGGCTTGAAGTGCACCTCGACCGCCGCCGCGCCCGGCGGTTCGTCCGCGTCGCCGATCGACTCGGCCACCGGGTCGGCCAGGAGGCGCTCGCCCAGCCGCGCCGCCTGCGGCTCACTCAACGCCGCCTCCACCAGATAGACCCGCGCCGTCGCGACGCCCGCCACCCCCTCCAGCGGGTCGTCGCCGCCCCCGGCCATCGCCGCCACCCGCCGGCCCAGCGGGTCGGGCTGACCCTCCGCCGGACGCACCGCGAACCGCCACACCCGCACTCCCGCTCCCACAACTCGATCCGCCACCGCCGCCGCCTGTCCTGCCGTCATCCGCGGATCATAAAGCCCCCCCGGGTGGGGGTCTCTAACGCCCAGTACTCAGCTCCAATCAGTCATCGGCCGGCTGCGTTGCGGCAGGCCTGCGACCTTCGTGAACTTGTTCGATCAGCTCATCAACCATGACGGGATAGTCCTCGGCCACACTCGCCACCAATGCGGCAGCGTCCATGAACTGGTCGCGTGACAACCCCGCTGGGAGCATCATCGCGTAAACGAGGTGGTGACGGTCGTCTTCAGCGGTGTACTGCACCGCCCAGTGCCCGATAGAGGTATGGCCGTTCCAGACCACGAGGTTTCGCAACTGCTGCGGGTCCATGTCTCGCGGTAGCGTCGTCGCCCGGGCCGCGACCTTAATGAACAGCTGCCCCGCCGCCTCGGTCGGGATCGGATCGGCCCGCACGATGACTCGCCGCTGACCATCTTCGCCGGCCGGCATCATGAATTGCAGTCCCCCGTGGTCGAGCGGGCGCGCGGCTAAACCCTCCTCGGCCAACCATTCGGCAATCGGCACCGCGTTCTGCCGGTCTTGAACGTTGGTGCCCCGGTTGACCGCCCGCTGCACGGCTGCATCCACATCACGCCGCAGCGCGATCGGGTCTCCGGGTTCGGGGATCTCAAAGCCCTGTTCTTGAGGATCCCATTGAGGCAACTCGTGCGGGTAAGCCGCGCTGGTAGTAGCAACGTGGATGATTGCAGTCATGTACGAGGCGAGCTCCGCCGTTTCCGCAACCCGCACGATGAACGAAATGCCCCAACCACCGCGGTGAGGTGTCAGCGCGAAGAAGCCCGGTGATTGGCGACTATTCAGCCACATCAGACGCTCGAGCGTTTCGACCGGCGGTCGGTCGCGCGTCACTTCGACTGGTGCCACCACCCGTCGCGCCCGCTGAGTCGGCGGACCACTCAGCTCCCGCTCAATCACGATGAGCTGGTTGCCGTGACGCAGCATCAACGACTGCTCCGTCTCTCGGTGCAGCATGTCCGACCGTCCGACAAGGTCAACAAATTGCGTGAATGGATCTCCTGCCTCAAGGGGGCGTGTGGCCGGCTGTGCGTCCTGAGATGCTGCGGGCACCCCGAACCCGACCACCAACACCGCAACGCGAAACTTCGACATCACCTGGAACATGATCAACTCCTCTTGGTTGGCTCTAAGCCTGCTCCTGCAGCTTCTCGACGATCCCCCGGTCTTCCAGCGTCGTCGTGTCCTGGGTGATCTCCCGGCCCGCCGCGATGTCCCGCAGCAGGCGACGCATGATCTTGCCGCTGCGGGTCTTGGGCAACGCCTCGGCGAAGATGATCTTGTCGGGCTTGCTGATCGGGCCCAGTTCTTTGGCCACGTGGTCCCGCAGCTCCTCCTTGAGCATGTCATCAAAGCCCTCGGCCTCCGCCCCGCCGCCACGCAGCAGGCAGAACGCCGCGATCCCCGTGCCCTTGACCTCGTGCGGGAAACCGACCACCGCCGCCTCGGCCACGCGGGTGTGGCTCACCAGCGCCGACTCGACCTCCATCGTCCCGAGGTTGTGGCCCGCCACGACGATGACGTCGTCGATCCGGCCCATGATCCAGAAGTTGCCGTCCTCGTCGATCCGAGCCCCGTCGCCCGCCGTGTAGTACGGCGTGCCGTCCTCGGTCACGACCTTCGCCCAGTACGTGTCGATGAACCGCTGGCGGTCCCCGTAGATCCCCCGCAGCATGCCCGGCCACGGCTTGCGGACCACGAGCACGCCGCCCTGGTTGGGCTCCATCTCGTGGCCGTCGCTGTCCACGACCGCCGCGTCGATCCCGGGCATCGGGGTGGTGCAGCTGCCCGGCACCGTGGTCGTCGCGCCGGGGTTGGGGCTGAGCATGTGGCCGCCGGTCTCGGTCTGCCACCAGGTGTCGACGATCGGGCACTTCTCATTGCCGATCACCTCGTGGTACCACACCCACGCCTCGGGGTTGATCGGCTCGCCCACCGTCCCCAACAACCGGAGCGACGACAAGTCATACTTCCGGGGATGCTCATCGCCCCACTTCATAAACGCCCGGATGGCCGTCGGGGCGGTATAGAAGTGGGTGACCTGGTGCCGCTGCACGATGTCCCAGAACCTGGCCTTGTCCGGGTAATCCGGCGCACCCTCGTACATCAGCGTCGGCACCCGGTTGGGCAGCAGCCCGTAGATGATGTACGAGTGCCCGGTGATCCAGCCAATGTCGGCGGTACACCAGTAAGTGTCGGGAAGAGACGAAGAGACGGAGTGACGGAGAGACGAAGTGGTGGCCGGAAGAGACGAAGAGACGGAGTCACGCAGAGACGAAGTGAAAGACCCTGCCTTACCCACTTCGTCTCTTGCTCTCTTCGTCTCTTCGTCTCTTTGCTCCTTCAAATCAAACGTCAACTTCGCCGTCAGGTACGTATAGACCATGTACCCGCCGGTGGTATGCATGATGCCCTTGGGTTTTCCGGTGCTGCCGGAGGTGTAGAGGATGAAGGCGAGGTCTTCGCTGTCCAGCGGCTCGGCGGGGCAGTCGTCGGCGCCGTCGGCGGCGTCCAGGTCGTGCCACCAGTGGTCCCGGCCCTCGGCCAAATTGACGCCGTGGTCGGTCCGCTTGAGGACGATGACGTCCTGGACCCGGTCGGTCTGCTCGCAGGCGGCGTCGACGTTGTCTTTCAGCGGGACGACCTTGCCGCGTCGCCAGCCGCCGTCGGCGGTGATGATGATCCTGGACTTGCCGTCCTCGACCCGGTCGCGGATGGCGCTGGCGGAGAAGCCGCCGAAGATGATCGAGTGCGGGGCGCCGATCCGGGCGCAGGCGAGCATCGCCACGGCCAGCTCCGGGACCATCGGCATGTAGATCGTGACCACGTCGCCCTTGCCCACGCCGCGGGCCTTGAGCACGTTGGCAAACCGGCACACCCGGCGGTGCAGGTCGCGGTAGGTGATCTTCTGAACTTCCGGCCCGTCCTCTCCGACAGCCTCGGCTTCCCAGACGATGGCCACGTCGTCGCCGTGGCCCGCCTCGATCTGCCGGTCGATGCAGTTGAAGCACAGGTTGGTCTTGCCGCCGACGAACCACTTGGCGTCCGGGGCGTCCCACTGCAGCACGTCGGTCCACGGCTCGAACCAGTGCAGCTTCTCCGCCACGCCCGCCCAGAACCCCTCGGGGTCGTCCAGCGCGTCCTGCCGCAGCTTGGCGTACGCCTGGGCGTCGTAGTGCGCCGACTCGGCGAAGCTCGGCGGCGGCGGGAACTTGCGGTGTTCTTCGAGGGTCGATTCGACCGACTGGCTGGTGGGCTCGGACATGGATGCTCCGGGTGACAGAAAGGTCGTCGTAGTCTAAACCGATGCACTTGCTGCCACGGCCACTTGCTGGCCGTGGCACCGGAAATCGGCAACCTCCCACCGCTTATGCCGCTGCTGATCGATTGCTACAACCTGCTGCGGGCCACGATGCCCCCGCCGCTCGCGGGCCTGGACGAGGCGGGGCTGTGCGAGCTGCTGGCCCGGGCGCCGTGGGCGCAGCGGGGGTGCACCGTGGTCTGCGATGGCCAGCCCAAGCCTCACTCGCCTGACCCCGGGGCGATGCGGGCCCGGGGTGTCGAGCTGGTTCACGCCGGGCCCGGCGGCGACGCGGACAGCGTGATCATCCGGCGGATCGACGTCGACTCGGCCCCCCGCCGGCTGAAGGTGGTCACCGACGACCGCGCGATCGTCCGCGCCGCCCGCCGCCGCCGGGCGGTCGTGTGGTCCACGGGCCAGTGCATCGGCAAGCTCGCGTCGGTCGCCGCCCGCCCGCTGGGCACCGGCCCATCGCCCGGCAAGCCCGGCGGCGGATCGCTCACATCCGAGCAGGTGGACTACTGGATGCGGGAAATGGGCATCAAGTCCAACCCGTAGCCCGCGGCATCTGGAATCATGGAGTTTGCAAGGGCCACGCTCGCCCAGCAGGATCTCGCGACCGCCCGGAAGGCCTATGGCCAACCCCGCCTCGGCTGTAGTGTGGCCCGATGCCTGCTGCTGAACCCGTTGCACCGACGCCGCCGTCCGCTCCCCCGCTGCTGCGCATCGGACTCATCCTGCTCGCGGTCGTCGCGGGGTTGCTGGCCCTGTGGTACCTGCTGCAGGCGTGGCTGCTGATCTTCGCGGGCGTCGTGCTGGCGGTGGCATTGGACGGCCTGACTCGCCTGCTGGGCAAGGTCAGCCCGCTGCCTCGATGGGCGAACCTGGCGATCGTGGTGCTGACGGTGCTCACGCTGTCAGCGCTGCTGGCGATGTGGGTCGGCCCGGCCATCGCGGATCAGGCGGACGATCTGGCGGAGCAACTGCCCGAGGCGTTGGACCAGGTGCAGGAGCAGGTCGGCCAATACCGTTGGGCCCAGCCGATGCTGCCCGAGGACCTGGACCAGCGTCGGCTGGCGGACATGGCGCGGCAGGCGATGGGCAGCCTGGGCGGGATGCTTTCCGCGGCCCTGGGGCTGGTGACGGCCTTGGTCGTGATCGTCATCGTCGGGGTGTATGGCGCGATCAGCCCGAAGCTGCACATCGACCCGGCTCTGCGGCTGCTGCCCGAGGCCCGGCGGGAAACGGCGCGGGAGGTGGTTGCGAGCATCGGCTTTTCGCTGCGACGGTGGCTCATCGGCCGGGCGGCATCGATGGTCGTGGTCGGGGTGCTGACCTACATCGGGTTGCTGGTGCTTGGCGTGCCGCTGGCGCTGGTGCTGGCGATCCTGGCGGCGGTGATTTCGTTCATCCCGAACGTCGGGCCGGTGCTGGCGTTGATCCCGGCGGTGCTGGTCGCGCTGCTGGACCGGCCGACGTTGGCGCTGTGGGTCATCGGGCTGTACATGGCGGTCCAGGCGGTCGAGAGCTACCTGATCACGCCGCTGATCCAGAAGCGGGCGGTCGACCTGCCGCCGGCGTTTCTGATCTCGATCCAGCTGGTGATGGGCATGATCGGCGGGGTGATGGGGCTGCTGCTGGCGGCGCCGCTGGCGGTGGTGCTGATCGTGCCGATCCAGCTGCTGTACCTGCGGGACCGGCTGGGTCAGCGGGTGTCGATCCTCGGGGACCACGACAGCGAGACCGGCCCGGAAGCCAGCGGCTGACGACGCCCAACCCCGTGCAACCGAAGGTCGGGGGTCAGCGCGCCGCGGGGCTTTTCATTAGTTCACGCAGCGCGACGGTGGCGAAGGCCCCGCGGGGCAGGGTGAACCCGACGCGGAGGTACGGGCCGTGCTCGTCCACGCCGCCGCTGAACTCGGGCGAGCCCAGTTGCACCACCAGCGGCCGGCGTCGGGGCTCCAGCAGGTCGGGTTGATCGAGCAGGGCGTCGTCGACCCCGGCGGCGTCGAGGGCCTGTCGCTCCAGGTCGCCGGGAACCTGCTGTGCAGCGGGGACGCCCGCGGCACACATCGGCCCGGTGGCGGCGTTGTCCTCCAGAACGTCGCCGGGCAGCGGGCCGGGCCAGGCGCCTGATCGCAGCCGAGCGGCGAGCACGTGGTTGAACACCGCGGACTGCCAAGCCGTGGCGAGCATCCGTCGCTGCTGCGGGGCGATGGCGGCCACGGCCTGGGCGGCCGAGGCACCCTGGCGCAGCGCATCGAGGGCCTGCCGGTCCCAGCGGAGCCGCTTGGGGTAGTGCTGCAGGGCCTGCTCGTAATCGCCCGAGGCGTAGGCCCGCCGTGCCCGGACCAGATCGTCGGAGGCCGCGGGGGCCCCATCGACTGCGTTGTCTTCCGGGGGGGCCAGCATCAGGTCCAGCGCTTGCTGCCACTGCCCGAGCAGGATGGCTCGACCCACGAGGTGCCCCCGCATCCGCGGGCCGAACCGCTGGGGCCCGATGTAGTTGGGCACGCCCTGGTCGGCCAGCCGCTCGAGGATCGGCCGAGCCCGCAGCACGTCGGTGGGCTGGACCTGCCGGAGCTTGACGATGAACCGGTTGCCGCCGTGCTCGCCGCGCTCGATCGGCTGGTCGTGGCGGTCGACCCATAGGAGCTCCACGTCCTGCACCTGCTCCAGCCGGGCCACGGCCTGGGCGACCGCCGCGTCGTCCAGTCCCTCCCCGTCGCTCGGGTCACCCGCGGACAGATCGACCGACAGGTGCTGCATCGTCACCGCCCGCTTGTCCTTGAGCCCGGCCCAGGCGACGGCCCGCCGCGGCAGGCGGAACGCCGAGGCGACCCGCCGGACGAGCTCGTCGGTCGTCAAGCCACGCTTCTGGACATACAGCCAGGCAAAGCCGCCCGTGCCGCCGGGCTGGGTGGCAGGCTGCTCCTGGACGAGGAAGTCGTCGGTCCGTTCACGCAGTGCACCGCCGATGCCCGGCAGGTCGGCGGTGAGGTACGCGGCAGAGGTGAGGTCGGCGAGCATTATGTGTGTTGTAGGTCGCGGGCGTTTGCGGGCGATATGCTCCCCCGCCGATGAAGCGAACCCACCGTCAACCTTGGACTGCGAGCCGCGGATCGATACCCGCGGTCCGTGGGCCGTGCCGCGAACCTGCGGTCGCGACGCTCTTGGGCGTCCGCGGGTGTGCACCCGCGGCTCGTCAGCTGGCGCTGCTGCTGTTTGCGGTGTTGCTGCTGGGCGGCTGCTCGACGGTCCGGGAGACCCAGCCGCCGCGGACCGCGACCGAGCAGCTGATGCTCAGCCACGCGGCGATGCAGTCGCTGGACCAAGTGGACTTTGACGCGGTGGACGGGGCGGACGTGCACGTCAGCGACGACTACCTCTCGTCGATCGACAGCCGCTTCGTGCTGGGCGAGGTGCGGGCCCGCGTGCTGGAGGCGGGCGGGCGGCTGGTGGAACAGGACCAGCCGCACGAGCTGATCGTCGAGCCGCGGTCGGCGGGGCTGGGCATCAACGTCCGCGACAGCGTGGTGGGCATCCCCGCGATCCCGATCCCGCTGCCGGGCATCGGCACGATCGAGACGCCGGAGCTGGCGATCTTCAAGATCGAGCGGCAACGCGGCATGGCGTCGCTGGGAGTGGTCATCATGACCGCCGAGGGCGAGCTGATCGACTCGGTCCGCCCGGAGCTGGGCCAGACGATCATGCGGGACATGGCGATCTTGGGCATCCGGATCCAGCGGGTGCGGGACAGCGTGCCGGAGGAGCTGGAGTAGGCGGCCGGAAGTTTGAAGCTCGAAGCCGGAAGCTCGAAGCGGGAAGCCTGAACTCGCATAGCGTCCATCAGCGTTCGCTTCTGATTACTTCCGGCTTCACGCTTCCGGCTTCCAGCTTCAAGCTCAAGACCCGCCGCTCGCCACCGGCCCCGCCTCATCCGGCACGTCCGGCGTCACCCCCAGGTACTGCAGCGACTGCTCGATCACGTTCCGCACCGCCGGGGCGGCGACGCGGCCGCCGTAGTGGTCGATCCGCCGGTCGGGTCGGTGCACGAAGCAGGCGACGACCAGCCGCGGCTGGTCGGTCGGGGCGCCGCCGATGAACGAGCTGACGTACTGGTCCTGGTGGTAGCCGCCGTTGTCGAAGTCCGGCAGTTGGGCGGTGCCGGTCTTGCCCCAGATGCTGTACAGGTCCGACCGGGCCCGCCGGCCGGTGCCCTCGACCACGACCCGCCGCATGGTCTGCCGCGTCAGCCGGGCGGCGTCGTAGCCCAGCACCCGCTGCCGCGCCGCTTCGTCATCGACCCCGCCGTCAGCCAGCGGGTCGCGGGCCAGCAGCGTCGGCGTCACGAAGTACCCATCGTTCGCGATGACCGCCAGCGCCCGGACGATCTGCAGCCCGGTGACACCGATCTCTTGGCCCATCGGGATCGAGGACTGGCTGTACCGCGTCCAGCTCTCAAGCGGGTTGAGCAGGCCCTCGACCTCGCCGGGCAGCTGCGACTGCGTCACCTGCCCGAAGCCGAAACGGCGGACCATGTCGTAGAGCTGGCCCGGGCTGATCCGCTCGGCGATCTTGGCCATTCCGATGTTGGACGACTTGACCAGCACGGTCTGCCAATCGACCTCGCCGATGCCGTGGGCGTCCCGCAGCGTTCGGCCGTAGGGCGTGACCCACCACCCGGCCTCGGTGCAGTCGATCATCTCCGCAGGGTCCGCCGCGCCCAGCTCGGTCAGCGCCGCCCACACAAAGGGCTTGAAGATCGACCCGGGCTCGAACACGTCCGTGACCACCCGGTTCCGCCGCGATTCTTCAGGAGCATGCCGAAAGCTCGCCGGGTCGAACGGCGGGTAGTTCACCATCGCCAGCACCTCGCCGGTGTGCGGCTGCATCACGATCATCTGCCCGGCATGAGCCTGCACCCGCTCGACCGCCGCGGCCAGCTCCCGCTGCGCGATCGCCTGGATGTTCAGGTCCAGCGAGACCTGCACGTTCTGGCCATCGGCCTGCGGCTGGTACCCCCCGCCGGTGAGCCAAAGCCGACGCCGACGCGAATCGCGGAGGTACGCCGCCGTGCCCCCCTCCCCGGCCAGCCGATCATTCAGCTGCCGCTCCAGCCCGTCGAGCCCCTCGCCGTCCGAGCCGACGAAGCCCAGCAGCTGCCCGGCCAGTTCGCCCTGCGGATAGTCACGCCCCGACACCGGCTCGACATACAGCCCCGGTAGGCTCAACTCCCGAAACGCCGCCAGCCGCTCGTCGGTCAGCCGCTCGTCCAGCACGATGTACCGGCTGGTGCTCCGCCGGCTAAGCGTCCGCTCGACGTCGGCCGGCTCGTAGTCGAGCCCGAAGCCGACCTGCTCGCTGAATGTGCTGCGGTCGTCGATCAGGTGCGGGTCGCAGAACAACCGCCAGGCGATCCGCGTGCTCGCCAGGACTCGGCCGCGTCGATCGACTAGCGCCCCCCGCCGGGCCGGCAACTGCTCGGTCGCCATCTGCGACGCCTGCAGCGCCGCGACCCGCGGGTCCGGCCGGGTCTGCAGCTGGTACACCCGCCCCAACAACCCCAGCATCGCCGCGGTCAGCAGCACCAGCCCGATGTAGCCGACCCACAGCGGCCGCCGGCTGGGCTGGACCCCACCCGGTGCCACGGCCACTTGCTGGCCGTGCCGACCCGCGGTTGCATGAGCACGGCCAGCAAGTGGCCGTGGCACCTTTGACCTCCTGCTACTGCCCACGCCACGTCCCCCTCGCCATCGCCGCTGTTTGCGTCCGGACCGACCCCGCATCGGCGTCGGCCTCCGAGGTCATCGGCGCCACCCGCACCCCCGCCCGCTGCAGCGCCCGCTCCAGCTCGCGCGGCTCGGTCCGCTGGGCGATCCGCACCTGCAGGTCCCACGTCTCCTGACGCTGCTGCTCCATCTGCGTCTGCAGCTGGGCCATCTGGTGCATCGTCCGCAGCCGCTCCTGCCGCAGGCACAACAGCCCGCCGGTGATGGCGACCAGCAGGATCACCGCGATATGCAACCTCAACGCCAAGCGTGTGCTCCCCACCCGGGACCTTCGGCATCATCAACCGCCGGGCCCCGGCGGCCCCGTCACTCCGGCAGCCGCAGCACCTGCCCGACCACCACCGCGTCCGGGCCGCTAAGCACGGCCGTGTTCGCCTCGTACAGCTCCCGCCAACGCCCACCGTCGCCCAGCTGCCGTGCGGCGATCCGCGTCAGGTTGTCGCCGGTCTGCACCGTGTAGGTCCGCCCATTGCTCGCCGCATCCGCCGCAGGCGTGGCCACCCGCGGTGCATCCGCACCGCTCACACCAGCCGACACCCCCCGCGGCAGCCGCAGGCTCATCCCCGCCCGCAGCAGTTCCGGCGCATCCAGCTGATCCGCGTTGGCCTCCATGAGCTGCCGCCAGTCGTCGGCGCTGCCCAGGTGCTCGGACGCCAGCGACGACAGCGTGTCGCCCGCCTGCACGGTGATGGTCGTTATCGGCACGACCACCTCGCTGGCCACCGCCTCGAAACTTGGCCCCAGCCGCGCCGCCAGGGCCGCCGCCGCCTCGTGCGACGAGCGGTCGGGGATGACCAGCCGGTCGCCCACGCGGACCTGCCCGTCGCGGCCGATGAGCCCCGGGTTGGCCGCGGCAATGGTGGTCCAGTAGTCGCCGCTGCCGTAGTACTGCGTGGCGATCCGCCGCAGCGTGTCGCGGGCGGTCACGTAGTGGATCGCATCGGCGGGCGGCCGGATCGGCTCGGGCGTCTGATGGGCCGGTCGGTCCGGCCCGGGGATCACGGGCACAGGCACAGACGCCGCCCGAGCCCCAGCCTCCGCCTGCCGGTTCACCGGCGGCGGGCCGGGCACCGCGTCGGCCGCCTCGGAACTTCCACGCAGCGCCGCCGCCGCGGCGCTCCGCGGCGTGGATGGGTCGCTCGAAATCGTCTGCCACCCCCCGGGCAACGGCCCATTGGACCCGCTGACCAGCCCCGGCCGCGGCTCGCCGACCACCATCGCCGCGGGCGGCGCCGGCCGGCTGAGCCCCGTCGGCGTGGGATCGATCGACGTGACCGCCCCGCCGGCAAAACCGGTCAAGCCGTCGGGACTGCCCATCGCCGCCTCGGGCTGCGAGACGCTCAGGAAGTCGCTGACGAAGATGCCGATCAGCAGGATCAGACACAGGGCGATGAGCAGGCCGACTTTGGTTTCGCGTGCCATGACATGTCTCATTCGGGCCGTGTGCCGGGCGATCCATCACCCAGCCGCACCAGCCCGCGGAGCTTCGCCGAGCGGCTCCGGGGGTTGCTCGCCACCTGGGCCTCGTCCGCCACCCACGGCTTGCGGGTCAGCGGCTCGGCAAGGCCCCGACGGTGAAGCTCCGCAAAAGCACGCTTCACCGCCCGGTCCTCCAGGGAGTGGAAGCTGATCAGCGCGGCGCGTCCGCCGGGCTTCAGCAGGGCAGGCAACTGGTCCAACAGCGCATCCAACGCTTCCAGTTCGCCGTTGACCGCGATCCGCAGCGCCATGAACGTCCGGGTCGCCGGATCGATCCGGCCGGCCCCGCCGCCCAACACCGAGCGGACCAGGCGCGTCAATTGCCCTGTGGTCAAAATCGGCTCGACCTGCCGCTGGGCCACAATCTTCGCCGCGATCCGCCGGCTCGCCCGCTCCTCGCCGTACCGCCAGAGCAGCGACGCCAGTTCACGCTCGTCCAGCCGCGCCACCAGGTCCGCCGCCGTTGTCGGCCCCGTCGGGTCCAGCCGCATGTCCAGCGGCCCCTCCTTCGAGAACGACAGCCCCCGCTTCGGATCGTCCACCTGCGGACTCGCAAACCCCAGGTCCGCCAGCACCGCATCAGCCCGCCCCACCCCCAGCCGATCCAGCACCGCCCCCGCCGCGGCGAAGTTGCGATGCACCGTATGCAGCGTCACCCCCGCCTCATCCGCCAACGCCCGCAGCCGCTGCCCCGCCTGCTCCACATGCCCCGGGTCCGCATCCAGCCCCACGTACACCCCGCCCGCCGCCATCCGCGGGATCAGCCGCGCCGCGTGCCCCCCCAACCCCAGCGTGCAGTCCAGCACCACCGCCCCCCCTGAAGCCGACAGCTGAGCCCCGCGAAGCGTCGGATCGGCCCGCGGGTCGTCATCGGCAAGCGCATGAGCACCACCAGACGCCACCGCCGGCCCCAAAAGCTCCAACACCCCCCCCACCAACACCGGCACATGTCCACCGTCATCCATGACGTCACCTTTTGAAGCCGTTAGCGGTTAGCGGTTAGCGATTAGCGGTTAGCGGTTAGCCAGAAGCCGGAAGCAGCAAGTCTGAAACTTCGGTCCGCCAACGATCCGCCGCAGGTCGCATTCTTCACCTTCGGGGCTAACCACCGCTAATCGCAAACCGCCAATCGCTAATCGCTACGCATCCGCCGCAAATGCTCGGCCCACGTCCGGTTGCTCGGGTCCAGCCGCACCGCCCGCTCCAGCGTCCGGATCGCGGCGTCACGGTCGCCCATCGCCGACTGCACCGACGCCAGCGTGTCCAGATAGTTCGGCTCCTCGGGCGACTGGGCCACCACCGCCTCGGCCAGCGACAGCGCCTCGGCCAACGCCCCGTCCCCGCCGCGGTTCACCAGCAGCATCGCCAGGTTGTTCCGCGCCGCCAGGTCGCTGGGCCGCTGGGCCATCACCTCCCGGTACGACCGCTCCGCCAAGTCCAGCCGCCCCGCCACCTCGGCCGACATCGCCAGCATCAGCCGCGTGTCCAGCCCCGCATCGCCGGCGGCCACGCGCTGCTGCATCAGCTGCAACGCCCGCTGGGCGTACGCCGGGTCTTCAAACCGCCGGGCCATCAACAGCCAGCCCTGCCCGATCGCCAGCCACGCCCCGTCGTCCTCCGCGGGCGTCGCCTCGGCCAGCCGGTCCATCCAACCCGCCGCCGTGCCCGGGTGGTCCACCGCCTCGACCGCCAGCGCCAGCCACAGCCGCCGCCACGATGCGTCGCCGCCCAGCAGCGGCTCCAGCAGCTGCCTCGCCCGGTCCACCCGGCCGCTGGCCGCCAGCGCCCTCGCGTACTGCTCGATCACGTCCGGCGAAGCCTGACCCACCGGCTCACCCTCCACCGGCGCGTAAGGCTGGATGATCCGCAGCGCCTCATCCCACCGCCCAAGCTCCTGCACCGCCCGCGACTCCACCACCGCCATCCGCGCCTGCGGCGCCGCCGACCGCTGACGCCACTGCTGGGCCCCCACCCGCGCCTGCTCCCACCAGCCCGCCTGCATCGACGCCTCCGCCGCCAGCCGCGCCGACTCCTCCGACGACGGGAAGCGGTACATCGCCGCCGACGCCAGCTCCGCCGCCTCCTCGAACCGCCCCAGATTCCGCAGCACCACCACCGTCAACTGCCCCAGCACCAGCTCACCGGGCCGCGCCCGCGCCTCCTGCACCAGCCAGTCCGCCAACTCCCCCATCGATCCCCCGTCCTGCACCGTCTGATCGATCCGCCGCAGCACCTGGATCGGCCCCACCGCCGCGCCCCCCACGTCCGGCTGGTCCACCGCCGACGCGATCAACGCCCGCAGCCCCGGCCGCTGCGCCAGCCGCTCGAACATCGCCGCGTTCGCCTCCACACGCTCCAGCAACGCCTGCACCTCCCGCACCGCCGCGCCGCCGCCCCCCGCCGCGCCCAGCGCCTCGCCACCCTGCCGGGCCGCGTCTGCCGCATCGGTGATCTGACCCCCGAGCAACGCCGTCATCACCCACGCCCGCCACCGCTGCGGGTTGTCCGGCTCCAGCTGCGCCCCGCGCTCCAGGTGCACCAGCGCCGCCTCCAGATCGCCGGTCGTGACCGCGTGCTCGGCCCGGGCCGCCTCGCGGTCGGCCGCCGCCACGCCCGGCATCTCCGTGAGCATGTCCATCACCTGCTGCGCCCGCTCGGGCCGGCCCGTCGCCGTGTACAGCCGCGCCGCCAGGGCCGCCGCCTCGGCCGACGGCCGCTCGGTCAACGCCCGGTTCACCAGCGCCTCGGCCGCCTGCACGTTCCCCGACCGCAGCTGCAGCCGCGCCAGCAGCAGCGTGTCCTCGGGCGCCCGCTGCTGCTCATCCAGCCCCGACAACGCCTCGGCCGCCTGCTCAAACCGCCCTTGATCCGCGAGCATCACCGCCGCCGCACGCCGCTGCTCGGGACCCGCCGTGGGCGACGCGATCGCCGCCGTCAGCCACCGGGCCGACGCCTCGTAGCCCTGCCGCTGCTGCTCCAACCGCGCCAGTTCCAGCAGCAACCCCGGGTCGCTGTCCCCCAGCCGCCGCGCCGTCTCCAGGTCCTCTACCGCCCCGGCCAGCCGACCCATCCGCTGCTGGATCGCGCCCCGCAGCCGGTACGCCGACGCCCGCTGCGGCGCCGCCTCGATCACCTCGCCCAGCAGCCGCGCCGCCCGGTCCAGGTCCGGCGAGCCCTCGGCACTCATCAGCCAACGTGCCCGGCTGATCTTCCAACCCACCGCCGACTCGCCGGTCTGCTGACGCAGCCGCTGGATCACCGAGTCGATCAGCGACCGGTCCATCCACGCCGCACCGCTGCCCAGCGCCAGCTGCAGCACCGCCGGGTTGTCCGCCGCCGCCTCCACCAGACTGGCCCACGCACCCGTCGCCGCCTGCGTCTGACCCGTCTGCTCCAGATACCGCGCCCAGGCCAGCCGCCACGCCAGATCCTCCTGCGCCCGCGGCTCCAGCAACGCCCGCGCCGCGTCCGCCTGGCCCGCGATGTGCAGCCGCACCGCACGGTCCAACGCCACCTCCGGCGTCATCCCGTACTGCTCGGCCAGCCGCTGCGTCGCCAGCTGCGAGACCCCAAGCCCCAGCCGATCACTCAGCCCGGCGGCCTGCAGCAGCGCCTCGCGGCTGGGCGCCGCATCCCGCGTGATGAACTGCCGCAACCGGCTCGCCGCCTCGTCGGTCCGCCCCAGCCTGGCCAGCACCTGGGCCTGCAGCAGCGGCGTCTGCTCCTCGCCCGGCGTCGCCGCCTGCACCCGGTCGATCAGCGCCAACAGGTCCTCACCCTCACGCGGCGTCACCCGCTCGCCCATCTGGGCCACCCGACCGCGGACCAGCAGCACCGCCGACCGCGGGTCGATCTGCCGCCGAAGCGCCTGCCGCGCCACCGCCACCGCCTCCTCCGCCCGGCCCAAAGACAGCAACGCCTCGCCCCGCAGCCGGTACGGCGTCGCCCACACCGGCCGGGCCTCGATCGCCTGCTGATACGCCGCCGCCGCGGCCTCGGATTCGCCCAGCGCCGACCGAGCCTGCCCTTGCAGCACCCGTGCATACGCCTCGCCCGGCCGCCCGTCCTCCTCATCGCCGACCCGCTGCGCCGCCGCCGCCACCCGGCCCGCGCTGGGCTGCTGGACCCGCAGCACGTCCACCAGGCTCAGCCACGCCCGTGCCACGTCGTTGTCCCGCCCCGCCAGCGCTTCCCGCGTCGCGTTGGCCCGGGCCTGGTCTTGCGCCTCGTACAGCAGCGTCGCCCGCAGCCCCAGCAGGTGAGCCGGCGTCGACGCCCGAGCCTCGCCCAGTTGCCGAACCGCCTCGCCCGGCCGATCCGACTCGTACAGCCGTCGCACCAGCTCGTGCCGCATCGCCCGCAGCACCGCGTCGTCCGTGTCCGCCGCCGCGTCGCCGCCGGCGACCCGCGAGAGCATGTCCAGCGACGCCCGGAACAGCCGCTCGTGGTCCAGCAGCCGAAGCAGCCGACCGGCCAGGTCCGCGTGATCCGCCGTCATCGCGGCCGCCGCCCGCTCCAGCGTTTGTCGCCCCGCCTGCCGCTGGCCGCCCACCAGCTGCGCGTGGGCCAGGACCGCCAGCCGACCGGGGTCCTCCGCCCGATCCTCCCGGAACCCCTGGGCCACCGCGAGCATCTGCTCCGGCTCGGCCCCGTCCTTCTGCAACAGCCCCATCAGCAAAAACCGGGCGTCCGCGTCGTCCGGCGCCGCCGACACCAGCCGCCGCGCGGCCGCCACCGCATCGTCGGGCCGATCCAGCCGGTCCGACGCCACCGCCGACGCCCGCAACGCATCCACATCCCCCGCGTCCTGCCCGATCAGCCGCTCGGCCAGCCGTAGCGCCTGACGATCCTGACCCACCAGCATCAGCAGCTGCAGCAGCTCCGACGGTGCCTCCGGATGCTCGGGCCGAAGCTCCACCACCCGCCGCATCGCCTCCAGCCCCGGCATCACGTGGCTGTTGTCACTGGTCTGCACCCGCAGCCGCGCCTTGGCGTACGCGTACAGCGCGTCCGGGTCCTCGTGCAACGCGTCCAGCCGCGGCTCCAGCAGCTGCACCGCCTGCTCAAAATCCTGGGCCTCGTACGCCGCCACCCCCTGCCGCACGTCCTCCTGCAGCCGGCCCTCGTTGGACCACCGCAACATCAACACCACCGCCGCCCCCACGATCAACAACCCCACAAACCCCAGGGCAAGAACGGCAAGTCGGCGACGACGCTGAGCATTGGCTTTAGGCATGACGTGTTCTGTCGGTTGATAACCCGGCCGCATCCCACGGTCCGGCTTCTAACTTCTTACTTCCGGCTTCTCACTTCCGGCTTCTGACCACCGGCCACCGGCTACCGGCCATCGGCCCCTATCGGCGACCGACTCATCGCCTCAAAAATCGGCTGGTGCGCCGCGACCACATCCGCCAGCATCTGCCGCTGTCGCTCGGCTGGCACCGTCCCGTCGGTCACCAGCTGCACCTGCGCCGCCCCGTAGTGCCGCGTCACGTAATCGCCCCCCGCGTGACGCACCGCGTCCATGTCCCGCACCACGCTGCCGTCGGCCAGCACCATGAAATGCAGCACGTCCAGGTACGACTCGTCCAGGACCGGCCCGTGGCTGAAGCGGTACGCCGTGCCCGGCAGCTCCAGACCCGCGATCTGCCACCGTGTCGGCCGATCCGACACCGGGCTGTACCCGTTCGCCGGGTAGCACCGCGGCGGGTAGTGACCGCCCAGGTCCCGGGCGTCGCGGCACTGCACCACCAGCCACTGAAACGACTCGCCCGTCTGGCTGCTGGTGAACTGCCGGCTCAGCAGCGCGTTGGGCCGCAGTAGATCGATCGCCGCCTCGGGCAACGGCACGTCCCGCCCGGTCCACTCGCCAAACCGAAGCGGCGCGGCGTCCACGGCCTGCCGCACCTGCGCGTGGAACGGATCGGCGTCCGCCGGGTCGGGCTTGGCCAGGCTCGCCGCGCCCACGCCGGCCAGCAGCACGACGGTCGCGATCACCGGTAGCAGGGGGTGCACTCGCTTCATGCCGGGCTCGCCGAGGGTGTTCCGTAAGTCTCACGCGGCCGGGCCGCCGGCCTCGCCTTGCGCCGCATCACCGGCACCTGGGCCCACTGCAGCAGCGACACGATCCCCATCAACGCGAAGAACGCCACCGCCAGCATCGCCCAGCCCGACAGGTCGTGGAACGTGCCCGCAAAGCCCTTCGAAAAGTGCCCGTACACGTAAACCGTCGGCACCAGCCGAATGATGTTGCACACGATCGCCAGCACCGGCGACGCCACCAGGATGATCGCCCGCACGTAGCCCCGCAGCGGCGTCGCAAACGCGTACGCGTACGCCACCAGGATCAACGCGAAAACCATCCGCATCCCGTTGCACGCCTCGGCCACCGCGACGTCCACGCCGTTGTACCGCAGCACGTTCCCGCTCCGGGCCACCGGCATCCCCGCCAGTTCCAAAAACCCTTCCGACACCGCCGCCGTCACGTTCTGCATCGGCAACGCCACCGTCTGCCGCACGCCCCCCGGCACCGGCACCAGAAACAGCAGCACCACAAACGCCGGCAACCCGGCCAGCAACACCCCCCGACCCAGCACGCTCAGCACCGCCCCCACCGCCAGCAGCACCGCGCCGGCGTGCCACGCCGCCTGCGTCTGGTGGTGATACCCCCACCAACCCACCAGCGCCCCGACCGCCACCAGCGCCGGGCCCACCCAGGACGTCCCCGGCCGCACCGCCGACAACGCGTCCTTCCTCGCCCAGAACAACCACCCCGCCACCATCGGCACCAGCAGGATGTGGCTCGCCTCCTCGTCGGTCACCGCGATATGCGCAATGTCCAGCCACGCGTCCAGCGACACCCACACCGCCACCAGCAACAGCCCCGCCGCCGCCGCCAAACGGCCCGGCGTCCACCCGCCCCCGCCCTCATGCTCAACAGCCTGCAGCGCACTCACACCCCCATTATCGGCCAGCCGACCGCTGAGGTACACCCTCCCCACTGAAGCGGCCGCGCCAAGGCCCAGCCGCCGGCCCCCAACCCCACCATCACCTACCGTCCCCCGATGCGGCTGACCGTCGAGCCCCACGAAGCCGGCCAACGCCTCGACCACTGGCTCGCCGACCGCCTGAACCTCTCCCGCCACGCCGCCCGCCGACTCATCACCGCCCACCACCTCCGCCGCCTGCCCCCAAACCCGACCGCTGAGCGCCGCGAAACGTCGGATCCCCCCGGCCGCCCCGCCCCCAAAGGCTCACGCGTCCAACCCGGCCAGACCTACGCCCTCAACCCCCACGCCCTCACCGGCACCCTCACCCCCCCCTCCACCTCTTCTCCCCCTCCCCCCCCTCCGTCCCTTCGTCTCTCCGGCTCTTCTCCTCCCCCACCTTCGCACCTTCCACCTTCACACCTTCACACCCCGGCCCCCCCCCCCCTGCACATCCTCGCGCAAGGCTCCGACTGGCTCATCGCCCACAAACCCGCAGGCGTCCCCGTCCACCCCCGACACCACGCCGCCGGCGACACCCTCCTCGAAGCCGTCGCCGCCCGGTTCCCCCACATCCAGGGCGTCGGCGAAGGCCACTACCGCTCCGGCGTCGTCCACCGCATCGACACCCCCACCTCCGGCTGCGTCCTCTTCGCACTCACCACCCCCCGTTACCACCAGCTCCGCCAAAACTGGCACCACGTCACCAAACGCTACCTCGCCGTCGTCCACGGCCACCTCGCCGGCCAAGGCCAACTCACCACCCACCTCCGCGTCGCAGAACACGCCCCCGCCCACGTCGTCCCCTGCAACCCCGACCACCCCGACGGCCGCGAATGCCACCTCACCTGGTCCGCCGTCGCCCAAATCGGCCCCACCACCCTCCTGCGCATCGGCCTCACCACCGGCTTCCTCCACCAGATCCGCGCCATGTTCGCCCACCACGGCCACCCCCTCCTCCACGACACCCACTACGGCCCCCCAACCCCCTCCGTCTCTTCGTCTCTTGATCTCTACGTCTCTTCCCCACCCCCCCGCCTCATGCTCCACGCCCGCTCCATCCGATTCGAGGACATCCAAGCCACCGCCCCCCTCCCCCCCCGCCCGTTTAGCGGGTGCGGCGCAGCCGCCCCGTCCCCCACCCCCCCCCAGAAGCCCACCACTGATCCGTCGCAGGCGCAGAAGCGTCAGCCCCCCACGACCGCGACCCAACCGCGGCCGTGCCACACCTCGCCGCAGGCGATGTGTGCTCCGCAGCGTCCCCGGTACCCCTCCACACATCGGCTCCGCCGAGGTGTGCCACCCGAACCCTGCCACCCGCCTTTTTTCGAGATTCACCCGCGTTTCCGAGCGAGGTGTGGATGGTGGCGAGCTTCGCGCAGGTCCTGGTCCTCCCGGGCAGGGGGCTGGTTGTGCTGCAGGCGGGGTACCATGGGTGGATGCCCTCGTCACCCAATCCCGAGCATATTGACGGTGCTGTGGATATTAAAAAGGTTCCTGACACCTTTTCTTCCTGACACCTTTTCTTCCCCGAAGAAACCGTACCTGTCCCGTTTGTTGCCCTGTCCCGTTTTCCCCCCCGTTTTCTGCCCCCCGCTCCGCCACAGCCACCCGCCGAAGCTTGGCATCACGGCATCACAGAGTAGATCACTTGGCTGGGACTTGCACCGTCGTCGTGCACGGTACCCACATCCACCATGCTGTTGAACGGCACGAAGCTCACGCTGGCGTCGTAGCGCGCATTGTTGGCGCCCTCCACGTCACCCGCGTTGTCGGCAATCAGATACCCGGCCGCTGGGTTGTCTGGCGTCTGCTCGAAAGCGCCTTGGCCGTGCGTGACCACGAACTTGCTGTCGTCGGCCCAGTACGTCTGCGTCCGGTCCTGCATCATCGGCAGGCCGGGGCTGGCGTCGGCGATCGAGATCGGGTGCAGCTCTCCCGCGGGGCGGTCGAAATATGGTGCGGTGTTCCCCGGGAAATACATGTACGTGGCGTACCGCCACCGGCGGTTGTTGGCCGGGTCATCAATGGTCGCGACATCCAGGCTCGCGCACCGCCATGCGTCGAAACCCGCGAGATAATCCTTCATGACCTCGACCATATCGAAACCGGTGGTGCCGTCGTAGTAGGCGCTCGGTGAGAGGGCGTCCACACGCGGGATGTAGGGCAACTGGCCGCGATGATCGTTGCTCCGCACATGCAGCGACATGGCAGTTTGGCGG
Source organism: uncultured Phycisphaeraceae bacterium (assembly GCA_964625505.1). Classification (GTDB taxonomy): domain Bacteria; phylum Planctomycetota; class Phycisphaerae; order Phycisphaerales; family Phycisphaeraceae; genus CAZVBW01. The sequence continues at coordinate 32,168 of CAZVBW010000044.1, forward strand.
AGGTTGCTGGCGCACTGGGTCCGCCTGACGGCGGCGCGGGCGCTGGACAACGCCGGGAGCAGAATCGCGATCAGCAGCGCGATGATGCTGATGACCACCAGCAGCTCAATGAGGGTGAAACCATGTAGGGACCGGCCCGGGCGTAGTGGGCGCTTGGGCACAC
>CAZVBW010000045.1:0-32249 GCA_964625505.1 uncultured Phycisphaeraceae bacterium
CCGTCGATGGCCAACAACCCGGTGAGGGTTGACAATCTTCTACATAGCTGAAAGCTCGCTTGTGGTACCTCGCATGCGGCGGCTGAAGATCAGCCTGCATGCCGGCGACGCGGGAGATGAAGTGGCCTTGGCTCACACTATGAGCATAAGTTGCTGTTGCCAGAGGTCAACAGTGGTGTGCAGCCGTGGCGTTAGCGCGGTGTCGGTAATAAATGGCTCGTCTATCGCGTGTTCGGCGGTGCCTGTTGTGTGGGTACGGTGAGTGGGTTGACGTACCCTGTCCGGATGATCGTCGGCCATGGCATTGATCTGGTGGCGGTGAGCCGGGTCCAGCGGCTGCTGGACGAGCACCCGGACCGCTTTGCCAGCCGGTGCTTCACGCCCGCGGAGCAGGCGTACTGTGACGGTCAGGCGCGGCGGCGTGCTGAGCATTACGCGGCCCGGTTTGCGGCCAAGGAGGCGGCGGTGAAGGCGTTGGGGTCGGGGGTGCGCGGCGGTGTGCAGTGGACCGATGTGGAGGTGGTGCGGGAGCCGACGGGCCGGCCGACGCTGGTGCTGGCGGGCCGGGCGGCGGAGTTGGCGGCGTCGGCGGGGGTGGGGCGGTCGTGGGTGAGCCTGAGTCACACCGACGGGCACGCGATCGCGAGTGTGGTGTTGGAGGATGTGGCGGCGTAGCGATGGGTCGGCACGGGGGCGGGCACCGATTCGTGGGTTGATTCGGTGGCGGCGGGCGGGCTCGCCGATACCTTGTGAAGCATGTCGCCCCGCCGTGACATCCCGCCGCTGGAGATCATGAAGCGGCCCAGCCGCCCGGCGGAGCCGTCTTGGTGGCAGACGATGCTGGAGCGTCGGCGGGAGCGTCGGGCGGCAGACGACGCTGGTCGGACCGATGCGGGAGCGGCTTCAACCCCGGCCGATGGGGGCGAGCCGGGGGCGGTGCCCGGTGGCGGTGGCGGTGGCAGTGGCGGGTCGGCGGATCCTGGAGCCTGGATGCGTTGGGCCGGTGGGGGGCCGCTGGTGCTGCGGATTCCGCCCGGTGTGGCGATCGCGGCGGCGGCGGGCTTGTTGTTGTTGCTGCTGCTGGCGTACGGGTTGGGCACCGCACGCGGCAAGTCGGTCGCCGAGGCGGGCTACGCCGAGCAGCAGCGGGAGCTTGCCAGCCAGCAGGAGCGGCCGGTCCCCGAACGGCCGCAGGGCGGGAGCAGCGTCGATGCGAATGATCCGCGGGCGCCGGGCTACTACTACCTGCGGCTGACGCGGTATCCGCCGGACGCGGCCGCCGAGCTCGCGGCGTTTCTGGCCCGCAATGACGTGGCGACGTACCGCCGGACCGAGGGCGACGGGCGGTTTCAGGTGGTGTACGCGGTGGACTATTACTTCCCGGACCCGACGTCCGAGGCCGCCAACGCGTATGAACGGCAGATGCGGCAGCTGGGCGCGGCCTGGCAGCGGCGGAACAATGGGCTGGGCGATGCGTTGGAGACGATGTACTACGCCCGGTACGAGGCTGAGCCGTAGGCGAGCGGTCTGCCCGTGACGCCGCGTCGCGTCACAAGCAGCGGGGCCGCCGCTGCGGCGGCAATGAGTTCAACAAGTGCCGATCATTCGCTATATTGCTGTGTTCCGCCCCCCGGCAGCTTCACGAGCCCGGTGGGACCCACCGAACCTTCAAGAGCCACACCATGAGCGTCAACAACTCCCTCAAGTCCGCCGGCGGCCTGGCCCGGCACCGCAACGTCCTGACCCGCGCCGAACGCATCGAGCGGCTGGCCTCCAACGGCAAGTTCGACATGGAAGACGGCGAGCCGCTGGGCCTGCCCAAGGTCGGCAACCGCAAGCTGGTCACCGCGGGCAAGAAGAAGAAGGCCGCGGCGGACGAAGAGAAGTAGCGGAAGGCCCGGCACAGGCCCCCTCGGCCGGTCGGCCTGCTGCTGCAAAGGGTGTCGCATCCACGCCATGGTTTGGCGTGTCATGTCAAGCTCGTCGCAAATCGATCCGTAGGCTTGAGCAGTCCGTCTGTTCTGGAGCCTGCCGATGTGTCCCTGTGTTGTCTGCGGTGATCGACTTGGGCTGCGACTCGTACCGCTCGTGGTGAGCTGCCTCCTGGCCGGTCCGGCGTGGGCCAACGACGATGCCGCGGACTCGACCAATGCGGCTGAGCTCTGGAATCGCGGGCTGACCGGTGCGGGCGTCACCGTCGGCATCTGGGAAGCCAGCGACGGCGGCGACTGGGAGGTCCGCACCACCCACGAGGCCTTCACCTACGGCATGCCCTCGGGCCAGTCCCGCGTGAGCTTTGGTGAAACGACCAATGGTGGCTTTGCCTCACACGCGACCCACGTCGCAGGAACCATCGGCGGGGCCCACATCCCCGGGCGGGAACGCTCTTGGGGCATGGCCCCCGGCGTGACCATGCTCAGCTTCAGCTCCGGCGGCGACACCAGCGAAGTCCTGGCCAACCCGCAAATCGACATCTCCAACCACTCCTACGGCTCCCGTCAGACCATGTGGTTCGAACGCGACTACGAGGTCCCCGACGGCAACGGCGGCACGGTCACCCGCCGATACGACTCGTTCTTTCCCTTCTCCAGCCTCTACACCCGCGACCGATACGACGAGGACCCCCGCTACGGCGTCTACAGCTTTACCGCCCGGGCCTGGGATCGCACCCTCAACCAGCGCCCCACACTGCTGGCGTTCCGGTCGGCGGGCAACGAACGCGGCCAGAACGACCGCTACAGCGACCTGCAGAACGACCGGCGGTACGTCGCCCGCTTCAGCCAGAGCCACATCGACACCGTCGGCGTGATCGGGACGGACCTGGGCAACGGCCTGTACCTGGTCCACGCCGACGACTACGCCATCCCCGCCGACGACGGGCCCGGCGGCGGGGGCTACGACACGCTCGCCGGTGCCACCATGTCCAAGAACGCGGTCATCGTCGGCGCCGTCAACGACCACCTTCATGACCCCCACATCGGTGGCAGCATCCAGGTGACCGGCTTCACGTCCTACGGCCCAACCGACTCGGGCAGCCTCGGCATCGACCTCATGGGCAACGGCGAGAAGCTTTATTCCGCCGCCGACGGGTCCGACACCGCCTACACCAACAAGAACGGCACCTCGATGTCCAGCCCCAACGCCGCGGGCACCGCCGCGTTGATTCTCGAGCACTGGCGCAGCACCACCCACCGCACACCCGTCTCGGCCACGCAGAAGGGTTTGCTGATGCACACCGCCAGCGACTCGACCCGCGACCGCCAGGTCGGCCCCGACTACCGCACCGGGTACGGGCTGCTCAACGGGCTCGCCGCGGTGCAGCACATCGACGCCGCCCACAGTGGCTCACTGGTCGATCGCACCGACCACGTGATTGAGGACACGCTTGACGAGGGCGATCACCACCAGCTGCTGCTGACCGCCGTGGGCGGAGCGATCAAGGTATCGCTGGGCTGGCTGGACCCCGCCCTGGAGGACTACACCCTCACCGACGACTTTGACAACCGCGCGTCGGACCTGGTCCACGACCTGGACCTCTGGCTGACCGATGCGGACGGCACGATCTACTTCCCGTGGACCCTCGACCCCGAAAACCCGAAGAACGCCGCCGTCCGTAACCAGCACAACCGCGTGGACAACTTCACGCAGGTGCTGATCGACAACGCTGCCGCGGGGACCGAGCTGACGCTGCACGTGGGCCACTTCGGCAACCTGCAGGAAGGCAGCCAGGACTACGCCCTGTTCATCAGCGGGGCTACGATCCCCGAGCCGGCCACGGCGGGCCTGTTCGCCATCGGGCTGGGCAGCCTGACCCTGGGCCGACGCCGTCGTGCGGACCGGACGTGGCGGGCCTGATGCGACCCGCCGCAGCGGCTACGCTCGGCCGATGCTCGACGCCGACGCCCTGATCACCGACCGGCTCAAGGCCATCGACGCCTCCGGGATTCGCCGGGTCTTCGACCTTGCGGCGACGCTCGAGGACCCGATCAACCTCTCGATCGGCCAGCCGGACTTCGACGTGCCCGAGCCGATCCGGGCCGCCGCCGCCGAGGCCATCGCGACCGGCCACAACAAGTACACCCAGACCCAGGGCATGGCCGGGCTGCGGGACCGGGTCGTCGAGGAGCTGCACGAGCAGCTGGGCGACTGGCCCGGTGATGACCAGGCGGTGCTCATCACCTCCGGCGTGTCCGGCGGCCTGGTGCTGCTGCTGCTCACCACCGTCCAGCCCGGCGACGAGGTGCTGATCGCCGACCCGTGCTTCGTGATGTACGCCCACCTGATCCGCCTCGCGGGCGGCACACCGGTCTACGTGGACACCTACCCCGACTTCCAGCTGACCGCCGAGCGCGTCGAGCCGCACATCAGCGAGCGCACCAAGCTGCTGCTGTTCAACAGTCCGAGCAACCCGACCGGCGTGGTCTCGCCGACGGACGTGGTGCGGGACATCGCGACGCTTTGCCGGGACCGTGGGGTGCTGCTGGTCAGTGACGAGATCTACGACGCGTTCTGCTACGAGAAGTCGGCGACCGACGCGGCGGGCCGAGCGATGTGTCCGTCGCCGGTGGTGGACAACCCGGACACGCTGCTGCTGCGGGGCTTTTCGAAGACGTACGCGATGACCGGTTGGCGGCTGGGGTACGCCGTGGGGCCCCGGCCGATCGTCGAGCAGATGACCAAGCTGCAGCAGTACAGCTTCGTCTGTGCCCCGTCGATGGCGCAGGTCGCGGGCGTGGCGGCGATGGCCGTGGACATGGAGCCGTTCGTGCGGCAGTACCGGGACAAGCGCGACCGGGTGGTCGAGAAGCTGGGCCCGCACTACGACCTGGCCACGCCCGGTGGGGCGTTCTACGCGTTTCCCAAGGTCCCGGAGCAACTGGGCTTGACTGCGACGCAGTTCGTCGAGCGGGCGGTGCAGCGGGGCCTGCTCATCATCCCCGGCAGCGTCTTCAGCCAGCGCGATACGCACCTGCGGCTGAGCTATGCCTGCGACGACGCGACGCTGGAGCGGGGGCTGGACGTGCTGGTGGAACTCGCCACCTAAAGCTACGGCCACAACCCCGCCGTCTCGTCCAACTCAAACACCGCGTTCATGTTCTGCACCGCCTGCCCGGACGCGCCCTTGAGCAGGTTGTCGATCGCGCTGAATACGACGATTGCCGGGGCCTCCTCGCCGTGGGCGTCGGGCAGCAACTGCCAGTGCAGGTCGCAGCAGTTGGTGCCGACCACATGCTTGATGTTCGGCGGCCCGGGGACCCGGCGGACGAACGGCTCTTCGGCGTACGCGTCGGCGTAGGCCTCGTCGAGGTCGGCCTGCGTCACATCGCCGTCGGTCGGCTGCAGGTAGATCGTCTCGAGGATGCCCGCGTCCACGGGCAGCAGGTGGGGCACGAACAGCAGCGGCACGTCGTGCCCGGCCACCCGCCGCAGCGTCTGGCGGATTTCGGGCTGATGACGGTGCCCGCCGATCGTGCCGTACGCCCGGAATGATTGGTTGGCCTCGGGGAAGTGCAGGGCGTCGCTCGCCTTGCGGCCCGCGCCAGTGACGCCGGACGTCGCGTTGATGGTGATCGAGCTTGGCCGCACCAGGCTGTGGCTCAGCAGGGGGGCGATGGCCAGCGCGGCGGCGGTGGGATAGCAGCCGGGGTTGGCCACGAGGGTCGCCCCAGCCAGCGGCTTGCGGAACAGCTCGGGCAGGCCATAAGCCGCGGTGTCGAGGTTGCCCGCGTCGGTGTGCGGCTGGTCGTAGACCTTCTCGTAAAGCTCCGCGTCATCGAGCCGGTAGTCGGCCGAGAGGTCGATGACCCGGACCCCCGCGTCCAGCAGCGGCGGCACGTGCTCCATCGCCACACGGTGCGGCAGTGCAAGAAACGCCACGTCCGCGGCGTCGGCGATCGCCTCCGGATCGATCGGCCGGCACATCGCGACCTCCCGGTCCAGCCGGCCCCGCAGCTGCGGGAACTCGTCGCGCAGGTCCGTCGGCTGCTCCCGGGCCGAGGCCAGGTACGCCAGGTCCGCCTGCGGGTGCCGCAGCAGCAGCTGCACCAGGTGCAGCCCGGTGTACCCGGTGGGCCCGATGACCGCGACTCGGAGGTTCATGAGGTGAAACTATCCACGCGGGCCGAACACCGCAACGCGGCGGGCCGGCTGCAAAAGGTTCAGCAGTTCGCTTAAGCGGGTGTCAAAATGACAGATTCGGATCGCAGCATCAGTGGCTAAACCACGTCCTCGACGCGGCTTGGGGGCATTTCCATCGACGCTTATTGGCACGAAGATTGCAACCTGTTGGCCGTCGCCGCGGGGCATCGTTTATTGCTCGCGGCTTCTCGCAACTTTCAATCAAGGAGACACCCATGGTTCCCACCACCCGACGCAACCAAGACAATTGGGCCAGCCCCTTCGACATGCTCCGCGACTTCGACCGCGCGTTCCGCGGCCAGATGAGCCTTGACGGCGGCGAGCTTCCGGCCGCTTACCCGGTCGACATCCACGAGACCGACAACGAGATCGTGGTCGAGGCCGAGCTGCCAGGCTTTGCCAAGGACCAGATCGACGTCAACGTCGAGCAGGGCATCCTCTCGATCAAGGCCACCCGCGAGCCCGCCGAGCCCAAGGGCGAGCAGCACCTCACCGAGCGGCGGTACACCACCGTGCAGCGGCGGTTCAGCCTGCCCTCCAGCGTGGACCCGACCAACGTCGATGCCGGTTACGCCGACGGCGTGCTGACCCTCAAGCTCGCCAAGCGCGAAGAGGTCAAGCCCCGCAAGATCGAGGTGAAGTAAGGCCCCGTTCTCGCGACAACCAAGCCCCCCTTGCCGCCGCCGGTGTCCCAGATGCCGGCGGCGGTTTCTTGCGCCGAAGGTCTTGCGGTCGGATAAACTTCGCGCATGAAGCGGATCGACGTGATGAGCCTGGGGCCCGAGTTGGAGAAGCTGGTCGAGCATCTCGGTGACGGCATGGTGCTGCTGGAGCGGGATGGCGTGGCGGTGGCGGTGTTGAAGCAGCCCGGGCCCAACACCGACCTCATCGGCAGCCTCCGCGATGAGTTGCAGATCGTCGGAGACGTCATGACAACCGATACCGGCTGGGAGCCGGCCGATGGTCAATCTTGATACCCACATCCTCCTCCACGCGGTCACCGGTCAGCTTCGACCCGCTGAAGAGGCCGTCCTGGACGCTACGTCGTGGTGCATCTCCGCCATCGTCCTTTGGGAGATCGAGAAACTCGCCATCCTCGGTCGCATCTCTATCAATCTGGACGCGAGTCCGATGCAGCCGATCCTTGACCGTACGACGCTGCTGCCGATCAGCCGGGCGGTCTGCAGCCAGATGCGCCGTCTGGACTTTCGAAGTGACCCCGCCGACGAGTTGATCGCCGCGACAACGCTGGCCCACGGCGTTCCGCTCGTGACTCGTGATCGCCGATTACGATCTTCCAACCTGATCCCGCTCGCCACATAGAACCTGCCCATGCCCAGCGCCCTGCCCCAACTCAAAGCCAAGGACTACCAGACCGACCAAGACGTGCGGTGGTGTCCCGGCTGCGGCGACTACTCGATCCTCAACGCGGTCCAGCGCGTCGCCAGCAAGCTCCAGCTCGAGCCCCACAACACGGTCTTCGTCAGCGGCATCGGCTGCTCGTCGCGGTTCCCGTACTACATGAACACGTACGGCTTCCACACCATCCACGGCCGGGCCCCGGGGTTCGTCACCGGCCTGCGGCTGGCCAACCCCGAGCTGTCCGTCTGGATGGTCACCGGCGACGGCGACGGCCTGTCCATCGGTGGCAATCACCTGATGCACATCCTGCGTCGCAACGTCGATGTCAACATCCTGCTGTTCAACAATCGGATCTACGGCCTGACCAAAGGCCAGTATTCGCCGACCTCCGAGCCGGGCAAGAAGACCAAGTCCACCCCGATGGGCTCGATCGACACACCGATCAACCCGCTGTCGCTCGCGCTGGCCGCCGAGGCCAGCTTCGTGGCCCGCTCGACGGACAAGGACCGCGGGCTGCCGGACATCCTCCAGCGGGCGGCCGAGCACCGCGGAAGTTCGTTCGTCGAGATCTATCAGAACTGCAATATCTTCAACGATGGCGCCTTCGACTTTGCCACCGGCAAGGACGTCCGCGAAGACAACGTGCTCTATCTCGAGCACGGCAAGCCGATGGTGTTTGGCAAAGACCGCGACAAGGGCATCCAACTCACCGGTAACCGCCTGGAGGTCGTCGATCTGGCGTCGTCCGGGGGGGGCGTGGCCGAGGATGATCTGCTGTTCCACGACGAGACCAGCGACGTGCTTGCCGGCGCCCTGGCCCGCCTACACCACCCCGAGGGCCCCGAGCCGCTGGGCGTCTTCCACGCGCAGACCCGCCCCTGCTACGAAGACCTCGTCGCCGGCCAGGTCGAGCAAGCCACCAACCGCCGCGGCCCCGGCACGCTGCAGGAGCTGCTGCACGCTGGGGATACGTATCAGGTGGAGTAGCGCCTTTAGCCGCCCCGCCCCTCGGGCGTTGCCGCGAGAGCGCGGGGACGAGCCCGGCGGCTAACGGTCCGATGGCGGATGTTGATGCAGGGGCAGCTTCGCTGCACCCGCTAAACGTTTACGCTCTGGGGGTGGCCGATCTCGATGACATTACCGGCGCGTGGGACTACGGCGAGCTGCCGGGCAATGTGGTGGTGGGCGAGGGGGTGTGGTTGGAGCGGCGGGACAGCTTCGGGCGGTTTCGCAGCACGCGGGAGCCGGGGCTGGTGCTGGGCGATGGGGTGCGGGTGCATACCTGGACGAGTTTCAACGTGGACCCGGGCGGGCTGGTGGAGGTCGGCGATGACACGCTGCTGGTCGGCCCCGTGTTCATGTGCAGCGAGCACATCCGTATCGGCAGCGGTTGCGTCATCTCGTACCACGTCACGATCGCGGACAGCGATTTCCACCCGATCGATCCTGAGCCGCGGCGGGCGGACACGGAGGCGAACGCGGTGGGCGGGGACAAGAGCAAGCGGCCGGCGATCGTGAGTCGGCCGGTGGTGATCGGGGATCGAGTCCGGATCGGGATTGGGGCGATCGTGCTCAAGGGCGTGACGATCGGGGACGACGCGGTGGTCGGGCCCGGGGCGGTCGTCACGCACGATGTCCGGCCCGGGGTGCATGTGCTGGGCAACCCGGCCGAGGTGGTTACGCCTTGACCGACGACGCCCGCGGAAGGCGCCTTCCGGACGATTGGTTTGATCGGCCGCTACCGGGCAACGTGCGGATCGATCCGAGCGCTTGGTTGTACAGCAGCTTCGCGTTCTGCCACTACCGCAGCGAGGCGGCGGTCGGGCTGAGCGTCGGGCCGCGGACGGGGCTGTACCACGGGACGTTCTTTGATCTCGGGCCCACGGGCGAGGTGCACATCGGCGAGGCGTGCAGCATCGTGGGCGGCATCTTCTGCACGAGCGGGCGGGTGGTGTTGGGGGATCAGGTGCTGGTGGCGCACGAGGTGGTGATTGCGGATGGGGGGTGGGCGGTACCGCCCCCGGCCCCGGCCGCGGGAGGGGGGGGACCAGACGCTTCGGCTGCGCCTCAGCGTCGGCTTCCGCGGGCCGAGCCGGGCTCTGTGAGCCCGGACCCGGTGTCGCAGACACCGGCTCGCTTGCACACGACGTGCATCGAGATCGGAGACAACGCGTGGTTGGCGGCGCGATGTGTGGTTCTGGGCGGGGCACGGATCGGGCGGGACGCGATTGTGGGGGCCTTCGCGGTGGTGGATTTTGAGGTGCCCGACGGGGCGATCGTGGCGGGAAACCCGGCGAAGGTGGTGGGGTCGGTGTATCGGTGACGGAAGCCCGACAGGGGCAGCTTCGCTGCTCCCGCTAAACGGGGTCGCGTTGGCTGCGGCAGACGTCACAATGGGCGGATGACCGCGGTGGGCTGGTGGCTTTATGCGGCGGGGTGTGTGCTGTGGCTGGCGTGGGTGGTGCAGGCGGTGGGGTCGGCGGTGCAGGTGAGCAAGTTTTCGCGGGGGCCGAACAAGCCCAGGCGGGGGCCGTTTGATCGGTATCGGCCGCCGGCGGTGGTGATCGTGCCGTTCCGCGGGGTCGAGCCGGGGCTGGCGGGGCATGTGCTGCGGCTCGCGATGCAGGACTACCCGGACTACCGGCTGGTGCTGGTGGTGCAGTCGATGGACGACCCGGCGGCGGCGGTGCTGCACCAGGTGATGCAGCGGCGGGACCTGCGGGCCGGGCCGGTCGAGCTGGTCGAGGCGGGCCCGGCTCCGGCGGACACGGGGCAGAAGGTGCACAACCTGCTGCAGGCGATGCGGCATCTGGAGCAGGACCCCTCGCCCCCGCCCCCGGGCCCGCCCCCGCCCCCGGAAGAGGGCGGTAATGAGGAGCGCGTGCTGGTGTTCGCCGACTCGGACGCCGCGCCGGGCGAGGGGTGGCTGGGTGACCTGATCGGCCCGCTGCAGCAGCCGCACATCACGGCGGTGACGACCGGTTATCGCTGGCTGGTGCCGTTGCCCGACAAGCAGGGCGAGTTGCACCCCGCGTCGGTCCTCGCGTCGGTGCTCAACGGGTCGGTCGCGTGTTGGATGTCCCGCAGGCAGCAGACCCACGCCTGGGGCGGGTCGATGGCGATGCGGGTATCGACCGCCCAGCGGGGCGGGCTGATGGACCTCTGGCGGGGGGCGATCTCCGACGACTACCAGGTCAGCCACATGGCCAGCCGGCTGCCCGAGCAGATCATGTACGTGCCGCGGTGTCTGGTGGCCTCGCCGGTGGCGATGGACTGGCAGCAGCTGGTCAACTTCGCCCACCGCCAGCACCTGATCACGCGGGTCCACGCGCCCAAGCTGTTCTGGGCGGGGCTCGGGGTGCTCGCGCTGTATCCAGCGGCGTGGATCAGTTCGCTGGTCGCGGCCGTGGTGCTCCTGTCGATGTCCGGGGGGTGGCCGCTGTGGTGGCTGCCCCCGGGGGCGGCGTTTGTGATCGTGCTCGTGGCCGACCAGGTGCGGGCCACCTACCGCTGGCTGACGGTGCGCAACGCGTTCGACCCGGCGACGGTTGATCGGCTCCGCCCGGCCTTGCGGGTGGACCGCTGGCTCACGCCGCTGTGGATGACCGCCCACCTGCTGCTGATGCTGCGGGCGACGGTGGGGCGGACGATCAGCTGGCGGGGCATCCGGTACCGGATCGATAGCCCGCAGAAGGTCCGGCGGATGCCGCGGGAGTAGAATGTGCGGATGCATGAAGTCGCGATCCGCTTGACGCTGGAGCCGCTGGAGGACGGTGGCTATGTGGCGACCAGCCCGGATGTGCCAGGTCTTGTGGCCGAGGGGCGAACGGTGACGGAGGTGACCGAGTTGGCGCAGCGGCTGGCTCGACTGATCGTCGAGTCATGTGTGGAGCACGGTGATCCGCTGCCCGCCATCTTCGCCGAGCACGTGGATGCGGCTGGGTTGAACCTCACGGTTCCTGTCGGGGTGGGCTGGTGGGCAGGCTCGCGGGATTCCGGTACACGCAGGTGACGAAGAAGCTTCGAAAGCTCGGCTACTGCTTCGATCGTCAAGCCGCGGGAAGTCACGAATTGTGGCGACACACGAACAGCGGCCGGAAAGTCACGTTGCCGCGGCACACACGGGCAATGCCGGAGGGCACGCTCCGGGCGGTGTTGCGGGAAGCGGGCATCGCCGTCCACGACTTCCTCAAGGCCTGATCAGTTCGGCGTCGGCTCGGTCGGCTTGCCCGGCGTCGAGCCCGGGGCGTTGTCGCCCAGGTCGTTCTCGGCCAGCAGCGTGAAGTGCTTCTTCCGCAGCGTGTTGACCGCCAGCGTGAGGTCGTCAACGCCCAGCACGATCACCGGCAAGCCCCGCGGTGCGACCATCAGCGGGTAGGCGTAGTAGATGTTCAGCTCCAGCGCCAGCAGCACCTCGCAGATGCCATACAGCGTCTGGTCGTTGGTCAGCTCGACGCAGATGACCGGCGACTCGCTGCAGGGCAGCTCCGCCCGGTTGATCAGCCGGCGGGCCAGGTCGGCGTCGCTGGTGAGCACCCGCACCACCGCGTGGTCGGTCGCGTCGACCACGGACATGCCCGCGAAGGTCAGCCGCTGGTTCTGCAGCACCTCGACCACCTCCATCAGCCGGCCGACGCGGTTGTCCAGGAAGATGCTGAACTGCGTGTTGCTCGGCGGCTGGTAACCCCGGGCCGTGGGCGTCTGGGTGGGGGCTTGGGACATCGCGTCATCCTACGGCTGCTGCGGCCGACCGCGTAGCCCCACCCGCCGCCTACCGCGATTCACAGCGGGCGGCGGCGTCCCAGGCCTCCCGCAACCGCTGGATCATCGGCCCGGCTTCGTCGGCCACCTCGCCGCTCCACTTGCCCTCGAAGCTGATCCGCTGGTCGTAGCCGAGCTTCCGCAGCAGGCAGCAGAAGTGCTCCCAGTCGTACGGCTCACCCTCGGCGGGCTTGCCGGGCTGGTGCCTGCCCGACGGCTCGGCGACGTGCACGTGCTGCAGGTGGCCGTCCAGCGCGAGCAGGTCCTCATCCGAGTCACCCTCGATGCCCATGTGGTAGCTGTCGACCAGGGCCTTGAGGTGCGGCGAATCCACCGCTTCGATCAGCCGAAGCTCGTCGGCGAGGCTGTTGATCGTGTTGGTCTCGGCCTGCCGGAGGTGTTCGACCACGATGACCACCCCCGCCGCCATCGCCGCGTCGGCGGCGATCTTCGCGAACTCGACGATCTGCTTGAACGCCTCGTCCTCGGGCGTGTCATCAGGCCGCTTCCGGGCCCCGCCGCTGCCAAAGACCATCCGCTGGATGCCGACCTTCGCCGCCCGCTGCGTGACCCGCTGCATGTACTGCTTCAGCGGGGCCACGTCCCGCTCGGGCCCGACGATCGGCAGCGACCCGGGCACCAGGCAGTTGGCCGCCTCGATCGGCAGCGGGCAGGCGTCCAGGTCCGCAAGCCCCGCCGACCACTCGGCATCATCTGCCTCGCCTTTGAGCAGCTGCTGCACATTCGCCTCGCAGTACTCGAATCCGAGGTCCTTCATCTGGGCCGCCTGGTCGGGCCCGCCGCAGTAACCGATCTTCATCACGTCGCTCCTTGGCCGCTCGCCTCAACACAGCGGCGACGGCGGGGCCAACCTAATACCGCGGCACCGCCGGGTCCACCCGGACCGACCAGGCGTCGATCCCCCCGGCCACCGACGCCACGTCGCCAAAGCCCTGTGAGCTCAGCCACGCCGCCACCCGCAGCGACCGCACGCCGTGGTGACACAGCACCAGGATCGGCCGATCCTTCCAAGCGGCGAGTTCCCCGATGCGCTCGGGCAACTCCTGCATCGGGATCATCACCGCCCCCTCCAAGCTCGCGGCACCCACTTCCGGGGCCGTCCGCACGTCCAGCAGCAACGGCGGCTGCTCCTCCGCCAGCCGCCGCGCTGCCTGTTCCACATCAATCTGCTTCACACTCACCGCCGCACCCTACGCCGGTCCTCAGCGACGCGAACCGGCGGGTGGGCTGGTCGAGCTTCGCCGCCGTCGCAGCACCAGTAGCAGCGGGGCGAGCATCGTCAGCGTGGTCGGCTCGGGGACCGCGGCACGCAGGGCATCCAAATCACCCTCGTACCCGGCATCGACGAACGTATCCACGACCTGCTGGGCATCCAACAGCGTGCCGTTGCGGCTGTAGTTGGCCGCGAGGATCTGCAGGTCGGTGATCGACACCGTCCCGCTGCCGTTGAAGTCGCCCTGCTCCCAGCCGCCGACGCCATCGAAGTGCGTCGCGAGGATTTGCAGGTCGGTGATGCTGATCGATCCGTCCAGGTTGGCGTCGCCGTACTCGGTGTCCAGCAGCAGCCGCACCAGCACGTCCACATCGCCCTGCCCGATCACACCATCCTCGTCCAGGTCGTCGAACCACGCGGTGGCGGGGTCGGTGCTGGGCTGGCCAAACTTGTCGAACAAGGCATCGATGTCAAACCCGTCGGTCCCGAACTCGCCGTTGATATTGCCCCGACGCCGCAGCACGTCGCGGTAGGTTTGCCGTGTCCGCGAGTCATCGGTCGCGGCCACGATGCTGCCTAACGCGAACAGGTCGGTGTTGGTGATCCGCCCGTCGCCGTTGATATCTCCCGCCGGATCAAACTCGCTGTTGCGGCTGTAGAGCACCTGCTCGAACGCCCCAGACGCGTCGGCCAGGTCCGCCGCGTTGATGACGCCATCGCTGTTCAGGTCGCCCAGCCCGGCACCCAGCCCGGTCGGCCGATACACCCCGGTCAGCCGCTGCACGTTGCTCCGGCCGGTCTGTTCAAACGTCACCACGGTCACGACGTTATTCCCCTCGACGACGTTCGCGAACCCGTACTTGAAGAGGTCCAGGTCGTGCCGGCCTGCCTGATTGCCGCCATCGACCAGCGCCAGCACCTCCGCCTCCGACAGCGCGTCGGGCAGGTTCAAAAACACGTGCACGTTGTCGGCCGTCAAATCGTCGCTGCGGACGATCAGGTCCAGGTCTTCCGCGTCAACGCCCCATGGGTCAAAGCTGGCGATGCTGCTGGTCGGGTCCAGGCGGTCGATATAGATCGCCTGCCGAAAATCGCTGAACACCGCCGGCCCGCCATCGTCGCGATGCCGGAACGCCCGCACGGTCAGGTAGTGCACCCCCTCGGCCAGCGTCGTCGCGTCGATCCCCTGACGGAATGTGCCATCGCCATCCGCGTTGAAGTAGCCCGGGTCGTGCACATCCAGGAACCGCTCGAAACCGTATTGCGGCGAGTCGGGCGTGACGAAGTCCACCCCGCCGTTGCGATTGGCATCGACCCCGCCATCGAGCTTGAACAGAGCGTTATCGCCATCGGCGTTGCGGTCCCGCAGCGATTCCAGGCCCAGCAACCGCACCGCGTCGGTGTCCAGGGTGATATCGAAGCTGTCGGAAGAGATCACCTGCAGGTCGGCGATCCGCTCAGCGCCGTTGGACGTGTTATCGCCCTCGCCGTCACCGCCTTCGAGCACTTGGCTGACGTTGCTGAGGGTCACCCGGCCCTGGGGGGTGGGCAGGCCGTAGATGAGGTAGCCGTGATCCTGGTTGGCGTTGTTGAGGAACCGGGCGTTGATATAGCTCGGGCCTTCAAAGAAGTCATTGGTCACCGTGACCACTTCGGGGATCAAGGCATCATTGGCGTGGTTGCCGGTGAGCTCGATGAGGTGCGTGCCGAAGGGCAGGTCCACGCCGATCCGCTGCGAGTCGCTGACGCCGCCGTCGTTGCGGTTGGAGAGCATCACGACCGCCGAGCCGCTGCGCTCGAAGGCGAGGTAGTCCTCGTTGATCCACCGCTCACGGAAATCACCGCGGCCGTGGGTGTTGCGGATGTTGACCAGCTCGGTGATCGTGTCGCCGAAGCGGCCGCCCAGCGCATCGCCCCGGCCGTCCTTGGGGAAATCGCGGTTGTCGCCGTGCTGCAGCGCGTTGAAGTAGACCACCGCGTTGCCTGGCTGCATCAGTGTGTAGGCGTGGGCGACGTTGGACAGGAACGGCCCCCCGTCATCGTGCGACGCGACGAAGCTCACGCCGGCGCTGCCGTTGCGAAGGCCGTCGTCGAACACATCCATGCCCGAGGCCTGCACGTCGAACCAGCTGTTGGCGAAACCGTTGTCGGTGAGGTTGGCCTTGAGCGCGAAGTGCTGGTTGAAGTCCAGCACGTCGCGGTTGCCGCCGACCCGGCCGGGGTCGTTCGGGTTGATGTCGTCGCGGATGAAGGTCGAGAGAAACTCGCGGTTGCCGTCGAAGACCTCGCTGTAGGAGAAGACGTGGTTGGTCGAGCCGTCCAGGCGGAGCCGGGGGTTGGAGCGGTAGATGGCGCGGTCGAAGAAGTCGAGCGTGAACCCCTCGAAGTGCTTGGCCGCGTCGATGCGGAAGCCGTCCACGCCGACAGACTGGACCATGTACTGGCTGTACCGCATCAGCAGGCCGGTGGCGTTCTCCTCGATCGGGTCGCCGTCCATCGGCCGGTCGGTGAACGGGTAGATCGCGATGTTCTGCTCGCCGGTGGCCGGGTCGAAGACGAAGATCGGCTGGGCGTCGCGGTCGGGGTAGAACCGGCGGTTGTTGGGGTCGGGCGTGTTGGCGAGCCGACCGGCGAAGTCGGGCGTGATGCCTCGGGGGATGTTGCGGGGGTCCGAGCCGTCGACGGGGTGTCGGATGAAGCGCCAGTTGGTGTTGTGGTTGATATCGACCAGCCCGGCGAGCCGGCCGCGGAGGTCGCCGTAGTCGAACCCGGAGTTGAAGTCGCCGTCGGTGTTGGGCACGCCGAAGGGGTCGTTGCTGACGTTGCCGTCGGGGTCGCCGGCGTAATCCGGGTTCTGCAGGACGAAGCCCGGGTAGCCGCCGGACTCGAGGAAGCCGGGCGTGGAGGCGTCGGAGAAGCCGTTGTGGTTGAGGATCAGGTCGATGTGCATCGACATGCCCGCGCGGTGGAGGGTGTCGGCGAGGGTGCGGATGCCGGTCTCGGTGCCGTAGAGCGTGCGTCGACCTGGCCGGCCCAGGTCGAACCGGTCGTACACGTCGTAGCCGACGGAGAAGTCGGAGAGGTCGGCCCGGCCGGGCGGGGGCAGCCACACGGTGCCGTAGCCCGCGATGAACGCATCGGCGGTCCGGTCGATCTGGGTCTCGTAAGTCGACTCGAACCACTGCAGGATCGTCGGGGCCGACGCGTCCTGGGCGGCGATGGGCAGCGCGCTGATGGCGGCCAGCGCGGCGACGGCCGACACACAAGCGGATCGCATGATCATCAAGGTCTACTCCGTAGCGGAAAACAAAAAGACGAGGCGGACCAGTGGCCCGCCCCGCCTTCCGGGGGTTCGGAGGCTCGGGCGGCGTCGGGGGTCAATGCCCGCGGCGTCGGCCGGCCATGAGCAATCCGCCCAGCCCCAGCAGCGCCAGCGAGGCGGGCTCGGGGACGGAGACGAACGTGTTGAAATCGCCGGATGCGAGGGTCACCGGGCTCTGACCGGGGTTGCCGGTCACGGTGCTGCTGGCGACGCCCTGGAATTCATCGGAGCGGAATGCATTGCCCGAGTTGACGTAGGTCGCGAAGTAATCGAATGAGCCGCCGGGGACGAGGCCGATGTCGCTCAGGAGAAACTGGAATTCGACTTCGCCCGTCGTCGGGTCCGCGCTCGCGGGAGTCAGGTTGCCACTGGCGACGGATGTGAGCGAACCGTCGCCGCCGATTGCATACAGATCGGCGAACGTGGCGAAGTTCTGACTGATGGCGATGGCAAAGTCGGCCGCGAACCCGCTTGCGAAGGTCACTTCCGATTCGTTGCCGAACTCACCGTCACCCGAGATGGCGGCCTGGGCTCGGCCGGAGTTGTCTTCGATCGTGGTGGTATCGGCAAGGCCGCCGGCCACCGAATCGATATAGATGACAGCGACATCATTGAAGTCGCCGGCGCCGTAGGCAAACCCAAAATTGAGCTGGCCGGTGTCTGACGAATCCACGAACAGGTCGGCGCTAGCGCCGATCACGTCACCGAAACCGGTGTTGACGCCATCGCTGAAACCGACGTATTCGCCGCTGTTGATGGTGCCGTCAAGCGTCGCTGATCCGGCGGTGGTGTCCGTGATCGTGGTCGGCATTGCCGATGCGGCACCGGCTAGGCCGAGGCTCGCGAGCGAGGCGGTAAGGAACGTGATGGTCTTCATGGGATGCATCCTCCAATCAGGGGGTTTGAGAAGCGGGAACAGGCCGCCGACGCGGCGGCGGGACAGAAGTCGATCAGGGGCCGTGCGGGCTCATGTTCACGCCGTCGGCGCTGGACTCGTTGATGGTGGCGCCGTGGCCGTCGGCGAAGGCGATGTTGACCGCGTCGCCGTGGCGGTCGCCGTTGTTCTCGGCCAGGGGCAGCTTGACGCGGGCCCAGCCGTTGCTGAAGACCGAGCCGAGCGTCCCAGCGTCGGCGCCCGCGCCCCAGGCGCTGGGCACGCCGATGTACATCAGGATGTAGCCGTTGTTCACCGGCGAGCCGCCGCTGGTGGCCGGAGCGCCGCCGTCGAGCATCAGCGCGACGTTGGAGGCCTGCTGGATCGCGTCGAGGTTGCCGCCGACGGGCTGGCCGCCCTCGGTCGCGATCGACTGGAACTGCGTCCACTGGCCGGTGCCGCTCCAGACGATGGAGGTGACGTCGGCGTTGGTGCTGTAGGAGATTCGGTGGGGCGCCCCGCCGGCCACGTTGTTGGACAGGTCCCAGCCGAACGAGTTGTCCGACACCGCGGGGTCGCTGGGGCACAGGAACCCGCGGCTGACCTTGGGGTCGGCCGCCTCGAAGCTGTCGTCGTCATCGCCGCCCATGTAGGGCACCAGGGCACTGGCCCAGTCCTTGATCCGGCCGCTGTCGTAGAACTGATTGTGCTCGCGGACGTTGGCCGGGGGCGTGCCGGTAGACCCGCCCCAGAGCAGGTCACTACTGCTGGTCTGCACGTGGTTGTCGTAGTCGGCGGCGGAGGTGAAGCCGGCAATGCCCATCTGCCGGACGTTGGACAGGCACACGGCCTGGCGGGCGGTGCTGCGAGCCGCGCCCAGGGCCGGCAGCAGCAAGGCAATGAGCAGGGCGATGATGGAGATCACCACGAGAAGCTCGATGAGCGTGAAGCCGTCGTGAAGCGAGGTGCGGGTCTTCATGGTTAACCGTTTTACCGGATAGGAGAAGTGGAGTCAAGTGTTGCGGGACGAAAAAGAGAAATACCGGGTCGGGACTCTGGATGATGACGCGAGCGATCAACTGTAGGCGGGATCTCGGCCAAGTCAAGACAACCTTCGTGGTGGATTCGGGGAAAACCCCGAAGGCCCCACGGGAAGCCCCGTGCTTGCGCGAGGATCGGCAACGCATGCTGAGGGAGGCCCATCCGGGCCGGGCGGTAGCGTGCCGACACCGGCTTGTTCACTAAACTGGTAAAACGGTTCAAGTCGGTGTACACTCCAACCCCGGCACGCTGCCCAACACCATGCCTATCGCCCCGCCGAGCCTCAGCACCGAGCCCAAGCCCAAGCGGGTCGGCATTCGCCAGATCGCCAAGGAGGCGGACGTCTCCGTGGCCACGGTGTCGATGGTGCTCAACAACAATCCCAAGATCACCGCCGCCACCCGCAACCGCGTGAGCAAGGTGATCGACCGGTTGGACTACCGGCCCAACCGCAACGCCCAGTCGCTCTCGGGCAAGTACACCCGCCTGATCGCGATCCTGCTGCCGACGCTGCGGCACGCGATGGCCGACCCGTACTTTGGCGAGCTGATCTCGGGGGTGTGCGACCGGGCGGCGCGGCTGGGCCACAAGGTGATGCTCGAGAACGCCAAGCCTGAGTTCATCCGCGACAAGCGGCACCTCGAGCTGTTTGAGCGGAAGTTCGTTGACGGGGTGCTGCCGATCGGATTCTCCGACCAGCACCAGTTCCTGGCGGACCTCCGGCGCGACGGGCATCCGGCGGTGCTGGTCAACAACGTCACGCCCGACATGGGTCTGGACCACGTGGTCGCGGACTACACGGCCGGGGCACGGCAGGCGATGACCTGCCTGATGCAGCTGGGCCACAAGCGGATCGCGATGATCCACGGCTCGCTGACGGTGCACACCACCCGGCAGCTGTGCGATGTGTACCAGCACTTCTGCAGCGAGGGCGGGCTGGCCTGCGACGAGTCCTGGATGGTCGATGGCCGGTTCACCGAGGAGCACGGCTACACGGCGATGAAGCAGCTGCTGGACCGCCACGGCGACCTGACGGCGGTCTTCGCGGGGAACGACAAGATGGCGATGGGGGCGATGCTCGCGTTGGCCCACGCGGGCAAGCGGGTGCCCGACGACGTAAGCGTCGTGGGCTGCGACGACATCCGGTACACCGCGTTTGTCAACCCGGCGCTGACGACGGTGCACCTGCCGTTGCAGGAAGTCGGGGCGCTGGCGTGCGAAAAGCTGATCGACCGGGTGCGGGGCAAGGGCGGGGATGTCGCGGAGGTCTTGCCGACGCACCTGGTGCTGCGGCAGAGCACGGCGATCGTGCGGCGGGATTGATTTTCGTTTTTCGAGTCTTTCGACAGATGGAGTATTCGATGTTGCGACGCAGGTGGACGGTGTGGTTGATGGGGGTGTTCGTGGTCGTGGTGCTCGGGCCGGCGGCGGCGGGCAACGAGCCGGTGGAGCATGTGTTTGAGCTGGACACGACGCGGTGGGCCGACCAGCCGCACAGCGTGCACGTGGCGGGCAGCTTCAACGGCTGGGACCGCGAGGCGCTGGCGATGACCCGGGACGTGGACGGCTCGTGGTCGGCGGCGGCGGAGCTGTCCCCGGGGGTGCACCTGTACAAGTTCGTGGTCGACGGGGACCGCTGGATCAACGACCCGGGCGGCAGCGACGCGGCGTTTGAGGAGCCCGACGGGCACGGCGGGTTCAACTCGGCGGTGTACGTCGGCCCGGACGCGCGGGAGCTGCCCGAACCGCCGGCGGGGGGCTTCCACGAGCAGGCGATCCTGTTTGAGCCGGCCGATGATGTGCAGGTGGTGGACGGCGACCTGCTGTTTGTGCGGGTCAAGGCGCAGGCGGGGGACGTGGAGTCCGCGAGGGTGTTGTTGGGCGACGCTCGGGCGCCGCTGTGGCCGCTGGGCCGACGGGTGGGGTTCGAGACGTGGGGGACGATGGTGCGGGCGGCGGAGCTGCCGCGGACGCTGACGATCGAGCTGGTCGACGGTGAGGCGGTGCACCGGATTGAGGTGGCGGGGCTTCCCGAGCAGCGGGTGGAGACGCCCGCGTGGGCGCGGGACGCGGTGTGGTACCAGATCTTCCCGGAGCGTTTCCGCAACGGGGACCCGAGCAACGACCCGGAGGATGTGCAGCGTTGGACCGCCGAGTGGTTCGCCACGCTGGAGGGCGAGGCCGCTGGGGAGGAGAACTTCTACCGCGGGATGGGCAACGTCTGGAACCGCCGGTACGGCGGCGACTTGCAGGGCGTCATGCAGTCGCTGCCGTATTTGAGGGAGCTGGGGGTCAATGCGCTCTACCTCAATCCGGTGTTTGAGGGCGAGTCGATGCACAAGTACGACACCGCGGATTTTCGGCACATCGATGACAACTTCGGCGTGGCGGGTGATCTACCGATCGAGGGCGAGACGGTGGACCCGGACACGTGGCGGTTCAGCCCGTCGGACGAGGTGTTCCTGGAGCTGCTGGCCGAGGCGCGGCGGCAGGGCTTTCGGGTGGTGATCGACGGTGTGTTCAACCACGTGGGCACGGCCCACCCGTTCTTCCTGGATGTGCTGGAGCGGGGGCCCGAGTCGCCGTACCGCGACTGGTTCGAGATCAACTCGTGGGGCGACCCGCAGCGGTGGGGCAGCGACGAGCCGTGGTGGCGGGTGCACGGCCGGGACCACCCGGAAGGGATCCAGTGGAACGCGTGGGACGGGCCCAGCGGGGCGTTGCCGGTGTTCCGCAACGATCCGCAGACGGGGCTGGGGCCCGAGCCGCGGCAGCACATCTTCGACATCACCGAGCGTTGGCTGGACCCCAACGGTGACGGTGACCCGTCGGACGGGATCGACGGCTGGCGGCTGGACGTCCCGGGCGATATCGCGCTGCCGTTCTGGCACGACTGGCGGGACCTGGTCAAGGGCGTGAACCCCGAGGCGTACATCAGCGGCGAGATCTGGCAGTGGGCCCACCCGTGGCTGGATGGCGAGGCCTTCGACGCGGTGATGAACTACCAGTTTGCGATCGCGGGTCAGGACTTTTTCGTCGACCGGGAGACGCGGGAAAGCCCGACGCAATTCGATCAGAGGCTGCAAAGGATCGCGTACAGCTACCCGCTCGCGGTGAGCCTTGTGCAGCAGAACCTGTACGACAGCCACGACACGGACCGGCTGGCGTCGATGTTCGTCAACCCGGATCGGCCGTACGACGGTGCGAACCGGCTGCAGGACAACGGCCCGGACTATGACCCGCGGCAGCCGACCGCCCAGGAGCGGCGGCGGCAGCTGCAGGCGGTGGCGTTCCAGGTGACGTACCTCGGGGCACCGATGATTTACTACGGCGACGAGGCGGGCATGTGGTCGCCCGACGACCCGTCCAACCGCCAGCCGATGACGTGGCCGGGGATGGAGTTCGACCAGTCGTCGGTGGGATTCGACCGGGCGATTTTCGACGCGTATCAGCGGGCGGTGGCGGTGCGGAACGCGTTGCCGGCCCTGCGGCACGGGCTGTACCGGCCGGTGGTGGTCGACGACGAGCGGGAGGTGTTTGCTTTCGCCCGGTCGCTGGCGACGATGGAAGAAGACGGCGTGCAGGCTCGGCACGTTTACGCGGTGTTCAACCGTTCGGCGTCACCGCAGGCGGTGGAGGTTCCGGCCGAGTGGGCGGACGGGGCGGAGGTTTGGAACCTGCTGAGTGAGCGGCAGGTGGAGGTGGTGTTCGAGGATGACGCGGTGGATGCGCGGCCGCAGCTGCGGGTTCGTGCGGGCGCCACGCCGCTTCGGGTCCGCGAGGGCGCAGTGCGGGTGCGGCTGGAGCCGTACGGCTCGGCGGTGCTGACGACGGACTGGGATGCCGCGGACTGACGATTTGACGCTTCGCGTCGCTGCACGGTCGGCTTGGGGTGGGCGGGGCGTCGCCGCCTGCGGTGCGTAGGCTGCGGCGGTGCTGAGCCGGTCGTCGGACATGGTGGTGCGGGCGGAGCCGGAGATGCGGGCTTGGCCGGGGCTGCTGAGCGCCGGTGTTGACGGTGGGGGGGCGCTTGAGGTTGGGGCCATGGCCCGGTGGGTCGCGGAGCGTCTGGGCACGCCGGGCCCGGTTCCGGGGTCGGTTCCGGGGTCGGGCGCGGTGGTGATGAGTGGACACCAGGCCACCGTGTGGCACCCGGGGATTCTGGCGAAGGATCTGGCGGCGGTGGGGCTGGCCCGGCGGGTGAACGGGTACGCGGTGCACCTGGTGGTGGATCAGGACGAGCACCCGGTCTGGCGGCTGCAGGTGCCGCGTCGGGAGGGGGACCGGTGGCGGGCGGCGGTGGTGAATATGGGTCGAAGCGGGGAGCCCGGTGATGGCCATCCCCGGGCTTTGGGGACGGGGGCGGGGGAGGTCGCGGGGGTGCCGACGGGGATGCAGCCGCCGGTGGCGTTGCGGCGTAGCGGGGTGGGGGTGCTGGACGAGGTGGTGGCGGACGCGTCGGCGGCGGATTGGCGGGGGGCGCGGACGCTCGCCCAGCAGGCGACGGTGGTGCTGGACGGGCTGCGACGCCGGCTGGTGGATCGGCCGATCGCGTGCGTGTTCACGTCGCAGCTGGCGCAGAGCGAGAGCTTCCGGGAGCTGGTGGAGCACATGGTGCGGGACCCGCGGCGGTGTGCCCGGCGGTACAACGCGGCGGTGTCACCGGTACCGAGAGCGGGCCTGGCGCCGATGGGGGTGACGGTGGACCGGGTGGAGCTGCCGCTGTGGAGCTGCCGTTGGATGCGGCCCAGGCAGCGGGTGTACGCGGACCCCGCCCCCGGAAGCAGCGGCGGGTGGCGGCTCGTCGACTCGGACGGGCGGGCGGTCGACGCGGCGGACCTGAGGCCCCGGGCCCTGGCGATGACAGGGCTGGTGCGGGAGGCTCTGGCCGCGGGCGGGGGCTTGTTTGTGCACGGGGCGGGGGGCTGGGTGTACGACCGGGCGACCGAGCGGTGGTGGGACCAATGGCGGGAGCGGGAGCTGGCGCCGATGGCGATGGCATCGGCGGACATGCGGCTGGAGTTGGAGGGGCCACGGGCGACGCGGGGGGACGTGGCGCGGGCGGTGTGGTGGAAGCACCACCTGCCGCACAACGTGGACCGGGCGCTGAGCGGTCAGGTGCCGGAGGCGTCGGCGGCTGCGGGACTGGGCGGGCGCGATGCGGAGCTGGCGGGGCAGAAGGCGGGGCTGCTGCGGGCGATGGGGGCGGATCGGGACGCGCAGCGACGGGCGGGGCTGTGGCGGGAGCTGCGGGCGGTGAACCGGGAGCTGGCGGAGCGTCATCCGGCGCTGCTGGCCGAGGCGAAGGCGCGGGTCGAGCGGGTGCGGGTCGGGCTGGCCAACGCGGCGGTGGCGTCGCGGCGGGACTGGCCGATGGCGTGCTACCCGGCGGGGGCGCTGCGGGCGTTGCGAGATCGGATCGAGCGGGGGGTGGCTGCCGGTGATGAACCCGCCGAGGGCGCCGTTAATGGGCGGGCCAAGCCCGGCGGCTAGATGGGAGCGGGACCGGGTGGACAGGGCGTACGGGTGCGGGCGGGGGCGATAAAATGAGCGTCGGCGGCTCCCCCGGAAGGAGCCGCCGACGCCCGACCGTACGATTTGAATGGGTGGTATAGGCCAGTTGGTGGGGCAGGGTGTGACAACTACCTGTCACAACCCGAGATCATCGTGCGATGGAGGTCACGGATTGGCTGACGACGTCGAGCTGGATTGGGTGACGGAGCTTCCGACCGCTCCGGCGCGGCCTGCGGACGGGCACAAGGGCACGTTCGGGACGGTGGTCGTGGTGGGCGGTTGCGAGACGATGCCGGGGGCACCGGGGTTGACGGCCACGGCGGCGCTGCGGGGCGGGGCGGGGTTGGTCAAGCTGGCGGGGCCGGTCGATCTGCTGCCGCGGCTGCTGGCGGCCCAGCCGTCGGCGACGGGGGTGGTGTGTGAGTCGGCGGCGGACCTCGCGGAGGCGGTAGGGCAGGACGCGGTATTGGCGATCGGGCCCGGGATGGGGGGGCGGGATGACGTGCGGGGGTGGGTGATGGGATTGTTGGGCGGTGGTGGCGGTGCGGAGGGTGCACCCCCGGTGCAACCGCTCAACGGGTGGCGGGTGGTGTTGGACGCGGACGGGTTGAATGCGTTGGCGGCGGACGGGCGGTCGCTGCGGGAGGTGCGGGGGGCGGGTGCGGGTCCGGGGGCGGGTCCGGGGGCGGGTGCGGGGGAGGTGGTGCTGACGCCGCACCCGGGGGAGTTTCGTCGGCTCGCGGAGGCGGCGGGGGTGGATGGCGATCCCACGGACCCGGAGGCTCGGCCGGGGCTGGCAGCGGCGATGGCGCGGCATCACGGAGCGGTGGTGGTGCTCAAGGGTCAGCACACGATCGTCAGCGACGGGCAGCGGGTGTTTCGCAACCACTCGGGCAACCCGGCGCTATCCACGGCGGGGACGGGGGATGTGCTGACCGGGCTGATCGCGTCGCTGATGGCTCAGCAAATGAGCGGGTTCGAGGCGGCGGTGCTCAGCGTGCACGTGCACGGGCTGGCGGCGGACCGGTGGGTGGAGCGGGTGGGGCGTGCGGGGGGGATGCTGGCGATGGAACTGGCGGGGGAGCTGCCGGGGGCGCTGGGGGCGGCGGCGCGGGGGTGAGCCGGATACCAGACGCTTCGCCCCCAAGGGGGCTCAGCGTCGGCTTCCGGGGGCGCGACCGGTGGTCGCGGCTTTACAGGTGGAGCAGGTCGACGATGCGGGCGGGGGCGTCGGCGAGGGGGATGGATGTGCCGCGGGGGCCGAGCGAGCCGTCGCGGGCTTTGAGTTCGAGGGTGGGCGGGTCTTGGGACAGGCCCTTGTCGCCGAGGGTGACACGCAGGGGCAGGCCCAGCAGGTCGGCGTCCTTGAACTTCACGCCGGGGCGCTCGTCGCGGTCGTCGAGCAGGACCTCGGCGCCGGCCGCCTCGAGTTGCTCGATCAGCCGGTCGGTGGCGGCGGCGACGTCGCCTTGGTACTTGATGGGCACGACGTGCACATGGGCGGGGGCGATGGCGGCGGGCCAGATGATGCCGTCCTCGTCGTGCCCGCCCGCCCCTGGAAGATCGCCTGGCTTGTCTTCCGGGGGCTGTTCGATGGCGGCGGCGAGGATGCGGTTGACGCCGATGCCGTAGCAGCCCATGAGCGGGTGCTGGGGCTGGTTGTCCTCGTCGGTGACGGCGACATCGAGGCTGCGGGTGTACTTGTCGCCGAGCTTGAACACGTGGCCGACTTCGATGCCCTTGGTTTCCTGGAGGGTGCCGCCGCCGCGGTCTTCCGGGGCGGGATCGCCGGCAACGGCGTTGCGGATGTCGGCGACGTGCACGGCGGGGGTACCAGACGCTTCGCTTCGCTCAGCGTCGGCTTCGGGCAGGGCGTCGAGCAGGTCGCGTTGCCAGTGGAAGTGCTTGACGTGGTGGTCGGGCTGGTTGGCGCCGGTGACCCAGAACGTGTCGATGCTGGCGTCGGGATCGACGACGAGCGTGGTGTCGTCGCGGGTGGTGGCGATGTGCGGGCCGACGAACCCGATGGCAAAGCCGGCGGCCTTGGCGGCGGCGGGGTCGGCGGGCTGGAGGTCGGCGTCGATCACGCTGCGGAGTTTGGCCTCGTTGACCTCGTGGTCGCCGCGGACGACGGCGAGGACCCATCGGGCTTCCGGGGCCTGGAAGACGATCGTCTTGAGCATGTTCTGCGGCTTGAGCTTGGTCTTGAGCTGCTTTTTGAAGAAGGCGATGACGTCGTCGATGCCGGGAGTGTCGGGGGTGTGGACGGGTTCGAGGTCGCCGGTGGGGTCGGCGGGGGGACGCGCGTCGCAAGCGACGCGGCTAAATGGGGTCAAGGCGGCGCCGACGGGACGGGGGCCGGTCTGGGCTTTTTCGACGTTGGCGGCGTAGGCGCCGCTGTCGCTGCGGAGGATGGTGTCCTCGCCGGTGGGGGAGGGGACCATGAACTCGTGGCTGGCGTTGCCGCCGATGGGGCCGGCCTCGGCTTCGACGACCTGGTAGCGCAGGCCGCAGCGGGTGAAGATCTTTTCGTAGGCGGCGTACATGTCGTCGTAGCAGGCATCCAGGCCGCCGGGGCCGTCCATGGCCAGGTGGAAGGAATACGCGTCCTTCATCTGGAACTCGCGGGAGCGGAGCACGCCAAAGCGGGGGCGGAATTCGTCGCGGAACTTGGTCTGGATCTGGTACAGCCGCAGCGGCAGGTCGCGGTAGGACTCGGCGTAGGCGCCGACCAGCTCGGTGATGACCTCCTCGTGGGTGGGGCCGAGGGCGGAGGTTCGGCCGTGGCGGTCTTCGAGGGTGAACAGGTTGTCGCCGTAGGCGGTGCGACGGCCGGTGCGTTCCCACAGGTCGATCGGTTGCAGGGCGGGCAGCAGGACCTCGGCGGCCACGATGGCGTTCATTTCCTGGCGGATGATCTGCTGGACCTTTTGCAGGGCCCGCAGCCCCAGGGGCAGGTAGCTGTAGCTGCCGCTGCCGAGCTTGCGGATCAGCCCGGCCCGGAGCATCAGCCGGTGCGAGGGCACCTCGGCGTCCGACGGGGCCTGGCGGAGGGTAGGGACGAGGGTCTGGGACCAGCGGATCGGCATGGCGGAAGAGTCACAGGTCGCAGGTCGCAAGTCAAAGCGTGAAGCGTGAAGCGTGAAGCCGGAAGCTGGAAGCCGGAGAACGGTTTATGGAATGTCCGGCACTCTGGCTTCACGCTTCGGGCTTCATGCTTCCAGCTTCGAGCCACTGGCCCCCCTCATCAGTGGTACACTGCCGCGGTGCTGAGCAGGGACGCGAGCCGGAGGCGAACGATGTGGCGTGGCCGCTGGGTGGTGCGGGCGTGGTGCGTGTTGCTGCCGGGTGTGTTGCTGGCCGGGTGTAGCAGCTCGCCGTTTGCGCGTGGCGAGGTGCCGCGGACGCCGTATGAGCGTTACCTGACGCTGCGGGGCCAGGCCCCGCCGGAGAAGGTGGAGAACAACTTTGGCGCGATGCAGCCGGCGCTGCGTCAGCGGCTGGCCCCGATGGGCTCGCCCTGAGGGTGAGGCCGGGGATGGCCGGGTTTGCCTGATCGGGCCCGGCAGTCCAGAAAAAGTGAGAATTATCGCCCGTTGCCCGGGTTGAAACTTGAAGTGTGACCCCGTTGAAGCCGATGAACCCTAACAGACCGACACGCCAGGTCAGAGCCGCCCGCTTGGCGGCGGGGCGTTGTCGGGGTTCTTCGCAGCGGAACGTCGTCGTGCCGGATCGTCGCACCATCCTGGTTCTGGGCTCGCTGGTCATCGGCATGACGCTGGTGAGCGGGCTGTTGCTGGTGCTCGAGCCGGGCCCGGTGGCGCCGCCGCAGGGCGTGAGCCTGATGTCCAGCGACCGCGGCGGCGAGACGCAGCGGCCCGAGGACGTGCTGTTCAGCACGCAGGGCGACGCGGACTGGCGGGCGATCGTGATCCACGACTCGGGGGCGCTGCAGGGCAGCTACGAATCGATCAACCGGGCCCACGAACGCCTCGGCCGGCAGGGCAACGGGTACCACTTCGTGATCAACAACGGCACGGGCGACCGTGACGGCCGGATCACCACCGGCTACCGCTGGGAGAACCAGCTGTCCGGGGCGTACCTCGAGGGCCAGGGGGCCGACTGGTTCAACGAGCACGGCATCGGCGTGTGCATGATCGGCGACATGGACCGGCAGCGGCCCACCGAGGCGCAGCTGCACGAACTGGTCTGGCTGGTTCGGCAGATGCAGCAGCGCCTGGGCGTCCCGGCCGAGAACGTGTTCGTCAGTGTCGGGGCCGGCAGCGAGCCGGCGGCTCATTTCCCGCACGCTTGGTTTGCCGATCAGCTGATCGAGCGGCCGTAAGCGGGAGCTTTCAATCATCGATGACGACGCGGCCTGCCGTTTAGCGGCTGCGGCGAAGCCGCACCCGCCCGGTGGCCTCAGGGGCAGCTGCGCTGCACCCGCTAAACGTCGTGGGGTGCCGCTGGATCGCCCCCGCGGACCAGCCGATCCAAGGGGTGGGGCAACAAATGCTTCCCCGTGTGCGTTGGACGCCGTAGGATGGGAGCATCTATCCATCCGGTTATACCGGAACAACCTGGAGCCAATCGGCGACCCGGCCCCCGCCGCCGCCTGCTTAAGCGGTGCGCCCGGACCTCGCCGGATGTGTGATGGCTGAATTCCACGAAATCGCGGGGTACGCGGTGTTGCAGACGCTCGGGCATGGTGCCCGGAGCACGCTATACGCTGTCCAGGGCAAGAACGGGAACAAGTACTGCCTCAAGCGGGTGGTCAAGGACACGCCCTCGGACCAGCGGTTTCTGGACCAGGCGATCCGGGAGCACGAGGTCGCCAGCCAGTTCGACGACGACCGCATCCGACGCAGCCACAAGCTGATCAAGCAGCGGGCCATCATCCGCACCACCGAGGTGCTGGTGCTGATGGAGCTGATCGACGGCAAGACGCTCGAGCGGGTGGACATGAGCGATGTGCTCAAGGCCTGCCGGGTGATCCGCGAGGCGGCCAAGGGCCTGGTGGTGATGCACGACGCGGGCTGGGTCCACGCCGACCTCAAGCCCAACAACATCATGGTGACCAAGGATGGCGGGCTGAAGCTGATCGACTTCGGCCAGTCCTGCGAGACCGGCACGGTCAAGCAGCGGATCCAGGGCACGCCCGACTACATCGCCCCTGAGCAGGTGCTCCGCCGGGAGATCACCGCCCAGACCGACATCTTCAACCTCGGCGCGACCATGTACTGGACCCTCACCGGCCAGCATGTGCCCACGCTGATCCCGAAGGGCCAGCCCGGCGTCCAACTGCGGACCGATCGCAGCGACGGCTGCTGTCCGCCGCCGGACGAACTGAACCCGGAGGTGCCGCCCGCACTCTCCACGCTGGTGATGGACTGCATCAAGACCGAGCCGCCCCAGCGGCCGCCGGACATGCAGTCGGTGATCGATCGGCTCGAGATCGCCGCGCTGCAGGTCGCCCGCAAGCGGTCCGTCGACGCCCCGGCGGGGGAATCCGGCGAAGTCCCGACGCTCGACGCCGCCGCCGTGCTGGGCGAAAAGTCCCGCTGAAGCGGCTCGGTGGTCGGCGGGGCCGGTCCACCGGGCGCTTCGATACCCGCTGATTCGACGCTACACTGCTTGCATGAAGCAAGCGTGGCCCCTCCAGCTGTCGGTGTTCGTGCTCGGGGCCTTGTGTTTCATCACGTCGCCGGCCGCGGCTCAGGAAGTCACCGACGAAGCGATCGACCGCGCGATCGAGCGGATGCAGGAGTACTTCTGGTCCGAGCAGCAGCCCGACGGCGGCTGGGACAGCGGTGCGAACTTTCACCGCCCCGAGTTTCACGATGGCGGCGAGTCGCCGATGGTCGCTTACGCCATGCTCGTCAGCGGCGTGCCCCCACAAGACCCGCGGATGCAGCGGGCCCTGCAACACCTCCAGGAACTGGAACTCAACGGCACGTACCCCATCGGCATCCGTGCCCACATCTGGGCGGCCCTGCCGCTGGAGCAGTACGGCGGTGACCTGACCCGCGACGCCTACTGGCTGCTGGAGGCCCACCGCGAGTCGATCTTCGACTACGGCCCGCGGCGCGTGAACCGATTTGATAACTCGACCACCCAGTACGGCCTGCTGGGCCTCTGGGAGGTCGCCAAGCGCGGCGGCGATGTCCCGGTCAGCGTCTGGCAGGACGCCGCCCGACACTTCATCGACACCCAGAACGCCGATGGCGGCTGGGGCTACTCGCCCGGCCGGGAGTCTCGCGGCTCCATGACCGCCGCGGGGATGACGGTGCTCTACGTGGTGCTCCAAGAGCTTTACCGCGACGCCCGCCAACCCCCCCAACCGATCGTCGAGTCGATCAACCGCGGTATCGCCTGGTTCGACCAGAACTTCCAGCATGGCGGCAACATCAACGGCGGACACAACTACTACTACTGGTACGGCGTGGAACGCATCGCCATCGCCGGCGGGCTCAAGAGCTTCAACGGCCTGGATTGGTTCCGCACCGGCGCGTCCTACATCCTCGGGAACGTCGGCAACAACGGCCGGATCGGCGGCGGGTCCTATGAAGACACCGCCTTCGCCCTGGCCTTCCTGGCTCGCGGCCGGTTCCCGGTCTGGATCAACAAAATCCGCATCGACGGCATCGACTGGAACCAGTACCCCAACGACATCTACTTCCTCAACAACTACATCTCCGGCCTCCGCGAGCACGAACTCAACTGGCAGGTGATCGACCTGGGCCTGCCCGCCGAAGAGTGGATCAGCGGGCCCATCGCCTGGCTGTCGTCTGGCGACGAGTTCGAACTCGACGAGCAGCAGCTGGCCAATTTGCGGCGGTACATCGACCTGGGGGGGCTGGTGGTCTTCGATCCGGTGGGCAGTTCGTCGGGCTTTCGCAGCTCGGTCCAGGACCTGGCCCAGCAGCTGTACCCCGACCTCAGCTTCGAGCCGATCCCCGACGGCCACCCCATCGCCCAGGGCCTTGTTCAGGCCGGGGCCAACCGACGTATCGAGCACCTGTCCAACGGCGTCCGCACCCTCATGATCCTGACGCCCGGCAACTGGGGCTACACCTTCCAGTCCGACACCCGCCCGGGCCGATCGCCCGAGTGGCAGTCCATCACCAATATCTACGCCTACGCCACCGGCCGCGGCCGGCTCACCCACCGCTTGGACGATCCGATCCCTCCCCGCGATGCCGACCGCCGCGCGTCGGGCGATCAGGTCCACGTCGCCCGCATCTACACCGACAGCGTCGGCATCGCCGAACCGCTGATGATGACCCCAGCGGCCAACCTGCTCTACAACCAGACCGGCCACGAAGTGTTCGTCCACGCCCAGCACATCGACGACCTGGGCGACCCGCTGCGGCTGGCCGATGGCGAGCCCATCGCCCCCGGCGACGAACTCAGCGAGGACGCCGAAATCACGACGGTCATGCCCGACCTGGTCTACCTCGCGGGCAACGCCCCGATCGAGCTGACCGAGTCGCAGATCCTCAACTTCACCAACTACACCGACGCCGGCGGGACCATCCTGATCGAAACCCTCAGCGGTCAGCCCCACGTCTCGGGCAGCACCCGCACCGACTTCTCGGCCGATATCGAACGCCAACTCGTCAACGCCTACGGCGGCGTCTCGGGCCCGCTGAGTTCCAGCAGCGCGATCCTCACCGGCCGCGGCATCGACGGGGCCGAGCGGATCGACCGCGTCGTCTACCGCCCGCTGACCATCATCAACAGCCGCCCCCGCGGCGTCCTACTCTCGGCGATGGTCGACCGCGACGACAACAACCGCCCGGTCGTGCTCTACAGCAGCCTGGACATCGGCCTGGGCAACCTGGGCCTGCGGCACATGAACATCAACGGCTACGCCACCCCCACCGCGCGGCAGCTGATGATCAACCTGCTCCTGCACGCCGCCGAGCAGGACGTCGAGCAAGACCCGGCCTAGCAGGACGCTGCAAAAGTCTTGGCGTTGCGCTACGCTGGCGGCTCCTACA
>CAZVBW010000046.1:0-12388 GCA_964625505.1 uncultured Phycisphaeraceae bacterium
CCCGGCGGGATGATTGGAAGCTGATGCACAACGTTGAACTCCCCCGGGGCTAAGTCGCAGCTTCCACATCTTCCGGCTTCGGCATCACCAGGCTGCGGTCGAAGGCGTCGCGGGTGCGTTCGTGCAGGGAGGTGTCGGCGAGCTGTTCGACGGCCCGGCCGACCTTCTGCAGCGTGCCGCGGCGGGGGAAGGCCAGGTGGCAGACCGGGTCGCCCGGGGCGACGCTGGGCAGGGTGGTCATCCCGAGGACGATGCCGTCGCGGGGGGCGCGGAGGATGTTCTGCTGTTCGCCGGTGAGGTTGGCGTTGGTGGCGAGCGGTTCGTCGGCGGCGACGATCTGACCCGGGGCCACGTGAAAGCGGAGGAACCCGCCAAACTTCGCGCGGACCCACCGGGTGCTGTCGGCCTCGACGCGGTAGGCGGGCTGGACGGGTTCGCCGTCGATCATGTGCAGGTGCTGCAGACAATTTTGAATGCCGCGGACGGCGTACTCGACGATGGGCGGCTGGACCTTCCAGACCTCGCCGGCCTCGAGGATGAGGGTGGGGCAGCCGGCGCGGGTGGCCGCGCGGCGGAGCGAGCCATCGGGGCCCTTGGAGCTGACCAGCAGCTCGGCACCGAAAGCGCGGGCGAGCCTGGCCAAAGCGGGCCGGGCCATGTCGGCGCGGACGTTGGGGAAGTTGGTGCGGCGGACGGCGGCGGTGTGCAGGTCGATGCCGAAGTCGCAGCGGCGGACCACCTGTTCGAAGAACGCGTGGGCCATGCGTTTGGCCAGCGGGCCCTCGGCGTTGCCGGGGAAGCAGCGGTTCAGGTCGCGGCGGTCGGGCAGGTAGCGGGAGTGCTGCTCGAAGCCCAGGAGGTTGACCACGGGCACGAGCACCAGCGTCCCCGCCGCGACGGCGAACGGCTGCTGGGTGATGAGGTGGCGGATCGCGCCGGTGCCGTTGATCTCGTCGCCGTGGACGGCGGCGGTGACGAAGACGGTCGGGCCGGGCTTTTCGCCGCGCCAGATGAACACCGGCAGACGCACCCGGTGGCCCGAGTAGCTCTGGGATACCGGCAGCTGGACCGCCGCCTGCTCGCCGGGGGCGATGACGCGTTTGCCCCATCGGCCGGGGTGGCGGTCGCGGGTCGGCGAGGCGTCGGCGGGGGCCTTGGCGGGGGGCTTGGCGGGTGGGGTGTCGGCGCCGCCGGCCTTCTCAGGGGTCGCGTCGGCGGTCACGGCTTGTCGCCCAGGTGTTCGATCAACTGCGGGTCCAGGTCACGGACCTTGGCCTTGCGCTTGCGCGCCTTGCGATCGGGCACCAGGTCCCGCATCGTTTCGAGCCGGCCGTAACAGAGCATGCGGTCCCCGGATTCGAGCACGCGCGAGCCCTTGGGGTTGGAGATGACGTTGGTCCCGCGGTTGAGGGTGAGCACGACGATATCGCGTTCGCGCAGGCCGGTGTCGGTGATGGACTTGCCGACGAGGTCGCTGCCATCGGGCACGTGCAGCTCGGCGACGCCGTAGCCCTTGGACACGGTCAGGCGTTGGCGGATGTCCAGCTCGGGGAACGTCACCTGGCCGGCGATATAGTCGATGACCGCCCCGGCAATATCCAGCTGCGTGGCCCCCTCGATGCCCTCGAGGCCCGGCGAGGAGTTGACCTCCATGATCTGGGGGCCGTCCTTGCCTTCGAGCATGTCCACGCCGGCCATCCGCAGGCCCATGATCTGGGCGGCACGGACGGCGGTTTGCTCGAACTGCGGGTCCAGCTCGATCCGCTCGGCCTTGCCGCCGCGGTGGACGTTGCTGCGGAACTCGTCGCCCTGCGCGACGCGACGCATCGCGGCGACGACCCGGTCGCCGACGACGAACGCGCGGATGTCGGTGCCCTTGGACTCTTTGACGAAGCTCTGCAGCAGCACGTTCTGCCGCGCGGACTGCAGCGTCTCGATGATGGCCTCGGCGACCTTGGTGGTCTCGGCCAGGATGACGCCGACGCCCTGGGTGCCTTCGAGGATCTTGATGATGATTGGGGCGCCGCCGATGCGTTCGATGGCTGGCAGCACGTCGGACCGATCGCGGACGAACACGGTGTGCGGGATGCCGATGTCGTGCCGGGAGAGGATCTGCAAGCTGCGGAGCTTGTCGCGGGAGTTGGTGATGCCGTTGGAGCTGTTGGGGCTGTAGACGTCCATCTGCTCGAACTGCCGGACCACGGCGGTGCCGAAATACGTGATGGACGCGCCGATGCGGGGCAGGACCGCGTCGTAGTCGCTGAGCGGTTTGCCGCGAAAGGTCAGGCCCGGCTCGCCCTCCTCGAGCTCGATGCCGAAGCGGAGGGTGTTGAGGACCTTGACGGTGTGGCCGCGTTCCTCGGCGGCCTGTCGCAGGCGTCGGGTGGAATAGCAGCGGGGGGCGGCCGAGAGGATGCCGAGTTTCAAGAGGTGGCTTTCGGGGTGGGGGTGCCGGGTGCGGATCGGGCAGGTCGGGCGGGCGGGGCACGGGGGGTGAGCGGGTCGGTCCGGGGGGCTGCCTCCGAGCTACGACTCGCCGGGGGCTATTTCCGGGGGCTGTTTCCGGGGTGCTATTTCCGGGGCGCTACTTCCGGGGTGCTGCTTCCGGGGTGCTGCTTCCGGGGGGGAGCAGGCGGGCGACGCGGTTGCCGAAGATGCAGGTCCGCGCGGGGTCGACGTGGAACCGCCCGGCCAACGCCGAGCGGCCCACGAGCATGCGACAGAGCATGCCCTGCCGGCAGACGAGCGTGGCCTCGATCCGGACCCGCAGGCCGCCGAGGCGGATGGTCGTTTGGATGACCGGGCGTCGCTGGCGGTCGCCGCTGCTGGGCTTGACCACGGCCTCACGGTGCATGGGGGCCTCGATCCACCGGGTCAGGCGCGGCCGATCCGGTCGGCGCGGCCGGGCTTCACGCACGACCACCTCGAACCGCACGCGGTCGCCGGGCAGCTCCTCGATGGTCGCGACGTGGATCGCACTGGTCCGGGCGCCGGTGTCGATCTTGGCCTTGAGGTGGCGGACGCCCCAGTCGGGCAGGTCGACCCGCTCACGCCAGCCGATGGTCACGATGCCGCGGCGATCCGCGTCAGCCGGCGAGTCCAAGGCGTCGCCGGTTGTCGGGGTGGGGGTCAAGGTCATGCATTGTATAGATGCGGCGGCGGGTCCGATGTCGCGGATCGCTCTCCGCCACGTGTGGACAACCCACACGATGACTCACACCGCCGACGCATCCACCGGCGCGGACACCGCCAACTGGCCCCACCGCACGTGCACCTGATCGCCGTCAACTTCCGTCGACACCGCCTCGGCCGACACCGCGACATCACCCCCCTCCCCCACCAACCACCGCACCCCGACCGCCCACCACGTCGGCCCCAGCGCCTGCAACGCCACCGCCTCGTCGCGCTCCAGCGACACGCCGCAGACCACCTCCGCCACGCCCTCCCGTGATGTGTCCTGCCACGTGCCCGCCCGACCGTCGACCACCGCCGGCCCCGTCACCACCTCCGCCGCCACATCCCCGGCCGCCAGGCAATAGCGGTCGTCACCCCACCGCTGCACCGTTGCCTGCGGGTGCCGCAGCTCCACGTGAACCGCCAGCCGCGACAGCTCAAACCGCCCGTCGGCCGGCCGGTCCAGGTTGACGTGCCAGTCCCCGCGGCCCTGCGTCAGGCCGAACACGCACAGTGCCCCCGGGCCGTCCTGGGCGTGCTGCACCCGGCCGCTGGCAAAAGATCGGCCGTTGTGAGTCAGCCGCACCCGAAGCACCGCCGGCGTCTGGTGATCGGCCACCGCGGCATAGCCCAGCAGCGTCCGCCGCTGGTCCCACGTGTCCTCCACATCGACCGTGGCCAGACACATCCGCTGCCCGAGCCAGCGCGTTGCCCCACGCGTGGTATCCGTCGCCATCGCATCGCCACGCACCAGCGGCAGCCGCTGCCGCACCTCCGGCTCGGGCAACGCCGCGAACCGCCCCGCCACACCCGGCGGCGGCGGCAGGGTCTCGGGCTTTCTTGGCCCGGGTTCGACTTCATCGCCAATCCAGCCGCCGACGTCGGCGTCATCCGCGAGCCGCAGCCGCGTGGCTAACCACCGCCGGCTCCGGGGCCGCAGCAGGTCCGAGTACGCCCGCGCAAACGGCCCCGCCCACTGCCGCGTCGCCGGGTGCCAGGCGTCGGTGATCTGCCGCCACATCCAACCATGCAAGTCCCCCGCCGCCGACCGCAGCGCGTCATCCGCGGACTGGTCCAGAATCACCTCCGCCGCCTCGATCGCCACCGGGTAGTACGTCGGGCTGTTGTACTCCGGCACCGCCCCGCTGCCGACCATCGCCTCGACCATCCGCCCCAGCCGACGCGTCGCGTAGTGCACCATCCACGGCCGACCTAGCCGAGCACCCGCCAGCCCGCACACCGCCGCGCCCAGGGCACAGATGTTGGTGTACCCGTGCGTGACGTTCCGCCGAAAAATCGCCAGCGCCGCCCGCTCGATGGCTTGCTCGCACCGCCCCGCCAACTCCGGCCCCAGCCGCCCGCCATGGCGGTGCAACACCCGCAGCAGGTCAAGCCCGAGAAAGTCCGCCCAGTTGAAGTCCGGCGCCACCATCCGCTCCAGCGGCTCCTCCAGGTAGTACGGCCAGACGCCAAACGTCCGGCTCACCGGGTCCGCATCCTGCAACGAGAGCAGCCGATCCAATGCGGCAAGTGGCTCGGCGAGATCCGCTTGCTCGGCTGCATCGGCGGCTGACAGCTCGTCGAGTCGCCGCAGAATCCACTGCCCGGTCGCCCGCGTGCCGTGGGCGGTGCTGGCGGCTGGCAGGTTCGAGTGATAGTTCCCGCTGCCGACGGCCTGGGCCACCATGTCGTCATCGGGGTCGTATCCGGTAGGCGATGGTGACGCAGGCATCTGTGGTGGCCGGTTATAGCGAGCCGCCCGTTCCACCATCGCGCAAAGTACACCTCATACCCAAAGCAGATGCCACGAAGCCGACAGCTGAGGCGTCCGCCTGAGGCGGAAAGCGTCGGATCACGGGTGCCGGCGATCTCTCAACTGCCCGCCCACCCACGATCCATTACATACAAGTCGTGGTCAACCAACATATAGAATGATCACCCGGGATCTGCCGATCCAAATCCCCCCGCCGCCCGCCGCACCGCCGGCTCGTCCCGCCCCGCCGCCGCCTCCCGCACTCGCGTGGCCAGCCGCTCGTCGTTCTTGAACGTCTCCAACGCCGTCAGCGCCCCGACCGCTTCCTCCGCCGGCCCGTAACGCACCCGCGCCAGCAGCCAGTCCCACGCCGCGTCCCGCCGCGCCACCGCCATCGCGAGGAACACCGTCTGCCGCCGGGCATCGTCCGCGCCAGCCCCGTGCTCGCCCCACCACCGCTGCAGCGCCTCCACCGCGTCGTCCCGCCGCGACTCGCCCAGCGCCAACGCCGCCACGTCCGCCAGCCCCGGCTCGACGTGATCCAGCATCGCCGACGCCCGCGCGACCCCCCGCTCGGGCGCCAGCTCGACCAGCGCCCCAACGCACGCCCCGATCACCCGCGGCTCCTCCGGGTCCCGCCGCACCGCCGTGCCCGACGGCGGCAGGTCCGCCCCCATCGGCTCGTGCAGACACCGCCGCAGCTTGTACAGCAGCACCGCCGCCGCGTCGTCCCCGCCGCGGTACTTCATCGCATCCGCCGCCCACTCCCGCGACTCCGCCTCATCGTCCGCGAGCAGCTCGGCCAGCATCGGCAGGGTGTCACGAATGCCCATCCGCACCAGCCCCATCGCCGCGTGGCCCCGCATCGCCGAGCCCACCTCCCGCGACCCGCCGTACACCGGCTCCCGCTGCCGCAGCACCACCGCCTCCCGCAGCACCCGCTCCACCGACTCGCCCTCGATCTCCAACTGATACAGCGCCGCGACAATCGCCGACTTCGCCCCGCAACCGCGATCGTCCGCCGACCGCATCCGGTCCCACGCCGCGACCAACGCATCGCCCAGCCCCTCGGCCCGCAACTCCACCGACAACTCCGCCGCCTTGGCCACCACCATCGGCTGCTTGAGCCCCAGCGCATGCTTCAGCTGCTGCCCCACCACCGCCGCGTCGGGCTCCTCCCGCAGCGCCCGCAACGCCGCCAGCCGATCCTCAAGCGTCAGCCGCTTCGCCATCCACCAAGCCTATCGCAGCGGCCCGTTGAGCGGGTGCAGCGCAGCTGCCCCCGTCCGCGGCGCAGCCGCGTCAACCCACGTCGAACCTCATCCACGACCGCTCGCGTTCTTTCTGAGCATGACGCGTCAGCAAGTGCACAACCCCCCGCTGCCCGTGCACTCGCTGACGCTTCGTGCTCAGACGACCCGTTTAGCGGGTGCAGCGCAGCTGCCCCTTCCGGCCGCGGGTGTATACCCGCGGCTCATGAACATCGCCACCGCTTCGACCCCGCCGCACGCTCCATCGACCGCGGGTATGCACCCGCGGCTCGGCAGTCCCTCGCCCCTCAGTTCCCCACCGGATCGTGCTCGAAATCTTCGGCCCTGAGCACCTGCCCGGGCCGCATCCGCGGCGGGGTCGGCATGACCAGGTCGCGCTGCGTCTCACTAAGTGTGGCGATCCACTGCGGGTCGGGCACGTAGTTCATCCGCGGCGCCAGCAGGTGCGGGGCGTAGCGGTAGATGCACACCCTGCGCTGGCCCGGGTTGGTCCGCGGGGTGCTGCCGTGGCAGATCGCGTCGGTGAACATCAACGCGTCTCCGGCCCGCAGGTGCACCTCGACCATGCCCGGCTGGTCCGCGCCGCTGATCTCGTTGCCGCCCTCCCACGCCCGCTCGTGCTCGGGGAACTGCATCGCCGACTTGTGGCTGCCGGGGATGACCGTGGTCGCTCCGTCGCCGGGGCCCACATCGGTCAGCGCCATGAGGACGTTGATCTGGCCCACGAACCACTCGCCGGTCGTCGCGTGTCGGAAGTTGGCGGTGAATCGGCGGATCGCCCCGCCCGAGTGGATCGGGATGAACCCGCCGGAGTTGCGGATGTTCAAAAACGTCTCGTCGATCGCCAGCCGGTGCGCCCCGCCCTCGATGTACCGGCGGGCCCGGTCGACCCAGCCCGGGTGGTCGATCAGCTTGGTGAACGGCTCGCCGCCGGTCATCACGTTCTGAAAGTTCAGCCCGTCCTTGCTGCCGTAGCGGTGCACCTCAGCGTTGCCGACCCAGTCGCCCGGCTGCAGGGCGTCCAGGTCGTGGGAGTCGATCCAGTCGTTGATCTGCTGCAGGTGGTCCGGCTCGATGACCTGGTGCAGCACCTGGAACCCGTTGACCTCGAACAGGAAGTCCTGCTGGTCCTGGGACAGGTGCGAACGGTCGGCGAGCAGCGGGTTGGCGTCGCGGGCGGCGAATCGGTCGGGGGCATGAGCATCGGTTGAAGTTTCGGGGGGGGGGGGGGGGGGGGTGAGGGTGGACATGGCGGGCCTCGTGGGGTTGAAGTTCAGGCCAGAGGATGCCATGTCGCGAAGCGTTACGCTGCACGCCCGTGCGCAAAGACATTGCATCTGGTGATCCCTCAATGATGTGGGTCATTCCGCCGGGCCAAGGCGAAGGCCGGGTCTGGATGCACGACCCGCAACGCCGGCCGATGCCCGCCCCCCACCAGCACCACGAGTGGGAGGTCAACCTCATCGCCCGCGGCTGGGCCGAGTACATCGTCGACGGCCAGCGCCGGCGGTGGCCCGTCGACACCCTCGCCTGGCTGCTGCCGCACCAGGCCCACCTGCTGATCGACCGCTCGCCGGACCTGCGGATGTGGGTCATGGTGTTCCACCCCACGCTCATGGCCGAAAGTTTGCGGCGTGTGCGCCTCACGCCCACCCACCCCACGCTCGGTACACCCCGCCTGCTCACCGAGCCCCAGGCCACCGCGCTGGACGCCCTGGCCCGCCGATTGATCGACTCCAACGATCAAACCGCCGATACCCCGCAGCACCGGCTGGGCCTGAACTACCTCGCCGGCGAGTGCCTGGCCGCCGCCGTCACCGCCCAGGACCTGCCCGCCGGCTCACACCTGCACCCGGCCGTCGAACAGGCCGCCCGCCTGCTCCACGACGACCCGGCCATCGATGACCTGGACGTCCTGGCCGACCGCTGCCACGTCAGCCGCCCGCACCTGTCCCGGCTGTTCCGCCAGCAGCTGGGCCTCACCCTCACCGACTACCGCAACCGCCGACGCGTCAACCGGTTCACCGAGCTGCTGGGCCGCGGCGGCCGGACCCCCTGCACCCAGGCCGCCTACGCCGCCGGCTTCGGCAGCTACACCCAGGCCTACCGCGCCGTCCGCCAACTCCACGGCAAATCCCCCCGCCACCTCACACACCCCCCACCCCCCCACTGACCTCCCCCTCACTTCGTCTCTCCGTTTCTACATCTCTCCGTCTCTTCTACCATCCCCCCATGTCCCGCCGCCCCCTCCACCACAAACACCGCCGCCCCCGACTGCACTCCCGTCGACGCCGACGGCAACGCCAGCGCCGCCGCGAACGCCACCGCGCGCCCTCCCTCT
The DNA here is from genome assembly GCA_964625505.1 of uncultured Phycisphaeraceae bacterium. Classification (GTDB taxonomy): domain Bacteria; phylum Planctomycetota; class Phycisphaerae; order Phycisphaerales; family Phycisphaeraceae; genus CAZVBW01. The sequence goes on from CAZVBW010000046.1 coordinate 8,540, forward strand.
ACCAATGGCTCCGCCGCCTCTTCCGCAGCGACGACGACGCCAAAAAGTAAGTCCGCCCGCCCGGGTGCCACTGCCGCGTGCGGCAGTGCCGAGATCCCATCACCACCGGCAAGCCCAGCCGCCCGCGACCGTGCCACCCTGGCCCACTCCGACCTTCTGCCTTCATCCTTCAACCTTCTGCCCTTCCCACATCTGACTTCCCACATCTAACCTGCCCCTTCATGCTCCGCACCGAGCAACTCACCCGACGCTACGGCCCGCTGGTCGCCTTGGACGCCCTGGACCTGGACGTCCCCGCCGGCCAGATCGTCGCCCTGCTCGGGCCCAACGGCGCCGGCAAAACCACACTGCTCCGCCTGCTCACCGGCGTGCTGCCCCCGACCGCCGGCCGCGCCTTGGTCCACCACCACGACGTCGTCGCCGACCCCGACGCCGCCCGCGCCGCCCTGGGCTACCTCCCCGAGCACAACCCCCTCTACCCCGAGATGCGGGCCGAAGAACTGCTGCACTTCACCGGCGCCATGCACGGCATGTCCCGCCCCGACCGCCGACGCCGCATCGACACCCTCACCGACCAGCTGGACCTGGCCCCCGTCCGCCGACGCCTCATCGGCCAGCTGTCCAAGGGCAACCGCCAGCGCGTGGGCCTCGCCGCCGCCCTCATCCACGAGCCGCCGGTGCTCATCCTCGACGAGCCCACCACCGGCCTGGACCCCGCCCAGGTTCCCGCACTCCGCCAGCTGCTCCGCGACCTGGCCGGCCGCCACACCCTGCTGCTCTCGACCCACCTGCTGCCCGAAGCCCAGCAGACCGCCGACCGCCTGCTCATCCTCGCCCAGGGCCAGCTCGTCGCCGACGGCAGCCCCACCGAGCTCCGCGACCAGGCCGCCACCGCCCCCGACACCCGTCCCACCGTCCGCGTCGAAGTCGCCGGCAACCCCGACGCCATCCGCCAGGCCCTGACCGACATCCCCGGCCTCAAAAACGGGACAGGTACGTTTTTCGCGGACAGCTCCGGAGGCGCGAAAAAGGTGTCAGGAACCTTTTCCAGCGGCTCCGCAAGTGCGGGCGGAGATACTTCCGGGGGCTACCACGTGCTGCGGTTCGACCTGGACCCCCGCGGCCCGGACCCCCGCCCCACCATCGCCGCCCGCCTGGCCCGCCTGCCGGACGTCCGCCTCCGCCAGCTCACCACCGACACTCCCAGCCTCGAAGCCCTGTTCCTGCGCCTGGTCACCGAGCAGCACCAGGCCGCGGAGCCCGCTGCCACGTTTCGGGGGGAGTAACCGCAGATTTCGCAGATTTCACAGATCAATTCAAGGCGGTAAACTTCTTTCCGTGTCGCGATCTTCTCGACCCAACATAAGATACCTGCCGCTCTTGTTGTTGATCGCGATCGCAGGCTGCTCCAACGCCGTGTCGGACAGCATTCAGGATCTTCAAGCGGCCCGGACCGCGGACCAGGAGCAACAGGCGTTCGACCAGCTCTGGCAGCATTCGGACCATCTGGCATTCACGCCACTGGATGCCTCCGGCGAACCGATCCCATTCGACCATCAGTGGCCGAAACACGTCGTCTCCATCGATCTCGTCGTGGACGATGTATCATTTCGCCATCACGTCATCCACACGGACAACCTTTGGTACCTGATGCGGGAGTAATAGCAAGCGGTCGACGGATGAAGCCAAAGACATCCGGGAACGGCGAGATACCAGAGGAAGTAAACGCAGATTTCGCAGATGACGCAGATTCGGAAGGCTTGATCTGTGGAATCTGCGACATCTGCGGTGATTCATTCAGACTGCGATCCCGCGGGTTCATTTTGAGGCCGTCCCGCCTATGCGACACGTCTTTTTCGTGATCAACTTCACCGGCGGACTGCTGCTGCTGGTCGGCTGCGTGATCGCCATCGCCTCGATGGAATCTTTCGGCAGCCTGGCGGGCGGCGTGGTGTGCCTGCTACCCATTGCCGCGTTTCTCTGGGAGGAGTGGCGAGCGTGTTACCGCGGCAACGCGAAGGTGATGCGGGGGCTTGGCATCTTTTACCTGTGCCTCGCCGGCCTCGCCCTGCTGGGCCTGATCGCCAATCTCGCCGAAGCTATCGCCGATGGCTATACCGACGGCTTGATGGGCTTCGCCGCCGTGGGACTGATTATCGTGATCTGGTTCGCCGTCTGCGGCGGGTGGCGGATCTGGGCCACCCGCTCACCCGTCGACCCAGACGATGTGGCCGCAGAACCCACAGATGGGTAGTCCGGAATCTGCGTCATCTGCGAAATCTGCGGCAACTCTCCGATGACTCCCTGACTGGCAGTGGTAGGTTGGCGGTTGATGATCAACCTGCTGACACCTCGCTGACTCATGGTTGCCGGGCTCGTGCTGGTGTCGATCTACTGCGTGGCGCAGACGGTGTGGTTTTGGCAGGAGGTGCAGATGTACCGCTACCTGGTGATGGCAGGCGGCTCCATCGACCCGGTTGAGCTGAGCTGGTGGAGCCAGGTGGCGCTGTTCGCGTGGTACGCGTCGAATATGAGTCTGGGGCTGGGGGTGCTGTCGCTGGCGTGGGGTGTGTTTCTGGGGCGGTGTCGCGGGTGACGGGGGTGAGCCGCAGATTGTGCAGATGGTGCAGATGGGGAGGTGGAGGGACGCGGCTGCGCCGCGTGACGGGGGCAGCTGCGCTGCACCCGCTAAACGGGGAGGGGGTCGTCTGGGCACGATGCGTGAGCGAGTGCACCGGCCGCGGGGGGTTGTGCACTTGCGACGCGGCGTGGTCAGAAAGAACACGTGGGTCCGGCGTTTGGTGACGCGACTGCACCCGCTCGACGGCGGGCGGCGGGACTTGGGGGGGCGCAGATTCGGCAGATCAACGCCTTAGAGTCGCTGTCATCGGCGGAACTGGTGGCTAACCCTGAATGCTCGCAGCAGGGCCAGCCGTCCAGTTTTCTAATCCTGCGCTTCGACCGCCGCTCGCTGCTCCGGAGTAAACATCGAACCTTCACGGTACGTCTCCCGCCCCTCGGCATCCCGCACCACGAAGTCTCCAAAGCGGCGATTGATGGTCACCGTGAGCACCACGTTGCCGCCGACCGCCGGGTCTGCATCGAAGAAGACCACGTCGAACGTCTGCGGTCCACGCGTCACCTGATAATGATCGGTGAGCCGCCCCCGATGATTGCGATCAATGTATTCAACGACGGTGACATCTGACTCGCTGCCATCGAGGTATGGCGGCGGGTACCGCTTGCAGCCGTGGAGCGAGCTCAGCAGCACCCACAGCAGGACCAGGGGGATGAGTTTGGGCACGTCACTTATCCGGAAGACGAAAAAACTGCCGCCACCACGGCTCGGCAACGATCCGACAGAATGGCATTTTATGTGACGAGTCTTGATGCCGACGCTGGGAGGGCGAAGCTCCTGCTGAGTCGCAAGCCGCCGAGAGCCATGGCGGGCCGTGGCTCGGCGGGAGCCTCGCCCTCCCGTGGGTCGCAGCAGACTGGCAGCGGGTGGGTGACCCGGGTCGTGGGCGCAACACGCATTTGGAATTCGCCGGTGGCTTCGGCGGCCGCGGATATGCATCCGCGGCTGGGTGCGGGAGGCGTCTGGGCACGACGCGTGAACGAGTGCACGGGCAGCGGGGGGTTGTGCACTTGTGACGCGGCGTGGTCTGCACGCGACGCGGCTTTGCCGCGTGACGGGGGCAGCTACGCTGCACCCGCTAAACGTGAGAGGGTGCGGGGGGCCTGCCCACGCCTGAAGGCGTGGGCTTTAAGCGCGATCGCGATGGCGGGGGGTCGGCTTCCGGGGGGGCGGGTGGATTAGGATTCGGGGGTGAGTGATGCGGTGGTGAA
>CAZVBW010000046.1:12398-27988 GCA_964625505.1 uncultured Phycisphaeraceae bacterium
CCTGAAGGCGTGGGCTTTGGGGGGTCGCGCGGATGGGCGGCGTGGTGGCGGCAGGTGGGGGTGTTGGCGGGGCGGGAGTTTCGGGCGTTGGTGGTGACGCCGGTGGGGTGGCTGGTGTTGGCGGCGTTTGCTTCTGGGGTGGCGGTGCTGTTTGTGGGTCGGCTGGAGGCGGGGCAGGTGGCGCAGCTGCGGGGGACGCTGCGGGGGGTGGTGTGGTTGATGGTGTTCGTGGTGCCTGCGGTGTCGATGCGGCTGATTGCGGAGGAGCGGCGGACCGGGACGATGGAGCGGCTGGTGAGTTTGCCGGTGGGCAGTGCGGCGGTGGTGCTGGGCAAGTGGCTGGGGGCGGTGGGGTATCTGGGGCTGCTGCTGTTGCCGGTGGTGCTGTGCGCGGTGGTGCTGGAGGTGTTTGCGGACCCGCAGCTGGGGCCGGTGGCGACGGGGCTGCTGGGGCTGGTGCTGGTCGGGGCGTTGTTCCTGGCGGTGGGGTTGTGTGCGTCGGCGGCGACGGACAATCAGGTGGTGGCGTTTGTGGCGACGGTGTTTGTGATCGGGCTGCCGACGCTGGGTCTGACGCTGCTGCGGGACGCGACGTGGGTCACCCCGGGGTGGGGCCGGGTGCTGGACTACCTGCACGTAAACAGCCAGTTTGAGGAGTTCAACAAGGGGCTGATCGACCTGCGGAACGTGGTGTATTTCGTGAGCCTGACGGGGCTGTTTTTGTTTTTGGCGGTGCGGGTGTTGGAGGCGCGGCGATGGCGGTGAGGCGTGATGTCGAGAACAGACCCACCCCCGGAGGGGGTGGGCTTTCGCTTGCGCGGTGGGGGTGGGTTGGGGGCGTGGTGGCGGCGGTGGCGGCGGTGGTGTTGGTGGCGGGGGTGAACTGGCTGGTGTTTTCGCAGGCCGAGCGGCTGGACGCGTCGGCGCGGGGGTGGGTGCGGTACGACCTGACGAGCACGCGGCAGTACAGCCTGTCGCCGTTGACGCGGTCGGTGCTGGACGAGCTGGACGAGCCGGTGCGGGTGGTGACGCTGCTTCGGCCCAGCGATCCGCAGGCGCAGCGGGCGCGGGACCTGGTGGACGAGTTCGGTCAGGCCAGCGGGCTGCTGGAGGTGGTGCACCTGGACCCGGACGCGGCGGACGACCCGCGACTGGGGGACCTTTGGGAGCAGGTGCAGCAGCGGTACGCGCCGCAGAATCAGCCGGTGGTCGAGGCGTTGGCGGAGGCCCAGCCGGCGGTGCAGCGGCTGATCGAGACGCTGACGCGGCTGCAGGCACCGTTGCAGGAGGTGCTCGCCGATCCGTCGCTGGGGGGTGGGGAGCTGCGGTCGGCGATCGAGAACACGCTGCGGCAGTTGAGGCCGGCGCGGGACGCGGTGGCGCGGGCGGGGGGGGAGGTGCGCGGGGATCGGAGCGACGGGGGCCCGCCCACCCCTGAAGGGGTGGGCTTTGAGGAGCCCGGCGGTGGGGTGCCGTTGGTGGGGTATGGGCGGCGGCAGGCGGAGTTGTTGGGGGCGCTGGAGGGGGTGGACCGGTCGGTCTTGGGGCCGGCGGCGACGACCTTGCAGCGGGCGGGGCCGGTGTTGAGGCGTCGGCTGGACGACGCGTCGATGGAGCGGGCGCTGGAGGCGCAGGAGCTGGTGCAGACGGCGCGGATGGCGGTGCGTGAGGCGTACTTTCCGTTGACCGAGGCGCGGCCGGCGTTGGGGTATGAGCGGGTGGTGGACGTGCTGGAGCGGGAGCAGGCGGTGGTGCTGCTGGGGGCGCGTCGGGCGGTGGCGGTGCCGTTGTCGGGGATGTTTCGCGGGGGGGGCGGGGTTGAGCCACCCACCCCTGAAGCGGTGAGCTTTGGGGGGGAGGCGTTTGTGGGGGACGATCGGTTGACGTCGGCGTTGATTGCGTTGGGGTTGGACCCGCCGCCGTTGGTGGTGTTTTTGGAGAACCCGGGGGCGGTGGCGATCAGTGGGGAGCAGCGGCGGGGGCTGTTCAATCACGTGGCGTCGCGGCTGGAGGCGTTGGGGATGCAGGTGGCGGTGTGGGACCCGGCGTGGGCGTCGGGCAACGGGGAGCAGGGCCCGGCCGAGCCGCCGAGCGGGGCCGCGGGGCAGGCGGTGGTGTGGGTGGTGCTGCCGTTTACGACGCCGCGGGCCGACGCGCCGGAGACGATGAACATGCTGCCGCGTCGGCGGGCGGCGGCGTTTGTGCGCGAGCGGCTTCGGCGGGGGGAGCGGGCGCTGGTGATGTTGAATCGGGACCCGCGGGCGAATCCGGAGTTTGTGGGTGGTGTGGCGGAAGGACCCACCCCCAGAGGGGGTGGGCTTTCGGAGGCGCCGTTGGTGGGGTTGTTGCGGGAGTGGGGGATCGAGGCGCGGGTGTGGGCCGCGGTGTGGCAGCAGGTGGACACGGGGGACGGGAACGTGCACACGACGCGGCAGTTCGAGGTGGCGCGGTGGCCGGAGGGCTCGCCGGGGGTGAGTGGGCTTGCGGGGTTGCCGACGATTTTTCGGGATGCGTATCCGATGGGGATGGTGGACGGACCCGACGCTTCGGAGGTGGAGCGGTGGCCGGTGGTGGCGTTGCGGGCCCCGCGGATGTGGGAGGTGGTGTTGCCGTTTGGGCGGGAGGTGACGCGGCAGCCTTATGACGAGTCGGCGTCGGCGGAGCAGTTCGTGACGGGGGTCGCGGCCCAGCGGGGTGAGGCTCGGCTGGTGGCGATCGGCTCGCCGATCTGGGCGACTGATCCGGTGACGACATATGGACGGAGCCCGACGCTGGGGGAGGGGCCGGGCGTGGCGGAGATGCCCGGCGGGGTGTCGAGCTACCCGGGCAACTCGGAGCTGTTCGTGGGGCTGGTGGCGTGGCTGGCGGGGCTGGAGGAGCTGTCGGCGGCGAGCCCGCGGAGCCAGGCCCTGCCGCGGATCGAGCCGATGCTGGAGGGTCAGCGGAACCTGGTGCGGGGGCTGCTGGTGGTGGGGATGCCGATGGCGGCGTTGGGGATCGGGTTGGGGGTGTGGCTGGTGCGGCGGGTGGGGTGAGGGAAACCCGACGCGTCTTTGCCTAAGGCGGATCAGCGCCGGCTTGAGTGGGGGTACGTGGGGGGCCTCCCACGGCTGAAGCCGTGGGCTTTGGGTTTCGGGTTTTAGGCGGCGTTGCTGGATTTGTGGGCGGTGTGGTCGGTGGGCCGGCGGAACTGGGACAGGTCGACGGACTTGAAGTAGTCGATGGTTTTTCGCAGTCCTTCTTCGAGTTGAACCTCGGGTTGCCAGTCGAGCTTTTCTTTAGCCAGTGATATATCGGGCTTGCGTTGCAGCGGGTCGTCGTTGGGCAGGGGCAGGGTGGTGAGCTTGCTGGAGGACCCGGTGAGCTCGATGACCTTTTCGGCGAGCTGTTTGATGGTGAATTCGCCGGGGTTGCCGAGGTTGACCGGGCCGGGGAAGTCGTCGGGGCCGTTCATCATGGCGATGATGCCGGTGACCAGGTCGTCGACGTAGCAGAACGAGCGGGTTTGGGAGCCGTCGCCGTATAAGGTGAGGTCTTCGTTTTGCAGTGCCTGGACGATGAAGTTGGTGACGACGCGGCCGTCGTAGGGGTGCATCCGCGGGCCGTAGGTGTTGAAGATCCGGATGACCTTGACGTCGACGCCGTTGGAGCGGTGGTAGTCGAAGCAGAGGGTCTCGGCGGCGCGTTTGCCCTCGTCGTAGCAGGAGCGTACGCCGATGGGGTTGACGTTACCGCGGTAGGCCTCGGTCTGGGGGTGGTGTTCGGGGGTCGGGTCGCCGTAAACCTCGGAGGTGGAGGCTTGGAGGATGCGGGCGCCGGTGCGTTTGGCCATGCCCAGGAGGTTGATGGCTCCGAGGACGCTGACCTTCATGGTCTTGATGGGGTTGTACTGGTAGTGCACCGGTGAGGCGGGGCAGGCCATGTTGTAGATCTGATCGACCTCGAGAAAGACCGGGTGGGTGACGTCGTGGCGGACGAACTCGAAGTTGGGGGCGTCGAGCAGGTGGGAGATATTGGACTTCTGGCTGGTGAACAGGTTGTCCAGGCAGATGACGTCGTGGCCGGCCTGGACCATGCGGTCGCAGATGTGGCTGCCGAGGAACCCGGCGCCGCCGGTGACGAGGATGCGTTGGAGGGAGCTCATGGGGGGAAGGTAACCGCAGATTTCGCCTGGCACGGTTTTGTGCAGAGGAGGAACCGCAGATTTCGCAGATGACGCAGATTTAAGAGCGGATGAGGCGTTCGTACCTGAGGGACGGCTCGCCGAAGTTGAGCAGCAGGCCGATCGGGGTTTGACTGGCTTTGAGATAGTGCAAGAGCTGGGCCCGGTCGACGTCCGTCAACGCGCGCTGAGCTTTGAGCTCCACGACCACGCGATCAAAGCAGAAGAAGTCGGCGAAGTACCGTGTCTTGAGCGGCTGGCCGCGGTAGAGGATCGGCATCGGCCGCTCATGCTGATGCGGGACGGCCCGCTCAAGGAGTTCCCGCTCCATCGCCTCCTGATACACCTTCTCCAGAAACCCCGGCCCGAGCTCCCGGTGCACCTGCATCGCCGCGCCGATGATCTGAAAAGTCTGCGGGTCCCGCTGCTCACTCATTGCCCATTCCCCCTTTCTTAATCTGCGCGATCTGCGTCATCTGCGGTTAAACCTCCACCAACTCCCCCACCGCGCCCGGCTCGGCGTCGAAGCTGACCATCGCGCCGACGGGGAAGTCGTCGGCGTTCTGCCGGGCGTCGGTGAGGGTCGCGTGCACCACCGGGCCGGCGGCAACGACGAGCGTGTGGGTGGCCGCGTCGGTGGCCAGGACGCGGCCCTGGATGCGGCGGGGCCTGCCGTAGTTGGGCTCGATGTACCGGCCGCCTGCCCCGACGAGGTCGACGCGGCGGGCGCGGAGGGTGATCTTCACGTCGACCCGCTCGCCGATCCCGGGGCGGGGCTGGCCGGAGGCAAGCTGCAGGTGCAGGCGGTAGTCGGTGCCGGGGACCTTGAGCACCAGCGTCTCGCCGGCGAGCTCGGCGACGCTGCCGGGGGTGAGGGTCTTGGACGCGGGGTGGGCGGGGATGGCGTGCATTAGCAAGGATGAAGGTTGAAGGACGAAGGCAGGAGGTCCAACGCGATCCGACGCTTCGCTGCGCTCAGCTGTCGGCTTTGGGGGTTCCGGGGGGTTACAGTAGTCCGTTTGGTCTGTGGAGCCCGAGGGGTGGCAGAGTCCCAACGGAAGGTCAACCGGTCGTACTGCACGAGCAAGTTGCGGGCGGACTATGCGCATGTGGGCCTGTACGACGTGGCCGAGAAGACCTGCTGGATCGCGAAAAAGCGCTGGGGCACCACGCCCGTCCGCGTCAGCCACGCCCGGCTGCTGCACGGGGGCACGCAGGATCAGTCCACCGCCGAAAAGGATCGCTTTGTCTGCTACTGGTTCCACACGCCCGGCACCGGCGAGGGCTACGTCCACGGCTACCCGGTCGAGTGGGACGAGGGCCACCTGCTGGTCCGGCTGGACCCCAACTGGTCCTACACCCAACAGAAGTTCATCCCCAACACCGACACCCGCCGGGTCGAGAAGAACATCGAGCAGCAATACACCTGGGGACGAAAACTCTTCGAAATGTACGCCAGCCGAAGGCCCAAGTTTGCCCTGTCCTGGCACATGATCGGGCCGCGGGCGGCGGACTCGATGTTCTATATCCAGCGGGTGGAACCGGGGTGACCGCCAAGACGCCAAGAGCGCCAAGGCAGACCGCTGGAGATTTCCGCGAAGACATGGCCTGCTGCCTGGGTCTGCTGTAACGCCTGCGACGCTCACACCCTTCTGACGCTTCTTCTGGGCGCTCTTGGCGTCTTGGCGGTTGCATTTCTCTAGATTCCGTCCATGTGCGACCAAGCACGCCTCAAACGTGAACTCGGCACCCCCGGCGCCGTCCTCCTGGGCCTCGGGTCCATCCTCGGCACCGGCGTGTTCGTGTCCCTCGGCATCGCCGCGGGCGCGGCCGGGTGGTGGCTGCCCATCGCCGTGCTCATCGCCGGGGCCGTCGCCGCCTGCAACGCCCTGTCCTCCGCCCAGCTCGCCGCCGCTCACCCGGTCTCCGGCGGGACCTACGAGTACGGCTACAAGTACCTCGCGCCCCCCGCGGGCGTCGCCGCGGGGTGGTGTTTCCTCGTCGCCAAGTCCGCCTCCGCCGCCACCGCCGCCCTCGGCTGCGCCGGCTACGGCCTGCACCTGCTCGGGCTCGACACCGCCGGCTGGGTCGATACCGCCGTCGCCCTCGCCCTGCTGCTCGGCGTGACCGTCCTGGTCATCTCCGGCCTGCGGCGGTCCAACGCCGCCAACGCCGTGATCGTCTCGCTGACCCTCGGCGTGCTGGTCGTCTTTATCGTCGCCGTCGGCGGGTGGGCCGTGCTGAACGACCGCTCGCCGATGCACCGCGTCAGCGGTTGGACCCTCCGCGGCGGGTCCGACTCGGCGTGGGAATCGACCCGCGGCCTGCTGCAGGCCTCTGCGCTCATGTTCGTCGCCTACACGGGCTACGGCCGGGTGGCCACGCTCGGCGAAGAGGTCAAAGACCCACGCCGCACCATCCCCCGGGCCGTCATCGCCACCCTCGCCGTTTCCGCCACGCTCTATCTATTGGTCGCACTCGCCGCACTCGCCGCCGTCGGCCCCGGCGAGCTGTTCGACTTCACCGTCGACGCTCGCGGCGACCGCGGCGCCGCCCCGCTCGAACTCGCCGCCCGGCAAACCGTCGGCAGCCCCATCGGCGTCATCGTCGCCCTCGGTGCGATCGTGGCCATGCTCGGCGTGCTGCTGAACCTGCTGCTGGGCCTGTCCCGCGTGGTCCTGGCCATGGGCCGGCGACGCGACCTGCCCGAGCGGCTGGCCCAACTCGATCGCGATGGCACGACGCCCACCGCCGCGGTCATCCTCGTGGCCGTCATCATCGCCGGCATCGCCCTGACCGGCTCGGTTCAGCACACCTGGTCCCTCTCCGCTTTCACCGTCCTGCTCTACTACGGCCTGACCAACGCCGCCGCCCTCCGGCTGCCCGCCGACGACCGCCTCTACCCCCGCGTGTTCTCGTGGCTCGGGCTCATCGGCTGCCTCGGCCTCGCGTGGTGGGTCGACTGGCCCTACCTCGTTGCCGGCCTGGCCCTGGTCACTGCCGCGTGGCTGTTCACGATGTGGCGTCGCCCTGCATCGTCCACCACCTGAAAGCCCACCCGCTCCCGCGGGTGGGACCCTCGACCTACAACAGCGCCAACGGGTCCACGTCCACCGCCGTCCGGTCGTCGCTGACCAGCCCCGCGTTCCGCGCCGCGGTGAGCAGGTCCTGCAACCGCCCCGCCGCCCGCGGCGGCGGCGAGAGCAGCAGGATCTGCTGCCGGAAGTGGTCCGCCACCCGCGATAACGCCGGCGGACTGGGGCCGACGATCCGCACCTCCCCGCCCTGCTGCTTGTTGAGCCCGCCCAGCAGGTCCGCCGACTCCCGGGCCCGACGCACCGACTTGATCTGGTCCGGGTCCCGCAAGACCACCCGCGCCATACGCCACACCGGCGGCAACCCCGCCGCCGCCCGCAGCGCCAGCTCCCGCGGCGCGAACCGGTCGTAATCGTGCTCCGCCGCCAGCCGCACCGCCGGGTCGTCCGGGTTGAACGTCTGCACCACCACCCGCCCCGCCCGCTCGCTCCGCCCCGACCGCCCCGCCACCTGCGCGATCAGCTGAAACGTCCGCTCCGCCGACCGGAAGTCCGGCAGGTTCAGCGCCGTGTCCGCCCACACCACCCCCACCAGTCCGACCCCCGGGAAGTCCAACCCCTTCGCGATCATCTGCGTGCCTAGGAGCACGTCGATCTCCCGCCGACCAAACGCCCGCAGCGTCGCCGCGAAATCTCGACCCATCCGCATGGCATCACTGTCCATTCGCACCACCCGCGCGTCGGGAAACTTCCGTCCCAGCTCCTCCTCCACCCGCTGCGTCCCCAGCCCGAACGTCACCACCCGGTGCCCCGACATCGGACAGACCTCCGGCAGCACCCGCTCGGCCGTGCAGTGATGGCAACGCACCACGCCCCCAGTCGGCAACCGCGCGTCCTTGTGATAGACCATCGTCGCGTCGCAGTGGTCGCACGACAGCATCCAACCGCACCCGTGATCCGGGCACGCGATGTAGTTCGCAAACCCCCGCCGATTCAATAGAAGCAGCGCCTGCCGATCGCTATCAAAACATTGCGTCAACCGCTGCTCCATCAGCCGCCCCAGCAGGTGCACCCCCTTCCGCTCCCGCCGCTCCTGGGCCAGGTCCACCAGCTCCACCTCCGGCAACCGCATCCCCGGCACCCGCTTGGCCAACCGCAAGTAATGCCACCCCGCCGCCGGCTCGACCTTTGGCCTTTCCCCCGAAGCCGACGCTGAGGAGCGAAGCGACGAAGCGTCTGGTACCCCCCCCACCCCCACCGCATTCGCATAACTCTCCAGCGACGGCGTCGCACTCCCCAACACCACCGGCACCCCCCCCCCGGAACCCCCCGAAGCCGAGCCCTGAGGCGCAGCCGAAGGGCCGGATCGACCCCCGGATGCTTCCAATCCCACGGAGCAACTTCCGGGCGCCCGCCGCGCCCGCACCACCGCCACATCCCGGGCGTGGTACCGCGGCAGCTGGTCCTGCTTGTAACTGCCCTCGTGCTCCTCATCCACGATGATCAGCCCCAGGTTCCGCACCGGCGCAAATACCGCCGACCGCGCCCCGATCACGATCGGCGCCTCGTCGGCCAAAATCGCCCGCCACTGCGCGTGCCGCTGCGCCGCCGTCAGCCCCGAGTGCAGCACCCGCACCGGCTGGCCCCCGAACCGTGCATAGAACCGCCCCACCGCCTGCGGCGTCAACGCGATCTCCGGCACCAGCACAATCACCCCCCCGGGCAAATCGTCGCGCTCCCGCAGCGCAGCGATCAATCGCAGGTACACCTCCGTCTTCCCGCTGCCCGTCACCCCGTGCAGCAGATGCACCCCGAACCGCCCCAAGCCCGGCACCAGCCGCTCCAACGCCGCCGACTGCTCCTCACTCAGCTCCGGCGGCCCGCCCTCCGCCGCCAGCTGCTGCGCCTCCAGGTCCAGCTCCGACCGCACCACCCGCACCCGCCGCGACTCCAGCAGCCCCGCCTCGACGAGTTTCTTCACCGGCCCCGTCGTCTTCGCCCCCGCCGCCAACAACACCTCCTTCGCATCCCGCCACTGCTCCCCCGCCGCTTCCAACACCGCCCCCTGCAACTTCGTCACCCCCCCGGAACCCCCCCCCGAAGCCGACGCTGAGGAGCGAAGCGACGAAGCGTCTGGTACCCCCCCCTCACCCTCACCCCTTCCGGGGGCGGGTATCCGCACCTCCCACCGCTCCGCCATCCCCGTCCCCCGCGTCACCGCCGCCGGCACGATGCTCCCGAACACCATCCCCAGCGGACACGCGTAATAGGCCGCCACCCACCGCGCCAGGTCCACCAGCTCCGCCGGCAACGACAACCCCGCCCCGTCCACCCGCAACACCCCCTTCAACTTCTTCGGGTCCAGCCCCCGCAGAAAATCCGGCTCCCCCGAAGCCGACGCTGAGCCCCCTTCCGGGGGCGAAGCGTCTGGTATCTCCTTCCGCCCCACGCTCCGCCCGCGGTCCCCCTGCGAAGAAGCCGAGCCCTGAGGCGCAGCCGAAGGGCCGGATGATGCACCGGATGCCGCCCCCACCACCCGCACCACATACCCCGTCGCCGGCTTGTTGCCCCGACCCAGCGGCACCACCACCCGCTGACCCACCCCCATCGGCCAAAGCTCCGCCGACACCCCGTACGTCAACCCCGTCGGCGACGCGTCCACCCCCCGCTCCACCGCCACATCCACGTACCCGACCCACCGCCCATCCTCGGCCCCAAACAGACCCGCCGCCATAACCCCCATCCTAAAGCCACCCGCTCCCCAAGCGCCTTGCGACTTAGCCCACCCCCACCCCGCGCCTACCCTGAAGCCGACGCTGATCCGCCTCAGGCGGAGAAGCGTCTGGTATCCCTCACCCGCACACCCACCCCCGAGCCCCCCCATGCCCCTGTCCCACAAACACGCCCTGATCACCGGCGGCTCCCGCGGCATCGGCGCCGCCACCGCCAAACGACTCGCCGCCGACGGCGCCACCGTCGTCCTGACCTACGCCCACTCCCCCGACGCCGCCCAGGCCGTCGCCGACGAGATTCAGCAGGCCGGCGGAACCGCCACCGCCATCCAGGCCGACCTCTCCGAAAAGGCCGGCAGCGACGCCGTCCAAGCCGCCGTCAAAGAGCACCTCGGCGGCCGCATCGACATCCTCGTCAACAACGCCGGCATGTTCGACGTCAAGCCGCTGACCGACGCCGACGACGCCCACCTGCACGACCAGGTCCACCTCAACGTCCTGGCCGTCTGGGGCGTGACCCGCCGCTGCGCCGCCATGATGCCCGAGGGTGGCCGAGTGATCGTCATCGGCTCGTGCCTGGGCGAGCGTATGCCCTTCCCCGGCGGCAGCGCCTACGGCGCGACCAAGGCCGCCGTCGCCGCCCTGGCCCGCGGCTGGGCCCGCGACCTGGGCGCCAAGGCCATCACCGTCAACTGCGTCCAGCCCGGCCCCATCGACACCGACATGAACCCCGCCGACGGCGACATGGCCGACTACCAACGCTCCCTCACCGCCCTGGGCCGCTACGGCCAACCCGAAGAAATCGCCGCCGCCGTCGCCTTCCTCGCCAGCGACGAAGCCTCCTTCATCACCGGCACCACCCTCAACGTCGACGGCGGCTTCAACGCCTAAAGCCCACGCCTTCAGGCGTGGGACGGCCGCTCCCATCCCCAGCCGCGGGTATCCATCCGCGGCTCGTAGCGCGCTGCGGTCCGCATCGGCGACCCGATGCGGCTCGCGCCGCTCCCATTTCCTAGCCGCGGGTGCATACCCGCGGTCGCCGAATCTCGCGGCGTCGCTCAAGGCCTCCGCGACGCCCACCGACCGCGGGTATTCACCCGCGGCTCGTAGCGCGCTGCGGTCTGCATCGGCAACCCGATGCGGCTTCGCCGCGGGCGGGTGCAGCTTCGCTGCAACCGCTAAACGGTGGACCCGCAACCGCGGGCGGTGCAGGCTGCTTCGCCGCGCCCTTTGGCCCGCGCCACGTACCATTCATCCATGCCCCGCCTGCTCCTGTGCACCGCCGTCCTGCTGCTCGCCGCCTGCTCCTCGACCTACGACCGCTCGCAGGTGTTCTTGCCCCGGCCTGCCGAGGCCCGCACCATGGCCGGCGACGCCCCGCAGGTCCGCGTGCTCGCGTCCATCATCGGCCTGCGCAACCCGGACGACGACGCCGACATCCCCCGCTCGATCGAGGCCCGGGTGCAGGTCATCAACGACGGCGACACCCCCGTCCGCCTAGCCCCGGACACGCTCGAACTCGTCGATGGCTCGCTCAACACCTTCGCCGACCCGCGAGCCACACCGATGGACGTGCTCACCGTCGAGCCCGGAACCCGCGGCGAACTGACCGCCCTGTTCCCGTTCCCGCCAGACCAGCGGCCCAGCCGCTTCGACCTCACCGGCCTGAACCTCCGCTGGACGCTGCAGGTCGCCGACCGCCCCGTCCAGCAGTCGGTCTCCTTCGTCCGGCAACGCCCGCAGCACGACAACCAACCCCGCTTCGGCGTCGGCGTGGGCATCGGGCTGTAGCACGCCTGCTGTCGGCAGCGGTGGCATCCCTAGCCGCGGGTGAATACCCGCGGTAGCCGAAGCGCGCCGCGCAGTTCGTGGCCACCGCGAAACAGACCTACCGCGGGTATGCACCCGCGGCTCGAAGATGACGCGTGTGTTTCGGTCGGAACATCTATCCCGCCCGCTCAGTCCATTCCATTTCGAGCGGCGCGAGCTCGCCGGCGAGCTTCTCGCGTTGATTCTGTAGATCGCTGAATCGTTTGTGATCCTGGTAAATCGCGGGGTCGGCAAGCTGTTGGTCCAGTTCGGCGACCTTCGACTCCAGCGACTCGATGCGGGACTCGAGCTTGGCGTCCGACAGGCCCCCGAAGGGGCGGGACTTCATCTTGCCCTTGCTCTTGGCCTTGGGGTTGCGGTCGCCGGCGGGCTTCGTTGCCGGGGCTGGCTTTTTGGCGGGCGGGTCACCGGCGGGGGTATTTGCCGGCTTCTCGATCAGGTCCGCGTGGTCGTGGTAGCTGCCCAGGACCAGCTTCGCGTTCCCCTGCCCGTTGAGGATGACCATCCGGTCGACCAGCTTGTCCAGCAGCATCCGGTCATGGCTGATCAGGATGAGCGTGCCCGCCTGGCCCACCACGCTGCCCTTGCTGAAGCGTTTTTCGCTGGACGTGTAACCCAGCAGCGCGTCTTCGAGGCGTTCGGTGCTGGGGATGTCCAGGTGATTGGTCGGTTCGTCGAGGACCAGCAGGTTGTGGCCCTCGGCCATGAGCCCGGCGAGGACGGCCCGGCTGCGCTCGCCGCCGGAGAACGCGGACATCGGCTTGTCCTGCTCGTCGCCCCGGAACAGGAACGCGCCGGCGAGGTCGCGGGCGGGCTGTTCCATTTGACCGGGCACGTGCTTGCGGAGGTACTCCACGACGCTGAGGGTCCCGTCGAGGTGGTCGTGGGACTGGGTGAAGTGGCCGACGCTGACCTGGGCACCGAGGCGGGACTTGCCGGCGGTGGGCTTCTGCTCGCCGAGCAGGCAGCGGACGAGTGTCGATTTTCCCGCCCCGTTTGGACCAATGATCCCGAGCCGTTCGCCGCGTTTGAGTGATAGGTCCAGGTCGGCGAAAAGCTGGTTCTGATCGTGGGTCACCCCCAGCCGCTCGGCCTCGATGACCAGGTCGCCGCTGCGGGTCTTGGGCTCGAGCTTGAGCGACATGTCCGCCAGCTCGGGCGGGGCCTCGATCAGCTCGTCACGGATGTAGCGCTCGAGGCGCTTCTGCCGGCCGTGGGCTTGTTTGGCGCGCTGGCCGGCCTTGTAGCGGTCGATGAACGCCTGCTGCTGCTTGATGTGGGTCTGCTGTTTTTCGCGGGCGCGCTGCTGGTCGAGCCGGCGGACGTGCCGCTGTTCGAGGTACGCGTGGTAGTTGCCGGGGTACTCCTCGAGCACGCCGTTTTGCAGCTCGTAGATCTTGCGGACGCAGCGGTCCAGCAGCCAGCGGTCGTGGCTGATCACGAGCACCGCCCCGCGGTAGTCGGCGAGGTACTGCTCGAGCCAGGTTCGGCCGGCGATATCCAGGTGGTTGGTCGGCTCGTCCAGCAGCAGCACATCCGGGCCGGTCAGCAGCAGCTTGGCCAGCGCGAGCCGGCCCTTCTGCCCGCCCGAGAGCCCGGGCACCGGCACGTCCCACAGCGATTCGTCCAGGCCGACGCCCACGAGCGTCTGGTCGATCACATGCTCACCGGTGTACCCGCCGGCCGCTTCCATCTGATGCTCGACCGCCGCGTACTCCTCGAGCAACCGGTCAATATCTTCCGGTGGGGCCTCGCCCATGGCGTCGGCGAGCTGGTCGAGCTTGGCCTGCAGGGCATCGCGGGAGGCGACGGCGGACAGGGCCTCCTGGCGGAGCGTGAGGTCGGCGTCGAGGCGGGGGTCCTGGTGGAGGTAGCCGGCGGTGGCACCGCTGGCGAGCTGGATCTGGCCGTCGTCGAGCTTGAGGTTGTCCAGCCCGGCGATGAGCTTGAGCAGGGTGGACTTGCCGCAGCCGTTGCGGCCCACGAGCCCGACGTGTTCGCCGGCCTGGAGCGTAAGCGACACCCCTTCGAGCAGCGGGCGGTCGCCGATGGCGAACTCGACGTTGGCAACAGATAGCAAAGCCATGGGCGGGGAGGGTAGTGGACGGGGCGTTGTGCGGATGCGCGGGAGGTGTGGCGCAGCGACGCATGATCTAGGATGAAGCAGATCGAAAGGAGCATCTCGTGAAGCGTGCGTTGTTGATGGTGGTGATGTTGGGTCTGCTGGGTTGTGCGTCGGGCGGTGAGCCGGGGCCGGCGACGCAGGCGGCGGGTGATGGGCCACAGGTCGCCGAGGGGCTGGAGGTGGCGCGGGTGCAGGCGGCGGGGCTGAGTTGCCCGGCGTGTGCCCACAGCCTGACGCAGCAGCTGGTGCGGCTGCCGGGCGTGATGTCGGTGGAGCTGGACCTGGGCACGGGCGAGGCGGTGGTCGGCATCGATCCGGCGGTGCGGCCGGGCCCGACCGCCGAGCAGCTGGAGCAGGCGGTGCATGACGCGGGCTTTACGCCGCAGCGCGTCATCATGCCCGGCGACGCCGATGGCGAGGCGTCGTGATGATGCGGACCGGGTGCATTGCATTCGCACTGCTGCTGCTGGCGGTGGGCCTGCCGGCGGCGGGGCAGCAGACGTCGCGTTCATCCGCGGCGGTGCAGCCGGGGCGCGGGGTCACGGTGGTGCGGCAGTTCTTCGAGCACACGCGGTACGGCAACCCGGATGTCGAGCAGCTGCGGGCCGAGACGGTGGTTGGCTACGGCCTCAGCGGCGACTGGACCGTGATGGGCCACCTGCCGGTGGTGTACCGCAATTTCACCGACCTGCCCGCGGGGGCTGCGGCGCCCGAGGACGACGCGGCGGTGGGCTTCGAGGACCCGCGGGTGATGGTCCAGCACCGGTTCTGGCAACGGGACACCGGGCCGATCGACACGCAGCGGGCGGTCGTCTTCGGGGGCGTCGAGCTGCCCAGCGGTGACGACGGGTTCACCAGCGACTCGTTTGATGGCTACTTCGGCGCGGCGTACACCCGGATCGCCGGGCGGCACGGCATGAACGCATCGGTTCTATACAAGTGGAACACCGGCGACCGCGGCAACCCGGTCATGTTCGGCGACCAGGACGCCGACGCCGTGCGTGGCGATCTGGGCTACCTCTGGCGGCTGAGCCCCGAGCGGTACACCGCGCAGACGTATGGATCAAGCTATGCATCGATCGAGCTGCTGGGCCGGTACGAGACGAACGGCGACACCGAGCTGCTGCTGGCCCCGGGGCTGATGTACGAGGCGGCGCGGTGGGTGTTGAGCGGGTCGGTGGCGGTGCCGGTGGCGCAGGACCTGGACGGCCGACCGGAGACGCGGGCGTCGGTGATGCTGGAGTTTCGGCTGCTGTTTTGAAGCGGCGTGGACGCGGCGGTGCCGGGGGCGTGGGCGGGTGCAGCTTCGCTGCAACCGCTAAACGGGGAACCGCCCTCCGCCATGGGGGCACGTGATGAAGGCGCGGCCCCGCTAGCCGCGGGTGGATACCCGCGGCCGCCGAAGGGGGCGGCAGGGTTGGTACCCGCGGCGATACTGAGCGACCGCGGGCATTCACCCGCGGCTCGTAGCGCGCTGCGATCTGCATCGGCGGCCCAACGCGGCTGCCTCGGACCGTTGCTGACGCGACGGGCTCGGACAAGGCAGGGCATGCGTTACACGACTTCCCCAGCCGCGGGTGCATACCCGCGGTCGCCGAAGCGCGCCGCGTCGTTCGAGGCCGCGGCGACACCCACCGACCGCGGGTATTCACCCGCGGCTAGGGAAGCGATGCCGACGCGGCGGTGCCGCGGGCGGGTGCAGCTTC
>CAZVBW010000046.1:27998-31937 GCA_964625505.1 uncultured Phycisphaeraceae bacterium
TCGCTGCACCCGCTACTGAGCGCTGCGCGGCCAAAGCGCGTGGTGCAGGCCGGTTTGTCGGATCGCGGCGTGTAGCAGGTGAGGCTCGGCGGCCTGGGCGGTGGCCTCTTGCGCGGCGACGGTGAGTTGATCCAGGTCGGCGATCTGGTGGTTGGCCATCCGGTGGTGTTTGCTGTTGCACCAGAGGCCCTCGATGGGGTTCAGCTCCGGGGCGTAGGCGGGCAGGCGTTCGATGTGCACGTGTGGGTGGTCGGCCAGGAACGCCCGGACCGCCGGGCCCTTGTGCGAGCTGAGGTTGTCCCAGACCACCGTCAGCGGCCCGGGCACGGCGGCGGTGAGCTTGCTCAAAAACTCGACCACCTTCGCTTGGTCGACATGGCTGCCCGGGTGCCAGTCCAGCTGCACGCCCAGGGCCTCGGGCCGGTCGTCGTCGGGCCGGGCGGTCAACGCACCGATCACGCTGACTTTTCGGTACCAGCGGTTGCGATGCTTGATCACCGGCGTGTGCCCGGCCCGGGCCCACTGCTTTTTGACCGACGGGATCATCCGGAATCCCGCCTCGTCCACGAAGCACAGCGTCGCCCCACGCCGGCGGGCGTCGGCCACGACCTGCGGCCAGTGCACATCGGCCCACTGCGTGATTGCCGCCTCGTCACGCTCGCGGGCCCGCAGCGCCGGCCGCTGATAGCTGTAGCCCAGTTGATGCAAGATCACGCCCACATGATCGTGGTGGTAGTCCACGTCGAAGCGGTCCTTGATCAGCCGGGCGATCAGCTCGGTGGTCCACAACCACGCGTCGTAGCCGTGCTCGCGGGGCGGCTGGTCCAGCAGCTCCAGCAGCCGCTGCTTCTGCAGATCGTCCAGCTTGCACGGCCGGGCCGGGTGAGGCCTAGCCGCCAACGCCCGCAGCCCGCCGGCCTGATACTCCCGACGCCACGCCCGCACCGTCTGCACGTGCACATCCAGGATCGGAGCAATCAATGCCGACGCGTCACCCCGCTCAAACATCCGAGCGGCAAACGTCCGACGTTGTTCCAGAAGTTCCGCCGAGCCGGTGGTTCGCATCAGCCAATCATGCCACCCACCCGCCCCCAGCGCCAGCCCCAGCGCGCTTTGGCTATCTAGAAGTCAGTAAACGGGGAGGGTGATGGGCGCTGCGTTCAGCCGGCGCCTTCAGCTTTGGGGTCGCGGGACATGAGTTGGCTGATGGCTTGGAGGGGGTCCAGGCCTTCGAAGAGCACGTCGTGGACGGCGGCGGTGATGGGCATCTCGACGTCGTGCTGTTCGCAGAGGCGCAGGACCGAGCGGGTGGTGGGGACGCCCTCGACGATGCCGGGCATTTGCTCGAGGACGTCGTCGAGCTTTCGACCGCGGCCCAGGGCCTCGCCGCAGGTGCGGTTACGGCCGGTGGGTGAGAAGCAGGTGGTGGCCAGGTCGCCCACGCCGGTGAGGCCGGAGAAGGTCGAGGCCTCGGCGCCCATGGCCAGGCCCAGGCGGGTGATCTCGGCCAGGCCGCGGGCCAGCAGGGCGGACTTGGCGTTGATGCCGGCCTGGAGGCCGTCGAGCATCCCGGCGGCGAGTGCGATGACGTTTTTCGTGGCCCCGGCGAGTTCGACGCCCAGCAGGTCGGTGTTGGTGTAGACGCGGAACCAGTCGGTGGTAAACGTCTGCTGCAGGGCCTGGGCGAAGGCCTCGTCCTCGGCGGCGGCGGCGGCGGTCGCGGGCAGGTTGCGGGCCAGTTCGTCGGCGACGGTGGGGCCGGAGATGGAGGCGAGGGGGCGGTGGGTCGTGTCGGTGTCGGGGCCGTGCTGAGCCAGGGCCTGGGCGATGATCTGGGTGGGACGCAGGAGGGTGTCCTGCTCGATGCCCTTGGCCATGGAGGCCACGCCGATGGCGGTGTCGGCGGGGACGTGGGGGGCGAGGCTGGCCCAGGTCGCGCGGATGTGCTGGGTGGGCACGGAGGAGACGATGAGGTCGGTGTGGGCGAAGGCGCGGGCCGGGTCGCTGGTGAAGTGGATGGACTCGTCGAGTCGGTGGCCCGGGAGGTAGGCGGCGTTGACGCGGGTCTGCTGGAGGGCGTCGACCTGCGCTTGGCGGCGGCCCCAGACGGTGGTCTGGACGCCGCGGGAGGCGAGCAGGGCGGCCATGACGGTGCCCATGGAGCCGGTGCCGATGAGGGTCACGCGTGGGTGGGCGGGGTCCATGGGTGGAGTGTATGGGGCGGGGGTGTCGGGGGCGGCTTCGCGGGGAGAGCGCGGGCTGACGTCCGCGGGCAGTTGAGAACGAGATGGCCAGAATGCATCAGGTGAGGTGTGGCACACCTCGCCGGCTCGGCGGCGACGTGTGCGGACCGCGGTTGGCGCCAAAGCACACATCGGCCGTCGGCCGAGGTGTGGCACACGCCCGCGTTATGACCATCCAGAGATTAATAAACGGGAGATACCAGCCGCGGGTGAATACCCGCGGACGTTGAGAGGGTGCGGTGGGTCTGAGGCGCGCCGCGCGATTGAGCGACCGCGGGTATGCACCCGCGGCTGGCGATGTGGAGTGTCGCGGGCTTCACGCCGCTTCGACGGGGGAGCGGTCGCCGAGCATGGCGGCGAGTTTCTCGCGGTTGGTGCGGGTGCGGGGCTCCGTCGGGGTCTGGACTTGGTCGTCGGGTACCGGGTGCATCGGGAGGGGGTTGGGGTCGTCGGGGGCGGGGGCGGCGGACGGGATACCAGACGCTTCGCTTTGCTCAGCGTCGGCTTCGGGGGCGGCGTCGGCTTCTTGTGCGGCGGCTTCGGGGGCGATCGAGCCGTCGGCGGCGACCTGATCGAAGCGGACGGCGACGCGTTTGGACACGCCGCGCTCCTGCATGGTGATGCCGTAGAGCTCGTCGCAGACCTGCATGGTCCGTTTGTGGTGGGTGATGATGATGAAGTGGCTGCGGTCCAGGAAGCCTTGGACCACCTGGGTAAAGCGTTCGACGTTGGCTTCGTCCAGGGCGGCGTCGACCTCGTCGAGGATGGCGTAGGGCGAAGGCTTGGACTTGAAGATCGCGAGCAGCAGGGCGACCGCGGTCATCGTTTTTTCGCCGCCGGAAAGTTGCGACAGGGCCCGGGGCTCTTTGCCGGGGGGCTTGGCCATGATCTGGATGCCGGCTTCGAGCACGTCGGCGTCGCCTTCTTCGGGCTGCTCGAGCTTGAGGGTGGCCCGACCCCCGCCAAAGAGCTTACGGAACAGGCCGTCCTGGCCGGCGAAGTTTTCGGCGACCTCGGCGAAGGTCTGCTCGAACCGTTCGCGGCAGCGGTCGCTGAGGCGGTCGATCAGTTCTTCGAGTTTCTTTCGGCCGACCTGTATGTCTTCAAGCTGGGCGGCGAGCGATTCTTGCTTACCTTCCAGCTGCTCCTGCTCGCTGACGGCCTCGTGGTTGACCGGGCCCAGGCGGACCAGGCGGTCGCGCAGCTCGGACATGCGGGAGCGGGCGGCGGGGAGGTCGATGTTGAACGCCCCCGGAAGATGGGGCGGCGTGTCCTCCACGGTGTCGGAGGTTTCAGCCGTACCAGACGCTTCGCTTTGCTCAGCGTCGGCTTCGGGGGCGGTACCAGACGCTTCGCTTTGCTCAGCGTCGGCTTCGGGGGTTGAGCGCGACAGCGCGTCGCGGTACGCGGATTTGAGGTCGAGCTCGAGCTGTTCGGTGGCTCGCTCGGTGAGGGCCTGGACCTTGACTTGGGCCTCGCGGAGCTGGACCTCGAGGCCGTGGGCGTCGCGTTCGAGGGTGGCCAGGGCCTGCTGGCGGGCGTCGGTGTCCCGACGGGTCTGGGTGAGTTCGTCGGCGGTCTGCTGCTTGAGCTGGGCGGCCTGGGCGAGGCGGGCCTCGGTCTGTTCGAGTTGGCCGGCGGCCTGGAGGGCCTGGTCGCGGGCGGCGTCGTGGCGGGCGGTGGCCTCGGCCTGGCG
>CAZVBW010000047.1:0-5696 GCA_964625505.1 uncultured Phycisphaeraceae bacterium
CTCAGCCCGACCCCCGCACGACCCCGCAACCAATCCCCCAACAACCACCCATACCGGCACGCATCGACCGGCCCCAACGACCCGCCCACGATCCCCCGCACTCCACTCACACTCACCATCAACGGCGCTTCGCTGCTCGCTCGACTCATCCCCGCAACATATCGCTTGGACGCCGAGTCCTGAGCGCAGCGAAGGGCCGGATCAAGCCGCTCGCGGCTTAGAGCTTGTTTCACAGCCAGAGTTCAGCGAAGGGTGGCACTGACAAGGCGGCTCGGCGGCTTGTCAGTGAAGCGTCGCAACCCACTGACAAGCTCCGCTTGTCAGTGCCACCCACCGGCTGTGAAATAAGCTCTTAGCCCACTCCCGCCGCAGCCCCCTGCAACACCTTCCGCACCCCCGCCTCCAACCCCACCGGATCCGGCAACCCCCGCGGCGACCGCCCCGTCAACACACCGGCAAACACCAGCGCCGCCAGGTAACTGCCCGCCGGCGTCGGGTGACTCCCATCCGCCTCGAACAGCAGCGCATCGGCGTCGTCGCCCATCGCCTCCCTCACCGCCCGCCACGCCTCCCCCACCGCCGCGACCTTTGCCCCGTGCCGCTGGGCCACCGCCCGGTACCCGTCCGTCAGCTGCTGCTGCGTCTCCGGACGATCCCGCCGCGCCCACGTCAGGTACAGCACCGGCGTCGCCCCCACCGCCTTCACCCGCTCCACCATCAAGTCCGCCGCCTCTTCAAACTTCGCCGGGCTCTTCACCGGCTTGGTGCTCTGCTCCTGCAACACCACCACATCCCACCGCGCCTCATCAATCAACTCACCCCCCGCCCGCCGATGGTGCGCGATCAGCGAACAGCCGCCCGGCGTGACCTGCTCTTGCTCCAGTTCCAACCCCTTCGCCCCGCAAAGCGTCGCCACCATCCCCGGCAGATCGTTCCGCCCGATGTAGCTGTTCCCAATCCAAAGCACCCGCTTCACCATGGCGGCAGGCTAATCCGCCCCGGGGAAAATCAACCACAGAGGCGCGGCGGCACAGAGAAGCAGAACCAATCAATCAGCAGAGCTTGGGGAAAAATACTGATCAGAAACGGCATGCCTGAGTCAGCCCGCAAAACCAGCCTGCCTTCCTCCGTGCCTCTGTGCCTCTGTGGTTCCCGCTCCGTCACGATCTACACTGCCCGGCTCGACGCCACCAAGGAGCACCCATGGCCGGACACAGCAAGTGGGCCAACATCAAGCACCGCAAGGGCCGCCAGG
Organism: uncultured Phycisphaeraceae bacterium; assembly: GCA_964625505.1. Taxonomy (GTDB): domain Bacteria; phylum Planctomycetota; class Phycisphaerae; order Phycisphaerales; family Phycisphaeraceae; genus CAZVBW01. The sequence goes on from CAZVBW010000047.1 coordinate 1,256, forward strand.
ACGCCCGCCGCTCCAAGATGTGGAGCAAGTGCGCCCGCGCCATCATCGTCGCCGCCAAGCACGGCGGCCCGGACCCCGATGCCAACCTCACCCTGCGCTACGCCATCGACGAGGCCAAGGCGCAGAACATGCCCAAGGACACGATTGAGAACGCCGTCAAGAAGGGCAGCGGCGACACCGAAGGGGCCGACTACGAGGAAGTCATCTACGAGGGCTACGGCCCCGGCGGCGCAGCGATGATGCTCGACATCCTCACCGACAACCGCCACCGCACCGCACCGGAAGTCCGCAAGATCTTCGAGAACCACGGCGGGTCGCTCGGCCAGACCGGCTGCGTCGCGTTCAACTTCCAACAGCAGGGCCAGATCGTCATCACCGGCGACGGCCTGTCCGAAGAAGACGTCATGGAAGCCGCCCTCGAAGCCGGCGCCGAAGATATAGAAGCCGACGACGATATCTTCGTGGTCACCACCGCCCCGACCGACTACCAGCAGGTCCGCAAAAGCCTCGCCGATGCCGGCTACACCATCGACTCAGGCAGCGTCACCATGGTCCCCCTGGACACCGTCGCCCCCGAAGGCAAAGAAGCCACCCGCGTCGCCAAACTCATCGACGCCCTGGAAGACCACGACGACGTCCAGAACGTCTACACCAACGCCGAGCTCCCCGACGACGCGTTGGACCACGCCTAAAGCCCACGCCTTCAGGCGTGGGCGGGCCGCCGCGACCCGGTCAGCTGCATGATCGTGCCGGGCCCGACGACGAACACCGCGTCGCCGCGGCGGACGGGCATTGGGTGGCAGCCGGTGAATGCCCCGAAGGCCGGCAGCACCGCGACACGGGGCCCGAAGTGGAAACACGGGGCCCGCATCCGGTCGCCGCCGCGGCCGCCAAGCTTCACGCACGGGTGGATGTGGCCGGCCATGATCGGCAGGTCGCTCGCCGCCGCCGGGTCATGCACAAAGTCGACGTCCGCCTCGCTGAGCCGATCGATACACCGGATGTCCACCTCCGGGGGCGGGTCCCCGGCCCGCTGATCGTGGTTGCCCCGGACGTTGAGCATCGTCACCCCCGGGTGCGTCGTCCGCCAGGCGGTCAGCTGCTGGACCAGCCCCGCATCGACGCCGGCCCTTGCGTGGAACAGGTCGCCCAGCACGAGCAGGCGGCGGGCGGCGGTCTGATGCAGCAAGTCGGTCAGCCGGCCGAGCGTGTCGCCGGTCGTGCCGCGGGGCACGGGCACGCCGTGAGCCCGGAAGTGCCGGGCCTTGCCAAGGTGCAAATCGGCCGCGATCAGCGTCCGCGCCGCGGGCCACCACGCCGCCCGCCCGGCCAGCAGTTCCCACCGCTGCCCCGCCCACTCCAGCATCTGCGATTCAGGCATCCGTGCCTCCTTGCACTCGGTCCCCCGGCGTTCCATCGCCGCGGCAAGTTGGTCCCGTGGTGCGTTCAAACGCCCATCGTAGCCTCAGCGAGCCGGGCTCTGTGAGCCCGGATCCGGCCTGGCCCCCGTTCCGCAGACCCGCCCGCCCTACCGCTCCTTGACCACCCGCCGCTTCCGTCGCCGACCGCCCTTGACCCTCGGCCGCTCTGAATCCGGGCTCGCAGCGCCCGGCTCGTTTCCGGGGTCTTCGCCGTCAAGTTGCGCCTCCAGCTGGGCCGCCAGCTCCCGCAGCCGATCTTCCCACGACTCGGTGCTCACGTGCTGTTCCCGCAGCGACTCCGCGAACAGCGGAAAACTCAGCGGGCTCAACCGGTCCAGCCTTCGGAAGATCAGTTCCTGCGACGACAAGGCCTCCAGCGCCCCGCGCAGCCGCTGCACCTCCAGCTCCCGGTCCAGGACCTCCCGCCGGGCCTGATCCAGCAACAAATTCTCCGGGTCGAAGTCCTTGAGCACGTCGAAGAACAGCTCGCTGGAAGCTTGCAACTGGCGGGCCGATTTACCCTGCCCCGGGTAGCCCTGAAATACGAGCCCGGCGATCCGGGCGATATCCCGGAACCGCCGACGGGCCAGCTCGCTGGAGTTCACGCACGCCAGCAGATCATCCAGCAGCCCTTCAGCCGACAGCGCCTCCCGCCACGCCGCCTCAACGTCCGGCAGCGGCCGGGTCGTCAGCAGCTCCAGCCCGTAGTCGTTCACGGTGACGTTGATTGTGTTCGGCTCCCGCCGAGCAAGCCGGAACGCCAGCAACGCCCCCAGCCCCTCATGGACCAGCCGGCCCTGCAGCGGGTACAGGAAGTGGTGATGCCCCGCCTCGGTGTCCACCCGCTCCAGCAGCAGCTGGCCCTCGCCCGGCAGCATCGACACCCGCCGCTGCAGCTGAAGCAGCGGGGCCATCGCCTGCATCTCCGGGTCGATCGACGGGTCATCTTCCGGGGGATCTTCCGCCGGTCGATTCGACTCGTGCAGCTTCCGCCGTACCGCCGCGGCCAGCTGCGTGCTCAGCGGGCTCTTGCCGCCCTGCCACGTCGGGATCGCCCCCTTGGGCGACTTGGCACGACGCACTTCGGCCGTCATCGAGCGGGTCCGCACCAGTTCCAGCGCCTGGCCGGCGAAGACGAACCGGTCGCCGGGCCGGAGCTTGCCGATGAACCCCTCCTCGACCGTGCCCAGCGTCCGGCCGCGGACCAACTTGACGAGCATCGCGGTGCTGGACGTAATCGTGCCGATGCCCATCCGGTGCAGCCGGGCGATCCGCGGCTCGCCGACCTTCAGCCGCCCGGCGTCGTCGGGGTCCGGCACCAGCTTGGCGTACTCCGGGTACGCCTTGAGCGCGTCGCCGCCCCGCGTGCAGAAGTCCAGACACCAGTCCCACTCCTGCTCGCTCAGCCCGGCATAAGCATGCGTGGTTTGCACCTCGTCATACATCGCGTCCAAGTCGAACCCGCCGCCCATCCCGACCGTGACCAGGTGCTGCACCAAGACATCCAGCGGCCGGTTCAGCGCCGGCCGGCTCTCGATTTCGCGCCGCTGGGCGGCATCCCGGGCCGCGGCAAACTCGACCAGCTCGAACGCGTTGGTCGGCACACCCACCACCCGGCTCACCGCACCGGGTTGGTGCCCGCTGCGCCCCGCCCGTTGTAGCAACCTAGCCACGCCTTTGGGACTGCCGATCTGTATCACCTGGTCTACCGGTGAAAAGTCCACCCCGAGGTCCAGCGACGACGTGCAAACCACGCACCTGATGTCCCCCGCCCGCAGCCGATCCTCCACCGCGTCCCGCACCTCCCGGTCGATCGACCCGTGATGCAGCGCCACGTCCCGGGCCCAGTCCGGTTTCGCCTGCGTGATCCGGCTGAACCAGATCTCCGACTGGCTCCGCGTGTTGGTGAACACCAGCGTCGTCCGGGCCGACTCCACCGCCTCGATGACCGGCTCGAGCATCCGGATGCCCAGGTGCCCCGCCCACGGAAACCGCTCGATGTCCGGCGGGATCAACGTGTCGATCCGCACCTCCTTGTGCTGCTGCCCCTGCACCATCACCCCCGGACGCCCCGCCGAATCCCGGGAGGGCGAAGCTCCTGCTGAGCCGTCGGCCGCCGGGGTCCGCGGCTCGGCGGGAGCCTCGCCCTCCCCTGATGCGCCACCGGGATCACCCCCCAACAACACCCCCATTGCCTCCCCCAGATTCCCCAACGTCGCCGAGAGCCCCCACGTGGTCAGCCCCGGGTTCCACGCCCGTAGCCGCGCCAGGCCCAGCTCGGCCTGCGTGCCCCGCTTGGTGCTCATCAGCTCGTGCCACTCGTCGCAGACCACTGTCCACAACGTGCCCAGCAGCCGCTGCGACTCGGGGTAGCTCAGCAGCACCGACAGCGACTCGGGCGTGGTCACCAGGACCGAGGGCATGGCTTTTCGCTGCTTGGCCTTGACCGTGCTGGACACGTCCCCGGTCCGCCGGCCCACCGTCCACGGCAGTCCAAGGTCCCCGCACGGCCGACGCAGGGCCTGCTCGGTGTCGCTGGCCAGCGCCCGCAACGGCGTGATCCAGAGCACGCGCAGCGGCTCGGGCTTCGCCGCGGCCCAGGCCGACGTGTCCAGGTGTTCATCGACCCACCGCATCAGGCTCGGCAGGAACGCCGAGAGCGTCTTGCCCATCCCGGTCGGCGCGTGGATCAGCCCGCTACGGCCGGCGAGTTGCGCCTCCCACGCCTGTTCCTGAAACCCGAACGGCCGCGGCCCGACATGCTGCTTGAACCAACGCCGGACCGGGTGCATCCGCGGATGCTAGGGCTCGATGAAGCTGCAGCGATAACACGCCGCTGCAGTGGCAGTGCGGCCCGGGCCCTTGGAACGGCGAGGTTCTGGGCACGGTCAGCAAGTGGCCGTGCCACCCCGGCATCAAAGCTCTGGGTGGCACGGCTGCTTATCAGCCGTGGGCGAATCGAGGGTGCGTCGGCATCCGCCACGGCCAGCAAGTGGCCGTGCCACCCCGGCAGCAAAGCT
>CAZVBW010000047.1:5796-31504 GCA_964625505.1 uncultured Phycisphaeraceae bacterium
TGGCCGTGCCACCCCGGCAGCAAAGCTTTGGGTGGCGCGGCTGCTTATCAGCCGTGGGCAAATCGAGAGTGCGTCGGCATCCGCCACGGCCAGCAAATGGCCGTGCCACCCCGGCATCAAAGCTCTGGGTGGCGCGGCTGCTTGTCACCCGTGGGCAGATTGAGGGTGCGGCGGCATCCGCCACGGCCAGCAAGTGGCCGTGCCACCCCGGCATCAAAGCTCTGCGTGGCGCGGCTGCCTATCAGCCGTGGGCAAATCGAGGGTGCGTCGGCATCCGCCAAGAAGCAAGCCAGCGAACCTAAAACGCCCCGATCCGCGCGGGCAGCGGGCTGGCCATGCGTTGCTGGCGGAGGGCCAGTCGGGTGAGCAGCTCAATCTTGAGTTCGGCGTATTGCGGGTCGTCGAAGCGGTTGTGCAGCTCGTGCGGGTCGGCGGTCAGGTCGTAGAGCTCGCCGATCGGTTGGCGGGGATCGGCATCGGGCGGGTCGTGGATCACGAGCTTTGCTCCGCGGGTGCGGATCATGGTCGCGTGGGTTTCAAGACCATCGGGGGTCGCGTTGTGAAACTCCGCAAACGCGTCCGTCCGCGGCGGGTCGTGGCGGCCGGTGCCGGTGGCGAGCAGGGACCTGCCGTGCATGTGGTGTGGCCCGGAACTCAGGCCCGCGGCGTCGAGCAGCGTCGGGGCCAGGTCGACCAGCTCCACGGGGGCGTCGACCACTTGGCCGGCCGGGACACCCGGGCCCGCGAGGATGAGCGGGACGCGGACCGCGGGGTCGTAGAGGAAGGCGTCCTTGGTGTAGAGCCCGTGGTCGCCGAGCATCTCGCCGTGGTCGGACATGAAGACCACGAGGGTGTTCTCGAGCTGGCCGGTGGCGTCGAGGTGTTCCAGCAGCCTGCCGACCTGGCGGTCGATCAGGTCGATCATGGCGTAGTAGGCCGCGATGGCGAGTCGGTGGTCGTCGTCGGTCATGTGAGCAAAACGGTCGGCGGCCTTGCCGAACGCGGCCGGCAGATGATCGAGTTCGCCCTCGCGACGCCGGGGCAGCGGCATCCGAGCCAGGCGATCGCGGTAACCGGCGAGCAATTCCGGGGGCGGGTTGAACTTGTAGTGCGGGTCGAAGAAGTTGATCGACGCGAACCACGCCGACGACGGATCGGCGCCGATGAAATCGATCGCCCGCTCGACGCACCACGTGGTCTGGTGAAGCGGCTCGGGCATGCCCGGCTGGACGAGTGCCTTGCGGTCGGCGACCGTGGGCGTTTCCGGGGGGTCGGCGTCCTGCTGATCGAGCCAGCGGCTGTAGGCACTGCTGGGGTCGTCGGTGCGGGCGGCGTGGTCCCACTCAAAGCTCTGATACCCGTCGTCAATGAACCGCGGCTCGACGCCCACGGCCCACTCGCGGGGGCCGTAGTCCCACCAGCGCTCGCCCATGCGGAATCGCTGGTCGCAGGCGGTCAGGTGCAGCTTGCCGACCAGGCCGGTGCGGTACCCCGCGTCGCGGAAGCGGGCGGGGATCGGCCGAAGGTCGGCGGGACATCGCTGGCCGTTCATCACCAGCCCCGTCGCCGAGGGATACCGCCCGGTGAGGAAGCTCCCGCGTGACGGGGTGCACAGCGGGTTCTGGGCGATCGCGAGGTCATATCGCGTGCCGCGGCCGGCCAGGGCGTCCAGATGAGGGGTGCGAACGTGCGGGTTGCCGTAGCAGCCGAGGGTGTCCCACCGCTGGGAATCGGTGCAAAGCCAGAGGATGTGGGGGCGGTCGGGCATGGATTCACCTAGAGCGCGGGAGCAAGGCCAACCACGGTAACCCCTTGACAAAGCCTGGGGGGGGTGTATGTTTAGGTTGTCATGTTTACGTTGTCAGTCGGGATCGGCCGGCTGCCGCGTCTCGTCGCTTCCTCGGATCCACTGCATGCCCGTCAAGACCCCCGCCACCGCGCAGGACGTCGCCCGCCAGGCGGGGGTGACCCAGATCACGGTCTCCCGCGCGTTCAGCGGCAAGGCCCCGGTCGCCGACAAGACCCGCCGGCGGATCATGGCCGCAGCGGATGCGCTGGGCTACCGGCCGCACGTCTCGGCTCGGGCGACGCGCACCGGGCGGACCGGGTACATCGGGATGATCCGCAGCGCCCACAAGGCGTGTTCGGTCCTCGTGCCGGACTTCGAGGCGGGGCTGGACGCGGCGTTGCACCAGCGGGGGCTTTGCCTGGTGCGGGACACCATCACCGACGAGGTCGCGCTGGGCGACGCGGATGAGTCGAAGCTCCCGCGGATCGTCCGGGAAAAGGCGGTGGACGGGCTCTTGATCAACTATGTCTTCGGCACGCCGCCGGCGGTTCGGGAGATGATCGACCGCTGCCGCGTCCCCTCGATCTGGATCAACCGCAAGCGGGAGCACAACTGCGTCAGGCCGGCCGACCACGGCGGGGCGTACGAGGCGACGATGCACCTGATCCGCCACGGCCACACGCGGATCGCGATGGCCCACGACGAGCGGTCGCTGCAGGACCTGGCCCACGGCGAGCCGCACTACGCCAACGCCGATCGCTTGGCCGGATACGCACAGGCGATGCGGGACGCGGGCCTGGTGCCGCGCTTCGAGCAGCTGACGCGGCCCAGCCCGGGCGAGTACCTGCCGGGGTACCGGGTACACGTGTGCGAGAAGTTTCTGCGGCAACCCGACCGCCCCACCGCCGTGCTCTGCGGCGACAACCAGGGCCGGGCGATGGTCGCCGCCGCCTGGCGGCTGGGCCTGCGGGTCCCGGCGGACCTGTCGGTCATCACCTTCGACAACGACGCGGGCGCGGACCAGGAACTGGCGGTGGACCGGGTACTCATCCGCTTCCGCAAGATCGGTGAGGCGGCCGTCGGCGAGCTGTGCGAGCTGATCAGCCACCCGGGGACGCCGCGTGCCCCGGTCGTGGTTCCTTTGGAATTTCATCGGGTCGGCACCGTCGCCGAGCCCGGGTCGTAGTTGCGTTCTGTTTCGTTTTCGAGTTCCCGTTCCCCCTTGGAGGTTCCCATGCACAAGTTCAAGACCACCCTCGCTCTGACCCTCGCCGCCGGCTTTGCCGGCCCCGCCGCCGCCGACACCCTGCTCTGGGAAGGCGGCGACGGCAACTGGGGCGACACCAACTGGTACAATCAGAACACCGTGACCGCGACGACCGGCCCACCCACCGCGGCCGACCTCGCCAACTGGGGCGGCTTCCGCAACGCCGGGACCGACGGCATCATCACCGTCACCCAGGACTTCACCCACGCCAACATCACCGCCGACCGCACCAGCCGGACGCTCAACGTCAACACCGGCGTCTCGCTGACGTCCAACGACGAGTTCCGCGTCGCGAACCGCGGCAACGAAGCTAACGTTTTGACCGTGAATCTCAACGGCACCGTCAATAGCTTTAACGACACATTGCTGGACAGCACCAATGACGACGACACCACCACGATGATCGTCAACGGCACGCTCAACGCCGGCACGTCCGCCGGCGACTCGCAGAACAACGGCCCCAACCTCAATATAGAAGGGGTGAACTCGTCGCTCGTGGTCAACTCCGGCGGCGTCGTCAACGTCGGCAGCACCGGGACCGGCGGCCCCTTCGGCGGCGGTATCGTGCTCGATGGAACCGGGGCCCGGCTCACCGTCAACAGCGGCGCAACCATCGACAGCATCGGAAAGTTCGACTTCGCCGGCGACGGCGGGACGATCGCCGTCAACGGCAGCGGCAGCAGCATCGAGTCCAACCAGCGCGGCTTCGACGGTCTGGAGATCCGCGGCGTCGGTACCAACGGCGCCACGCTGGACTACACCTTTGACGCCGGCGGCGTGTCCTTCCTTGACATCACCCGCTTCAGCACCGATGCCGGCGACAGCATCGAAACGATCGTCGACGCCGACGCCGTGGCCGGGTCCGCCTCGGTCGGCGACCAGTTCCTGCTGATGGACTACTCGGATGTCCGGATCAACAACGCAAGCAGCACGCCGGGCGACACGTCGCTCCTGCCCTTCTTCAACCTCGTGGACGAGGGCAGCACCGTCCAAGGTGTGCTCGTCAACGACACCGATGCTCAAACCGTCAGCTATCGAATCGCCGTCATCCCCGAGCCCGCGTCGCTCTGCCTGCTCGCCGCCGGCGGCCTGCTGATGCTGAAGCGTCAGCCCAAGTCCGCCCCGGGCGGGCTCGGCCGGCGTCGCCGCTGACCACGCCCAAAGCCCGGGGATCGCTATCCCCGGGCTTGCATACCCCAGGAGTTCGCCCATGCCCCGCCGCCATGGTTTCACCCTGATCGAGCTGCTGGTCGTGATCAGCATCATCGCCCTGCTCATCGCCCTGCTGCTGCCCGCGTTGGGAGCGGCCCGCGATGCGGCGCGGGTTGCGCTGTGCTTGAGCAACATCCGCCAGATCTCCTTGGGCATCAACACCTACGCGACCGACTACGACGGCTACCTGCCCTACCGCTTCCGTGGCGATCCCGCCGAGGCCGCCGCCGTCAGCCCGCCGGACCTGGCCAACGCCGATTGGTACCGCCGCATCCGTGAAACCGATTACGTCCAGAAGATGACCGGCGTTGACGTGGTCGAAGCTCAGTCCGGCTACATTTGGAACTGCCCGTTCATGTCCGCCCAGGAACTCATCGACAACCAGAACGGCGTGAACCACTACGGCATGAACGACGACCTGCAGGGCCAACGCCAGGGCTCCAGCAGCGGCGGGGGCGCCCAGCCCGGAGACTTTCGGCCAGCAAACCCCGCGAGGCAGATCGATTTCGTGCCCGCCAACACGGTCCTGCTGGGCGACGGCGACGGTCGCACCGACGGGGCCACCCCGGGCGCCTGGTCGTTCGATGGATTCACCATTGAGCCGGTCCTGCCCGTCGCCGCACCGGGCACGCAAGCCAACAACTCGCCCTGGCAGGTCGACACGGATGGCAGCATCTGGGACCACGCCGGCAGCGTGTCGCTGTCTCGCATCGACGCCAGTGCGTCGTCGCTGAACACCTGGGTGCCCGCCGAACTCCAAGACGACTTCGAGGTCGACTGACGCCCGCTGGGTCCCCGGCTCCGCCAAGGCTAACGATCAGTCCCCGGCCGCCTCTCTTGAAGGAATACCTGCAATGTCACTGCGCCACCTCCTCGCCGCCCTCGTGCTTGCCGTCCCCGCCGCGGCGCAACCCGAGCCCGCGCCCTCACCGGTAGATCACCGCGTCGGCATCGGCCTGGGCGGCGTGAGCTACTACATGCCCTACCCGCCGTTCAACGACCTGGTCAAGACGATGCGTTGGATTGACGTCGCCGAGTGGGGCCCCGACGGCGTCCCCGCGGCCGCCGAGCCGGACCGGCAAGTGATCGGCAGAGTTGGCGTGGACCACGGCAGCACCTACCCGGCGGGCGAGTACACGCTCACGTGGTCCGGCCCGGGTGACGTCACCCTCGACCGGCCCCGCGACGCCGAACTGATTGACGAACAACTTAATCCCGAGGGCACCAGCCGCCGCGTCTACCGCCTGCCCGACGGCCCGGGCGAGTACGGCCCGCAACTACAGATCCAAGCGTTCCCTATCGGAGAAGTCCATCTCTACATCCCGGGCGGTGAAAATGCTGGCCTTTGGAACCCCGACTACCTCCGTGTCATCGAACCGTTCCGCGGGACCCACATCCGCTACATGGACCTGGGCGGCACGAACCACTCGCAGCAGCAGACCTGGGCCGACCGCACCCCGCTGAACTGGGCGAGCTACCTCGTCGGCAACCACAACCGCTCGGCCGACGAGCCGATCGCCGGACGCGTGCCGTGGGAGGCGATGATCCAGCTGGCCAACGCGACCGAGACCGACATGTGGATCACGGTCCCGCACCTGGCCGACGCCGAGTACCTGACCAACCTTGCCCACCTGATCCACACCGGCGTGGACCGGGCTACCGGCGAACAGACCACCGAGCCGCTCGACGACGACCATCGCGTCTGGCTTGAATATTCCAACGAGGTCTGGAACTGGAACTTCGACCAATCCGACTGGGTGAACGAAAACGTCGAAGGTGACCGGCTCGATGACCGCTACAGCCGCAAGGCCCTGGAGGTCTTCAATGCGTTCGAGGAGGAGTTCGGCGGGACCGACCGGCTGGTGCGAATCATCGGCACGCAGACCAACTACGGCGACGCCTGGCGGACCGAGCAGCGACTCGCGGCCTTGGACCCGCAGCAGGACGTGGACGCGATCGCCATCACGACTTACTTCTCGCACGACATGGCCCAGTGGTCGGTCGACCATTGGCCGGTCACGGTCCAGCAGTACCTGGACGAGCTGTCGCGTCGGGTCGGGACCGGGCCGTTCACCACCGGTGACGAGATCGACGCGGACCGTCGGCGGGCGATGCAGTACGCCTTGGCCGCCGAGGCCGGCCTGCCGGTCGTGGCTTACGAGGGCGGCCCGCACCTGACCGCCCACCACCGCGTCTGGTCGCGCGAGACCCCCGAGGCCCAGCGGACCCAGCAGAATCGCAGGGCCCGCGTCCCCGCCGATGAGTTGATCCCGGACTACCTCGCGTTCCTGCAGCAGGTCGAACGCACGCCCCGTTTCGCCGAGGTGTACCGGCAGCACCTGCAGCGGCACGACGACTCGGGCCTGGCGGTCAACACGCCGTTCGTGCTGGTCGCGGGCTGGCGGCCGTCGGGCCAGTGGGGCCATCTCGAGTCGCTCGCCCAGCCGCTGGACGAGGCGCCGAAGATGCGGGCGCTGGTCGAGCACTACGGGCTGCAGCCGCCGGCCGAGCCGCAATGAACCCGCCCCCGTCAGAGGCAGGACGATTCGCGAGCCGCGGGTGCAGTCCGCGGTTCGTGGGTGACGCGGCGGGTGACGCGTCGCGGCGAGCTTGATCGACCGCGGGTATGCACCCGCGGCTCGGCCCCGACGACGGGCCGGGGCTAAGTGGGTTGGGTCTGCGTGCGGTAGTGGACGATCACGAGCACGTCGGAGGGGGCGAAGCGGCGGGTGTCGCTGCCGCCCATGCCGCCGGCGCTGATCGCGCTGGTCTTGCCCGCGGCGGGCAAGACGGTCTGGGGAGCCATGTTGCCGTGGACGCTGACGACCTCGATGCCGGGGTTCTCGGCGAGCCAGGCGTTGATCGCTGATTCGGTATCGCCGATCGCGTCCTCGCCGCCGCTAAAAAGCTTGACCTGGTCCATGACGCGGAATGTAATGGATGCTCCGGGTGGCACGGCTGCTTGTCAGCCGTGGTCGGACCGCGGGTACGTCGGCGGCCGCCACGGCCAACAAGTGGCCGTGCCACCCCGCGTCGCGTCAGATCACGCCGCCTTGGCGACGGGGGCGGTGCTCACCCCGCGGGCGATGAGCAGTTGATGCGTTTCGCTGAGCGTAACGCCCTGGGCGCCCTGCAGGCTGCAGCGGGCGGCGATGGTCTGCAGCCGGGCGGCGATCTGCGGCTGCTCGGCGGCGAGGGTGGGGATGCAGGCCAGCCACGGCCCACCGTGACCCGCTAGGGCGTCATCCAGCGCAGCGAAGGTGGTGCAGATCACGGCGTCGGCGTGGCTGGCGTCGGCGGTGGTCCGGTGACCATTCGCCTCGGCGAGGTGCGCGTGCCAGGCGTGCGGATCGTGGGGGATGTGCACGGTGCTGCCGGGGGCGAGGTTGCCCAGGGCCTGGCAGAACCATCGGCCGGCGGCGGTGGCCTCAGGATTCCGGGCGCGGAGGGCGGCGTGCCAGGGGGTGGGGGCGGGCGCGGGCCGCGCCGCCGGGACGGGGGTGGCGGAAAGCCCGGAGATGGCCATCCCCGGGCTTTGGGAGGGCGCGGCGGGCCAGTCGGCGACGTACTGGCCGTAGCGTTTGGCCCACACGGCCATGACCAGGCTATAGAAGACGGGCATCGTCATCTGCTGCGGGTACTGGCCGGCGAGCAGGAACTTTTGGTAGTTGGCGTTGTAAAGACCGCCGGTCATCAGGTCGGCTTCGGCGAGGTGCTCGCGGATGACCTGAGGGTGCCTGGCGAGCCAGTGCGCCAGCGGCGGCGTGAAGCCCTGCTTGGGCCTGTCGATCGCGGTGGCCGGGGCGTGGCGGTGGGCGAGTTGACGGAGGATCCACTTGTGGTCGCCGCCTCGCTGCTTGAGCGACTGCGGGCAGGACATCAAGTACCGCACGACCCGGTGGTCCAGGAACGGGTTGCGGGCCTCGAGCGACGCCCGCATGGTCATCCGCTCCTCGATGGTCACGAGGTAGTCCGGCAGGTTGGTCATCACATCGGCGTAGAGCACGCGGTTGAGCCGGTCGCCGCCGAGGCTGTGCCAGCGGCTCCAATGCTCGGCGATGTCGCGCGGGACCGCGGCGTCGGTGGTGGCCTGGTGCTGCAACTCGGGGCTGAGCATCTTGCTGCGGGCCCCGGCCCAAGGCAGGAAGCTGGAGCGCTGCACCAGCTCGGCCGGGTCGTCGATCGGCGGGGCGTGGTGGGTCAGGGCGGTCGCGGTCGGCTCGTTGCACCACCCGTAGCGGCCCGGGTACCCGGCGGTGAGTTCGTCGGCACCCTGGCCGCTGAGCACCACCGTCAGCTCCCGCCGGGCGGCGGCAGCGAGCTGGTGCATCGGGAACATCGTGAAGTTGCCAAACGGTTCGCCGAACGCCGCGGCGGTGTCCTCGAGCCGCTCGGCAAAGCCGTCGTGGGTGGCCTGCTCGACGACCAGCCGAGCGCCCACCGAATCGGCGACGGCCCGGGCGTGGGGCAGCTCGTCGTGCTGGGCGGACTCGCTGAAGCTGATGGTGAATGCGGTAGGCGATGCACTGCCGACGCGGGCGGCCAGGGACGTGATGATCGCCGAGTCGATGCCGCCGGACAGCAGGGTGCCCAGCGGGACATCGCTGATCATCCGGAGCTTGACGGCGTCGGCGAGCAGAGTTTCGAGCTCATCGATCGCCGCGTCCGGATCATCGGGGACGTCGCCGGGCTCGAGCGACCAGTACCGCTTGACCTGCCATGACCAGCCGCCGCCCGAGGCGTCCAGCTGCAGGGTGTGGGCGGGGGGCAGTTTGTGGATGCCGCGGAAGATGGTTCGCGGCGAGCGGATGTACCCGTGGGCGAAAAACTGGTCGATGGCCGGCAGGTCCAGCGGGTGCCGGGTGTCGAGGTAGGCCAGCAGCGGCTGGAGCTCGCTGGCGAAGATGAGCAGGTCGTCGTTGGCGTGCCAGTACAGGGGCTTTTGGCCGAGTCGGTCGCGCGCCAGGAGCAGCCCGCGGGCGGTCTGGTCCCAGAGCGCAAGGGCGAACATGCCGTTGAGGTCGTTCAGGCCGGCGGGGCCGTGGTGGATGAGGTGGGCGAAGAGGGCGTCGGTGTCGCAGTGGGAGGTGTCGGGCGGCCGATCCGACCCTTCGCTTCGCTCAGGTGTCGGCTTCGGGAGCTGGGCGTGGTTGTAGACCTCGCCGTTGTAGACCAGAACCCAGCGATCGTCGGGGCTGACCGCGGGTTGTTGTCCGTGGTCGGCGTCGAGTATGGCCAGTCGCCGGTGGGCCAGGCCGACGCCGGGCCGAGTCCAGAGCCCGGCGGCGTCGGGGCCGCGATGGGTCATCAGGTCCCGCGCGGCAGCCAGCCGGTCGGGGTCGACCCGGGCAGAGGGATCGCGGTGGATGACGCCAAGGATGCCACACATGCAGGGGTTATCGGCCCCCGGATGGGTCTGGCCGCAGATACCAGACGCTTCTTCCGCCTGAGGCAGACTCAGCGTCGGCTTCCGGGGGGCTATCGTGGCGGGCATGCCAAACGTGACATATGACGGCCAGAGCTTCAGCGTCGAGGGCCGCCGGGTGTGGCTGGTTTCCGGGGCGATCCACTACGCGCGGGTCCCGCGGGGCCTGTGGCGGGACCGCATCCGGGCGGCGAAGCAGGCGGGGCTCAACTGCATCGAGACGTACTGCTTCTGGAACGCCCACGAGTCCGAGCCGGGCGTGTTCGATTTTGAGGACCACCTGGACCTGCGGGCGTTCGTCGAGCTGCTGGCCGAGGAGGGCATGTGGTGCATCCTCCGGCCCGGGCCGTTCGTCTGTGCCGAGTGGGATATGGGCGGGATGCCGGCCTGGCTGCACCGCGTCGAGACCACGAAGAAGTCCGGGCCCATGCGGCTGCGGCAGCCCAGCGGGCCGTTCCTCGAGGCGTGCGGGCGGTACCTGCGAGCGGTGATGAACCAAGTCAAGGACCTGCAGGTCACGTCGGTGGGCCCGGCGGGCAGCCGGGCGACGGGCAGCAGCGCCGGCCCCGGCGAGGCGGCGGGCGGCTACGACGGGGCGGGTGGCGGGCCGATCCTGATGATCCAGGTCGAGAACGAATGGTTCTGCACCAACCAGCAGGCCCACGACGGGTATCTCCGCGAGATCGCCCGGTACCTGACCGAGAACGGCGCCCGCACCCCGCTGATCAACTGCAACCAGCTCTGGCAGCCGGTCGATGGCACCATTGACTGCTGGAACGGCAGCGAAAACCTCTTCAGCGACCTGCGGCAGCTCCGCGTGGTCCAGCCCGACGCGCCGCGGCTGGTCACCGAGTACTGGACCGGCTGGTTCGATCAGTGGGGCGGCGAGCACACGACCAATGTTTCGGCCGACCTCCACGCCCACCGGCTGGGCCAGATCCTCGCCGCCGGGGCGATGCCCAACCTGTACATGTTCCACGGCGGGTCGACGTTCGGCTTCTTCGGCGGCCGGACCGTCCACGACCCCGCCTGCTACATGACCCAGAGCTACGACTACGACGCCCCGCTGGGCGAGGCGGGCGACCGCGGCGAGAAGTTTGCCGCCACCAAACGGCTGTGTACGTTCGCCAGCCGCTTCGGCGGGGTGCTGGCCCACCTGGACGCGTCGGCGCAGCACGTCGCCGCCGCGCCCGTCGAGTCCGGCACCGACCCGGTCTCGGTGCTGCACCTGCCCGGAACCCAGGGCGAGGTGGTCTTCTGCCTGGCTGGCGACAAGAGCAAGGCCGACTCGGTCAAGATCGTGACGCGTCAGGGCCTGACGCTGGACGTGCCGATGGGCAAGGAGCCGGTGGCCTGGCTGCTGCTGGAAACCAACCTGGGCGGCCGGGCGATCCTCAACTACACGAACCTTCGGCCGTGGGCCCAGGCGGCCGGCCGGCTGCTGGCGTTCTACGGCCCGGAAGGGGCGCAGGGGCTGCTGGCGATCGATGGCACGCCGCTGTCGATCACGGTGCCCGGCGGCAAGAGGCCCGAGGTGGTCCAGCACGAGAACTGGACTGTCGTGGTGATGAACCGTGACCAGGTCGACGCGGCGTACCTCCACGCCGACGGCCTCATCGTCGGGGCCGACGGGCTCGACGATGAGGGCCAGCCCCGGCCGCTGCAGGGCTGGTCGGCGATGACACTGGTGGGGCTGGACGGCCGAACCCATGAGCACAAGCCCAAGCGGTCGCGCAAGCCGCACGCGCCGAAGCTCGAGTCCTGGCAGCACGCCGAGCTGGACACGATGCTCGACGGCAGCGACGCGAGCTACGGCGACATCGACGGCCCCACGTCGCTGGAGCACCTGGGCCAGGACTTTGGGTACGGCTGGTACGACGTGCCGCTGAACAAGGCGGGCAAGGGCGACACCTGGTGCCCCCGCGGCGAGGACCGGCTGACGCTGTACCACGAGGCCAAGCCGCTGGGCGTGCTGGGCAACGGCCCCGGTGCCGAGGATGGGCCGACGCCCGTCAAGCTCCCGGGGTCCGGTCGGCTGATCGTGCTCGCGGACAACCTCGGGCGGTTCAACTACGGCCAGCGGGTCGGCACCGACTTGAAGGGGATGGTCGACCCGCTGTACAGCGTCACGCCGGTGAAGCTCGGCAAGCCCGAGATCGCCGACGGCCCGCCGGCCGACCCGTTCGCGGTGAGCGAGCTGGTGTACCACCAGCGCAAGGGCGACCTGCCGCTGGGCCGGTCGTTCACGTGGTCGGTCAAGCCGGCCAGCCGGCGGGCGATGGTGCTGCAGATCGACGCGATGGACTTCCCGGCCGTCGTGCTGATCAACGGCGAGCCGGCGGGCTTTTTCAACCGCGTCTTCAGCGGCCACCGCCTGCGGATGGTCCTCGAGCCGACTCAGGGCGGCTTCACGACCGGCACCAACGAGCTGACGCTGTCGCTGCTGGGCCAGCCCGACGACGGGTTCGACATCGCCAGCCACGTGAGCCTGTGGCAGACCACCGGGACGCACACCGGGCACAAGGGGTGGCGGTTCGCTAAATGGACCGAGCCGAGCGACGGGGCGTTTGTGGATGCACCCGCGAGATCGACGGGCCTGCCGTGCTGGTGGCGGTGCGGGTTCTCGGCCTCGCCGGACGCGGACACGCCGCTGTTCTGGGAGCCCAAGGGCCTGAGCAAGGGCCAGGTCTACCTCAACGGCCGCAACCTCGGCCGGTACTTCGTGGCCACGCCAGACGGGAAGACCGTCGGGCCGCAGAAACGCTGGTACCTGCCCGAGCCGTGGCTGAATGCGGATGGCAACACGCTGATGATCTTCGACGAAGCGGGCAAGCACCCGGGCAAGAGCGTGCTGGTCTACGACACGAAGGGCACGCACGGCTGAGCTGCGTGCATCCGCGATCATCGCCGCAGCTACCCTGCGGCACGTGCCCTCGGTCGCCCTGCTCACCCTCCACGTCTGGCCCTCGCCGCGGCGGGCGGGCTTCCACCACCTCGCCGCCGCCTACGCCCGACTCGGGTGGGACGTGCTGTTCATGACCGTGGCGATCTCGCCGCTGTCGCGCCTCCGCAAGGACCATCGGCTGGCCCACCTCGCCGAGCACCCGCCCAACCAGCTGCACCGCGTCCCGCTGCCGCCCGCCCCGGGGGCCCCGCCGACCGACCCGCCCTCCGACCCGCCGCCGAGCCTCACCGCCTTCGTCTGGCGCACGCCGTTCCACGCCGCGAACCTCCGCCTCGGACCGCTCAACGCCCTGGCCGGCCCGCTGTGGCGCCGTTACCACCGCCTACCCCTGGGCCCCGTCGAGCCGCTGCTCGAAAAAGCCGACCTGCTCATCCTCGAGTCCACCCCCGGCCTGCTGCTGCACCCCCGCCTCCAGACCCTCAACCCCACCGCCCGCCGCGTCTACCGAGTCTCCGATGACCTGTCGATGCTCTGCAACCACCCGGATGTCATCGCTGCCGAGGACTGCGTCGCCCAGCAGGCCGACCTGGTCAGCGTCCCGTCCCGCACCCTCCGCGACCGATTCGCCCACCGCCCCGGCGTCCACGTGCAGCTGCAGCCGCACGGACTGGCCACCGACCTGTTCGATCAGTCACACGACAATCCGTACCTCAACGCCGACCTGCAGCGGTTCGAGAAGCACGCCGTGTGGGTCGGCAACTGCATGTTCGACCGCGACGCCCTGGCCGCCGCCGCCGACGCCGCCCCGTCCTGTGCGTTCCACGTCATCGGCCCCCCCGACGCCCTGGGCCCGCTGCCGGACCGCCCCAACATCCTCGGCCGCGGCGAGATGCCGTTTCCCGACACCGTGCCCTACCTCCAGCACGCCGACTTGGGCCTGGCCAACCGCACCACCCCGCCCGGCGCCGAGTCGCTCTCGGACAGCCTCAAGATCACCCAGTACCGCTACTGCCGCCTGCCCATCCTGCTGCCCCGCCAGCTGCTGCCCCCCGCCGGCGACGACACCCCCCCACCCCCGGGCTGCTTCCCCTACACCCCCGGCCACCCCACCACCATCGCCGCCGCCATCCGCGCCGCCCTCACCGCCCCACGCCCCCCCCGCCCCCCGATCCGCAGCTGGACCCAACTCGCCGACGACCTTGCTGGCCCGCTGAGTGCACCAGCGACCTGAGCCCCGCATGGACATGCGGGGCTTTGTCCATCGACCGCTCCACCTACGGCAGATCCAGCACCCGCTCCAGCTCGCGGACCCCGCCCCCGGGCTCGTCGTCCTCGGCCGATCCCTCGTCCGCCTGATCGTTACCGCCCAGCGGCTCGCCGATGACGCGGTCCATGTCCAGCCCGTCCTGCGCCGGCGGGCCCGGCATCGGCCGACCCTCCCGCAGCGCCTGCACCATGTCCGGCCGAACCCGCCGAAGCCACAAGTCCACGATCTGCTGCACCGGCAGCGTCTGGTACCCGTCGGCCTGCAGCGCGACCGCGTAGTCGGCCGGCACGTCCCAGCCGTGCGGCCGATCCCCCAGCAGCGTCACCAGCTCCGCCAGCGTCAGGTCATAACCCGCCCGCCGCAACGACTGCACGTCCGGCGACGCCACCGCCGCCCGCTCGAGCATCACCAGCTGATCGTCGTTAAGCCAGTACCCCGCGTCCTGGAGCGTCTGCACATCGTCGGGCGTCACCCCCGCCTCGTGCAGCCGGACCTGCGTCGCGGCCTCGTTCGCCACGCCCAGCTGCTTGAGCCGGATCGCCGACGCCGGCTCGACCCCCGCCTGGTGCATCTGCACCACCGCGTCCAGGTCGCCCGTCAGCTGGGTCGGCGACAGCTCGATCACGTACGCCGCCGGCACCGCCTGCTCATGCAGCACAAGCAACTGCGACGTGTCGTACGCCAGACCCGCCTCCCGCAGCGCGACCATGTCCTGCACCGCCACCCCCTGGCCGTGCAGCTCGATCAGTTCGTCGACCGTCAGCTCATACCCCGCCGACTCCAGCGACTGCAACTGCTCGGCCCCCAGCCCCGCCTGCGCCAGCCGCACCGCCTGCCGCATCGCCGGCGGCCGCTGCAGCGACGCCATCGCCTCCAGGTCCCGGGCCGACAGCCCCAGCAGCGCCGCCTCCAGCAGGTCCCGCTGGTGAGCGTCCGCATCCAACCCGGCCGCCGCATCGACGAACGCCCGGCTGAAGGTGATCCGCGCCACGCCCCGCGCCATCGGCACCGTCGCGTCGGGCACCAGCGACCCGGTCAGCGTATACGACGCCCCCGGCTGATCCAGCGCCACCAACACCGGCGACGGCTCGTCACCCTCGGCGTCCGGTGCCGTCGGCCGACCGAAGATCGCCGGGTGCACGTCCAGCGTGTACCGCCGCACCCCCGAAAGTTCTCCCGATGGAGCACCTGGCTCATCCGATCCACTGACTGCGGCCGTCGGGCTCTGCCCCGGCGGGTTGACCTCGACGACCAGCTCCCGCGTCGGCGTCTCGTCGTCCGGATCGTCCGAGGTGATCCACGTGCCGTACCCCGCCCACGCCCGCTCCAGCGTCCGGGCCTGGCCCACAGGCCGGTTGTCCTCCGGCCGAAGCGTCAATAGCACCCGGGCATAGTCCGCGTCATCCGCCCGCACCGCGCAGCCGCCCAGCACCGCTGGACCCAGCAGCAGCGCAGCGGCCAGCAACGCCCGAAGGGCGAGACGTTGGATCGGTTGCGTAGGGACCGGGCGGGCCATGACGAACAAGCGTTAGCGGACCGCGAGGATACCGCTTGGCGGGTGAGACCGGCGGACAATCGCCCCCGATGCCGGTACCTCGGCACTAACCACCCTTCGATCAAGCCGCCGTCGACTCCCGGACCTCGAGCGGGCCCGACGGTGTCAGATCCTGCTCACGACAGAAGCTGCGGTAGTCGGCAAGTGACTCCCCGAACGCCTCCCGCAGTTGCTCCACCGATTGGCCGCGAGAGGTGATCACGTCGCGACAGTTGATGACTTGCCCATGCAGCAGATCGTCGTCGCTGTCGTAGACGATCTTGGCCGCGTACCCATCGAGATGCATCAAGCTTTGGCTCATGGCGAAAGACTTGCAGGGTTGTGGGCACCGATCCGCCTGGACCAAGGGGGTGCCACTGCCGCGTGGGGCAGTGCGGGCGTGCCTCAACCTCACGGGGCACGGCCGCATGCGGCCGTGGCACCCCGGAGTTCGGAGCGTGACACGAGACTAGCCCGCCGGCTGGATGAACTTCCGATAGTTATTCCGCAGCAGCAGCGCCGCATCCCGCTCCACGTGCTCGCGCTGCACCGGGTAGCCCGCGGCCTGCAGGTCGGCGTACTTGTCCGTGAGCACGTCCGCGATGATCCGTCGGCTGTGGTCCCACTTATAGATCAGCTGGTCCAGGATCCGCGCATCGCTGTGCTGCGGGGCGAACGTCGGGCCCAGCAGCTCCAGCCGCATCCGCGTCATCTCGTCGATCAGCGACGGGTTGTTGAGGAACCACCAGCAGCCGAACAGGAACAGGTTGCCGAACTTCCGGGCCGCGATGCACAGCTCGTGCTGGTTCTCTCGGCTGAGCATGGTGCACATGAACCGGTTCTCCGGGTGCTGGGCACACAAGCGGACCACGGCCTGCACGTCGGACTTGCCGACCATGTCCCCGGCGTCCTTGAGCGACGGGTTCACCTGCCGCTTGCTGCCGATCATCATCGCCCAGGGCAGGTCCCGCTCGGCGAGCACCGGCAGCAGCACCTCATCGATGACACGCTGCGTGTCCTGATACGCCCCATCTTCAGCCGGATATCGGAAGTCCGGCGGCAGGCTCGTCGCGACGTACACCGCCCCCATCCGGTCGATCCAGTTGGTCAGGAACCGCCGGGCCTCGGCCACGCTCGGCTCGTCCAGCGCGACGCTCACGTCGTAGCCCCAGTCCGAGAGCTTCGCCGCCGTCGCCGGCCAGTCCACCAGCATCGCGTCGATCCGCAGCACCGCCGCGAACCGCTCGTCCTCGCCCAGGCCCGGCGTGTCCAGCCACAGCTGCCGCTCCTGATCGCTGAAGACCTCGTTGGTCATCGTGATCTGGTCCACGTTCGCCAGCTGCATCACCTGGTCGATGTAGCCGCTGGGGTCCTGCTCGCTGAACCACTGGCGATACCCCGCGAGGCTCGTCTCGGTCGGGTCCAGGCCCAGCCGAGACAGCGTCGTCACCACGCCCCGGCAGGCCTCGCTCAGCGGCGTGTTCTCGACGAACAGGTGCTGCCAGATGTGGTCGGCCTGGGCGGGCTTGGGCATCGCCCAGAAGTCGTCGTAGGAAAGCTCCCGCGGCGGCACCACCCGGAACACCTCGGCCACCAGGTAGTGGTACGTCACCAGCTCGTCGATGCCCCACAGCAGCAAGCCGGCCCCGGAACCGCCCCCGGAAGCGTTGCCGCCCTGAACGCCTTCCGGGGTGTAGTGCGACGCGCCGAACGCCGGGCTGAACACGTGCGTGTGCAAGTCGGTCACCGGCTGGGCGGCAACGACGTCGTGGACGAGCGAAGACAAGGCTTGGCGGTCGGTCATGGCAGGTTCGCGTTCCCGTAGGGTGGGTGGAGCCGAAGGCGCAGCCCACCGTCGGCGTCGTGCGGCGGTGGGTTGCGCAATGCTCCACCCACCCTACAACAACCATGGTCGCCATCGACGAACAACCGCCGCACCGCTGGACCGGCGGGCAGTACAGCCTGGTGCGGGTTGTCTTGGCGGTGATCGTGGTGGCGTGGCTGGGCGACCGGGCGTGGTCGGGCTGGTACCTGTTTGCCCCGATGCAGTGGGTGCTCAGCGGCTTCGCCATCATCGGCACCGCAATGGGCGTGGCGGTGGCGATCGGCTGGCACGACCGGTGGGCGGCGGTCGGGCTGGCGGTGTGTGCCGCCGGCTCGGCGCTGTGGGACGGGATGGGGCTTCAGGCGCTGGAGATGACCCCGGCCCTGTTGCCGGTCTTGCACGCTTATGTGGCCCCGGCGCCGTACGGCTCGGTGCGGGCGGCGGGCCGGGCCCAGCCCGCTGGCCGATGGCGGATGCCGCGGCACGTGCAGGTCGCGGCGTGGCTGCTGCTGGCGTCGGTGTACACGGTCCTGTGGCTGACGACGCTGCTGCTGGGCGAGTGGGCGTCGACCGTACAGCCCTGGCGGCTGGGCCAGCCCGCGGCGCTGCAGTGGCTGGGCGAGCCGTGGATGCGGGTCGCGGCGTGGTCGCTGGCGGGCAGCTGGCTGGTGTTCGTGCCGCTGGCGATCCATCCGCGGACCCGGCCGTGGGGCTGGCTGGCGGTCGGGCTGGTCAACATGGTGGTGCTGCCGATGGCGGGGCAGGGCCTGTCGGGCGCGGCGCTGGGGGCGTTGCACCTGTTCACGTTCGACCCGGCGTGGCTGGCACCCGGGGCGCCCGGGACCCGGGGGAACCGGGGCGCGGGCGGGCGGCGGCGTGCACCGGCCACCGCGGACATCGTGTTCTACGACGGGCTGTGCGGGCTGTGTCACCGCTGGGTCCGCTTCATCCTGGCCGAGGACTGGACCGGTCAGCAGTTCGTGCTTTCGCCGTTGCAGGGTGAGTTGATCGACCGCCGGCTGACCCCGCAGCAGCAGGACGCCCTGCCCGACTCGGTCGTGGTGCTGACGCCAGACGATCAGGTGCTGACCCGCTCGGCCGCGGTGATCCGGCTGCTGGATCGGCTGGGCGGGCTCTGGCGCGGTGCATCGTGGCTCTTGTGGCTGGTGCCCGGGCCGCTGCGCGATCTGGCGTACGACACGCTGGCCGCCAGCCGCACGCGGCTGTTCCGCAAGCCCGAGGGCCTGTGCCCGGTCATGCCGCCATCGCTCCGCGAGCGGTTTGTGCTGTAGCGTCCTGGCGATTCAGCGTCCGAGTTAAAAGAATTTCAGGCCAAGCTTCCCCGCGATCGGCCGACGACGCCCGCGCGACCCTCAACGCTTCCCTAGCTTCACGGGGCGGGGCGAAAAATCGACACGAAACCTTCAGTCGCGGCTCGCGTCGTCGCTGTGACGTGTCATCGTTGACGTATCGCAAACAACGCCCGACCCGGCAACGTCGCCGGCATCCAGGAACCGGGCAGTTCCACTGTGGAGGCAGGAGAACCCCCCATGAAGACCCTCAAGATGATGACGCTCGCCGCCGCCGCCTGTGCCCTGACCGTTTCGGCCAGTGCCGGCACACACAGCCTCACCGCCTCGACCGGCAGCGACTACCTGCTGGACAACGGCACGTACTACACCCCGCTGGGGGCGATCGACAACAGCCGCAGCCCCGGCTGGGCCGTGCAGAACCCGACGCAGAACGAGACCGCCGTGTTCGAGTTCACCCAGGACGTCGATGCCACCGGCGGCCTGACCGTCGAGCTGGGCCAGCTCCTCGGTGAGATGGCCACCCTCGGCGAGTTCAAGATCTCCGTCACCGGCGACGACCGCGGCGACTTTGCCGACGCCTACTCCCGCAACGGTGATGTCGATGCGAACTGGCAGGCCCTGGACATCAACGCCGCCTCGAGCGACGCCGCCGGCGACAGCTTCGGCATGACCAGCGACGGCTACGTCCGCGTCAGCAACGACAAGGACCCCGACAAGGCCACCTACACCCTCAGCGGTGTCACCAGCCTGTCCAAGGTCACCGGCATCCGTATCGACGTCCGCGACGGCCGCGGCAACGCCGACCACTGGGTCCTCACCAGCCTCCTGGTCAAGTCCGGCCTGATCGACGGCGACGCCCCGGCCCTGCTGCCCGAGCCGCAGGTCCAGCAGGTCGACTTGGTCCAGGGCCCGATCCACGAGCTGGACAACGGCCCGCAGATCGACCCCGTCGCCGCCCCCAGCCCCTCGGCTGCCGCCGCGGGCTTGGCCCTGATGGGACTGCTGGGTGCCGGCCGCCGTCGCCGCTCGGCCTAAGACTCCAGACAACCTGACACCCCCCTTGCAGGAGCCCGCGAACCGCTCGCGGGCTCCTGTTCTATTGGGCTGCCGACGCCCGGTGTGTACGTTGACCGCATGCCTGCTGCCCCCCACGCCCCGGTCCAACAGCCGCCCGTCACGCCCCCCGCCGACGCCTTCCCCCGCTACACCGACCACGACCCGGCGATGCCCATCTGGTGCATCACCCCCAACATCGACCGCTGCATCCACCGCTTCTTCGACACCTGCCCGATCAGCCCCTCGGGCCGCTACGTCGCCCTGTTCCGCCTGCCCTTCGAAGACGGCATCGGCGAACCGGGCGAATCCGGCGAGATCGTGCTGGTCGATCTGCAGACCGGCGAGCACAAGATCGTCGACCGCACCGCCGGCTGGGAACCGCAGATGGGCGCCAACATCAGCTGGGGACCCGATGACCACACCCTGCTGTTCAACGACGTGGACACCCAGACCTGGACCCCCTTCCTCGTCAAGCTCGACCCGCTCACCCAGAAGCGCGAACGCATCGAAGGCAGCATCTACCAGGCCTCGCCCTGCGGCAGGTTCACCGCCTCGGCCAACATGGCCACCATGCAGCGGACACAGATCGGCTACGGCGTCCGCCTCCCCGACGCCGCCTGCCCCCGACACATCGGCCCCACCGACGACGATGGGCTCTACATCACCGACATCCAGACCGGCGAACGCAAGCTGATCGTCAGCCTCACCGACGCCGCCGCCGTGATCCCTGAACTCCGCGACGAGCCCGAGAAGTGGGAGGTCTACGGCTTCCACACCAAGTGGAGCCCCGCGGGCGACCGCCTGATCTTCACCGTCCGGCGGTTCCCGGCCGAATGCCCCGAACGGTTCAACGTCCTGCACGCGGCGAATAGTCACATGCGCTTCGACGTGCTCACCTGCCGCCCCGACGGCAGCGACCTGCACAACGCCGTGCCCGCCCCCCGCTGGGAGCACGGCGGCCACCACATCAACTTCCACCCCGACGGCGAGCACCTGACCATGAACCTCGGCGGCTTCGGCGAAGGCCACCGCTTCGTGCAGGTCCGCTTCGACGGCACCGACCTGCACCCGATGCTCCCCGACACCGTCGGCTCGGGACACCCCACCGTCCACCCCACCGCCAATCACATCCTCACCGATACCTACCAGCACGAAAAGCTCGCCTACGGCGACGGCACCACGCCGATGCGATGGATCGACCTCGACACCGCCGAAGAACAGCGGATCGCCCGGTACTGCAGCAAAGTCGAGCCGCAGAACCACCCCGCCCTCCGCATCGATCCGCACCCGGCCTGGGACCGCAACTGGCGCTGGGTGACCTTCAACGCCGTCCGCGACAACACCCGCCGGGTCTACGTGGCCGACTTGGACGCCCTGCTCGTGTAGCGGCTGCGGCGAAGCCGCGCCCGCCGGCCCGCCGTCGCCCCCACCCAACGCACAACGCCCCCGACCTTCATCGGGGGCGTTGCATCGAGTGGGCGAAGATGGATTCGAACCATCGTAGACATAAGTCAACGGGTTTACAGCCCGTCCCGTTTGGCCGCTCCGGCATTCGCCCGGCGAGCCGCACAAGGTAACTCGACCCGCCATCACCGACAAGGCGAGCCCGCGAGTTACGCCGCCCGGCCTACCTGATCACGCTTCAGCCCACGCGCTTCACCCGAGCTTCACGGTCCCCCGGCAGGGTGGACCCATGACCACCCTCCGCCAGGACCGCGGCGTCCACAGCCAGTTCGAACGCGACACCCCCCTGCCCGTCCCCCAGGAAGCCCACGGCCCCAAATCGCAACCCAACCTCCACAGCGTGGAACGCGCGGCCAGCGGCATCGGTGGCGCGGCGGCCGTCCTCATCGGCCTCGACCTGGTCAGCGGACTGGGTCGACCTGCCGACGCGGGCGCCGGCGAGAAGATCGGCGGGGCCCTGCTCACCGCCGCCGGCCTCGCACTCGCCGTCCGCGGATTCACCGGCCGCAGCAAGTTCTACGAGGCCATCGGCTACGACAGCTCCAGCGGCGAAATCGACGTCCGCGAGTCCGTCCTGATCGACCGGCCCCGCGACGAGGTCTACGCCCGCTGGCACCGCTGGGAAGACCTGCCGGGCATCATGAAACACCTCCAGAGCGTCGAGGACCTCGGCGACGGCCTCACCAAGTGGACCGCCAAAGGCCCGGCCGACACGACCTACACCTGGGTCGCCCGCACCCGGCGCAACGACGGCAAACGCATCGCCTGGACCACCGTCGACGACCACCCCGACACCCAGATCGCCAACCACGGCGTGGTCACCTTCGAGGACGCCCCCGGCAACCGCGGCACGATGCTCCGCGTCCAGCTGGCCTACACCCCGCCCTATGCCGGGGCCACCGCCGCCGTCGCCAAGCTCTTCGGCCGTGAGCCCGCCCAAGAGGTCTACCGCGACCTCAAACAGTTCAAGCAGCACATGGAAACCGGCGAAGTCGCCACCATCGAAGGCCAGCCCCGCGGCAACTGCGCCTAACGCCCCATTGCATATCTAGCCGCGTCGCTTGCGATGCGCCTCTCACCCTCAACCCTCTATCGAAACGACCCCCCATGAAAGCCCTCACCTGGTGCGGCAAGCACTCCGTCCAGTGCGATAACGTCGACGACCCCAAGCTGCTCAACCCCCGCGACGCGATCCTCAAGGTGACCACCACCTGCATCTGCGGCTCGGACCTGCACCTGTACGATGGGTACATCCCCACCATGCAGCAGGGCGACATCCTCGGCCACGAGTTCATGGGCGAGATCGTCGAGCTCGGCAGCGAGGCCAAGGCCCGCAGCGACCTCAAGAAGGGCGACCGCGTGGTCATCCCGTTCCCCATCGCCTGCGGCTCGTGTTTCTTCTGCCAGAAGAAACAGTTCAGCTGCTGCGACAACACCAACCCCAACGCCCACGTCGCCGCCGCCGCGTACGGCCAGTCCCCCGCCGGGATCTTCGGCTACTCGCACATGCTCGGCGGCTACGCCGGCGGACAGGCCGAGTATGTCCGCGTGCCCTTCGCGGACGTGGGCCCGATGAAGGTTCCCGACAGCCTCACCGATGAGCAGGTCGTGTTCCTCACCGACATCTTCCCGACCGGCTACCAGGCGGCCGACCAGGCCGACATCCAGGGGGGCGACACCGTCGCCGTCTGGGGCGCCGGGCCCGTCGGACAGTTCGCCATCCAGTCGGCGCTGCTGCTGGGCGCCGAGCGCGTCGTCGCCATCGACCACTTCCCCGAGCGGCTGGCGCTGGCCGAAGAGCACGGCGCGATCGGGCTCAACTTCGACGACGAGTACGTCTACGACACGCTGCTATCGATGACCGGCGGCCTGGGCCCGGACGTCTGCATCGACTGCGTCGGACTCGAGGCTCACGGGATGACCGTCGACGCCGCCTTGGATCGCGCGAAAGCGGCCGTCGGGCTCGCTACCGACCGTGGCCACGTGCTGCGGCAAGCCATCCGCTGCTGCCGCAAAGCCGGAACCATCTCGACCCCCGGCGTCTACGGCGGCCTGATGGACAAGTTCCCGATCGGCGCCGCGTTCGGCAAAGGCCTGACCTTCAAGATGGGCCAGACCCATGTGCACAACTACATGCCCAAGCTGCTCAAGCACATCGAGGACGGCGACATCGACCCCACCTTCATCATCACCGACCGCGGCCGCCTCGAAGACGGCCCCGAGCTCTACGACAAGTTCTGGGCCAAACGCGACGGCTGCGTCAAGGTCATCCTGACGGCGTAGACCGCCCAGTTCGACATTTCCATCAGCAACGCCACCACGTTCTACCGGCGGGTGGCTGGCGTTACGTGCTTGATCCGTCGAGGATCACACGGTTGTAACGTTGCCCGGCCGCCGCGCCGGGGGTAGCATTCCTGCACACGTTGTGCACAGCCGGAGTGATCGATCTCATGATCGCAGCCACCGCTGGAACCGCAAACCTCCACCCCACGCCGGGCGGCGCTGCGCTCAACGCCCACGTGCTGGTGCTCAACAAGATGTGGATGGCCGTGCGTGTCATTGACGCGAAGCGGGCGTTCTCGTTGCTGTTTCGTGACCTGGCGGAGGTCATCCGCGTCGATGACGGGTCGTTCGCGGCGTACGACTTCGCCGACTGGGCGGACGTCTCGGCGGTGCGGTCGCGGTTCGAGGCCGGGGCGACCGAGCCTTACGACTGGGTCCGGACGGTGCGGATGCAGATCGCGGTGCCCAAGGTGATCCGGCTGCTGGGTTACGACCGACTGCCGTGTCAGGACGTGAAGCTCAACCGGCGGAACATCTTCGCCCGGGACCACAACCGCTGCCAGTACTGCGGCGGCCACTTCCCCACCAGCGAGCTGAGCCTGGACCACGTCAAGCCGCGGAGCCAGGGCGGCGGCGCGTCATGGACCAACCTGGTGTGCTGCTGCGTCGCCTGCAACTCCCGCAAGGGCGGGCGAACCCCGTCGCAGGCCCGGATGAAGCTCATCCGCGAGCCGATCCAGCCCAAGCGGCACCCGGTGCTCAACCTGCGCCTGGGCAGCGGCAAGTACGCCTCGTGGAAGCACTTCCTCGATCAGGCGTACTGGTCGGTGGAGCTGCGGTGAGTGGGGCATCCGGGGTCTGGTTTTGACGGGATGACGGGATCAACAGGATTGACAGGATCAGACAAAGGAAGCGGGATCGCATCCGCTTGGCTCATTGGCCTCGTCTGATCCTGTCAATCCTGTGATCCTGTCAAACATCAGACCCCGCCAACCCCTGAGCGAGCTGTTCGCCCAGGCGGGACATGAGGTCGCGCTGGGTGCGGATGGAGAAGACGTCCAGTTCGCGGCCGATGCTGATGAAGGTGCCGATGGCGATCAGGCCCCAGGCGGCCTGGGAGACGCCTGTGGTGTCGCGGCCGGTGAGTTGGCGGTGCTCGCGGACGATCCGGCTGACGGCCCGGTGGTAATCGCGGTACATGCGTGACAGGGCCTCGCGGACCTCGGGGTCGTCGGTTTCGGAGAGCCCGGCGAAGAGGATGCGGTGCAGTCCGGTGGTGCCCCGCTCCCGGCCCTCTTCGAGCAGCACGCGTTGGAGCGTTTTCTCGGAGGCCCCGCCGGCAAACCGCTCGGCCCACTTGGCCTCCTGCTTGTCGTAGAGGTAGTCGATGACCGCAAGGAACATCGCCTTCTTGCTGGGCCACACCCGGTACAGCTGCGTCTCCTGGAGCCCGGTCGCCTCGGCCAGCGACGCGGTGGTGGTGCCGCGGTAGCCGGTCCGCGCGAAGACCTCCGCCAGGCTGGGCAGCAGCGAGATACGACGTTCGTCCTGAGCGGTTGTGGTGCGTTGAGCCATAGAAGCCGCTAAGTCTAGCGGCGGCCCCTGACACCGGGCCGACGTTAGTTCGCACTTACCCACTGATGTCAGCATCTGCTCACAGCGGCGTAGCGGCGCGGCCGACGGCCGCGGCTTTATGCGGCATTGGCGGGGTCGGCCAGGGCCTTGGCCCACGCGGCGTCCTCAGGGTGCAGCGGCGGCTCGGGGGTGCCGGTGTAGATGTACTTGCGGTAGCCCGCGGCGTCGTAGGCGGCGTGCAGCGGGGGCATCAGGTCGAGCATCACCGGGTCGTGCTCGGCGGTGAGCGGGATGGGCACGGTCGGCAGCGGCTCGCGGAGGCGGATCGGCCAGACGCCCACGCGGGGGCGGTGCGGGGCGTGGTGGACCATGACGCGGTAGTCGCTGTCGACGAGGTTCTGCATCGGCATCGGCCGGCCGCCGCGGAGCAGGTCGATCTCGATCAGGTGGGCCGGGCTGTGGTTGATGGCGTTTCGCTTCGCGAGGTACTGCTCGCGGTCGCTGCCGGCCTGCTTGACGTTGGGGCTGAGCAGCTCGATGGCCGCGACCAACCGCCGCCGGACGCGGTCACGGATGGCGATCCGCGATAGCCGCAGCGTGTCCTGGTCGGGGAGCAGGTCGGCCCAGGTCGGGGCTTCGCCTGTACGCAGCGGCGAACCGCCTAAGGTCACGATCGCTTTGCAATACTCTGTCGTCTCAAGTTTTGCGATCAAGTCGTCCGGCAGTTGGCGAATAAGCCCCCAGGGCAATCGCATTCTCCGCCTAGTCGCTGATCCTGCGATGGTGAAGGGGA
>CAZVBW010000048.1:0-31263 GCA_964625505.1 uncultured Phycisphaeraceae bacterium
TGCAGTTGACCGGCGACGCCCGCGATGGATAATCCAGTGGTCGGTTGAACGCCTGTTTCCGCGGGCGGCCGGCAACTGAGCCGATTTACGTTAGCCCCATGGCAGATACTTGGGGTTCCAAAGCCTACTGCCCGTCGTTCCCGAGGAGAATCAACATGATCAAGACCATCGGCACCCTTTCACTGTCGCTTTTTGTTGCCCTGCCCGCCGCCGGGCTGACGATCAGCGAGTCCCTCAGTGAACGCGACATCACCCGGGAACGCTCTCTCACTCAATCTGCCACCGCGCTTGACTCCTATAGAGAAGACATCACATTTGAACTCACCGATCTCAGCCTGAGCCCCGGCGACGACGTCTCGCTTCAACTCGACTTTTCCGGTCCGCTCACCCTCGAAGGCTATTTCGCCTCGCCTAACTTCAATCTAGGTCTCTATTTGTTCAACGGCCCGATCATCTCCGGCTCCAACGAGGGTGTCCCCGACGAGCCGGTGCCCGTCGGCCTCGACAACGCAACCAGCTTTAGCACCTTCTCAAGCGGCTGGGACGGCTCCACCTTCGTCAACCTCACCGGCAGCGTTGCCGTCTCCGCCCCCATCGGTGGCAACGCTTCCCTCGACGGCCTGACCTGGGACTTCGCCGCCCCCGATTGGGTTGCGACAGCAACAACGGTCGACTTCCGCTTCGTGGTCACCCACCAATATCGCACCGACACTGTTATCGATCCGGAGCGCAATTTGATCACGTTCATCCCCGAACCCACGTCACTGGGTCTGGTTGGCATCGGCAGCCTCGCCCTCACCCGCCGCCGCCGTGAAGCCTGACACCTTTAGAAGCTTTTGACTTTCGCTTTCGTCTCCAGCGTATTAACCTTAGCTGTTGGGGGCAGAAAACGGGACAGGTATGCCCTGTAGAAACCCGGCGTGAGCGAGGGTCGCGGCGGGAGCCGCGCAGGTTGTGCAGAGGCGATGCGGCTTGGCCGCAGCCTCGCTGACGCTTCGGGCTTGGACGATGGCCGCGCTAGGAGTGGGGAGGATTGCCCGAAACGAGTGCATCGAGAAGCGGCTTCGCCGCGGACGGGGGCAGCTGCGCTGCACCCGCTAAACGGGGGCGGGCGAGGGGTGTTGTGGTGAAGGCGATGACTCGCGTACGTACGAGGAGGTGGGTGGCCGTGGGGTGGCGCGGCGCGTGGGGTGCTCGGCTGAGGGGCGCTGCTTGAAGCGGACCGGCATAGCGATTGTCGCAGCGTGCGTCGCAGGTGCGCACGGCTGAAAATGCGGCTAAGGGCTCAGCAGCGGCTGGGGGGTGAGGCCTTCCCAGTGGTGGTCGGCGGCGGCCTGGAGGACCTGCTCGGCGGCGGCGACGGCGGCGATGCCCTGGGCGGCGGTGACGACCGGGTCTTCGAGACCGCGGGCGGCTGCGAGGAAGTTGGTGGCCTGGGCGGTGAGCGGGTCGTCCTGGCCCTCGGGCAGGTCCATCGCGAGCTGCTCGACCTGGACGAGTTGGCCCCAGTCCAAGTCGGACAGGTCGGCCCCGGCGGCGATCTGGCGGCGGCACTCGGCCAGGGCCTGCTCGTTGACGTTCCGCTGGATGACCATGCCGCCGCGGTTCTGGTAGTCGAGGCTGACGTAGGCGGACTCGCTGAACAGCCGCATCTTGCGTTCGGTCTTGAGGGCTAGGCGGGAGGCGGTGAGGTTGGCGACGCAGCCGTTGTCGAAGACGAGGCGGGCGTCGCAGATGTCTTCCCTGGTGCTGAGGACCGGGACGCTGGCGGCGTCGACGCGTTTGATGGGCGAGCCGACGAGGGTGAGCACGATGTCCAGGTCGTGGATCATCATGTCCATGACGACGCCGACGTCGAGCGAGCGGAAGGTCATGGGGCTGACGCGGTCGACCTCGACGAAGCGGGCGGTCAGGCCCAGGGCGGCGACGGCGCGGATGGCGGGGTTGAAGCGTTCGGTGTGGCCGACCTGGAGCAGGGCGTCGTGCTGGTCGGCGAGGTCGCGGAGCCGGCGGGCGTCGTCGCTGGTCTGGGCGATGGGCTTTTCGATGAGGCAGGCGATGCCGCGGCGCAGCAGCGGCTCGGCGGCGGCGGCGTGGTGCTGGGTGGGCGTGGCGACGCTGACGCCGGTGACCGTGGGGTGGTCGGCGAGCAGGGCATCGATCGAGGGGTAGGGCGTGGTGGCGTAGGTGTCGGCGGTCTCGCCGGCGCGGTCTTCGTCGGGGTCGACGACGCCGACGAGCTGCACGCCGGGCAGCTTGGCGTAGGTCCGTGCGTGGTGTCGACCCATCCGGCCGACGCCGACGACCGCGGCGGTCACGTGCTGCTCGGGCATGCGGGGCATGCTACGGCAACTCGGGCCGGCAGCGGGCTTAGTTGCCCGCCGACGCGACGCCCTCGGCGGCCCGCTGGGCCTCCTCGGCCAGGGCGTCATCCATGGCCCGGACGATGCGGTCCTGGAGGTCCTTCATCGTCTGGTTGCTCAGCGGTGGGCCGAAGCCGTTGCAGAGGATCGAGAAGGCGATCACCTCGCCGGGCTGGTCGCCGAGCTCCCCGGGGGCACTGGGGGTGGCCTCGCCGAGGGTGACGCTGCCGCCGCCGGGCTCGTCGATGTCGGGGCCCTGGAGGGCATCGGCGGCGTCGGCGGTGAGGAGGTAGCCCGAGAGGGCCGAGACGCTGCGGATGTAGCCGGACTTGCCCAGCACGGTGCCGTCGATATCGCGGAGCCGACGGCGGAGTGTGCCCGTCTGGCCGGCCTGGGCGAGCGATTCGCGGAAGGTCGGCCCCAGCTCGTCGTCTTGATGCATGGCGACCAGCAGCGTGGCGAGCAGGCGGGCAGTAACGCGGTTGTCCCGCGAGAGCCCCGAGCCGTCGGCCACGGTGAGCGGGCCGACACGGACGCCGTGGGGCTGCACCGCATCGCCGATGACCTGCCGGACCGCGGCCCCGCCGGAGGCGAAGCTGCCGGGCGAGCCGGTGAGTTCGCGCCCCATCCGCTTGAGCAGGGCCTCGGCGTAGAGGTTGACCGAGTCCTGGTTCATCCGCTGCAGGACCCAGGCCAGGGAGGTGTTCACCCGGTGCAGTTCGGTCATCGGCGGGGCAAGCCAGCGATCGTCCGCACGGACAACCTCGTCGACGCGGACCCCGGCGCGGCCCAGGCGGTGGGCCAGCAGCCGGCCGAAGAACATGGGCGGGTCGTGCAGGGTGACGCGGTAGGGCCGGGCCGGCTCGTGGCGGACGGTGCCGTGGAAGGTGAAGCTGTTGCGGGTGGGCGAGCGGCTCATCCAGAAGGCGTCCGAGCCGCCGGTGGTCGCGCGGACGGACCGGCCGATGCCGGGGTGGTCGGGGGCCAGCAGCAGTCGCGGGGCCTCGCCGGTGCGGGTGGGGGTCGGCGTGACGTGCAGGACGTTGGCGTGGAAGTTGAGCCCGGCGACCTCGGCGGCGTAGTGGCGGTTGAGCTGGTCTGCGGGCCAGCTGGGGTGCACGAACTGGCGGTCCATCACGCGGTCATCGATCACCAGCCTCGCGATGTGCCGCTCGCCGGTCCCGGCCACGGCCTGCACCCACAGGTCGATAAGACTCTCCAGGTCCAGCCCGGCCCGGTCCAGCAGCACGGGGTCGCCGAAAGCCGGGTCGCCGTCGCCGGTGACCACCACGTCGGGCGGGCCCGCGCCGTCGGCGGGGAGCATCGAGATGCGGGTGGTCAGCAGCCGGTCGGGCCCGAAGACCCGCAGCGCGGCGGCGGCCGTGACCAGCTTCATATTGCTGGCGGGCATCATCGAGCGGTCGGCCCGGATCTGGCAGAGCGTCTGGCCGGTGCGGGCATCGATGGCCACGACTGCGACTTGGGTTCCCCGCAGGTCCGCGCCCCGCAGGACCGCCTCGACACGCGGCTGCAGATCGACCGCGCCCGCCGGCAAGGCGAGAAGCACCCCGACCGTCAGAAGCCACACCACACGTTTCATCGTCATCGACAGCCCCCCCCACCTCGGTCACACGAGCACTCCGTACGTTCACCCATCATCGGCACAATCGGGTCGCAAGCTGTGATGTGCCGGCTTCAAGCCACATGCCATGTGGCCGCAGCAGCTTACGCCTGCGGCGCGGGCAGGTCGCCGCAGAATTCGGCCAACTGCGTGAGCGTCGGTGACGCGGCGTTGCGAACGTAGTACCCGCTGGTGCCCACACCCGTGCACAGGCAACCTTCCACACCCAGGCCCGCGAGCAGGCCCAGGCAGAAGCCGGCGTTGAAGTTGTCGCCGGCTCCGGTGCTGAGCTTGGGCTTCTCGACGAACGGGCCGGCGAAGCTGCCGGTGGCGACCGAGCCGTCGGGCTGCTCGATGGCCGCCGCGGCGCCCCGCCGGGGGTGGACCACCACGGCGTGGAGCTTCAGCGTCTCGCGGAGCCGCTGGGCGGTGGTCTGGATCTGCGACTCGGGCTCGCCGTCGATGGCCACGCCGACCACGCCCGCGACCTGCGACGCTTCGCTCAGATTCAGCCCCAACACGACGTCTGCCTGATCCGCGAGCTCGGTGCACAACCCCATCGCCCGCTTGATGTCCTCGCGGGTCCGCTTGGCGGGGTCGGCCAGATCGATGAACACCTTCCGCCGCATCGCCCGGCCATCGATCTGCACCTCGGGCCCCACGGCGGGCAGCACATCGTCGATCAGCGCCCGCCAGATCGATTCCAGCCGCGTCAGCATGGTCCAGTTGACCATCCCGATGAGGGCGGACCGGCCGATGAGCTTGGTGTACGCCTCGCGGCCGATGACGTCATCGATGGTCTGCTGGTTGACCGCCCCGAGGGTGCCGTGCTTGCCGAGCATCAGCTTGCCGTCGTCGAACTCCAGCGCGTCGGTCAGGCCCGGCTCGGAGATCGAGTGCACGTCCGCCTGCTCGTCAAAGTCGGCGAAGACCGGGTGGACCGTCGGCGTGCCCAGCGCCCCGACGTAGCTGACGGGCAAGCCGGCCTGGAGCATCGCGTTGGCCATGATCGGGCCGTTGCCGCCGAGCTTCTCCTGCGTGACGACCAGCTCCATGTTGGACGACTCGCCGGCCGACTCGAGGATCCGCTTGCCCAGGCTCGTCAGGTCCGGCAGCGCGGTGTAGTTCTCGGTGTCGGCCCGCTGATCGACGACGCGGATGATGGCATCGACAAAGCCGTCAAAGCCGATGAGCACCGGCGTTTTGGCGAGCCGGTCCGCCGCGTCCCGAAGCTTCGCGGCGGTGTCCTGAGCGAGCTGTTCACGAACCTGCAAGTCCATCGCGACAGCGTAGCGGCATTGGGTGGACCGCCGCCCTTACGCACGGCCGTGCACCGTTGCTGCTCTGGCGAGCCGCGGATGACTATCCGCGGTCGATGGGGTTGCCGATGTGGGAAAGCCGCCGGCGTGCTTCGGCGACCGCGGGTATCCACCCGCGGCTCGTGAGCCCCTCTCCGGGCGGCGAGTCGACCGCATCGTCGCATCCCACGCGTCAGCCGCAGCGCGTCCCCAGCCTTGTCTGAGCACGACGCGTGAGCGAGTGCACAAGCCAACCGCTGCCCGTGCACTCGCTGACGCTTCGTGCTCAGACGAGATAGATCATCTCGCGGGTGCCGGTTGGCACGGCCGCGTACCGTTGCTGCTCTGGCGAGCCGCGGATGGATATCCGCGGTCGATGGGGTTTGCCGAGGTGTGAAAGCCGCCGGCGTGCTTCGGCGACCGCGGGTATCCACCCGCGGCTCGTGGGCCGCTGCGCCTCTCGCGAGCGAGCCGGCGTCTGCGACGCCGGATCCGGGCTCGCAGAGCCCGGCTCGCTGACAACTGAGCCCTCAGACCGGGCTGGGGACGGTCTCAAGGACTTGCTGCATCACTCGGGTGCCTGACAGGGCGTCGCCGTCGTGCATGTGGCCGCGGGTGATGACGCGGTGGCCGAAGACCGGCAGGACGTTGCTGACGATGTCGTCGGGCACGACGTAGTCCCGGCCATGCATCAGGGCGGCGGCCTTGGCGGCGTGCATCAGCGCCAGCGAGCCGCGGGGCGAGACGCCGATCTGCAGCTGCTCGTGGGTCCGGGTGGCGCTGGCGAGCTGCACGACGTACTGCACCAGGGCCTGATCGACCTGCACGTCCTGCACCTTGGCCTGCAGCTGCACCAGCTCGTCCTGGGTCATCACGGGCTGCAGGCCCTCCAGCTCGCTGCGGGAGGGGTCGATCGTGAGAATCCGGGCCTCGTCCTCCGCGGCGGGGTAGCCGAGCTTGACCCGCATCATGAAGCGGTCCAGCTGGCTCTCGGGCAGGAAGTACGTGCCCTCGAACTCGAACGGGTTTTGCGTCGCGATGACCAGGAACGGCCGGGGCAACTGGCGGGTCTTGCCGTCGATGCTGACCTGGGCCTCGCTCATCGCTTCCAGCAGCGCTGACTGCGTCCGCGGGGTGGTGCGGTTGATCTCGTCGGCGAGCACCACGTTGGCGAATACCGGGCCCTCGTTGAACTCGAAGCGGGCCTGCTGCTGGTCCCAGACAGTGACACCCAGCACGTCGGCCGGGAGCATGTCGGGGGTCATCTGGATCCGCGAGAGCCTGCCCTTGAGGCTGCGGGCCAGCGACGAGGCGAGCATCGTCTTGCCCACGCCCGGCACGTCCTCGATCAGCAGGTGGCCCCCCGCGAGCAGGCAGGTGAGCACCTTGTCGATGGCCTGCTGATTGCCCAGGAAGCACTTCTGAATGTTGGCCCGCAGGCCCTGGATCTGCTGCTTCATGCTGAGGGGCTCGGGGTCCGAAGCCGCGAGTATAGAAGCCGCTGCGGCTTGCAGACGCGGCTTCGCCGCGGACGGGGGCAGCTGCGCTGCACCCGCGAAACGGGATGCCGCTTCAGTTGTTGCGGCAAGTGCCACGGACGTTCACGCTGCCTTGTCCGAGCCCGACGCGTAAGCGAGGGTGCGGCGAAGCCGCATCGCAGTGGTCGGCCTCGCGCGGCTTCGCCGCGAATGGGGGCAGCTGCGCTGCACCCGCTCGACGTCGTGCTGTCTTTGCCGGGCCGGGTAGACTCGCCGGGCAAGTGGAATTCCTCGAGAGCATCCGGCAGAGCCTGTTCCAACTCGGCGCCCGCGTCGAGGGGTACCTGCGCAACGAGCCGCTGGAGGTCCTGGCCGAGTTGGCGGTGCTGTGGGTGGTGGTTTACGTGGTGCTGCGGTTTTTGCGCGGGACGCGCGGGGCCCGTGTGATCAAGGGCGTGGCCCTGATCCTGATCGTGGGCACGCTGATGATCCAGGTGCTCGGCGGCGACGACTCGTTCGAACGGCTCAACTTCCTGTACAGCAACTTCCTCGCGGTGGTGTCGCTGATGCTGGTCATCGTGTTCCAGCCCGAGCTTCGGCGGGCGCTGGTGCGGCTGGGCGAAGCCCGGTTCTTCCGCCAGACGGGCCTGCGGAAGAGCCAGGTCATCGACGAGATCATCGGGGCCTGCGACTACCTGGCCCGGACCAAGATCGGGGCCCTGATCGCGATCGAGCGGCAGACCGGTCTGGGCGGGATCGTCGAGGCGGGCACGCGGATGGACGCCGAGGTCAGCGAGGACCTGATCAAGACGATCTTTTGGCCCGGCTCGGCGCTGCACGACATGGGCGTGGTCATTCGGGCGGACCGGATCATCGCGGCGGGGGTGCAGTTCCCGCTGGCCGAGGGGGCCGGGCTGCCGCAGGAGCTCGGCTCGCGGCACCGGGCAGCGATCGGGCTGAGCAACGAAGCCGACGCGCTGGTGATCGTGGTCAGCGAGGAGACGGGGATCATCAGCGTGGCCGAGCGGGGGGTCCTGCGCCGCGGCCTGAGCGTGGACGACCTGCGGGCGGCGATCAGCAAGGGCCTGGTGCGGGTGAGCATGACCCAGCGGACCGAGCCGGTCGACGGCGC
Source organism: uncultured Phycisphaeraceae bacterium (assembly GCA_964625505.1). Lineage (GTDB taxonomy): Bacteria > Planctomycetota > Phycisphaerae > Phycisphaerales > Phycisphaeraceae > CAZVBW01. The sequence goes on from CAZVBW010000048.1 coordinate 7,893, forward strand.
GGCGACGGCGGCCGGGGGCGGCGGGGAGGTCGCTTCGGCGTCGGGCGGGGCCAGCGGCTCGGGCTCGTCGGGCTCGGGCAACGCGGTGGCGTGAGCCGAGCCGCCCGGGTCGACCGGATCACGGCCGGCGGCGCATCTATAGGATGCCCCGGTGGAACCCGGTCGCCGCCGCTGGCGCGAGAAGCTCGAGACTTATGTGGTCGTCACGGTGGTGGCGGTGCTGGTCTGGCTGTACGCCGAGGGCGAGAACGTCAAGCTGTACAACAACGAGCCGGTGGCGGTGCAGTTCGTGGCCCCCGAAGGCCAGCAGCTGGCGGTCGAGCCGGCCGAGCCGATCCGGGTGCTGGCGAGCTTCCGGGGCTCGTCGGGCCAGTTCCAGCAGTTTTATGAAATTGTGCGGTCCGGGCCGCTGGAGGTGCCGGTCAACACCGATCCGGCCAGGCTGGGCACGCCGCAGTTCCCGATCGTGACGCAGCTGCTGGACCAGACGGCTTTGGGGCGGCTGGGCATCTCGGGGCTGACGACCGACCCGCAGACCGTCGAGGTGCTGGTGCGGGAGCTGCAGACGGTGCGGCTGCCGGTGGAGGTCGATGTGCGGGGCGTGGAGCTGGTGCGGCCGGCGACGGTGGAGCCCTCGGAGGTCCGGCTGACGCTGCCGGCCGATCAGGCCCAGGCGGCGGTCGGTCGGCGGGCGACGGTGCGGCTGACGCCGTCGGAGCTGGACCCGTTCCCGCCCGGTGAGCCGCACAGCGTGCAGGGCACGATCGAGCTGCCGCTGGGGCTGGACAGCCCGTGGACCCGGATCGAGCCGCGGACCGTGCTGGTGCAGTTCGAGAAGAACCCGCGGGTGCAGACCCGCACGGTCACGCTGGACAGCGTCAACGTGTACATCAACGTGCCCGGCGGGGCGTTCGAGTTCTTCAGCGTCCGGCTGCCCGCCGAGCGACGGGTGCCGACGGTCCGGGTGTCCGGCCCGGCGGACCTGATCGAGCGGATCCAGCCCAGCGGACCGGCTGCCAACGGGCCCGCCGAGCGGCTGGTCTGGGCCGAGGTCCGCCCAACGACGCAGCGTCTGCGGGAGATCGCCGCGGCCGATGGCCCGGTGCTCGAGCCGCTGCACTTCGTGTACCCCGAGGGCCTGACGGTCGACAGCGCGGTGACGCAGGTGCCCCTGGCGGTCGAGGAAGTCAACCGCGAGCCGTAGTCGCAAGGTTGAAGGTGGAAGGACGAAGGCACAAGGGGATCGCGGGAGGTGGGCTTCGTAAACTTGCGGGATGAGCACTCTTGCCACCCCGCCGGCTGCCGACGCGCAGGCCTCGATCAATGACGTGCCCGGCTACTGCCGCGGGCTTGGGGAGCGTGCACTCGCTGCGTCGCGGCTGCTGGCCACCAGCAGCGGGGCCGCCCGGAACGCTGCGTTGCACGCGATCGCTGAGGCCATTGAAGCCGACGCGGACGGGCTGCGGGAAGCCAACGGGATCGATCTGGAGGCCGGTCGGGGGGCGGGCCTTGCGCCGGCGATGCTGGATCGGCTCGAGCTCACGCCCAAGCGGCTCAAGTCGATGGCCGACGGGTGTCGGCAGGTGGCGATGCAGCCGGACCCGGTCGGGCGGGTGCTCGATGGGCGGGTGCTCGACAGCGGCATCCGGCTGCAGAAGCTGGCGGTGCCGATCGGGGTGGTGCTGATCATTTTCGAGTCGCGGCCGAACGTCACGGCCGACGCGGCGGCGCTGTGTCTCAAGGCTGGCGACGCCGCGATCCTGCGTGGCGGCAAGGAGGCGGTGAACTCGAACGCCCGCATCGCCGACTGCGTCCGCAAGGGGCTTCAGGCCGCTGGGCTGCCGGGCGACGCGGTGCAGCTGGTCGGCACGACCGACCGGGCGGCAGTGGGCGAGCTGCTGCAGCTGGAGGGGCTGATCGACGTGGCGATCCCCCGCGGCGGCGAGTCGCTGATCCGGGCGGTCGTCCAGCAGGCCCGCATCCCGGTGATCAAGCACTACACGGGCAACTGTCACCTGTACCTGCACGCCGACGCCGATCCCGCGATGGCCCGGGCGATCGCCGTCAACGCCAAGACCCAGCGGCCGGGGGTCTGCAACGCCGCCGAGACGCTGCTGGTCCACGCGGACCTGGTCGACAGCGGCGTGCTGCGGGAGGTGCTCGCCGATCTCGTCGATGCGGGCGTGTCGCTGCGGTGCGATGAGCGGGCCGCCGCCGCGGGAGATGGAGTGCAGAGCATCGAGGCGGCAACCGACGACGACTGGGCGACGGAGTACCTCGAGCTGACGCTGGCGGTCAAGGTCGTGGATTCGCTGGACGAGGCGGTCGATCACATCAACCGCTACGGCTCGCGCCATACCGACGCGATCGTCACGCAGGGCGTGGCCCCCGCCGACGCGTTCGTGCAGCGTGTCGATTCGGCCAACGTGTTCGTCAACTGCTCGACCCGGTTCTCCGACGGCCAGCGGTACGGCCTGGGTGCGGAGATCGGCATCAGCACCGACAAGCTCCACGCCCGCGGCCCGATGGGGGCCGACGACTTGACCACGTACAAGTGGGTGGCACGCGGCGAGGGGCAGATCGTCGAGTAAGGCCACTGCAGCGCCGGGTCGACCGTTGTTCAACCCACCTTGTGCGGCGGGGTTGTGGGGTTTATGGTGTGTGCGAGCGTCCGCGGTCTGTTCGGGATCGTTTGCGGCGGTTTCTCGCAAGGAGCAAGCTCACGATGGCGAAGATGTTCTACACGCTGGACGAGGCCGCCGAGCGGCTGGGCACCGATGAGCAGGCGGTCAAGGAGATGGCGGCCCGCAACGAGCTGCAACAGTTCCGTGACCGCGACAAGCTGATGTTCAAGCGGGAGCAGGTGGACGCCATCGCCGCCTCGGGTGGCACGGCGGGCGGCACCGCCATGGGCGAAAGCGCCGCGGGGATGTCCGGTACCGCCATGGGCGCCTCCGGCTCCGCCATCCCGCTGGCCGACGACACCTCCGCGGGCTCGATGGGCGGCAGCGACATGATCGACCTGCGGGACGACACCGCCGCCCCGGCCGCCCGCCCCGAAGACAGCCGCGAGGCCACGGGCGTCAGCGTGTTCGACGCCGGCGAAGTCGACGCCGCCGACCCGCTCGCCCAGACGCAGGTGACGCAGCCCGCCGTCGATGAAGAAGACCTTGCACTCGAATCGGTCGGCTCGGGCTCGGGCCTGCTGGACCTGACCCGCGAGTCGGACGACACTTCGCTGGGCGCTGAGCTGCTCGACGAGATCTACCCCGGCGGCGAGGCGTCGGACGTCAAGCTCGACTCCGCGGCCGGTTCGTCGGGCGTCTTCGACTCGGCCATCTCGATGGAGACCGGCGCGTCCGGCCCGTCGGGCCTGGAGAACCTGGGTGCCGGCGACAGCATGGTGATGGACGCCCCGGGCAGCGACTCCGCCGCCGCCCCCGCGGGTGCCAACGTCTACGTCGAGCCCTACGACCCCGCCGGCAGCATGTTCGGTGCCGGCGTGATGCTCGGCGTGCTCGCCGCGCTGATCATCGGCCTGATCGTCACCATCAGCGCCGTGGCGGGTACCCCCACCGTGCTCACGCCGATGCTTGTCGACGGCGACAACGCCACCACCCTCTGGCTGGTCTGCGGCGGCATCCTCGTGCTCTCGCTGGTGCTCGGTTTCATCGGCCTAGCCCTGGGCAAGGGCAGCGCGAAGACGGCGTAGGATGATCACATGGTGACGCGACAGATCGAGTTGCCGCCCGATCAAGCCGATTGGATCGACCGTCGGGTCGAGGCCGGCCAATATCGCGACATGAGCCAGTACCTTGCTCAGCTGGTCGAACGCGACGCGGAGCTGGAGGCGGCGAAGCAACAGCTTGGAAAGCTGCTGGACGAAGGACGCAGCTCGGGCGAGCCGATCGACTTCGATGACGCCGCCGCCGAGCGTCTCCGAGCTGAAGCCATGGAGCGAATCAACGCCGTTCGCGAGTCGCGGTGAGTCCGGATCGACACTACGGCGTGCAGGTGGACGCCCGCGCCTGGTCCGACATCCTTGAGACGGTTGAAGCCATCGCGGCTGATGCACCCGCCGCGGCCGAAAACTTTCTTGATGCGGCAGTTGCCGGTATCCGAAGCCTGCACACGACACCCCGAGCCCACCCGATCTTCAGCGGAGTTCCAGAAGAATACGCGGGAGTACGCAAGCGCAACGTGCCAGGTTTTCGGAGATATCTCATCTTCTTTATGGTTAGTGGTGACACGGTCGAAGTCATCCGCGTGCTCCACGGTGGGCGTGACCTGCCTTCCGCTTTTCGGGAGATGCTCTGATTCAGAGCCCGACGCGATGGCCTGAGTGACACGCGGCTCACGCCGTCGCCGCCGCTTCGCAGCAGCCCCCGCCCAACTCACTATGCTCGGCTCAATCCGCCGCATCGGCGGCGGGTCCACTGCACCCCCTTGCTGGAGCTGTTCCCGATGCCCGTCCCGGATTTTGACACGTACGTCCGCATGCTCGACGAAGCCTACGCCGGGCACTACGCCTACCCGGCGATCAACGTCACGTCGATGATCACCGCCAACGCCGCCCTCAAAGCCTTCGCCGACTGCAAGTCCGACGGCATGATCCAGGTCAGCACCGGCGGCGGCAAGTTCGCTTCGGGTCTGGGCCTGGGCGACGCCGTCGTGGGCGCGATCAGCATCGCCGAGCACATCCACCGGATGGCCGAGCACTACGACGTCAACGTCGCGATCCACACCGACCACTGTCCGCCGAACCAGGTGGACAGCTTCCTGATCCCGCTGATCGAGGAGTCGGAGAAGCGCGTCGCCGATGGCAAGCTGCCGCTGTACAGCTCGCACATGCTCGACGCGTCCAACCTCCCGCTCAAGGAGAACCTGGACCTGTCCGTGCCGCTGCTGGAGCGGATGGCCAAGATCGGCCAGATCCTGGAGGTCGAGGCCGGCGTCGTCGGCGGCGAGGAAGAGGGCGCCCACGGCAGCGACGACACGCCGCACGAGCACCTGTTCACCACCCCCGAAGATATGGTCGAGGTCTACCGCCGACTCGACGCCGTCGAGGGCGGGCGCTATATGTTCGCCGCCACTTTCGGCAACGTCCACGGCCACTACAAGCCCGGCCACGTCAAGCTCCAGCCCAAGCTGCTCAAAGAGGGCCAGGGCGCGATCAAGGCCGAGTTCGGCGATGACGCCAAGTTCTGGCTGGTCTTCCACGGCGGCTCGGGCTCCGAGAAGCACGAGATCGAGGAAACGCTCAACTACGGCGTGGTCAAGATGAACGTCGACACCGACTGCCAGTACGCTTTCACCCGACCCGTCGCCGGGCACATGTTCGAGAACTACGACGGCGTGCTGAAGGTCGACGGCGAGGTCGGCAACAAAAAGGTCTACGACCCCCGCGGCTACCTCAAGAAGGGCGAGCAGGCCATGTGCGACCGCATCAAGGAAGCCTGCGAAGACCTCAAGAGCGTGGGCAAGACCATGGGCCGTTAGCCGGCTTGGGGTTCGCGTCGCAGGTCATCAGCCATCAGCCTGTTCGGGCCCGCTTGTCCGCCTCGCGTGCGGGTTGACCCCTGCGGGGTCCAGTCGGTGCTTGCGCGAGCCGATGTAATACCTGTGTCCAGGGCGACGTCCGCCCACGGAGTTCCCGCGAGAAGTTTTCGCGGCAACGGGATCTACCTCTTGTACGGGGTTGCCTGTGCCATTGAATCCAACCAGCCAAAAGCGATCCAAATCTGCAATCCGGGGCCTGATCCGTGATGCTCACGAGGTGCTCGATAGTCTCGGGGATGACGCGGTTGCCATGCAGCCGATCGAAGATTCCAGTTCGCTCACCGAGGAGCAGCGGGAGCATATGGCGGAGGTTGGTGCGTTGGTCCGCGAGGGTGTGGACATCCCACAGGAACTGGTCGACGTCGTTTCGGAGGACGGGAGCTTCCGGATCGAGCCCACCGACGACAAGATGCAACTGGTCCTGCGGGTCGAACCACCGATCGGCACGGGCCGGCCGGTCGAGCGGAGTCAGGTCATCGCGGAGCTGAAGAACCTGGGCGTGGTGCGTGGTGTGCTGGGGCCCGCCATCGGGAAGGTGCTCCGACGTGTCGAGGCCGACGACGAGCCCGCCGAGGCGGTGATCGTCCGGGGTCGGCCCCCCGTCGCCGGACGCGACGGGCTGGTCAAGCTCTTTCGACGCGAGACGCCCGATTCGGCGCTGCGGCGGGCGGATGTGCCCCTGGAACAGGCCGAGCCAGATCACCAGTGGACGTGCAAGCCTGATGACATCGTGGCCCAGGTCGTGCCGCCCAAACCCGGAAAGGCGGGGTTCGACGCCCTTGGGCAACCGATCGCCGCCCCCGCGAGCTCCGAGCCGGACCTCGCACCGGGCGAGAACATCGAGCGTCGCGATGGAAAGCTCATCGCGAAGGCCGGCGGCGTCATCGTCATCGAGGACGGCAAGGTCCACGTCAAGCAGCTGCTGATTCTGCCCGGCGACCTGACCCCGCAGGACCCGGCGGTCCGCTTCGATGGTGAAGTCCGCATCCAGGGCACCGTCCGCAGCGGCGTGGAACTGGAGGCCACCGGCGACATCGAGATTGCCGGAGCCGTGGAAGCGGCGACGGTGACCAGCACCGCCGGAAGTATCACGATCAAGAAGGGCGTGGTCGGCAAGGAGCAGGCGCAGGTCCGCGCCGAAGGCGGCATTGTCGCGAAATTCGCCGAGAAGGCTTTCCTGCGATGCAACGGAGACATGACGCTCACCAACGGCCTGCTGCACTGCCGCGCGGTGTGCGCGGGCCACCTGAAAGTCACCGGTTCCCGCGGGCGCATCGCCGGTGGTCGGGTCCTCGCGTGCAAGCATGTGGACGCGCAGCAGATCGGTGCCCCCGGCGAGTTGCGGACGAGCCTGATCGTGGGCCTGTCGCGTGAATCGCTCGACGCCCTGTCGGAGGACGAGGCGTTCATCCTTCGATGGCGTCAGCGGGCCGAACGGCTCAAAGCAGTGGGTGACAAGATCCAGCGGATGGCCGGTGATGTTCAGAGCCTGGGCCCCGACGAGAAGCAGACGTTCGCGGAAGTCCGTTGCCGACAGGTCCAGGCCGAGCAGGCCGTCAAGGCCGCAGAGGATCGTTTGGCCGAGCGCCTGGCCGACGCGGCGGACAACGTGGTGGCGACGGTCAAGGCCGGCGTACTTCGGCCGGGCGTGACGGTGCAGGCCGGAGCCCGGGTGCACCGCGTCGATCAGGAACGCCAGGCCGCCGCGCTCGTGGCCGCCCCGGGCGAGCCGATCCGCCTGCAGGCCGCCTGACCGAGACGCGACTCATCAAGAACGGCTGGAAGTAGCAGATCGCGCCGCTTATCCGTACTACCCCGCCCGTCGGTACACCCGGCGGTCGGGCATCGGGCAAGCCGGGCTCTTCTGGGTCAGGTGCAGCAGCAGCTCGTCCATGCCGATGGTCGCGACGGTCGAGGCGCTGTCGCTGACGGCGTAGGGGATGACCAGTTGGCCGGCGTTGATCATGGCGCCGCAGGTGTAGACGACGTTGGGCACGTAGCCGTCCCGTTCGTCCTCCTGGGGCATGATCAGCGGGTAGCGGAGATGGCCGATCACGCGGGACGGGTCGTCCAGGTCCAGCAGCGACGCGCCGATGCAGTACTGGCGGACCGGGCCCACGCCGTGGGTCAGCAGCAGCCAGCCGGCCTCGGTCTCGATGGGCGGGCCGCAGTTGCCGATCTGCACGAACTCCCACGGGTAGACCGGGGCCTGGAGCTTCTCGGCGTCGTTCCAGAAGTGGACATTGTCCGACTTCATGATGAACATGTTCTCGCCATCGAGGCGGGAGATCATGAAGTACTGCCCGTCGATCTTGCGGGGGAACAGGGCCATGCCCTTGTTCTGGACGTACTTACCGTTGAGCGTGTGGACCTGGATGGTGTGGAAGTCGCGGGTCTCGAAGATCTGCGGCAGGATGCGGAAGCCGTTGTAGGCGGTGTAGGTCCCGAAGTAGGTCACGTCGCCGTCGTCGTCGATGAAGCGGGTCATGCGGACGTCCTCGATCCCGCGGGACTCGTTCTCGGAGGTCGGGAAGATGACCACCTCGGACGGGTCGGTATCCGGGGGCATGACCAACTCGTAGTTGGAGCGGGCCAGCCAGAGCATGGTGTCGGCGGTGTCGGAGAAGTCGTGGGGCGGGTTGTCCCAGCCGTGGATCTCGTCGATCTTGCGGGCCAGGTCCTGCTGGGTGAAGTTCTCGCCCAGTTCGTTGAGGATGAGCCCGGTGTTGTCGGTGTAGGCACCCATCTCGATCAGCTTGAGGAAGAACAGCTTCTTTTCGTAGCTTCGGTCGGCGCGGACGCGCATCTTGGCGGTGAAGCGCGGCGGCGGGTCGTAGTGGATGTGGCAGTTGGCGTCGATGGTCCCGGTGCGGAACACGATCGAGGAGACGTGCCCCTCGCCGGTCGCGCGGAGTGACATCAGGAAGCGGACCTCGTCGTCGTCCACGCCCGACTGATCGGGGTGCGGCACGATGGACGGGTTGAACAGCGCCGCCGACTCGATCGAGTACTCCATGGTGAAGTAGCTGCCGATCAGGCGCTGCCGGGCCAGCGACAGGGCGTCGGGGTGCTCGACGTGGTGCTTGATGTAGCCGAAGTGGCGGTCGAACGCGATGGTGATGTCGCGATGGCGTTCGGCGAAGCTCTCGACGACGCGGTCCAGCAGCTTCTGGACCGTCGGCTCGTCCAGCTCCATCACCCGCTGGATGACGTGCTCGAAGCGGTGCTGGGCACCGAGGTTGAAGAATTTGGCGATGACCCGGCGGGCGTCAGCGACGAATCGCTCGGGACGTCGCTGGATGCGCAGCGTGGAGTTGCGGTTGGGCATGTGGCGAAAGGGGCTCGGGTCCGCGGTGCAGGCGACGCCGGAACTATACCGGCAGCCCGATTGCTATCGGCCAAACCCCGGGCCGACACTGAGCCCGACCCTCGCCGATAACCCGCGGTCAGTCCTCGGGCGTCTCGTCGTGCTCTTTCGCATTGGGTTCGCCGAACAGCGCCGAGCCCACCCGCACCAGGTTGGAGCCCTCCTCGATCGCGACCTCGAAGTCCCCGGACATCCCCATCGAAAGGATGTTGAACGTCGAGCCGTGCAGCCCGGTGCGGCGGATGTCGTGGAACATCTCGGCGGTCCGGCGGAAGGTCGTCCGGGCGTCTTCGGGGTCCTCGCAATACGGGGCCATACACATGAGCCCGCGCAGCCGCAGGTGCATCATCGTGTCGATCTGCTCGGCCACGTGCGGGGCGGCGGCGGGCGACAGCCCGTGCTTCCGCGACTCGCCGGCGGTATTGACCTGAAGCAGCACGTCGATGACGCTGTCCTGCTTGGCCCCAAAGCCGTGCAACTCCTCGGCCAGCCGCAGCGAGTCGACACTCTGGATCAGCGAGACCAGCGGCGCGGCGTGCTTGACCTTGTTCCGCTGCATGTGGCCGATCATGTGCCACCGCACCTGCTCGGGCACCGGCACGTCGCTCTTGGGCGCGGCGCGGGCCAGCGTCCGCTTGCGTGCCAGCCACTCGGTCATCTGCGGGGCCCGCTGGGCCAGCTGCTGCACCCGCGACTCCCCCAGGTCCACCTGCCCCAGCTCCACGAGCTGGCGGATCTGGTCTGGCGTGGCGTACTTGGTCACCGCGACCAGCAGCACCTCGTCGGCGCTGCGACCCGACCGCTGAGCCGCCGCCGAAATCCGCTCCTTGATCTGCCGGTACGCGTCCCGCAAGGGTGCCGCCGGGTCCGTCCGTGTCGCCGTCATGGCAGAAGGTTAGGGGGCGCTGGGAAGCGGGGCAAGACAGAATCATCACCCATTACCCCCCCGCCGCATCATTCACCCACGCCCGGGCACCCTCCGCCGTCCGCACCCGCCCCTCCAGCTGGGCGTCGTAGACCCCGTCGAGCAGCCGTTTGAACCCCGGCCCTGGTCGAAGGCCCAGCGCGATCAGGTCCTCGCCGGTCACCAGCGGCTCGGGCGCCAGCCCCACCCCGTCGTCTTGCAGACCCGGCAGGTCCATCAGCACCGCATCGGCCCGCCGGGCCGCCCGCAGCAGCAGCAGCGTCTGGTCAAACCCCGCGGCCGCGGCCAGACGCTTTCGAGCTGCCACAGCCAGCTGCGACCAGCCCATCGCCTGCAGCGCCTGCCGCACACGACGTCGCAGGGCGTCGCGGTCGTCGTTGCTGAGGCACAGCGCTGACCGCCAACGCCGCACCACCTGTTCTAGTGCTGGTGACAAGCCGTGCCGGTCGAGCATCCACGCCCCAAGGGTCGTGGGGTACGCCGCCGCGTCATCCAGGCGATGGAGCGTTGACGGCGTGGGTTGCGAGGCGTCTTCTTTCAACGCCGGGCCGTCCAGCCGCAGCTGCTGCAGCAGCGCCGCGGCCTGGGCGCGGCGGGGATGTTCAAGCATGGCCCGGACCTCCATGCCCACACGCTCCCGGCTGATCGCACCCAGCCGTGGGGCGTTGTTCCGGATCGCGGCGGCCGTCCGCCGGTCCAGCTTGAGCCCGAAGCGGGCGGTGAATCGCACCGCCCGGAGCATCCGCAGGTAGTCCTCGGCGAAGCGCTCGTCCGGGTCGCCGATCGCCCGCAGCACCCCGGCGTCCAGGTCGGCCAGCCCGCCCACGTAGTCGATGACCCGCCCCAGACCGGGCACCCCCCGCGACTCGGCACCGTCCGCCCCGCCGTCGTGCCCGGGCGAGCTGGCGTCCAGCGGGTCGGCGAACAGGCCGTTGATCGTGAAGTCCCGCCGCTGCGCGTCGTGGCGGGCGTCGGTGAACTCGACGTGGTCGGGCCGACGCCCGTCGCTGTAGGTGGTCTCGCTGCGGAAGGTCGCGACCTCCACCGCGGCGCCGTCCTGATTCACAAGCACCACGCCAAACGCCTCGCCGACCGCTCGGCTTCGCGGCAGCAACTGGCGGACGGCCGCCGGCGGGGCATCGGTCGCCACGTCGTAGTCCTTGGGCGTCAGGCCCAGCAGGGTGTCTCGCACGCAACCGCCGGCGAAGTAGGCGACGTGTCCGGCGTCCCGCAGCCGACGGATCACATTCAGGGCACCGACCGGTCCGGGCATCCGGGCACCTTATCGCTGGGCCCGTACATTGCCGCCGTGGACGCCGCCCCGCCCCTGGCCAACGCCCCGACGCCGGGCCCCCCACCGGCACCGCCGCCGACCGGCGACGACCACGGGGTCCGCCTGCTGCGGCGCGTCGTGGAGTCAGCCGCCTTTCAGCGGTCCATCCTCGGGCTGATCGTCGTCGCGGCTGTGGTCGTCGGCATCGAGACCTATCCCGGCGTCATGGCCCGCTGGGGCGAGCAGCTGCACGCGATCGACAAGCTGATCATCTGGCTCTTTGCCGCCGAGGCCGCCCTCAAGATGGCCAGCCACGGCAGGCGGTGGTACCGCTACTTCCAGGACCCGTGGAACATCTTCGACTTCACCATCGTGGTCGTGTGCTTCCTGCCGATCAACGGCGAGTATGCCGCGGTCCTGCGGCTGGCCCGGGTGCTGCGGGCGATGCGGTTGATCTCCGCGGTACCCCGCTTGCAGCTGCTGGTCGGCTCGCTGCTCAAGTCCTTGCCGGCGATGTTCTACGTGGGCATCCTGCTCGCCGTGCTGTTCTACATCTATGCCGTACTGGGCGTGTTCCTGTTCCGAGACAACGACCCGGTCCACTTCGGCGACCTGCAGACGTCGCTGCTGTCGCTGTTCCGCGTCGTCACGCTCGAGGACTGGACCGACATCATGTACACGCAGATGTACGGTTCGGACCGGTACGGCTACGACCTGACCGACCCGCTGGTGCTCGCGCAGTTCCCCGAGCAGATCCGGGCCTCGGCGATCGCGCTGGACCCCTCGCTCGAACCGCGGCTACGGCCGCTCGTGGGGACCGCCGGCCCGCCGATCTACCCCAAGGCCCACCCGTACACCGGCGCCCTGTTCTTCGTCAGCTTCGTGCTGCTGGGCACGATGATCATGCTCAACCTGTTCATCGGCGTGATCATCAAGTCTATGGAAGAGTCGCAGGCCGACCAGGAGGCCCAGCTGCGGGCTCAGCATGTCGCCGCGACCGGCAAGCCCAGCGTCGGCGACGAGCTGGCCCAGCTGGAGCACGAGCTGAGCCGGCTCGCCCGCCGTGTTCAGACGCTGCGGCGAAGCGACAGCACCCAAGACCTGTAACGCTGGGCTCCGCCCGAGGTCTCACACCGCCCGCGGGTGCCACAGCTTGACCCGAAGGGCAAGCTGCGCGCGTGCCGCGGCCTGTGCACAGCTTGCCGCCGACGCGGTCAAGCTGTGGCACCACCCGCAGCGCCGTCGGCAGGTAGACGTAGCGCCGGCAGCCGCATCTCAATCACCGCCGCCGCTACACACCCTCGCCATCGCCCAGCTGCTCCCGCGCCAGCATCACCAGCCGGACGAGCTCGGCCACGCTGCCCACCTGCATCTTCTTCATCATGTGCGAGCGGTGCACCTCGATCGTCTTGTGCGACACGCCCAGCTCCGCCGCCATCTGCTTGTTGAGCCGGCCTTGCACCACCATGTCCAGGACCTGCCGCTCGCGGCGGGTCAGCGTCGCGATCCGCTCTCGGGCCCGCCGGGCTTCCTCGGCTCGATGGGACTGCCTGCTGGTCGTCGCGATCGCCTCGTGCACGCCGCGGAGCAGCGTGCCGTCCTCCAGCGGCTTCTCGAGGAAGTCGATTGCGCCGTGCTTCATCGCCTCCACCGCCGAACCCACCGCACCGTGGCCGGTGACGATCAGGCTCGCCAGGCTCGGGTGGGTCTGCGAGAGTCGCCGGCATAGATCGATGCCGTTCATCTCGCCACCGTCGAGCTTGATGTCGATGAGGATGCAGTCCGGCGGTCGCTCGCCATCCAGAGCGGTCACGACATGCTCCGCCAACTCGAAGCCACGCGTCCGCATGCCGTTTCGCCGCAGTGTGTCGCAAAACCCCCTGCGGATCATCGGCACGTCGTCGAGCACCCACACCATCGGTTGTTGATCTTCAGCGACTGTGTCCTGTTTCATGTGGCCCCCAGCAGGATGCTGCTCTCATGATGTGATGACCAGCACCCATGCTAAAGGATGATGAGCGACATCGACCCCCCCAAAACGCGGGGTTTTCCAAAGGTCGCCGATTTTCGCCACACGACGTCGGCTAGAAGTCGAACTCGTCCGGGTCGGGTCCGAACCGGTGATCCTGATCCGCCGCGTTCAGGATCGCGAGTTGCTCGTCACTGAGCGTGAAGTCGAACACGTCGGCGTTTTCCTCGATCCGGGCTTTGCGGCTGGTCTTCGGGATCGTGCTGACGCCTTGCTGCAGCGCCCAGCGCAGGATCACCTGGGCGGTTGTCTTGCCGACCTGCTCGGCGATCTGGCCCGCGGCGTCGCAATGATCCAGCTGGCCCTGCATCAGCGGCGACCACGCCTGGGTACGGATGTCGTGCTCCGCCAGGTAGTCCTGCAGGTCCGGCTGCACCAGCAACGGGTGCAGCTCGATCTGGTCGACCGCCGGCGGCGTGTGGCACGTGGGCAGCAGCTCTTCGAGGTGGTGCTGCAGGAAGTTGGACACGCCGATGGCCCGGGCCCGGCCACTGTCCTTGATCTTCTGCATCGCCTTCCAATACGCAACGAACCCGTCGACCGGCCAATGCACCAGGTACAGGTCGACATAGTCCATCCCGAGACGCTCGAGGCTCGCGTCCATCGCCCGGTCCACCGCGTCGGGTCCCTCGCGGAGGTCCTCGTTCCAGCACTTGGTCGTGACGAACAGCTCGTCGCGGCCGGCCGACGAGTCGCGGACCCCGTCGCCGAAGCCGGCCTCATTGCCATAGACCTTCGCCGTGTCCAGCAGGCGGTAACCCGCCGCCACGGCGTGCGGGATCAGGTCGCGGCACTGGTCGTCGTCGAGCTTCCAAGTGCCAAAACCCAGCAGCGGCATCGACCCGCCGTGGGCAAGGTCCAAACGGGCATCAATTGCATCCACAGTCGGCGTCGCAGGGGCATCGGGCATGGCGGCATGGTATCCGAGCAGCGCGACCGTGATCGACCCGCGGCTTGAACGGCTCCCGCTCTTGCCTATGCGTCGAGCGGCAGCCCCGCCAAGAGCATCAACAGCATCACCACGACCACGATCGACACGAGGGTCCGCACAAGGTTGGCCGCGGTCCAAGTGGGTTCAAAGTGCCGGCGTTCTTCTCGCGCTTGTTCGCCGTCCAACTCCGCCAGGTCCAGCACCTTCACGCGGTTGTTCCGCGGGATATTGACCGCCATCGTCGGCAGCTGAACGCCCAGCACGTAGAGGATCGCCGCAGAGATCAGCAGCCCGCGGCGCCAACCGTCCAGCGATACGACACCCGCCCCCGCGGCGAGGACCAACACCACGACCGACCCCAACCAGGTGAGCACAAAGATCGGCTGGTTCCGCTGAATCACCCCGTCGATCGTCTGAAAGCCACGCAAGTACGCGACATCGTCGAGTCTCGCGAGCCCCGGCATCACCACCACCGCGAACGCGAAGAGAAACCCCGCCACCAGACTGCACAGCAGCGTTGCGATGACGACCGTCATGGTGAGCCAACCCATCGGTGCAACCTAGCACGAGCCCCGCCCCCCGCAGGCACCGGGGATGCCCACGGCGTGATCGCACGCCGCCCATGTGACACAACCCACTGCGGCGGATACCCTGCCCGGCTCCCGCTTGCGAGACCCACGCTATGTCTGACGCTGCTGTTCTGGATGCCCCTTCGACAACCCCCGCCGCCGGCGCGACCGGCAAGATCAGCCAGGTGATTGGCTCGACCTTTGACGCGAACTTCGACGAGGCCCGGCTGCCGGACATCTACAACGCCCTGGAGGTGGAGTTTGAGGTCGGGGGTGAACACAAGACGCTTGTCGGCGAGGTCCAGCAGCACCTGGGCGGCGGCGACGTCCGCTGCGTCGCGCTGGGCTCGACCGATGGTCTGCGGCGGGGCATGAGCATCCGCGACACCGGCCAGCCCGTGGCCGTACCCGTGGGCGAGGCGGTGCTCGGGCGGGTGTTCAACCTGCTGGGCGAGCCGATCGACGAGGCGGGCGACCTGCCAGGTGATGTGCAGCGGATGCCGATCCACCGCGAGCCGCCGGCGTTCACCCAGCTCAACCCGCAGACCGAGGTGCTCGAAACGGGCATCAAGGTGATCGACCTGCTGTGCCCGTTTGTCCGCGGCGGCAAGATCGGTCTGTTCGGCGGGGCCGGCGTGGGCAAGACCGTGATCATCCAGGAGATGATCGCCCGCGTGGCCCGGGAGTTCGGCGGGTACAGCGTGTTCTGCGGCGTGGGCGAGCGGACCCGTGAGGGCAACGACCTGTGGCGGGAGATGGCCGAGGCCGAGTTCACGGATGCCCAGGGCAACAAGGGCCGGGTTCTGGACAAGGTGGCGATGGTGTTCGGCCAGATGAACGAGCCGCCCGGCGCCCGCCTGCGGGTGGCACTGTCGGGGCTGACGATGGCCGAGCACTTCCGCGACGCCAGCGGCAAGGAGACGCTGGTCTTCGTCGACAACGTCTTCCGCTTCACGCAGGCCGGCTCGGAAGTGTCGGCGCTGCTGGGCCGGATGCCCTCGGCGGTGGGCTACCAGCCGACGCTGTCGACGGAGATGGGCGAGTTGCAGGAGCGGATCACCTCCACCGAGAAGGGGGCAATCACGTCGGTGCAGGCGATCTACGTCCCCGCCGACGACCTGACCGACCCGGCCCCGGCGACGGCGTTTACCCACCTCGACGCGTTCGTTGTGCTCGAGCGCGGCATCGCCGAGAAGGGCATCTTCCCCGCGGTCGACCCGCTGACGTCGACCTCGCGGATCCTGGACCCCAACGTGCTGGGCAAGGAGCACTACACCGTTGCCCGCGAGGTGCAGCAGATTCTGCAGCGGTACAAGAGCCTGCAGGACATCATCGCGATCCTCGGCGTGGACGAGCTTTCCGAAGAGGACAAGCTGATCGTCAGCCGGGCCCGCAAGATCGAGCGGTTCCTGAGCCAGCCGTTCTTCGTGGCCGAGGTGTTCACCGGCTTCCCCGGCATCTACACGCCGCTGGAAGAGACGATCAGCAGCTTCAAGCGACTGGTCGAGGGCGAGGTCGACGACCTGCCCGAGTCGGCCTTCATGTACGTCGGCAAGCTCGACGACGCGAAGGACAAGGCGAAGAAGATGGATGAGGCGTAGGTCCCTCCGCCGAGGTAGAATGCCGGTATGAAGCTGAGCATTCAGCCACAACTGGTCTACCGGGACGGGCAGCCCTCGGCGGTGATCCTCGACATCCCGACTTTCGAGGCGATGCTGGACGCCATCGAGGACCTGGAGGATATTGAAAGCCTGCAGCAGGCCATCCGCGAGCCGATGGATCGCGACGCGCTCGACACCTACATCCAGCAGGTCCGGAACGACAATGAGCAAGAGGGGCGACGGGCCGTCTTACCAGGTGCTGATCACGCGGCGGGCGAAGCGGCAGCTTGATCGGCTAGCCGCGGATGTCCGCGTTCGCATGCTCGATGCGCTCGACCGATTGGGCGATAACCCGCGTCCGCCGGGGTCGAGGAAGCTTGCCGGGCCCGGTGACGGTTGGCGACTCCGAGTGGGACGGTATCGCGCGATCTACCGAATCGAGGATGACCAACTTGTGGTCGAGGTCGTCAAGGTGGGCCATCGTCGCGACGTGTACCGCTAGGCTTCCAAAGAGCGGGGAATTCAAAACCTCGCCGTCAGGCTGAGCATCAGGGTGGCGTAGGCGTCCGAGTCTTCCTGCTGCTCGTACTCTTCGCTGAGGAACGTGATGCCGTAATAGGCGCTCAGGCTCCAGGTCGCCGAGTCGTATCCGGCCGCGACGCCCAGCTGGCTGCGGAGGGTGAACGTCTCCAGATCGATCCGGGTGTCGAGATTGTCCGGTTCGTCCTCGATGAAACTGTTGTGCTCCACGATCCGGCCGACGATGCGGCCGTAGACGTACGTGGACCACCCCCGCTCGGCCGGAGACTGCAGGCCCGTCGCACCGGGCAGATCGTAGATCGTGGCGGGGCCGAAGTCGTTCGGCAGCCGGTAGCCGACCCGGCCGCCGAGGCCCGCCTCGGCGAAGCGGTACACGTTGCCGAGGGTGAAGCCGGCCTGCGGCATCAGCTGCCAGCCCCAACCGTGGTCGGCGCCGGGCATACCGGGCATATCGAACCGCCACTTCCGCCGGTACAACACCTGGCCCGCCACCCGGTCGTCCAGTTGGAAGCCCCATCCCTCGGGTTCGTCGCCGCCGAAGGTGCTGTGGATCCACGTCTGGATGTCCTCGCCGCGGGCCGACGGACCGACCAGGCCCAGCGTCAGTTCGACGTGGTCCAGCTCGTTGCCGCGCTGTCCCTCCCAGTAGACGCCGCCGTAGGCGTAGGCCGCGTACGGCCGATCATCCAGGGCCGGCACCGGGGCGGTGATGTTGTCGGGGGTGAACAGTTCGTAGGCGAGCACGTAACCGGCACCGGTCTGCTCGTAGTCGAGTGAAAAAGAGTCAGCCAGCTGATCGGTCCAGTCGGGCTGATGGGTGAGCACCAAGGCCTGGCCGCTGGTGTAATGCCGGTCATCCTGAAGCGGGCTGACAATGCCGCCGTCGTTCTCCACGATGATGGAGAATCGCCACAGCTCGTCCTGGGCGCGATCGCGAGGGGCATCCGCGGGTTGGGCCGAGGCGGGTCCTGCCGTCAGCGGCAGCAGCAGCAGCGGCATCAGTCGGTGGTGGAAGTGCATCGCGCGTCGCCTCATGCCGCCACCGGGGCCCCCGTGCCGGCCTGCAGCAGATCTTCGAAGAGTTGGCCGAACTGCTGGTGCAGCGGCCGGATGTGGTGTTGTACCACCTGCACCGCTGGCGTCAGCGTCACCGGCCGATTGAATCGCCGACCGAGCCGCTCGCCAAAGCCCAAGAGCGTCGCCTCGAGCCCGTCGAGCGTCTGGTAGCGGCTCAGCCAGTCTTCGTGTCGCATGTGATCGATCGCCGGTCGCATCGTCGGCGGGATATGGGATTGCTGGTCCACCATGCCCTGGTACACCCGCTGGCTGAAGACCGCCAGCGGCTCGTCGTGCCACATCGGCCACCGCGACGCGAGCGAGTGGTCGTACACGATATCGGTCACGACCGCGGCGAACCGCCCCACCGCCGGCCGCAGCATCGCGCGGGTCCGGGCGAACTGCGGATGCGTGTCGGTCAATGCGTCGACCCGGCGGTGCTGAGCCGCTGCCTCCCGTAACGCCCGCGGAGCGTCGGGCTGGACGCGGCGCTGCGAGCCCTGGGCCAGGTCCGGCAGCAGCGACCCGATCCACGCCAGCGGCTCGGGCTCGGCCAGCCGCAAGTGCGCAAGGAAGTTCATCGGGGCAGCTTACGCAGCGATGGCAAGCGTTTGCGGCTTGTCGGCCTCGGCCAGCAGCCACAGCCGGCGGGTCTGCGGGTCCATCCGCGGCTCATGACGGCGGAGCGCGGCGACCAGGTCCGCCGATCGGCAGACACGGTGGAACGACTCGCAACGACCCAGCAGGTGAGCGATCATCACCCCGACCGTCACACGGTCCTCAAGAGTGCGATCGTCGCGCCCGTCAAACAAGCCGTCCCCGCTCTGCATCCGGGCCAGCGCGGCCAAAGCGGCCTCACTGGCCCGCTCAAGCTGAGCATCGGGCTTCGCGGCGCCGGGCCCGGAGCCGCCCAGGGCCGCCGCGGCACAGCCGGTCGCGAGAGGGTCGGCCTCACAGCTGCCGTCGAAGCCACCATCGGGCCGCTGGAGCATCAGCAGCGTCGCCGCGGCGAGTCGCAGGGCAGGCGGTTCATTGAGCACCAGTTCACGCAGCCGACGCATCGCCAGGGCCGTGGCCGGGGTGGCGTGAGCCAATCGGGCCCGCAACGGCAGCGACAGCGGCAGGCCGCCCTGGTGCAGGCGATCGATGATGCCTTGGTGGTCGGCGGTCTGGAGCATCCGGTCGGCGGCGTGGAGCGAGAGCATGGGGCAACTCCGTTCGGGTGACCCAAACATAACCCGGCCACGCGTAACGGTCAAGGGGGTGAAGCAGGTTTTTGTTTGGGTTGCCCGGCGGGCCTGGTCTGGCCTCCGCAAGTCCTGCTCTCACCGGAGTCTGGAGACATCTCGGGCGCAGAAAAACCTCCGCCACAGGGCTCCGAACCTGTGAGCGGAGGCGCGCCACGGCTTGCCGGATGGCAGGCCAAGGATTGGATGTGGGTGGACCGGATCAATCCTAGCCACGGCCGACGAGCGGTGTCAACGCCGGGCCTGTGAGCATCTCACGAATCACACAACCCCATGCGGCTGTGCAACTTGTGTTTTTCGCCGCAGCTGGGGACGCCGTTCGCGACATCGAAAATACCGCTGTGAACATCCTGTCGGCAAGCTCAGTCGTCCTCGGGCTTGTCCCGACCTGCCGCCCGCACGTCCGGGTTGGGGTACGTGCTGCCCAGCGGGCCATCGACAAATCGCAGCGGGGCCGGGGCGTCCGATTCATCCGTCGCTTCGTCGGCGGGTTGCTGGGCCTCGCGTTGCACCGCCTGCTCCAGCTGCTCACCCAGGCCCTGGGGCACGGGCAGGTCCTGCAGTTGATCCAGCGCCCCGATCAGCGACAGCGCGTCGGCGATCTCACGCCGGGCGTCGCCGGGCAGGTCGATCTGCCGCTGGCGAGCGTCCAGGGCGTCGGCGTCGGCCTCGCCCATCAGGTAGGCCTCGACCTGCGATTCCCAATCGGTGTGGTTCGTCTTGCGGCTCATCTTAAAGCTCCGGCATGCCCAGTCCCCGCCTCACTCGCGGGTCGCTGCGCAGTCGTTCGTAGGCTCGGAACAGCCGCACACGCGCGGTGTTCTCGCGGATCCCCAGCTTCGCGGCCAGCTCCTTGGGCTCCAGGCCCTCGAAGTGTCGCAGCATGATCACCTCGGCCTGGCCGTCGGGCAGCAGTCGCTCGATCGCGTCCAGCAGCAGCCGACGTTCGTCGTCGGCGATGCCCTCGGACGTGTCGCTGGCCGTGGCCTGCGTCAACTGCGCCGGGTCCGGGACGGGGGTGATCTTGGTCTTGCCGCCCTTGCGGCAGGCGTCGATCGCCACGTGGTGCACGATCCGACCCAGCCAGCGCAGGATCGACGCGTCCGAGTCCAGCGACTCCAGCCGGCGGTAGCCCTTGAGCACCCCGGCCTGTACCGCGTCCTGGGCGTCCGCTTCGTTGCGGAGCACCCGGTACGCCGTCACGTACAGGTACCGGTGGTTTTCCCGGACAATCCGGCCGAACCACGTGGCACGGTCTTCTCCATCTTTGGGCGCATGATCCATCGGCGTGTCGTCCCACCCATTTGGCCGGGCCGTCGCCCATCGACGCCCGCTGAAGAACGGGGCACCACCCTCGCGGGCCGCTCACCGTCCGGCGGGCGAGTCTAGCGAGGTGCAGCATCCGGGGGCGACGCCATGCGTTTTGAGGCCAGTGGGGTGCAACGGGCACGCTCAACAGACGGGGGCGTGAGCGGGGTGTTACCGAGCGTCGGAAGCTTTTTCGCCGGTGCCAATATGGCACGTAGGGTGGGTGAAGCGCAGCGAAACCCACCACAGGCACCCCGACGGTGGGTTGCGCCTTCGGCTTCACCCACCCTACGGCTCGCTTCATGTCCCAATCATCGCTTCGGCGGCTCGTCCGCCGCGTCCATCCAATCGGCCCACCACCCGTCCTCCTGCCGCTGGGCGGCGGCCTGCAGCAGCGTCTGCACCTGCCAGGGCCCGAGACCCGGACAAACGCTGAGCATCCGGGCGGCCCAACCGGCCACCAGGGGACAGGCAAAACTCGAGCCGGTCATGGTCCGCACCGATCCCCCGGACCCGCCAGACCAGGCAACGCGGGTCCGGCTGCCCCCGGCGGCCAGCGGCGTGAGGTCGTCGCTTCTCCACCGCAGCTGGGCCGCCCGCCGCAGGCCATAGGTCACCCCGATCACGCTGGCGAAGCTGGTGGGATAGTCCCGGCCCGACTCGTGGTACCCGCGGGCGCCGACCAGCGTGACACCCGACGCGTAGAGATCGTCCGCCGCCTCGGCCAAATCAAGTGCCAGGTCCCGGCGCATCGTCGAGAGGCTGAGGCTGGCAATGTGCACCGGCTGGTCCCGCAGCCACCGCAGCACCGCCGACAGCGCCTCGGAGCTGCCGTCCCACCCCGCGTCGAGCACCCGCACGCTGATCAGCTCGGCCCCCGGGGCCAGCCGCCGGACCTGGCCCGCAGCGGCGGTGCCGTGGCCCGCGACGTCTCCGGGGTCACCGGGCTCGCAGGGGCGGACCGCCGGCCGGCCACCGTCGTTGACCACCGCCCACGACTCGGCGAGATGACCGGCGACCCAGGGGTGTTCCGCGTCAACCCCGGTATCGACCACCGCGACACGGACGCCCGCCCCGTCGGCGTCAGCCAGCCCATCCAGCAGCGGGTGCACCAGCTCATTCACCGGCGGCCTCGGACTCCCCGGACTCCCCGGAACCCCCGGACCCCCCGGAATCCCCGGCCAGTTGATCCAGCCGCGAGCCGAGTCGGCCGGCGAGCCTCTGGTAGTGCATCAGGTCATCATCCGTAAACCCGCCGGGCCGCTCGGTGTTGATCGCGGTGACCACGCCGTACTCGGCGAGCGGCGAGCTCACCGGGCAAACGATCTGGTTGCGGGTCTGCTGGCCGAGGGTGCGGTCGACCGTCGGGTCGTGCTCGTCGCTGGCGGCGGTATCGTTGCAGAGCATCGGCTGCTGCAGCGCGGCGGCGAGGCCGGTGAGGCCCTGGCCCAGCGGCTGGCTCAAGCCGAGCAGCCGGTCGGCGTGGGGCGAGATGCATACGGCGAAGACCAGCGTCGGCGTCGCCCCACCGCTTCGGTGTGGTCGAAGCAGGAGCGAGCCTTCAGCCGCATCGACGGCGGTCACGGCATCGCCCAGCAGCTGCTGCAGCTGCGGGTCGTGCTGAAGCTGATCGAGCGGGGGCACGTGGGCAAGCTTACGTGGCGTTATCGACGCTCGCCGGCATCGGCGGTCCGCACGGGGGGCCGGGGGCTGGACGAAATGATCCGGCTGGGGTCTGGACCGGCCGGCTGAGCCGCGGCGTCCCGGGGTGCGAGATCCGCCTGGGTGGCGCTGCCTTCGAGGATGCGTTGCAGGACCGCGAGCTCGGCGGCGGCCTCGTCGCTCATCGGCGGGCGCTGCTGCGGCCGGGCTTCGAGCGGCTCGCCATCGGGGGCCCAGCGGGCGTCCGAGTCGGCGGCCGGGCCCGGGCCGGAGTAGCGGGTCACGGTCGGACGGTCGGGCGTGGGCAAAACCTGCGATGCCGGCCGAGTCGCGGGTGTATCGCGCCGCGGCTGGACAGCCTGCGGAGCCGGCGACACCGTCGGCTGGGTGTCGGCCGACACGGCGGTGGTTGGCTCCGCGGCCGGTTCTGTCGCCGCATCGGTTGCAGATCCTTCCGGCACGTCACCCGCCTGCTGCCGCTGGTGCGGCCAGTCGCCGCCGGGCGGGTGTTCCAGCAGCGTTTCGTTGAGCCGCTGCAGGGCGGCGGCGGCGGCTTCGAGTCGGGCGTTGAGTTCGGCGTAGGCCATCGGCTGCCGCTCGGTTCGTGGGGGCACCGGCTCGGCCGTCGGCGCTGCAGGTGCGGGCGTGGGGCGAACCGGGGCGGCGTCGGTCACGCCGGCGGGCTTGTCGGGGCCGAGCGGGTCGGCTTGGCCCTGGGCCGGCAGGCCGAGGGTGAGGCCGGCGAGGATCAGGGCAGTGGCGGGGAACTTCATCGCGGGCGTCCTTGGCTGACGGGGTGCGGCGTGGTGGCTACTGATCAGAGGACGGGCGTGGGGTCACGTTTGTGACACGCAGTTGGACGCCCGCGGACGTCGGCTCGAAGCGGCCGGCGAAGATGGCGACGCGGTTGAAGGTCACGCCCTGGCGGATCGCGGCGCCGTGCATGGCCCCGGACATCTGCCGCTGCAGCGACGCGGGCAGCAGCACCGCCAGCCGCTGCTGACCGGCGAGGCCCAGCCGCTGCCGGGCCGCGGCGAATGCGGGGGCGTCGTCGACCACGCGGATGTTGGCGGCCCAGACTCGGCCGGACTGGCCGAAGCGGGTGCGGGTGGCCACGCCGGCTTCGTCGACCGCGACGCCGCTGAGGATGCGGTCCCCATCGGCGGGTCCGCTGGTGATGACCAGCGACATCCCCCCAGCGGCGATGGCGGCGGCCGCCTCGTCGGGGCTGCCCCAGTCGATCCGCAGGACGGGGCGGAGCTCGCCGTCGGCGGTGCCGGCCACGGCGTTACCGCCGCCGCCCC
>CAZVBW010000049.1:0-31145 GCA_964625505.1 uncultured Phycisphaeraceae bacterium
TCTGAGCACGACGCGTGAGCGAGTGCACAGAGCTGCCGTTGCACAGAGCCGCCGCTGCTCGTGCACTCGCTGACGCTTCGTGCTCAGACAGGCCGCCGAGGCGCTACAGCGGGGGGTGGCACACCTCGCCGGCTTGGCGGCGATGTGTGCGGGTCGCACGACAGCACATCCCGCTCCGCGGGAGGTGTGGCACATGGCGGGGGGGCAACGAGCTTCGGCGGCCGCGGGTATGCATCCACGGCAAGCGAAGAAATCGGAGTACGACGCGTGCAACACGGCGGGAGCGCCTGCGGACGCACGGCTGGACGCTGGAACCGGGCTCACCGAGCCCCGCACATGACGCGCACTACTCGGCGACGGGCGCCGCGGTAGCCGCCGCAGACCCCTCGCCCCGCGTGAGCAGCGGCAGCAGACACCCGCTGCGGGCGTCGGTCTGGAGCAGGTCGCTTCCGAACGGCCCGGGCGGGCCATCGGCGTCGGCGGGCAATCGGGTCTGGGCCCACGCACGGGCACTCCGCAGCCACAGTGTGGCGTTGCGGCTGGAGAAGCCGGCCCACGCGTGCGAGATCAGCCCGTCCTCGGGCTCGTCGCTGCCGGCGGCAAGCCAGCGGCTGTCCAGGTCCCGGCCCAGACGTTGCCACTGCTCGGGGCTCAGCGTGGTCTGGCCGGTCGGGACGCCCTCGGGCAGCGGCGGGGCGTCTTCGGGTCGCTGCGACAGCTCCAGCGCGAAGGTGTGCCGGGGCTGACCGATCCAGTGCGACTGGGCGCCGCTGATGAACAGGTTGTGGTTGCTGGTCAGGTGGCGGACCCGCTCGCCGTCCTCGACCGGCAGAATGATCGCGGCGCGGTAGTTGTCGATGAAGACATTCTGATAGATCGAAATATCACGGCAGGCGACGCGTTGCGATTCGCCTTCGTGGTCAAGCGCCCGCCGCTGAGTGATATGTCGGCAGGACACGCCGGCGTGGGTGTTGGCGTAGAGCAGGTTGTGGTGGATGTCGACGCCGGAGCTGTCGTGGCAGTAAATCCCGTCGCCGGCCCGGGTGAAGGCGACGGTGTTGTGGGACAGCTCGCAGGGTCCCTCGCCCATCTCGATGAAGATGGCGCGGGTCATGTTGTTGAGCACCGCGTTGCCGGTGACGCGGCTGCCGTACCAGCGGTTGTCCAGCCAGATGCCCGAGCATTCGTTGTCGCGGACGAGGTTGTGCTCGATGACGCCGTCGTAGAAGAAGTGGACCTTGATGCCGGCGGTTTCGTAGGCCTGGCAGCCGAGGGTGTTGTTGCGTTCGACGCGGTTGTGTCGGATGTGGGTGGCGGAACTGCCCGCGGCGGCGAGGCCGCAGACGCCGTTGTCGCAGATGTCGTTGTCGATGATGCGGTGGCCGCCGACGTCGGGGAACCGCTGGGTCTGCGGGATCGGCTCGCCGGTCTGGAGATCGAAGCCGCCCTCGTTGCCGCAGTCCAGGCCGATCGACTTCGCGTGGCGGATGGTGCACCCGCGGATCAGCCAGGCGTGCCCGCCCCGGCAGCCGACCGCCCCGGCCTGCGGGTGGCCGCCCTCGCCGGGCCGCTTCCAAAAGCCCGCGGGGAACTGGTTGCCGCAGTGCTCGAACGTGATCCCCTCGACGTGGATGTGCCCGAGCCCGCGCTCGTCGGGGGCCAGCAGCCGGTCCCGCACCGTTAGTTGCACGTCGTCCAAATCCCCCCCGGATGCCCCACCCGGCGGGTGCACCGCGATCCGCGACCCGCCGTCGAGCGTCATCCACGACCCGGGCGCCGCCGCCAAGGCCGCCCGCGAGAGCACCTCGAGCATCGGTTGGTCGGCGATGAACAGCTGTGTCCGGCTGTGCCCGGGCATCGTCGCCAGTCCCGCCGCCGCGAGGTTCTGCCCCGGGAACAGGTCCGGGTCCACGTCCGCCACCCACGCCGGCCCGTCATCCAGCCGCTGCCAACCCGGCGTCCACATCACCGACCCCCGCACCACCACGCCCGGCCCATCGGCGACGTAACGCACCGGCCGGCCCGCCTCGCCACCCCGACGCGGCGTGACCCGCTCGCGGTACACCCCCGGGGCGATCCGCACCGTGTCGCCCGGCCGGGCCCGAGCCGCCGCCGCATCGATCGTGTCGAACCGGCGAACGCCCGCCCCGCCATCGGCCCCGGCCAGGCGGTTCAACGGGTCCACGATCAGGGTGCGGTCGGTCTCAAGCATCGGGGCGGGCCTCGTGAGTGAACATCAGGTCAGGGTTCGAAGACGCCACGCCGCAGCAGGCAGTCGCGCGCGGGTGGCGCTCGTGGGTGGGGCCGCGTCCCGCTGGGCTTGCCCGGCGGATCGGGCCCGGCCGCCGGTGGGTTGAGCGGTCCCGCCCGGGTGCAGGGCTCGGCCTTGACCGCCGGTGCCGGGATGATACACTATGCATTAGCGTTAACAGTTAACGCTCACAGACTCCGCCTCCTCCGGCCGCCATGTCCCGCACGTCCACCCTGCAACACGTCGCCGATCAGGCCGGGGTCACCCCGATGACGGTGTCGCGCGTGCTCAACGGGGACTACGCCCCCAAGCGGGCCGACGCTCGCGAGCGGGCCCAGCGGATCCAGCAAATCGCCCGCGACCTGGGCTACCGGGCCAACACCGCCGCCCAGGCGACCCGCTCGGGCCGGTTCGGCTGCGCCTGCCTAGTCAGCTCGACCCACGGCCACCGCTCCACGCTGTTCCACGGCCTGCTCACCGGGGCCCACGACGCGTTGGCCGACCACGGGATGCACCTGACGTTCGCCCACTGCGACGACGAGAAGCTCACCGACGAGCAGTTCATGCCCCGCGCCCTGCGGGAATGGACCGCCGATGGCCTGCTGCTGAACTACACCCAGCAGATCCCCGGCGCCCTGACCCGCCTGATCGACAAGCAGCGGATCCCTTCGATCTGGCTCAACGCCGACCAGGACGCCGACTGCATCAGCTTCGACGACTTCGCCGCCGGCCGCGACCTGTGCGAGCGACTGCTCCAACTGGGCCACCGCCGGATCGCCTTCGTCCACTACGGCAAGGCCATCCATTACAGCACCGCCGCCCGCCGCGACGGCTACGCCGCCGCCATGACCGACGCCGGGCACCAGCCCCGCTTCATTCAGAATACTTTCGACAAGCCCGAGCTCGACAGCCTCGGCGAGCCGACCCTGCCGCTCACGATGCCCTGGCTGGACGCCGAAGACCGCCCGACCGCCGTCATCACCTACAGCCACACCGAGGTCAGCGCCATCCTGCTCGCCGCCACCCGGCTGGGCCTGAGCGTCCCGGCCGACCTGTCCGTGGCCACCTTCGCCGACTCGATCAACGACGGCATGGGCCAGCAGGTCACCCGGATGTGGACCTTCCACGCCCAGCTGGCCAAGCAGGGCGTCGCCATGCTCATGGACAAGATCGACGCCCCCGCCCGCCGCCTCGAGCCGCGGACGGTCCCCCTCGAATACTGGCCCGGTGCGACGATCGCCCCGCCGCCGGAAAACTCTTGATGTTCCCGCCGCCGCGAGCGTCGCACCGGCTTCCGTTTCGGATTCGTTTCGCACCCTTGAGAGGAAATGCAATGCACAAGTCTCTACTCACCGGCCTCCTGGTTCTCGCGTTTGCCGGCTACAGCAGCGCCGCCGTCATCAGCGTCAACTTTGGTAAGAACGGCCACGCGATGTCCAGCAGCAGCCAGATTGCCGGCGTGGTCCCCGAAGACAACTGGAACAGCTTTACCAATCAAGGCTCGGCGATCAGCCTGACCAACGCACCGCTGACCGACGGTGACGGCAACACCAACGTCGCCACACTCTCGGCCTCCGGGGGCGGCAACCCGTTCAACAACCAGCCGGCTTTCTCGGATGGGGATAAGCGGATGATGAACGGCTTGGCGAACTCGGGTACCTACACGGTCTCGGGCTTGTCCAGCGACTTCACCGACTTGGGCTACGACGTCTACGTCTACGTGGCACACGACAGCCGTGTCGGCAACGTGCTGCAAGTGAACTTGACCCCTGCGGGTGGCAGTTCGATCACGCTCTGGGGCGAACAGGCCAACCCCGCGTTCATCGCCGTCCAATCGCCAACCTACATCGACGCGACGCAAGCGACCAAGGATGACGCGTTCGCCAGCAATGGCGGCTACTACATCCGCTTCGAAGGCTTGACCGCGTCCGAGTTCAGCTTCAGCGGTCAATACTGGACGAACCCCGGTTCCGTCACTTCGGCCGCATATCCCGGCTTCCAGATCGTCGCCGTCCCCGAGCCCGCGTCGATCGCCCTGCTCGCCACCGGCGGTCTGTGCCTGCTGAAGCGACAGCGCAAGTCCGCCTCAGGCGGGCTGCCCCGTCGACGCCGCTGACCGCAGCCTAAAGCCCGGGGATGGCCATCCCCGGGCTCGCTTCCCGCAGGAGTCTTCTCATGCCCCACCGACATGGTTTCACCCTGATCGAGCTGCTGGTCGTCATCTCGATCATCGCCCTGCTCATCGCCCTACTGCTGCCGGCGCTTAACGGTGCCCGCGTGGCCGCACGCGACGCCAACTGCAAGAGCAACATGCGGCAGATCGGTATCTGGGGGATCAATGAGGCGGTGGACACCGGCGTGTTGCCCCACAACGGATACGAAGGGTCCAACCCGGGTTCGCCGGCCGCGGGCAACTACTACGGCGTCCAGCCCGGCGACGCCAGCCGCGGGCTCTACCGCGGCTACTGGTGGAAGCGCCATCCGCAGTACCAGGGCACCGGCGGCAACCGGTACGCCGCTTCACCGCCCGGCTTGTACTACAAGATTGTCGATCCCTCGGTGCTGCACTGCCCGCAGATGATGAACAACCACGACCGCTGGTGGTGGCAGGGCATCTACTCCAGCTACTCGATGAATTACTGGATGGGCGGGCGCCGTCAAGCCGGCACCCGCACCGGGCCCGACGTGCCTCGGATCGATATGCTGACCAGCAGCGCCTGGTGGTTCGCCGATGGAGACCACTGGAATGCCGGCGGCGAGCTGAGCGTCTACCCCGGCTTCGAGCTGACCAACCCCGAATTCGACCTCGCCGGCTCGGGCAACCAGAAGCCCTGGACCTACGAATACGAGGGTCAGCTGACGACCCATCCCGGGACCGCCGCCAACTTCCTGTTCGGCGATGGTCACGTTGCGGGCGTCCAGGCTCAGACCATCATCGACATGGACGACGCCCCGGGTCGCACCGCCAACGCCCAGCTGCTCCGCTTCAACGGCCGGTGGAACTGGTAATCACCGCACAACTGAACGTCTCCCGCTTGCTCCGTTTGTTCCAGGACACGCTACCTATGCCAAAGATCACACCCGTCGCGATGTTCAAACTGTTCTCGTTAATAGTTCTCTGCCTGCTCGTCGTCCCCACAGCGGTCGCCCAAGACCGCCAAACCCACGAAGCCCCGTGGATCACCGTGACCCACCCCGCGACCGCGGCGCCCGGCGAGCAGGTCACGCTGGGGATCGACGTCCCCGCCGAGGCCGCCGAGCGGGACCTGCAGCTGCGGGTGGACACGCACTGGTTCCGCGGTCGCGAACGCGTCACCCGCGGCCCGCGGCGCGGCCCGATGCGCGTCGTCGCCGGCGAAGGCCTGCAGCAGGACGTGCGGACTCCGATCCCCGACCAGCCCGGCATCAGCGCCGTGCAGTACGTCATCTACATGGGCCCCACCGGCGGCTGGGCCGACAAGACCCACCACACCGAGGTCGGCTTCCGGGTCCACGCCTCGGCCCCCGCCGCCGGCGGCAACGCCAACCCCCCGGCCGCCGCCGAGCCCGAGCCCGCCAGCCCCCCCCAAGCCGCGGAGCCGGCCCGGCCCCAGCAGGACCCCCTGCCGCCCCGGCCCGATCGCGTCGATGCGGCCTCGCCCGTCCAGCCGTGGTTCGAGGCCGAGCACCCCGCCGCCTGGCGCGACCGCGAGCTGCCCGCCTGGGAGTCCAGCGTCCCGGCCGACATCGTGACCATCGACGGCCACACCGACATCCCCTGGTCGCCGCTGCCCTTCGAGTTCACCCCCGGCGACTCGGTCCGCTACATCGACTTCGCCGACGGCGATGATGCCAACACGGGCCAGTCCCCCGACCAGGCCTGGCAGCACCACCCCTGGGACGACAACGCCCAAGGCAATGCCGCCGACGCCGAGGGCATCCACACCTACGTATTCAAGCGCGGCGTCGTCTACCGCGGCAGCTTGACCGCCGACGACTCCGGCCAACCCGACAACCCCGTCCGCCTCACCAGCGACCCCGACTGGGGCGACGGCGAGGCCGTCATCAGCGGCAGCGACCACGTCGCCGACGGCTGGTCCCGCGTCGCCGAAGATCAGCTCGAGTCGCTGGGCTTCCCCGCCGACGTGGCCGGCAACCTCTGGGCCGCCGAGATCGGCGACACCCGCCCCTGGGCCCTGTGGATCGCCGCCGACGAGAACGACGCCGACGCCGACCGCCGGCGCCTGCCCATCGCCCGCTGGCCCAACTGGCAGATCGAACACCCGTACAACCACTTCACCCAATGGCACCGCGTCCAGCGGGCCGACCCCGTCCAGTTCCCCCGCACCAACATCTACGCCCCGGACGTCCTCAACGACCCGGACCCGCAGGCCTACCGCCACGCCACCATCTGGATCGACCACGCCAACACCAGCGGCGAGTTCTCGATCATCGGCCCGTTCCCCTCCCGCGTCGGCAGCTACGACCCCGACACCGGCCGGCTCCAGCCGCACATCACCCATCCGGCCCGCCACCCGCGGGCCAACGCCCCGTTCTTCCTCGAGAACCTGCCCCGCTTCCTCGACGAGGCCGGTGAGTGGTACTACAGCCCCCGCGGCGACGACGCCGGGACCCTCTACGTTTGGCTGCCCGAAGGCGGCGACCCGTCCGACGCCGGCGTCGAGATCGCGCAGCGGATGGTCCTCCTGGACATCGACAACCAGTCGCACATCGACGTCTCGGGCCTGACCCTCACCGGCGGCAACGCCCGCGACCTCAACGACGCCCCCCGCGCCGGCGACTGGGAACGGCCGCAGAACGACACCCAGATGGTCGCCATCCGCCTGGCCAACAACGCCCAGCACATCGACCTGCACCACCTGCGCATCGTCGACACCGCCGGGGCCGGCATCACCAACCTCGTGACCGAGCAGGACACCTCGCTCAGCGACATCACCGTCCGCGACAGCGAGTTCACCAACATCGACGACAGCGGCATCCGCTTCATCTCGACCTCCGCACCGATCCGCAACCCGCACGCCGAAGTCACCCGCATCGACGTGCTCCGCAATCGGCTCACCGACATCGGCTTCCGCGCCAGCACCGACCAGGGCGGCCGGGGCATGGACTTCAACGGCATCGCCGTCGGCGAGATTGCCGGCAACGTCGCCGAGCGGATCGCCGCTCAAGGCATCAACGTCGTCGGCGGCCGATTCGGCACGGACATGCCGCTGATCCGCATCCTCATCCACCGCAACCGCGTCCACGACACCCTCATCTACAAGACCGACTTTGGCGGCATCGAGTTCTGGGGCATGGGCCCCGCCTACGTCTACAACAACATCTCCAGCAACCCCGTCGGCTTCGTCGCCCACCGCGGCGTCTACCACAAGAACCAGGCTTACTATTTCGACCACGGTGCCAAGGGGTACCTCTTCAACAACATCGGCTGGTCCGACAGCCGCGAAGACGCCTACCGCGGCATCCTGGGCGACTACTTCTTCCACGAAATCCGCAACCGCTGGAACCAGGCGTTCCACAACACCGCCTACAACTTCCGCAGCGGACAAACCCACTCGATCCAGCACGGCGATCAGCAGCATTACCTCGCCAACATCTTTATCAACACGTTCAGCGGCGCCACCAGCCACTGGCGTCTCGACGAAGCCGAAGAGATCGCCTACGGCCACAACCTCTTCCACGGCCAGATGCGGGCCATCTACGACCGCTGGCGGGGCGAGACGTTCTATACCATCGACGCCTTCCGCGAAGACAACGTCGGCAACGGCAACCTCCTGACGGCCCACCTGGGCTGGGGCACCGACGACATGCCCGTCCGCGACCCCGAGGGCCGGGACTTCCGACCGACCGACGACTCGGCGGCCATCGACCGCGGCATCCGGATGTTCGTCCCCTGGGCCCTGGCCGGGACCGTC
The DNA here is from genome assembly GCA_964625505.1 of uncultured Phycisphaeraceae bacterium. Classification (GTDB taxonomy): domain Bacteria; phylum Planctomycetota; class Phycisphaerae; order Phycisphaerales; family Phycisphaeraceae; genus CAZVBW01. The sequence goes on from CAZVBW010000049.1 coordinate 8,167, forward strand.
GGCGAATGGCACTTCCGCCATCAACCGCGCGACCCCAACACCGTTCTGGACTACGACGTGTTCGCCCAGCGCTTCCTCCGCCACCACGAAGACCTCCGAAGCGCGACCCGCGTCCCGGGCAACATCCTGACCGGCGAGGGCTTCACCGCCGACCACTACGTGCCCGGCCCGCTCGAAGACTGGGTCCCCGGGGCCCTGGCCTTCGACGGCCAGCGGCACATGAGCCTGCCCCACGCCCGGCTGGTCCGCGACTTCGAGCTCCGGCCCAACCGCCGGAACCAGGAGCCCGAGATGGTCGACGGCGCCACCCGCCAGACCGTGTCGATGAGCGACAACAACTTCCTCATCGAAGCGGTCCTCCGCGTCGAGCAAGGCAACACCGGCACCATCGCCGGCAAGCTCGGCGGCGACGCCGGCTACGCCCTGACCATCAACGACGATGGCCGGGTCGTCCTGCAGGTCCGGGCCGACGCGCAGGACGCCACGCTCGCCAGCGACGCCGTCGTCGCCGACGGCCGCTGGCATCACGTCATCGCCGAGGTCGACCGGGCCGACGGCCGCATGGCGATCTATATCAACGGCGAGCTGTCCAACGGCTCGAGCACCGGCGAGATCCCGGCCAGCGATGTATCGCTCGCCAACGAGGTCGACTTCGTGGTCGGCGAGAACTTCACCGGCGCGCTGGAGTACCTCCGCGTCTGCCGCGGGACGCTCGCCGACTCCGAGACCACCATCGACGAGTTGATGGCCTGGCAGTTCAACGGCCCGGCGTCGCACGACTTCGTCGATCGGCCGGTCACCGGTGAGCGACGCGACATCGGCGCCATCGAGCACCCGACCGCCAGCGGTCTGCAGCCGATCGCCTACACGCCGATCGAGCCGCCCGAGGGCGAAGCGACCGCCGGCGGCGGGAACAACGCCGGCGGCGGCGACGCCGATACCTTCCGCACCGGCGAGGGCCGCACCGTCCGCACCTTCGACTGGGGCGCGGTCTCCGTGCCCGACCGCGTTGCCCCCGGTGGCGAGCTCGACGTCCAGGTGACCTTCGGCACCGAGTCAATCCCCCGCCAGATGCGGCTGCACATGGACCTGCACGGCGTGATCAACGGCCAGCGTCGCCCCGGCATCGGCCGGGCCCGGCCGATCCAGGTGACCCCCGGCGTCACCTCGCCCTACAGCTCGGTCCTGACCGTCCGTCCCCGCGAAGGGCTCGAACGCGTCATGGTCGTGATCTACGTCACCCCCGACGGGACCTACGGCAACCGGACGATCTCCACCGAGCTGGGCGTCCCCGTCGGCCGGTGACCCGGCGGCTCGGCGCGAGGTATACGTTCGGCGGCTCAACTTCCGGGGGGTTCCCGGGGGTTCCCGGGGGGGGCCGGGGGCCGCAGTGCGTGCTCTGCGGGTCGCGCGGTTCATCGATCGAAGCGCTGCCACGCGGCGACGGGCGGCGTGGCCATGGTTTGAGCGGCGCCTTACTGGCCCATGGGCGTGCCGCCCCGGCCCGGCCGAGCCGCCAACTTCGCCCCAACAGATTCAAAGCGGAGAGGGCGGGATTCGAACCCGCGGTAACCGGGAATACCAGCTACGACGCTTTAGCAAAGCGTTGCCTTCAGCCACTCGGCCACCTCTCCGGAGGTCGTGCCCACGCCCGGGGGCGGGGGCATATCGGCAGTGGCGGCGACTGGACTCGAACCAGTGACCTAGGGCTTATGAATCCCTCGCTCTAACCAACTGAGCTACGCCGCCGCGAACCGGCCAGTGTACGACGCCCCGGCGGGGGGGGCAACTCGGAAGCGCGGAGCGGGAAGCTCGAAGCCGGAAGCTGGAAGCCACAAGGCGGAACCGATCTCGGAGGCTTGATCGTTGTCGAAGCGCGTCAACGTCGCTGGCCGTCTGTTGTCCGGCGGCGCGAAGCTGATCCCGGTCTGGCTTCCTGCTTGCGGCTTCGAGCTTCCCGTGTCCCCAGAGTCCGCTAACGCCCCGACCGGTTCAACCCACTCACGAGATCGCAACACGATGGCCGATGACTGCCCCTGGTCGTTCTCCCACAAGGGGACACGGATGGACAGCCCCGCCATGCACGACGGAACGTGCCCTTTCCTGGATGCTGCGGACCCGCGATGCGCGGGCAAGCAGACGCTCGGGACGCTGGCGGAGGCGTTCGGCCACTGCGTGCACGGCTATACGTCGTGTGGGGTGTACCGACGCCTGCTCCAGGAGCGGATCGACCGTGAAAGCCAAAGCCAAGTCCCGCGTTCCGCAACCGACCCCCAGCTCGGCCCGACACCGCAGCCCGGCCGACGACCTGGACCTCGGCGGCCCGGGGGTGTCTGGCGTCGCCCTGTGCCCGCCGCCCAAGCGGCTCACCCAGCCCGCCGCGGCCTCGTCTTCACGGGCCATGGCCCGGGTCACGATGTCGGCCCCGCCGCCCCCGGCCAGCCCGTCGTCCTCAGCATCTCGATCGGCAAGCGACCGCTCGGTCCTGCCGCCGGTCGCGCCCGGGTTGCCGGCGTCGCCGCCTGACGCCGGGCCGCCCCGGTCCCGCTTCGACGCGCCGGTCCGCCAGTTCCTGTCCTATTGCAAGGTCGAGTGCGGCTTCTCGCCGGCCACCATCAAGGCCTACGCCGCGGACCTGCGGGACCTGTGGGTCTGGATGGTCAAGGCCGGCTGCCACAGCTGGATGGACCTGGACGAGCAGCGGCTCATGGACCACCTCCAGAGCCTCCAGGACAAGGGCTTGGAAGGCTCGACCGTCGCCCGCCACGTCGCCACGATGCGCGTCTTCGGCCGGTTCCTGGCCAGCCTCGGCGAGGTCGAGATCGACCCGGCGGAGCAGTTGAGCCGGCCCAAGACCTGGCAGAAGCTGCCCCGCGTGCCGGCCCTGGAACAGGTCCAGCGCCTGCTCTCGGCCCCGGACCCGGAGGACACGCTGTACCTGCGCGACGTGGCCCTGCTCGAGCTGCTCTACGCCGGCGGGCTGCGGGCCAGCGAGCTGGCGAACCTCGAGCTGGGGGCCCTGCACCTGGACCTGGGCGTCGCCCGGGTCATCGGCAAGGGCAACAAGGAGCGCGTCGTGCCCCTGGGCGGGCCCTGCCGCGAGGCGGTGCAGCGGTACATCGAGCAGCTGCGGCCCGAGCTGGAACGCCCCGGCCAGCCCAGCCCCCGGCTGCTGCTGTCCCGCACCGGCCAACCCATCACGCGGGTCGTCGTGTGGCAGATCGTCAAGCGCCACGCCAAGCGGGCGGGCCTGCACGACCTGCACCCCCACACGCTGCGGCACTGCTGCGCGACGCACATGCTCGCCGGCGGCGCGGACCTGCGGGTGGTCCAGGAGATGCTGGGCCACAGCAACATCCGCACGACGCAGGTGTACACGCACGTGGACCGCTCGCGGTTGAAGGAAGTGCTGGAGCGGTTCCACCCGCGGCCGTAGGGCGGGGGGGCACTGGCCGGTGGCCGATGGCCAGAGCGGGTGCGTGTCCTTGTGCCGGACCCGACGCGCGTCATCACTCAATGATCACGTTTAGCGGGTGCAGCGCAGCTGCCCCCGTTCGCGGCGTAGCCGCGTATCGATGCGGCACCATGCGGCTGCGCCGCATTCTCGCTCACGCGTCGGGCTCGGACGATGGCCGTAGAGGCTCTCTCAGCGAGAAGGCGTTGCGGGATCCGGGGCTTCGGAATCAATGAGCCTCCACGCTCGACAGAGTGACGTCCACCGGGGGCAGCTGCGCTGCACCCGCTAAACGGGCTGGCCTTCTGCCTTCGTCCTTCGTCCTTCACCCTTGCGATTTCAGTCCCGCAGGATCACCACGTCGTCCGGGTCGATCTGCAGGGCCAGCTCGTCGCCGTGGGCGTGGGTGTCTTCGAGTTGCGGGTTGATCTCGAGGGCTTTGAGCGTGACGTCGCCGTCGAGGGCCAGGCGGTACTGGGCGGTGCTGCCCAGGTACATCGTGTCGACCCGCTTCCCCCGGAAGTGGTTCTCGGTCGAAGCATCACCCGCGGCACCGCTGGGTAGCAGCCGGATCGCCTCGGGCCGGATCGACACGGTGACGTTGCCGGTGGCGGGCAGGTCGTCGGGCCAGACCGTCGAGCTCAGCGGGCCGATGGGCGAGGTCATGGTGATCTTGCCGTCGCTGCGGCTGTCGACTTTTTCGGTGGGGACCACGGCGGGGATGAAGTTGGTCTCGCCCAGGAAGTCGGCGACGAAGCGGTTGGCGGGCCGTTCGTAGAGCTCACGGGGCGGGCCCAGCTGCATGAGCTTGCCGGTCTGGAGCACGGCGACCTGGTCGGCCATCGACAGGGCCTCGTGCTGGTCGTGCGTGACATACACGGCGGTGATGCCGGTGCGTTTGCATACCTCGCGGATGCTGGACCGCATCTCCAGGCGGAGCTTGGCGTCCAGGTTGGACAGCGGCTCGTCCAGCAGCAGCACGGTCGGCTCGATGACCAGGGCCCGGGCCAGGGCGACGCGTTGCTGCTGGCCGCCGGACAGCTGGTTGGGCTTGCGGTCGGCCAGCGGGTGCAGCTGGACCGAGTGCAGGGCCTTGTCGACCCGCTCGTTCTTTTCGGTGGCGGCGAGTTTGCGGACGTCCAGGCCGAAGGCGACGTTTTGCCGGACGGTCATGTGGGGCCACAGCGCGTAGCCTTGGAAGACCATGCCGGTGTTGCGCTGGTGGGGCGGGGTGTGGGTGACTTCGCGGTCGCCGAAGTGGAGGCTGCCGGCGGTCGGGTCGGTGAACCCGGCGATCATGCGCAGCAGGGTGGTCTTGCCGCAGCCCGAAGGTCCGAGCAGGAAGAACAGGCTGCCGCCGGGGATGTCCAGGGAGATATCGTCGACGGCGACGGTGGCGCCGAACTGCTTGCGGAGGCTGCGGATCGTGATGGGCACCGGCTGCATCGGCGGGCCGGAGCGTATCAGGCCCGGGGCGGCCGGGCGTGAGGAACGTGTGAGCGGGCGGGGGGTTGCAAGTCAGAAGTCAGAAGTCACAAGTCACAAGTCACAAGTCACAAGTCACAAGACCGGGGTCTCAGGCCCAAGGGCCACAGCCTCCCCAGCTTGTCGACCTGCGACCCGCTCGCACCCGCGCCCCGCATCCCGCGCCCCGCGACCCGCGCCCGACCCGGGACTGCGCAGTTGCTCGGCAAGCTCCGATAAGAAGCCGCGTTGCTGCTGCGCAGGCGCGCAGGGGGGTCGGCGATGGTGAAAGTGCAGTGAAAAATGAACGGTCCCGGGGTGGGATCGACGAAATAGAAGGTGGACTGAAGCCTGGCTTCGGGAAAATCTGCGGCAGGCGGGCGACGGATTGAACCGTTCGCTCACCGGAACCTCACCGATCTTTGATGATCGAACCCCGTTCTGGTACAACGCTTGCTGCTGCCGAAGCATGGGCCGTCGCGTTGACGGCCTCGGCAACACATGGGTTCCAACCCAACGGACAGGAGTGATTGGAAATGGTTAATGGACACGCGTGGACCAAGCTGGCTGCGCTTGGCGCGGCGACCGTAGTCGGCGTTGCGTCGACGTCGGTCCAGGCTCAGGAAGAAATGGCTGTGAACGACGGCGCGGTGAGCTTTGCCGCCAGCGTCGACATCACCACGGCTTACTACTTCCGCGGCTACCTGCAGGAAGATCAGGGCCTCATCGTTCAGCCCGACGCCTCGGCGACCTTCGCCCTCAGCGACGACTTGGGCGTCTACATCGGCAGCTGGAGCTCGTTCCACTCCGAGCAGACCGGCGCGACCGGCAGCGGCCCGGACATCTGGTACGAGGCTGACATCTACGGCGGTGTGACCTACACCGGCCTGGACCTGGTCACCCTCGACGCCGCCTATGTCGTCTACACCTCGCCCAACGGCGCGTTCGACGACATCCAGGAGCTGGACTTCTACGTCGAATTCGACGACAGCGAGTACCTCAACGACTGGGCCCTCACCCCGTACGCCCTGGTCGCCATCGAGATCGACGACGACAACGGCTCGGAAGACACCTACCTCGAGCTCGGTGGCGCCCTGGCCCTGCCGTTCGAAGTGGGCACCGAGGACTACCCCATCGCCCTGAGCGTGCCGATCGCCGTGGGCCTGAGCCTCGACGACTACTACGTCGACGCCTCGGGTGACGACGAGTTCTTCGGCTACCTCAGCATCGGCGTCGGTGCGGACACCGCCCTGCCGTTCATCCCCTCCGAGTACGGTGCGTACTCCGCGGGTGTCAGCGTCACCGGCCTGTTCCTCAACGACGACGCGGGCCTCAGCGACGACGACTTCGAACTGGTCGGCACCCTGTCGATCGGCATGGAGTACTAAAAACTCAACCGCCATCACTTGAGGCCCCCGCCCCACCGGCCCGCCGGAACCCCGGGCACCCAAGGCCAAAGCCTCAACGGCAAACCGCAACGCCCGCCCTCACCGGCGGGCGTTGTTTTTTCAGAGCTTGAAGCCGCAAGCCGGAAGCTGCAAGCCCGAGTTGAGAGCCCAAGAGCCGGGACCGTTCACGGCATCTTCTTACTTCAAGCTTCCCGCTTCGGGCTTCAGGCCCCCGGCTATAACCCAACATGCCCATCTCCCGCGTCGAAGACGACCGCATCCGCGTCCTCAACGACGACCCGCCGGCCGCCGACGATGGCCACGCCGACTACGTCCTCTACTGGATGCAGTCCAGCCAGCGCACCCGACACAACCCCGCACTCGAGCACGCCGCCCACCTGGCCAATCAACACGGCCTGCCGCTGGTCGTCGGCTTCGGGCTCATGCACGACTACCCCGAGGCGAACCTGCGGCACTACCGGTTCATGCTCGAGGGCCTCCGCGACGTCGCCGAGGCCCTGCCCCGGCGGAACATCGCGTTCGTGCTCCGCTTTGGTCAGCCCGTCGAGGTCGCGCTGGAGTTGGCGAAGCGTGCCGCCGTGGTCGTGACCGACCGTGGGTACCTGCGACCGCAGAAGCAGTGGCGGGACCGCCTCGCCGACGAGGCCGGGCGTCGCGTTGTCGAGGTGGAAGGCGATGTCGTGGTCCCGGTCGACGTGGCAAGCGACAAGCGTGAATACGCGGCCCGCACCATTCGGCCGAAAATCAACAAGCACCGCGACCGGTTCCTCGTCGAACTCAATACCACCAGCCTGAACCACCCCGCCGACGATCTGAAGCTCGAAGGCGAAGACGTGACCGATGTCGACGGGCTGTGCGACAAGCTCCACGTCGACACCAGCGTCAAGCCCAACCCGCAGTTCGTCGGCGGCGAGAAAGAGGCCGCCCGGCTGCTGCGAGCCTTCTTGAAGGACCGCTTCGGCGACTACAACGCCAACCGCAACCAGCCGCAGACCGATGATGTCTCGCACATGTCCAAGTACCTGCACTTCGGCCAGGTCAGCCCGGTCTGGCTCGCGATTCAGGTCCAAGACAGCGGCGGGGCCCAGGCCGACATCGATTCGTACCTCGAGGAGGTGATCGTCCGCCGGGAACTGGCGTTCAACTTCGTCAACTTCACCCCCGACTACGACCGGTACAGCTGCCTGCCCGACTGGGCGAAGCAGACGCTGCGCGAACACAAGGACGACGACCGCCCCAGCAAGTACACCGCCAAGCAACTCGAAGCCGGCGACACCCACGACCCCTACTGGAACGCCGCCATGGCCGAGCTCCGCGAGACCGGCTACATGCACAACTACATGCGGATGTACTGGGGCAAAAAGATCCTCGAGTGGTGCAATACCCCGCAGTACGCCCACGAGGTCACGCTCAAGCTCAACAACAAGTACTTCATCGACGGCCGGGACCCCAACAGCTTCTCCAACGTCGCGTGGGTCTTCGGCAACCACGACCGGCCGTGGACCGAGTGCGACATCTTCGGCAAGGTCCGCTACATGAACGCCAACGGCCTGAAACGCAAAGCCGACCCGGATGCGTACGTCGAGAAGGTGAACCGTCTGGTCGAATCGGTGCATCAGGCACAGACACGCGATGCGTAGGGTGGGTGCAGCCGCAGGCGCAACCCACCGTGGTCAGGGTCGGCGGTGGGTGACGCTCCACTTCACCCACCCTACGAACCGACCACGACACGTTAAACCCCCATTCACGGGCAACTCACCGCCCGTTCAAAACGTGCATCTACTCTGATCGCAAGTGAGCATCACCTGGCACGTCCGACCGTCTCGCAACACGGGGCCACGGTAACACCGCCAAACTGGCTCACCGCCGCCGACGGCTTAACGCCGTTGGTCGCATTATGAGTAATATCCTTTTGATGGTCATCGCTGTGTTTCTGCCGCCGCTCGCGGTGGCGTTGGAAGACGGCATCGGCACCCAGTTCTGGATCAATCTGGTCCTGACGATCGTTGGCTTCTGGATCCTTGGAATCATCCACGCGTTCTATGTGATCCTGACCCGGTAATCCTATCGCAGCTTTGACAGTTTGCTGCGAGGCACCTGACTCGCGATGAACGGGCTGGTGTGTTTGCGGACGAAGCCAGCTGCGCCGCAGCCTGTATTCGCCGCGGTGGAGATCGCATGGGCTGCACTTGCGTCGTGTCGCATCGCTGGGTCCGCGAAGGCTGCACCCGGTCGCTGCGTGGCCCTTGGGTGCGGCGTTATCCGATCCGGGCGTGGCGGTGCGAAGCGCTGTAGCCTGAGGTATGGCTGCAAATCGGGTGCGGGCGGCACGGGTTCAGGTCGAGGGTGACCCGTTCGCGGGGCTCTTGCGGGATGAGTGGGGCGAGCGCTGGCCGGCCCATTGGGTGTGGCCCGCGGGCTGCGTGGAAACGCCCTGCATCGCGGCGGTGCGGCTGCGGTTCACGGTCGATGAGGCGAACGCGGATCGGCCGATGCGGCTGCACCTCTCAGCGGATCAGCGGTACGAGTTGTACATCGACGGCGCGTTTGCCGGGCGGGGGCCTGAGCGATGTGCCCCGCTGTCGTGGGCCTTTGAGAGCTACGACCTGACGCTGCCGGCAGGCCAGCACGTGCTGGTGGCCCGGGTGTGGGACTGGGGCTTAGAGCGGTTCCTCACGCCGCTGGCCCAGATGTCGGTCCGCCGGGGCTTTTTGCTGGCGGCGGAGGGGGCGGCGGGGCAGCGGTTGGGCACGGGGCTGGCGGCGTGGGAAGGCATGCGGCTGGGTGGCCACACGGTGCACCCGCGGAATGTGTTGGCGGGGGGTGTGGAGCGAGTCGATGGGCCGGCTTTTGATTGGGGGTTTCAAGCGGGCCGGGGCGAGGGCTGGCGGCCGGTGGAGGTGGTGGAGCAGGCGCGGACCCGGGACTGGCCGTATGGGGAGGTGCACGCGGTGCACCACCTTCGGCCGGCGATGATCGGGCCGCTCTTGGACGATCCCCGGCGGGTCGGCCGGGTGCGGTACGCGACGGCGGACCCGTCCGAGCCGACGCCGGGCGGTCGGCGCGGTGCGGGCAGCCGCGAGGCCGCCGAGGGATCCGAGCCCGAGCAGTCGCGGGTCGATTTGGACCGGCATGACCCGAGGTTGGCCGAGCTCTGGCAGGCGTTGGTCACCGGCGGCGGGGCGGTGACGGTGCCGGCTGACGCGAAGGTGCAGGTGGTCATCGATCTGGAGCAGTACCACTGCGGGTACCCGCACCTGACCATCGTTGGCGGAGCCGGCGGTGAGGTCCAGCTGACCTGGACCGAGTCGCTCCACGACGAGCCGAGCCTGTACGCGACCAAGGGCGACCGGGACGAGATCGACGGCAAGTTCAGCGCGGGCCGGCCTGACGTGTTCATCCCGGCGGGCGGTTCCGAGCCGCGGGCGTTCGGCACGCTGTGGTGGCGGGCGGGGCGGTACGTGCAGCTGGTGGTCCGCACCGCCGATGAGCCGGCGGTGCTCAGCGAGCTGGGCTTCCGAGCGGCGCGGTACCCGCTGGTGATGGAGCACGAGCTGGAGCTGCCGGCCGAGCCGGTGCCGCTGGTTGAGCGGCTTGGGTCGATCCAGCCGCTGCTCAAGCGGGGGCTGCTGATGTGCCTGGGCGACGACTGCCCGTTCTACGAGCAGCTGCAGTACACCGGCGACGCCCGGGTGCAGGCGCTGGTGGTTTACGCGACCAGTCGTGATGACGCGATCCCCCGCCGGGCGATGCACCTGTGGGACATCTCGAGGCTGCCCAGCGGCCTGAGCCAGTCGCGGTACCCGTGCTTCGATGAGCAGGTCATCCCGCCGTTCGCGCTGTGGTGGGTGGCGATGGTGCACGACTTCGCGAAGTGGCGGGACGACCCGGCGTTTGTGCGGTCGCTGCTGCCGGGGGTGCGGTCGGCGGTCGAGGCGTTCCGGGCGAAGCGGAATGGCGATGGGCTGATCGAGGCGGTGGACGGGTGGAACTTCGTGGACTGGCTGGTGGATGATTGGGACCGCGGTGTGCCGCCGGGCGGGCGGGACGGTGTGAGTTCGGCGGTGAACTGGCAGGTGGTGATGGCGCTTGGTCACAAGGCCCAGCTGGAGGAGCATGTCGGGGACGCCGACCTGGCGCGGCGGGACCGGCGGGCGGCCGAGGCGCTGGCCGAGTCGCTGGTGGCGGCGACGTGGGACGAGCGGCAGGGCCTGCTGGCGGATACGCCCGGCGGCGAGCGGTTCAGCGAGCACACACAATGCCTGGCGCAGCTCGCCGGCGGCTTGGCGGCAGACGATCCCCGCGGCAGGCGGATGCTCGAACGGTTGTGGACGCCCGGCGGCGATCCGGGGATGTCACACACCACGATGTACTTCCGGCACTACCTCTTCGAAGCCGCGGCGTCGGCGGGTCGGCCGGACGTGATCCTGGACCGGATGGGGCCGTGGTGGCGGATGCTCGAGCTGGGCCTGAAGACCCCGCTGGAACAGCCCGAGCCCTCGCGGTCGGACTGCCACGCCTGGGCGAGCCACCCGCTGTACCACATGCTCGCGAGCCTGCTGGGCGTCCGGCCCGGCGGCTGGGGCTTCGGGAGCGTCCAGATCGAGCCGCAGCTAGGTCCAATGCCACGGCTACGCGGAGCGGTGCCGCACCCGGCAGGCGGGATGATCCGCGTCGATGTGCGGCAAGACGGCGATCAGCTGACCGGCGAGGTCGAGCTGCCTGCGGGGCTGACGGGGTCGTTGCGTCGCCGCGGACTGGCCGACGGGCATCTGGGCGAGGGGGTTACGCGATTCTAAAACGGTGAGCGGTCTGAGCCGACGGACTCCCATCCGCGGCTTCGGTGCAGCGTCAGCAACTACTCACATTGCATATCTTCGATCGCCTGCACCTTCTCCAGCCGGCGGCTGAAGCGGGGGGCGGGGTCGAAGCTGGCTTCGACAAACGCCTCGACCAGGTCCTCGGCCAGCTGCGGGCCGATGATCCGGCTGCCCAGGCACAGCACGTTCATGTCGTCGTGCTCGACGCCCTGATGGGCGGAGTACACGTCGTGGCACACCGACGCCCGGACGCCCTTGAGCTTGTTGGCGGCGATGCACGCCCCGACGCCCGAGCCGCACAGCAGCACGCCCCGCTGGGCCTGGCCGTGCTGGATGGCCTGGCCGACGTAGCGGGCGAAGTCCGGGTAGTCGTCCTTGGGGTCCAGTTCGTGGGCGCCCAGGTCGATCGGCTCGTGGCCGTGCTGCTCGATGAGCTGGCACACGCGGGCCTTGAGCGGGAACCCGCCGTGATCTGCTGCGACCGCCACCTTCATGCCTGCGTCTCCTGGAAGGGCATCATGGCGGGGCGGGGCGACGGGTGCAACGCGGGGGCCGCCGAGCCGGAGTTTAGCCGCCGGGCCCGTCCCGCCGCTTCGCGTGTGGATGGCCCGGCAACCAAGGCGGCTGACTTACCATGCGTGTGCGGAGAGACGCACGTTCGGGGAGCACGTCATGCAACGGAAGATCATCGGCGGGTTGGTCACGTTCGCGCTGGTCGTCGGCGGGAATGCGGCGCTGGGTCAAACCCCGCCCGGCGAACCCGCTGGCGCCGGGTCGGTCGAGCTGCTCGAACCCGGCGACCTGCCACGGCAGGTGCTGCGCTATGACCTGACCCGGGCGGCCGAGGCGGAGCTGGTCCTGCAGACGGATGTTGAGGCGTCGGCCGGTCCCGGGCCGCGGGAGGTGATGCCCCGGATGGTCCTGCCGCTGACCCTGCGGGCGGACTCGGTCGCAGAGGGCCACGCCCAGGTCCAATACAGTTCCGGGCCGATGACGGTCGAGGCGAGGCCCGGCTCGACGAACGTGGCGCTGGGTGCGATGCGGCAGCAGGCCAACGACCTGCCGCCGGTCGAGGGCACGGTGGTCATCTCCGACACCGGCCGGGAGCTGACGCGTCGTCGGCCCGACGTCGCCGCGTCGCCGCAGGCCCACGAGCAGTTGGAGCGGACGGGCGAGATCATCAGCGACCTGCAGGCTGTCCTGCCGGACGAGCCGATCGGCATCGGCGGCCGGTGGACCGTGGAGTCGGCGGTTCAGAGCGGCGGCATCGCCATGACGCGGACGCTGGCGTACACGCTCCAAGAAGTCGACGGCCAGACGCTGACGCTGCATGTCGAAGCGTCCTTTGAAGCCCCGGCCCAGAACATGGCGATGCCCGGCGCTCCGCCAGACTTGAACATGCAGCTGCTCGAGCTGACCGGCACCGGCGAGGGCACGCTGCGCATGAGCCTCGACTCGCTGGCGAGTGAAATGGACCTGCTGATCCACGTGAACATGCGGATCGAATCGCAGCAGCTCGGCCAGAAGGTCTCGCTCAACCCGCAGACCTGGACGCGCATCCGGGTCTCCGAGGCGGATCAAGCCGAGTGACATCGGCGGGAGCCGCCGGGCTTCTCCGAGCATCGGCGCGGGTACGCCCCGACCAGTGGGGCGGCTCACACGAGATACTTACGATGCGCGGGTTGGGGCACCGTTTCGGGAGCACACCATGCGGCGGACGATCATCGGCGGGTTGGCGGTTGTGGGGCTCATGCTGGCGGCGCGGCCGGGCTTGGCGCAGCCGGGCGGCGGGGCGGCGGAAGGTCCGCCGTTGGTGCCGGCGTTCGTGGAGCTGCTCGAGCCGGGCGAGCCGCCGCGGGAGGTGCTGCGGTACGACATCGCCGAGGCGCTGGACGCACAGTGGGTCATGCGGCTGGGCCAAGAGGTGCCCGATGAGACGATCACGACCGTGTTGCCGCTGAGCGTGCGTTGCCAGCCGGCCCGTCCCGGTCACGCTCGGGTCCGTGTGCAGGTGGGCGAGGCCCGCGTTGAGCATCCGATGACCCAGGTCGCCCGGGCGGCGGTCGAGGCGAGGCGTGATCGGCTGCAGACCTACGACGCGTATGCGTTCTGGTGGGTCATCGACGACACCGGCCGCCGGTTGGACCGCGGGATGGAAGGTCCGCAGCAGGCCCGCTTTCCCAGCGAGCTGCAGCTGGCGCGGCAAGCATTGGGCGAGTTGCTGCCGGTGTTGCCCGAGCAGCCGGTGGGGATCGGTGCGCGGTGGAGCGTGCTGCGGGAGACGGCGGTCAACGGGCTGGTCTCGACGCGCCGGGTGTTCTATACATTGGAGGCGGTCGATGGTCGGCGGCTTGAGTTGGCGTTTGAGGTCGAAGCGGACTTCGACGAGCAGCCGGTGATGACGGCCGGCCTGCGTGAGGGGGAACGCCTGACGTTGCTGGAAGGCCGATCTCAAGCCGAAGGCTCGCTGAGCCTGCGGCTGGACACGATGGCCACACGGCTGGACGTCACGACACGCGAGGACCGTCGGCTCGGACACGAGCAGGGCGGCCAGCCGCAGACTTTCGACACGGTGTCGCTCGGCCGGGTGCGGGTCCAACCCGCCGAAGCTGCGGCCGAACCGCCAGACGACGATTGACCTCCTACACTCCGGCCCGGCCCGCACCGTCGTGGCCATCTGGAGCCCCACCACATGCCCGTTGCCATGACCAGCCTCAACGGCTTTGTCCACGTCGCCGACGACGCCGACGCCCTGTTCGAGGCGCTGGGCGATACGGTCGTCTCCGCCGCGGCCCGGGCGGTCGAGGCCCGCGGGGCGTTTCAACTGGCGCTGTCGGGCGGGTCGACGCCCGAGCCTTTCTACATCCGGCTGGTGACGGACCCGAAGTTCCGCACGTTGCCCTGGGCCGACACGCACGTCTGGCAGGTCGATGAGCGACGTGTGCCCGACGACGACGAGAAGCGGAACTGGAAGATGCTCCGCGAGTCGCTGCTGGACCACGCGGGCATCCCCAAGGCCAACCTGCACCCGATGCCGGTGATGGAGGACGACCCCGCCGGGCTCTACGAGGCCCAGCTGTGCAAGCACATGACCTGTGACGGCAAGGCCGCCGACACCGACGAATCGACCAACGGCACGCTCCGCGAGGACCTGCCTCGGCTGGACCTGGTGCTGCTGGGCATGGGTGATGACGCCCACACCGCCAGCCTGTTCCCCCGCAGCGACGCGCTGCGGGTCCGCGAAAAGCTCGTCGCGGTCAACGACGGCGAAGGCGTCACGCCCCCGGCCCGGCTGACGCTGACCTACCCGCTGCTCAACGCCGCCCGCGAGATCGCCGTGCTCGTGATGGGCGAAAACAAGCACGCTGCGCTGAAGAAGGTCGCCGCCCAGGCCGCGATGGGCATCGACACCCAGACCCTGCCGATCACCGGCATCGACCCCGAATCCTGCGGCGGGGGTGATATGACGTGGTTCCTGGACAAGGCCGCGGCACAGGGCCCGGCGGCCGAGCCGGAATGATCTGCGATCCATCTGTTTAGCGGGTGCAGCGCAGCTGCCCCCGTCAGGTGACCGGCGGGCGCGGCTTCGCCGCAGCCGCTCAACGTGCCTGTGTGGCACGGGTGCTCGTCACCCGTGGCGAATCACGGCGACGCGGCGGCCTGACCACGGGCATCGAGTGCCCGTGCCACACCGGGTGACGGCAGCCGCATTCACCCACGGAAGCTCACTCCTCCTCCGCCGCGGCCTTCAGCAGCCGGTAGCTCTCTTCCAGCGCCTCGGGGATGACGTGCGTCTGCCCGACGATGTCGATAAAGCTGATATCGCCCGGCCAGCGGGGCACCACGTGCAGGTGACAATGGTCCGGCACGCCCGCCCCGGCACACCGCCCCAGGTTCATGCCCAGGTTCACCCCCTGGCAGCACATGGCCTTGCGGACCAGCCGCCCGCCCAACTCGGCCAGGTCGATCAGCTCCCGCCGCTGCTCGACGGGCAGGTCCGAGAGGTCCGCCGCGTGGTCGATCGGCGCCACGAGCAGGTGGCCGTTGGCGTAGGGGAAGCGGTTGAGCATCAGCACGCCGTGCGCGGTGCGGCGGAGGACCAGGCTGTCCTCCCGCTGCTTGGCGTCCCGGGCCGCGGCGGCTTTGCATAGAAAGCACCCCCCGCCCGCCGGCCGATCCAACCCCCGCAGATACGCCACCCGCCACGGCGCCCAGATCTTCTGCGGCTCACTCATCGGCCCAGCGTAGCCCGCACCGGCCCGGCCGCTGCGTCCGACGTCAAGCCCGCGGACGATGACTCGCCGACCCGCACCCGCACGTCTGCGGGCTGCACGAGCGGCGGCCCGGTCCACACCGCCGCCGCGTCGGACAGCCAGCCCATCATCGGCTCCAGCAGCGCCTCGGCGTCCGACGGCTCCAGCGCGGTGAGCGTCGGGCACAGGTACGGGCCCATCCCCTCGTCATTGACCACGGCCACGGGCACGTCCGCTCCGGCACGGACGCCCACATCCGCCATCGCCCGGATCGCCCCCATCGCCGCGGGCAGTGTCGTGCACAGCAGCGCACCGTCCGCGGCCTGCCCCGACGCCAGGAGCTCGCCGTACTGCTGGTAAGCCGACGCCAGTGGTCGGCCGAACACCTCGATCGGCTCGCCCAGCAATCGGCCGGTCAGTCCCCGTTGCTCGCGAGTCTTGTCCCAAGCGGCGATGCGACCGTCGATCACCGGGTCCAGCGATTGGACGTTGAAGCAATCGACCGGTGACCTCTCGCCTCCGGCCAGGTGGTCCACCAGCGCAGCGACCGCCCCGGGCGCGTGGGGCTGGATGCAGGTGATGTCCAGTTGGGTCCAGTCGCTGTCGATGATCAGCACGCGTTGACGCCGCTCGATCAGTCGGGCCTCGAGGTGCTCGGGCAGCGGCTCGCTGCTGGGGTAGATCACGACGGCGGCCGAGTGGTTCAGCGCATCCAGGACGACCGGGTCGTGCCAGTGCTGGTACATCATCATCCGCGATCCGGCGCGGTAACGCAGGCCCAGCCGCTCCAGGGCCACCCGCCAGCGGTCCACATCCGGGGACACCAGCGAGGGCACCAGCAGGGCGATCGTCGGGCCGGGCCCCGACGGGTTCACCGTGAGCCGGCCGTTGCCCGCGCGGTTGAGCAGGCCCCGCTCAATCAGGTTGTTGATCGCACGGCGGACCGTGTCTCGGGAGGCGCCAAGCGCCTGGGCCAAGTCCCGCTCCGAAGGCAACGGTTGCGTCAGATAGTCCCCGTGCCGAAGGCGGGTTTCAAGAATCCGGGTGATGCGCGAGTGAATCCCTGGGGTGGCCACCCGCAGAGTATACCAGTTTGGATGAGCAAACAGTAACGGCCTCGTGAGCCAACGTCAGGCCTCCGCAAGAACCCCGTGACTTTCGAGTGAGCGATCGACCGCTCCAAGCGCGCAAGACCAATGAATGTAGTTATTTACGATAAAAATAGACCAAAATGAACTCTTTGGAGGGGTGTTGACCACGATCTCGGAAGGCGTAGCCTGCGATCGAAGTGGCATACCAAAGTGGTTGCCTATTTGGAGACAGCGGGGGGAGGAGCGAACCGATGCGACACACAATGCTGAGCCTGACCGCGGCCCTCGGGGCCATGGCTTGGACCGCGACCGCGGCCGGCGATCTGGTCATCACCGAGATCATGTACGACCCGGCCGGGGGCAACGAACACGAGTTTGTCGAGATTTACAACCCCGACGCCGCCCCGGTGGACCTGAGCAACTACCTGCTGACGACATCCGACCGGCAATCGACCGGCCTGTCGGGCGCGATCGGTGCCTTCGAGGCGGTCGTCATCGTGCGGGTCGACGCAACCCGCACGCTGGCGAACTACGAGAACGCCTGGGAGCAGGCCAGCAACCCGGATATCAACTTCCTCGTGCCCGAAGACGCCTGGCCCAACTACACCAACGCTGGCGACGGCGCGATCCTCTACGCCAGCCAAGCCGACTTCGACGCCGACTCGGCCGAGGACGATCCGATCAGCGGCGAGCGGGTGTTCGACCGTGCGGTCAGCGCCGTGGACTACCGGCAGAACGGCTTCGTCAGCAGCAACGACGCGGCGTCGATCTACCTGACCGACATCAGCGCCGACGAAAGCCTGGGCAGCAACTGGGCCTTGAGCCAGGTCGGCGTCGACGGCGCGTACCAAGGCGCGGCACCGCGAAGCTCCGACATCGGCAGCCCGGGCATCATCCCCGAGCCCGGCGCCGCGACGGCCTTGCTGGCCGGTGGCCTGTTGCTCTGGCGTCGCCGCCGACTCGCCTGAACCCCCCTGACCCCCGCCGTGGACCCTGACCGTCCCCGGCGTTTTGAGCCCCCGGATGGGGGTGGGGCGGCAACCGCCGCCCGCCCCCTTTGCAACCCGCCGCCCTCCCGTTTCGGACCTCGATCATGCGCAAGCTCGAACCCTGTCTGCCGAGCCGTGCCTTCACGCTCATCGAGCTCCTGGTGGTGATGAGCATCATCGCCCTGCTCATCGCGTTGCTGCTGCCGGCCTTGGGCAAGGCCCGCGATTCGGCGAGGCTCACGCTTTGCCTGAGCAACCTGCGACAGATCAGCCTCGCGTTTCACAACTACGCCACGCAGAACGACACCCACCTGCCCCCGCAGAGCCGCTACAAGCCCGGCGTCGCCCCCGCCACGAGCATGGACCCGCGCCGGGCTGGGGCGCACTGGTACGAGTACCTCGAAGACGCAAGCCCGGGCCTGTCGACCCCCGAGTCGGTCAGCACCTGGACCGAGTTTCGCACCGGCGTCTGGCGCTGCAGCGCCGTCATCGACGAGCAGATGACCAACACCACGGGCTGGGCCACGTGGAACGGCGGCTACGGCACGAGCCACGGCCTGATCCGCTACCCGCTGGACGGTGCCACCGCCGGGGCATGGTCCAACGGCAGCCCGATGATCGACGAGACGCCTCAGCCCGCCAGGCTCTACCTCGTCGGCGACGTCGGACGCCCGGGCCTGTCCGTCGCACAACCGGCCAACGGCGACCACCGCTACCGCACCTGGGCCAAGTTCTACCCCACCACCGCGTTCGACCTGACCAGCGCATTTAGCCGGACCCCCGCCGCTCGCCACGTCGGCGGGCTGGCCAACCTCGCCTACCTCGACGGCCACGCCGAGTCCCTGCCCTTCGACGCCTACACCGCTGACCGTGACGAACTGTTCGGCCTGACCGACCGGTGGTACACCAGCCGCTGAGCCCACGCGATGACCAAGACCCCGCCGCTGTCCCGCCGCCGCTTCCTCGCCGCTTCGGCCGGGGTCACGATCAGCCTCGCCGTCGGCCGGACCGGCTCGGCCCAAGGCGACCCGCCCCCGACGACGCAGGTCCCGGCCGGCGACCACGACTACGGCTTCCCGCTCTTGGGCGATATCCACTTCGACCTGCCCGAGCACCACGACTTCGATTGGGTCCGCCGGGAGAAACCCAACGACATCCGGCAGATCGAAAACTACATCCGTGTCACCCGTGAACACACGCCCCGGTTGCTGGCCCGCACCGCCCGGGCCGTCGCCGACAGCCCGGTGCCGATGCCCTTTGTCGTGCAGGTGGGCGACCTGGTCGAGGGCCTCTGCGGCAGCTACGACCTGCAAGCGCTGCAGTTCCGTGACACCTTCGACGCGATCCAGGCCGCCGGGATCGGCCGGCCGATGCTCATCACCAAGGGCAACCACGACATCACCGGCCCGGGTGCCCGCGAGGCATTTGACCAAGTGTTGCTGCCTTGGCAGGCCCGCCAATTGGGGCGCGATGCGGTGCGGTCGCACTACACCGTCGAGCAGGGCGAAGACCTGCTGGTGTTCTTCGATGCGTACCAGCCCGACCTGGACTGGCTGGAGCAGACGCTCACGGATCGGCCGGCACGGCACACGTTCTTCGTCATCCACCCGCCGGTCATCCCCTACAACTACCGCGCTCACTGGCACGTGTTCGCCCGGCCCGGTCAGGCCGACGACCGCCGCCGGCTCGTCTCGCTGCTGGGCCGACGCCACGCCATCGTCCTCTGTGGCCACCTGCACAAGCACAGCCTGCTGGTCCGCCAGACGCCCGAGGGCCCGATCACGCAACTGGCGATCAACAGCGTCATCCGCTCCGAGTCGCCCCAGCCCCGCGAGGAGCTAGCCGGGGCCGAAGCCTATGGCCCGCAGCTGCTGGAGCTCAACCCCGACTGGCATCCCGACTCGCTCGAGCAGCGTCGCCGATGGCTCACCACCGAGCGGCCGCACGTCACCCGGTTCAGCTACGCCAACGTGCCCGGTCACGCGGTGGTGCGGGTCGCCGGGGACCGTGTCGACGTGGATGTGCACCTTGGAACTGACGCCCGGCCGTGGCGCCGTGAAGCGCTGGGTCATGCCGCGGTGGTTGCCGGATGAGGGTGTGCTGGGCCTTGGCGTGTTGCCTCGTGAGCTTGCAAGCTGCTGCCGAATTGGCCCCGGCCCGGTCGGCGTCGCCGCGCGTGCACCTGTTTTATTACGGCTGGTACGCAGCGCCACCGCTGGACGTGGCATATCGGCACTGGGACCAAGCGGGGCACCGTCCGCCGGAGTCGATCGCCGCCGACATGCGTCCGACGCTCGGGCCGTACAGCTCGCGTTCACCGTCGGTGCTGCGGCAGCACATGGCGTGGGCCCGGCGAGCCGGGGCCGGGGTGCTGGTCGCGTCGTGGTGGGGCCCGGACAGCTTTGAAGATCGTCAGCTGGACCTGCTGCTCGACGCCGCGGCGGCGGCAGAGCTGGGGGTGGCGATCCACGTTGAGCCGTATGTGGGTCGGACGCCGCGGCGGGCAATGAGCGATCTCGCGGCGCTGCTGGACCGGGTCGGTGAACACGCGGCTCTGCACCGGGTCGATGGCCGGCCCGTGGTCTATGTGTTTGAGGCGCTCCGGTCGCCGGCCCCGGCGTGGGCGTCGGCCATCGAGGCCATGCGGGGCGAGGTGTCCGGCCCGCTGCTGTTGGGGCAGACGACCGACGCGGGCTGGCTGGATCGGGCGGGGTTCGACGGGGGGTACCCGTATGACATCCTGCCGCTGTTCGACGAGGCGCCCGCCGATGCGGGGTGGCCGATGCTCGCCGAGGCTTTCGCCGAGCACGGGCTGATCTTTGTGCCGTCGATCGGGCCGGGCTATCTGGACGACGCCGCGGTCCCTGACGGGGTCGAGGAGCCGGCGGCGGCGCGGACCCGGGACGCCGGCGAGCTGAGGACCTACCGCCGGGCGTGGGCGTCCGTGGCCCGGCTGGAACCGCCGTGGGTGACCGTCACGAGCTTCAATGAGTGGCACGAGGGCACGCAGATCGAGCCGCATGTGGACGACGCGGGACGCGCGGACCTGCGGGCGCTGGACGTGACCGCCGAACTGTCGGCCCGTTGGCTTGACGGTGTGAGGCGTTGAAGGTTTTACCGCCGCGGCCAGCCCACGCCTCAAGGCGTTTGCTTTTCAGGTTGCCGCCATGCCGCGGGCCTTGTCCAGCAGGGCGTCGGAGACTTCGGGCATGGGGTAGTAGTTGCCCAGGAAGCCCTGGAGCTGGTCGGACTGGGCGATGCGGAAGTAGACCACGTGGTCCAGCCGATTGGTCGCAAAGGTGACAGCCCGGGCCAGGCGGTCGCGGGAGGCGGCCATGAGCAGCTCGCCCCCGGGCTCGTACTTGATGGGCAGGACCTGGAACTGCCAGGCCTGGCGGCGGTTGATCAGCCGCAGGGCGGCCTCGTCGAAGCGCTGCTCGGACAGGTCGATGGTGCCGGTGAACCGGTGGTACTGCTCGATCCAGGCGTTTTCGATCGATTCGAGGGTGACCTCGAACATCCGCTCGGCGAGCACGCCGAAGGGCAGGCGCAGCTTTTTCTGGGCCTGCACGATCTCGAAAACCTGCTGTTCGGAGAGCACGCCCTGCTCGACGAGGATCTCGCCGATGCGGATGGGCTGCTCGGGGTTGGCGTCGCTGGGGGGCTGCTGCATCTGAAATTCTCTCCACCGTCCCTGGATCAACAAGCGGCGGTCACTCCACCGGCCTGCCTACATCATCGGGCGGTTGCCGCGACGGCTGAAGCGGGCGGGTGATTGGTGATGGCTTGCGGAGGGCGGGGCTTGCCTAGCCGGCGGGCTGACGTCTTGCATGATCCACCCGTCACGGCTCAGCCTCAAACCCACAACCGCCCTGTAGGGTGGGTGAAGCCGACGGCGCAACCCACCACCTCGGCCGCCGCGGTGGGTTCCGCTGCGATTCACCCACCCTACGAAGCTTGCATCCGGGCTCACAGAGCCCGGCTCGCTTACCGTTAGAACAGCGGCTGCTGGTCCGCGGCCGGCGGCGGGTCGGTGGTCTGCTTGACCTCTTCGAGCTCGCTGAGCAGGTCGTCGATGTTCTCGAGCTTGAGGTACACGCTGGCGAAGCGGACGTAGGCCACGTGGTCCAGGCGTTTGAGCTTTTCGACGACCATGAGTCCGATATCCATCGACGGGACCTCCCGGCCGGGCCGGGCGGCGAGCTGCTCCTCGATCTCGTCGACGACCGCCGCCAGGTCCGCTGCGGGGATCGGGCGTTTGTATGCAGCCTTCTGCACGCCGCCCAGCAGCTTGGTCCGGTCATAAGGCACGCGGGCCCCGTCACGCTTGACGACGGTCAGGCGGATGGACTCCTCGACGCGTTCGTAGGTGGTGAACCGCTTGTCGCAGGTCAGGCACTGGCGACGCCGGCGGGTGATTCGGCCGCCGTCGGTCGACCGGGAGTCGATCACCTTGTCGTGGTCGTCGTGGCAGAAGGGGCAACGCATGGGTGGGGATACCAGACGCTTCTCCGCCTTCGGCGGATCAGCGTCGGCTTCGGTTCCGGGGGGGCAGCAGTATGGCGGATAGGGTGGGGCGATGCGGATTGCGGTGCTGGGTGATGTGGTGGGGACGCCCGGGCGGATGGCGCTGGGGCCGGCGGTCGCGCGGCTGCGGGAGCATCACGGGGCGGACCTGGTCATCGCCAACGTCGAGAACATGGCCAACGGCTCGGGCCTGACGCCCGAGGGCTACCGCAAGGCCAAGGCGGCGGGCGTGGACGGGATGACGCTGGGCGATCATGCCTTTAAGAAGATGCAGATCGCGTCGGTGCTGCGGACCGAAGCGGACATCATCCGCCCGCTGAACCTGCCCGCCGCGGCCCCCGGCAGGGGGGTGATGTCGCTGACGTGCCACCCGGCGGGGGGCGGCGGGGCGGTCAATGTGCATGTGGTCACGGTGCTTGGCCGGCTGTTCATCAGCAGCCCGCTGGCCGGCGACCCCTTCGCGGCCATCGAGCGAGCGCTGGCTCAACTCCCGGGGGGCGGGGAGCGGTCGGTGGTGCTGGTGGAGGTTCATGCCGAGGCGACCAGCGAGAAGCAGGCGATCGGCTGGGCGTTCAACGGCCGGGTCAGCTGCGTCTACGGCACGCACACGCACGTGCCCACCGCCGACGCCCGGGTGTTGCCTGGGCCCGGCAGCGGCCCGTCGATCCCGGCCCGGGGTGACGCGGTCTTTGCCGGGACCGCGTACGTGAGCGATCTGGGGATGACCGGCCCGATCGACTCGGTGTTGGGCCGGCGGGCCGACCGCGTGCTGAGCCAGATGATCGACGCGACGCCCAAGCCGTTCGACGTCGCCGACGGCCCCGTCGCCGCCCAGGGCGTGCTGATCGAGGTGGACGAGCGAACCGGTCGGGCCCGCGGGATCGAGCGGGTGGATTGGGTGGTGGAGTCGGGCGATTGACAGGGCAATCGCATTCTCACGGCCCGAGGACGGCGAGCAGGTAGTCGTGGTCC
>CAZVBW010000050.1:0-30908 GCA_964625505.1 uncultured Phycisphaeraceae bacterium
CCGCGCGGCCGACGCCCGCGGACGAGCCGCCGGCACCCGAGGCCGACCCGCCCGCCCCGCCGCCGGCCCTGCCCGTGCAGCACATCTCAGACCCCGCCCGGACCGCCGCGCCCGCACGGGCCCGACTGGATCAGGCGATGGCCGACGCCGAGGCCGGCCGGCTCATCACGGCTCGGCTCACGCTCAGCGACCTGCTGCTGCGCCGGGCCGATCAGCTCGCGGTGGCGGACATGCAGCGGGTCCGCGACCGTCTGGACCAGATCAACGCGGAACTGCTCTGGTCCGGCCGGGCCCACCCGGACGACGACACCGTCGAGTCGTACAACGTCCAGCCCGGCGACCTGCTCTCGCGGATCGCCCCGCGGTACCGCGTGCCGTATCAGTTGATCGAGCGGATCAACGACACGCCCGCCTCACGCCTTCAGGCCGGCCGGGACATCACCGTGCTCCGCGGTCCGGTGCACGCCCGGGTGATCAAACACCACTTCATGATGGACCTGTACGTGGTCAACCCCGCGGGCGATCCGGTCTACGTCGCCAGCTACCCCGTGGGCCTGGGCGAGGGCGACTCGACCCCCGCGGGCCAGTGGCTCATCGCCGAGGGCAGCAAGGTCACCAACCCCTCCTGGCGAAACCCGCGGACCGGCGAATACTTTGGCTCCGACGACCCGGACAACCCGATCGGTGAGTTCTGGCTTGCCATGACCGGCCAGGACGAGGCCACCACCGGCCGGTCCGGCTACGGCATCCACGGCACCATCGACCCCGACTCGGTCGGCCGGATGATGTCCATGGGCTGCATCCGCCTGGTTCACGAGGACATCGAAGCGGTCTTCGAGATGCTCGAGGACGGGCACAGCCGGGTGACGGTGCTGCCGTAGGGACGTGTGATGAAGGTTCGTGTGACCGATGAGGCGTACGACCAGATCGAGAAGCTTCCGCTTACGATTCAGGGACGCGTTCGACGGGTGGTGTACCGCCTTCAGGAATGGCCTGACGTGAGCGGGGTGAAGTGGCTGACCGGTCCTTGGAAGGGTCTGGCCCGGATCAGAACCGGGGATTACCGGGTCATCTTCCGGTTGGCGAATCCGCAACTGATTGAGGTCGTTCGGGTCTCTGATCGTCGCGATGCATACACCGACTGAGTAGGATGTGATAAATGCCCGCACAGATGATCGAGCTGAAGGAGCGTAGTTACGCGCTACTCCCGAAAGGGGAGTATCAAGACTTGGTCGCGCAGGCTCATGGGCTAACGCTGCCCTCGCTTCCGGAGCCGGACCCGGACGGGTCTCGCCCAGCGATTGAGACCATCGAGGCCATCATGATCCGCGGGTTGGTTGTGGACCGTCTATTGGCCGGGCTGACTCGGCAGGAACTCGCCGAACGCGCTGGGGTTGATCATGGTGTCATTGATCGGTGCGAGGACGATCATCTGATCCCTGGCGATGAAGATATCGAGCGACTGGACCAGACCCTCTCGCCCCTGGTCACGGGGTCCTGCTAGACCTCACAACCCGCTGCTGTCGCGGCTCGCCGACTCTTCCTCGGTCAGCGGCAGGTGCAGCCCGCACTCCTGCTTGAGGCCGTTGAATCGGCCGGCCCGCTCGTCCTCGCCGACGCCGATCGGGCGGGTCGAGTGCCAGTCGCCGACCGACGCGTAGCCACGCTCGTGCAGCGGGTGGTATGGCAGGTCGTGCTCCTTCAGGTAGTCGTGCACGTCCTTGGTCGACCAGTCGAGGATGGGCATCACCTTGTGCCGGCCGTTCTGCAGTTCCACCCGACGCAGGCCCTGGCGATGATTGGTCTGCTGACGACGCAGGCCGGTGAGCGTCGCGGTGATGTTCAGCTGCCCCAGCGCCCGCTGCATGGGCTCGACCTTCCGAACACGGTCGTACCGGTCCGGGTCGGTGTCCCAGAGCCTGCCCTCCCGAGCGGCGAACCACGCGGGGCTCAGCGGCGGCGAGAAGACTTTGAGATTCAACTCCAGCCGCTCGGTCAACTCGTCGGCGAAGCGGTACGTCTCGGCGAAGTGGAAGCCCGTGTCGATGAAGATCACCGGCAGGCCCGGCAGCCGCTGGCTGACCAGGTGCAGCATCACCGCCGACTGCACCCCGAAGCTGGTGGTCAGGGCGAGCCCGTCGCCGAAGGTCCGGCCAGCCCACTGCACCACTTCCATCGCGGGCGCATCGCCAAGGCGGGCGTTGACGGCATACAGGTCCGGCTGGGTGGAGGCGGTCGTGCTCATGGCGTGCATCGTAGGGTGGGTGCAGCCCCAGGCGCAACCCACCGACGCCCGCGGGAGCTTTGATCCATGCCACGCGCTTACCTCGCCCTGGGCAGCAACCTCGCCGACCCGCCGACGCAGATGCGGCGGGCGGTCGCGGCGCTGCGGGAGTTGCCCGCAACGTCGGTGCTGGCGGTCAGCGATGTCATGACCACGCCACCGGTCGGGCCGCAGGACCAGCCGGACTACCTCAACGCCGCGGCGGTGCTGGACACGCAGCTGTCGCCGCACGCGCTGATGCGTCGGTTGCGGGCGATCGAGCGGGCGGCGGGCCGGCCGACGCGTCGGCGCCGCCAGCACTGGGGGCCGCGACCGATGGACATCGACATCGCGCTGTACGACGGGCTTGTTCTGTATCGGCCGCACCTGACGATCCCGCACCCGCGGATGCACGAGCGACGCTTCGTGCTCGAGCCGCTGGCACAGGTCGCCCCCGAGGCGGTGCACCCGGTGTTGCGGCGAACGGTGGGCCAACTGCTCGCGGACATTGATTGATGACGACCTGGTCAGGATGCATTCGAGAGGTGTGGCACACCCCGCCGGCTCGGTGGCGATGTGTGCAGACCGCAGACGTCGCAGACGCATACATCGGCCTTCGGCCGAGGTGTGCACGCCCCCCGCGCTTTCGCTATCTAGAGACGAATCGCCGCGGTGCTTGCGCCGCGCATCACCCGCCGCGAGCGGCGAGGCTAAATTGCATGATCGTGCCCCAGCCTGCCACCACCATAAAGCAACCCGCGACCGACACGCTGCTCATCAACGAGATGTTCTTCTCGATCCAGGGCGAGAGCAGCTACGCGGGCCTGCCGTGCACGTTCATCCGGCTGCGGGGTTGCCACCTGCGATGCAACTACTGCGACACGACGTACGCCTTCCATGAGGGTGATCGGCGGACGGTCGATCAGGTGGTCGAGCAGGCCCTGACGCTCGGCGGGGAATCGGCAATTGTTCAGGTCACCGGTGGCGAGCCACTGCTGCAGCCCGCGGTGCACCCGCTGATGACCCGGCTGTGCGACGCCGGGCGGACCGTCCTGATCGAGACCAGCGGGGCCTGCGACATTCGGCCGTGCGACCCGCGGGTGGTCCGCATCATGGACCTCAAGACCCCCGGAAGCGGCGAGAGCCATCGCAACATGTGGGACAACCTCGACGCCCTGACCGCCCGGGACGAGGTCAAGTTCGTGCTCACCGATGAGACGGACTACCGCTGGATGGTCGGGGTCTTGAACGAGCATCGTCTCGCCGAGCGGGTCGGCTGCGTGCTCGTCTCCGCGGTGCAGCCGATTGCCCCGGAAGGTGTCACCGCACAAGTTCCGGGGGCGGCGGGCCTGCCGATCCGCGACCTGGCCGAGTGGGTCCTGCGTGACCACCTGCCGGTCCGGCTGCAGACGCAGCTGCACAAGCTGATTTGGCCTGCGTCGATGCGGGGGGTTTGAAGAAGTTGAACCACGGAGACGCAGAGACGCAGAGGAAGGCAGCGAAAGAGCGAGCCGCGAATGCACGCCGATGGACGCAGATGTGGAAGAGCCAAGATCCACATGGATCGGAACTTCTCGTATTGGCTTTCATTCGCGTCGATCCGCGGCTCCACCTGCCTTTCTCTGCGTCTTGGTGCCTCTGTGGTTAACTTCCCCCAGTGCACGCCAGCCTCACCAAAACCATCGGCTTCGAGTCGGCCCACTTCCTGCCGACGTTCCCGCAAGACCACAAGTGCCGACGGATGCACGGCCACTCCTTCCGCGTCGACGTGACCATCACCGGCAAGGTCGACCCGGACGCGGGCTACCTGATGGACTTCGGCGAGCTATCGGCTTTGCTTCGGCCCATCGTGGACCGGCTGGACCACCGCGTGCTGAACGACATCCCGGGGTTGGAGAACCCGACCGCCGAGCTGGTGGCCAAGTACCTCTGGGACGCGCTGTCGCCGGACCTGCCGCTGCTGGAGAAGGTGCTCGTGCGGGAGACGTGCACCAGCGCCGCCGCGTACGCCGGGCCCCGGAAGCCCGACTCGTGAGCGGTGGCGTGGCCGTCATGCTGCAGCTGGAAGGCAGGCGGTGCGTCGTCATCGGCGGCGGCCGCACGGGGCTGCGGCGGGCTGCCACGCTGGCCGGGGCTGGGGCTCGAGTGACGCTGATTGCCCCGGAGGTGGTCGGCGACGTGCCAGAAGGCGTCGAGCACCTTCCGCGCGTTGCCACCTCGAGCGATGTCCAGCAATCGCAACTGGTGGTGCTGGCGACGGACGATGCGGCGGTCAACACCCGGCTCGCGGGGGCCGCGGTGGCTGCCGGGGCATGGGTGAACCGGGCCGACGACTCCGACGCGGGCGACCTCACGTTCCTGGCCACCCGCCGAAGCGGTCCGCTGATGGTCGCGGTCTCGACAGGCGGTGCGGGTGCCGCGGCCGCCGCACACCTTGCAGATCAAGCCCTGGCCGCCCTGCCGACAACGTGGGCCCAGCTGCTCACGCTGGCCCTGCCCCACCGCCGGCGGGCCCAGACCGCCCTGCCGCCGGGCCCGGCGCGTCAGGCGCTGCTCCGCCGGCTGACCGATGAGTCGATGCACGATCTGCTCCGAGGCGAGGGTGAAGCCGCAGCCGATCAGGCGATGCAGCAACTAGTCGATGATGCGGCACAGACTCCCGACACGCGGCGCAACCACCGCGGCTAAACGGATCAACCTTCTGCCTTCACCCTTCTGCCTTCCACCTTTGCACTTCTCACCTTTGACTTTTGACTTTCAACCTTCGACCCTTGCCCCATGGCCGACTCCACCGTTCGCGACACGATCGAATCGGTGGTCGTCGCGTTCATCCTCGCCCTGACGTTCCGGGCGTTTGTGGTTGAAGCCTTCATCATCCCCACCGGCTCGATGGCACCGACGCTGCTCGGGGCCCACGGCCGGGTCGGCTGCGAGCAGTGCGGCCACAGCTTCGCCATCGACGCGACAGGCATCAACGACCCCAATGAGCGGACCGTCTGCCCGATGTGCTGGTTCCCCCAGGCGGCGGGCCTGCAGCCGGCGGCGGGGGACCGGATCCTCGTGCAGAAGTACGTCTACCCGCTGACGCCGCCGCGGCGGTTCGACGTGATCGTGTTCCGCAACCCGCAGGCCCGCAACGAGGACGGCACCGCAGGCCCGAAGACTAACTTCATCAAACGCCTCATCGGCCTGCCCGACGAGCAGCTGCTGTTCCTCGACGGCGACGTGCTGGTCCGCCGGGCGGGCGAGCCCTGGCGGATCGCCCGCAAGACCGACGCCGACGCCAACCCCCGGTGGGAGCGGATCCAGCGGGCTGTCTGGCAGCCGATCTACCACAGTGAGCGACTCCCGCTGGACGGCGGGGACTCCCCGGCCCGCGGCCGCAACTTCGTCTGGACCGTGCCGTGGCAACCCGACCGACCCGCGGACTGGGACGTGGCGAACCGCCGCAGCTACGCCTTCGCCGGCGGCGAACCCAGCCGCCTGAGCTTCGCCTTCCGCAACCCCCCCACCACCCGCCTCAGCTACGACGGTATCCGCATCAGCCAGCCTTACAACCAGCTCCGCCACACCCTCGGCCGCGAGCCGATCGAGGACATCCGGCTGGCCGTGTCCGTCCTCGCCGATGCCGACGACGATCGACCGCTGTCCGTGCAGCTGGGCACCACGACCCGGCTGGAGGGCCCAGCCGAACCGGTGGTTGCCCATATCCGAGCCGACGGCGGGGTCACCCTCCAGGCCACCGACCGCCCCGCCGGACAGCAAGACTTGGCCCGTGCAACCTTTGAAGCGCCACTGGGCCGCGGCCGCGCGACGCGGCTGGAGCTGTGGGTCGTCGACCAGAGCATCAGCGTCTGGGTCGATGGTCAGCGAGTGCTCGAACATCGGTTAGACCTGACGCTGCCCCAGATGCTCGTCCGCGGCGAGCCGGACGTGGTGCCCGAGCTGTGGCTGGGAGTAGCCGGGCCAGCGGCCACGCTGCACCGCGTGCACGTGGACCGGGACATCTACTACAGCCAGCGGCTCGCCGGCGGCCTCACCGCCCGGGGTGCCCTGCGGCGCGGGCCCAACACGCTGCGGATGCTCCAGCCCGTCGAGCTCGGCGACGGCGAGCTGTTCTGCGTTGGCGACAACAGCCAGGTCAGTGGCGACAGCCGGTTCTGGTCGACGGTCGACCCGTGGGTCAGCCGCCAATACTTTGATAGCACCCCCCGGCCGGGTGTCGTGCCCCGCGAGCTGGTGGTCGGCCGAGCCTTCTTCGTGTACTACCCCGCCCCGCAAGCCCTACGCGACTCGGGCCCCTCGCTGGTGCCCGACTTCGGCCGGATGCGGCGGGTGGACTGACCCAAGCGTCAGCTGGCGTTGGCTCTTGCCCACGCCCCGCGACCGCCCGATGTGTCCACCCCGGCCACAGCCATCACACCGCCTGCCCGGGAATGGCCCACGATGAGCCTCGCGGCGGGCGATCTGCGCGTGAGTCGGTCATAGGTCCAAGCGCGTGGGCCGCAGCATCAACCGGGGGCCTACGGTCGGGCCATGCGACTGACCATCATCGGGCTGACCATTACGTCGTCATGGGGCAACGGCCACGCCACGGTCTTCCGCTCACTGGTGCGGGCCTTGACCGCCCGCGGTCACCACGTGACGTTCCTGGAGCACGACAAGCCGTGGTACGCCAATCATCGCGACTTGCCCGAGCCGCCCTGGGGAACCACAGCGCTGTATGACAGTGTCGAGCAGCTGCAACAGCGGCATGCTCCGGATGTGCGGGACGCCGACGCCGTGATCGTGGGCTCGTACGTCCCCGAGGGCGTGGCGGTGGGCGACTGGGCGCTGCGGACCGCCCGGGGCCCGGTGTGCTTCTACGACATCGACACACCCGTGACCCTCGCCGCCCTGGAGCGGGGCGCGTGCGAGTACCTCGCGCCCGAGTTGATCCAGCGCTACCGGGTGTACCTGTCCTTCACCGGCGGGCCCATCCTTGACCGCCTGAAAAGTCAGTACGGCAGCCCCGCCGTCCGGCCGCTCTACTGCTGCTTCGACCCCGACGGCTACCGCCCCGACCCCACCGCCGAGCCGACCTGCGACCTGTCCTACATGGGCACGTACTCCGACGACCGTCAGCCCCGCGTCAACTCGCTGCTGCTGGAGCCCGCCCGCCGATGGGACGCCGGCCGATTCGTCGTCGCCGGCCCGCAGTACCCGGAGCACATCCAATGGCCCGCCAACGTCCAGCGGCGTGAACACGTCCCCCCCGCCGACCACCGCGCCTTCTACAACGCCAGCCGGTTCACCCTCAACGTCACCCGCGACGACATGATCGCCGCCGGCTATGCCCCATCGGTCCGCCTGTTCGAAGCCGCCGCGTGCGGGACACCCATCATCTCCGACCGCTGGGATGGGATCGAAACGTTCTTTAGGCCCGGCGAGCAGATCTTCCTGGTCGACGAGCCCGATCAGGTGCTGCAGTTGTTGCGTGACCTGCCCGAAGCGGACCGCACGGCCGTGGGCCAAGCGGCGAGGGACGTCGCATTTGCTCACCACACCGCCGATCAACGGGCAGGCGACCTGGAGCGGCATCTGGCCGAAGCCGGGGTGTCGTGAAAGGTTCCACGTTGAGCGAGCGGATCCACGGCCAGGCGGATGGAACCGGTTGCATTCAACAGTTGAGGGACTATGCTGTAGTGGAACCGGTTCCACCATGAGCGTCACCATTACCCAGGTCGCCGAACACTGCGGGGTCTCCCGCGCCACGGTCAGCCGTGTGCTGTCGGGCAAGTCGGCCCACCGCGGTGCGACCCAGCGGCAGGTGCGCGAGGTCGCCGAAGCGCTGGGCTACCGCCCCAACGCGGCGGCCCGATCAACCAGCACCGGCCGATTCGGCTGCGTCGGACTGGTGCTCAGCACCGACGAGCGTCGCAGCGGCTTGCCGTGGAACCTGCTCGCCGGGGTGCAGGAGGGGCTGGAGGATCAGGAGACCAACCTGATGGTGTTCCGCCTGACCCCCGATGATCTGGCAAGCGGTGCCGCACTGCCCCGGCTGATCCGCGAGGCCTGCTGCGATGGCCTGCTGATCGACTACACGGCCGACATCCCGCGGGCCATCCGCGAGTCGGTTCGGCGTCACCGCCTGCCGGTGGTCTGGCTTAACCACAAACAGCAAGACCACGCCGTTTACCCCAACGACTTTGCCGCCGGTCAGCGGGCGGTCCGGGAACTGATCACCCGCGGCCATCAGCGGATCGCCTACTTCAACTACCGGGCCATCCTCCCGACCGCGCACTACAGCGAGTTGGACCGCTTCGCCGGCTACCGCGACGCGATGCGGTCAGCGGGCCTTGAGCCGATACCGGTGTTTGGCCAAGCGGATTCGCAAGCCGTTAATTGGTCCGATTTCTGGCAGGACCAGCTGCAGAAGCCGGATCGGCCCACCGCCATCATCGGCTACTCGAGCAAGACGCTGACACACGTGGTCCGGGCCGCTGATCGGCTCGAACTTCACATCCCCGAGCAACTCTCGCTGATCGGCTTTGACGATACGCCCATCTACCTCGGCGGCGACGCCGCCACCGTTGTGGTGCCCGCCCGAGAGGTGGGCCGGCGGGCCGCAACGCTCTTAGCGGAGTTGATCGCCGATGGCGAGGCGCCGGCCGGCGCCCAGGCCATCGATTTCGCCTTCGTCCCCGGCGCCACCATCGCGAACGCGCCGGTTTTTCCCGTGTCTTACCCTTGAACCCGCAGGAGGTCTCTCATGCCCCGCAAGCTCCCACTCATCACCGCCCCGCTGCTCGCCGCCGCCTTAACCACGCCGATGCACGGCGCCGTGCTGACCAACCTCGGCACCGTCTCGACCATCGATCCGCTGAATGAGGTGCAGGATGTCGACCTTGCCGCGGTCGGTTCCACGCCCGAAGCCACGCTGGAGGCCCGGTCGGACCTGCGGGTCATCGCCGACTTCCGTCAAGGCTCCGAGGTTGCTGCACAAGGCACCAACATCGCCGCCTTCGATGACACTGACCTGCCGGACATCCTCTTCGAGTTCATCTCCGGGGAGCGATCCACCGCGGGCAACCAGACGTCCCAATCTTCACAGACAACCTCCGACGGCGAAGGGATGCGATTCCTCGGTGCCAACGGCCGCAACGACATCGTCTACGAGATCAACTTCGGCACCTACGGCGTCGGCCCCGACCTGGCCGAGGGCGGCGGCGACGACACCTTCGACACCACAGCCGTGGGCGTGGAGGCCGCCGGCTTCACCCTCTCGGACATTCTCCTGGGTTTTACGGTCACTGCTGAGTTCTTCGCCATCGACGACACCACCTCGCTGGGTAGCCAGACCGTCGTCGGTGCGCTGGACGGCACGTCAACGTCCGATGGCATCGACGGGTACTTTGGGCTGGAGAGCGTCGCCAATCCGATCGGGCTCATCCGCGTCACCCGTGCCAACACCCTCACCACCGGCACCTCGCAGTCCTACGACTCGGGAGTCGATGACGTGGCGTTCTCCACCGCCGTCCCCGAGCCCGCGTCGCTCGCCCTGCTCGCCGCTGGCGGGCTGTGCCTCCTGCCGCGGCGCCGACGTTGAATCATCTGAACCCCGAAAGCCCACGGCCTTCCGGCCGTGGGCTTTCTTCCATGCCACACCGCCGCGCCTTTACCCTCATCGAGTTGCTCGTGGTGATCAGCATCATCGCGCTGCTGATCGCTCTGCTGCTGCCCGCACTGCAGTCCGCCCGCGATGCGTCACGCTCCGTGATCTGCCTGTCCAACCAGCGGCAACTCGGCATCGCTTCGAGCGTGTACGCCACCGAGTTCGACGGCCGCATTCTGCCCTCTGAGCTGATGGGCGGCGGCGACCGCAACGGCTCGTCCTGGGCCTGGGGCATGATGTACCTGGACCTCATCAACCAGCCCAGCCCCGCCAGCAAGTACACCTCCGCCCCGATGCCCGATCTGTACCGCTGCCCCTCCGATGAGCGGTCGGCCACGCAGGACATCTTCCAGCCCGGCGGCAACGCCACCGGCAAACGCTCACACCGCGCGATCGCCTATTGCCACAACAACCGCGGCTCGGGCGGGTCCTACAACACCGGTTGGGGCCTCACGCAGTCGATCAGCAATACCTGGACCCTCGGCCAGCACCCCAGCCCCAGCACCACGATGCTCTTCTTCGAGAAGGTCACCGCGCCCGATTCCGAGGGCGGCTGGCGAGCAGACAACCTCGCCCACCGTCACTACTACGGCGAGACCTTCGGCGACCAGTGGGAGAACATCGTCCGTATCGACGACCGCCACCCGGGCGAAACCAACGCCGTGCTCTACATTGACGGCCATGCCAACATGCGGGTCAAAGACGATCTCATCATCCCGCAGAATGTTGACCGCGAGCTCTGGGGCCGAGTCCGCCCCCGCCCCGCAAGTTGAAACACCGCCTTGATCCCAGCCTATGAAGCCCCTCCCACTCATCGTCCTCTCGATCATGTTGTCGTTAAGCCAACACCCGGCGTCTGCCCAAACCACACAACCCACCCCCGACCAGCTCGCCGCCGCCAATCAGGCGGTCCTCGATGCCGACGAGGGCGGCGTGATGTACCCGGTCGCGGCCGGAGTGGCGAACGTCCGGGCGTACGGCGCGGTCGGTGACGGCGTGACCGACGACACCGCCGCGATTCAGGCGGCCCTCGACGCCCGGCCCAAGAACCAGATCATCTACTTCCCCCACGGGACGTACCTCATCAGCGACACCCTCCGCTGGACCGGCGAGGACAACCGGCAGAAGCGGCAGATCTTTCAGGGCCAGTCACAAGACGGCGTCGTGCTGCGGCTGCCCGACCACGCCGAGGGCTTTGGCGACCCGGACAACCCGCGGGCGATGATCTGGACCGGCAGGGCGCCCGCCCAACGGTTCGCCAACAGCCTGCGGGACCTGACCTTCGATGTCGGCGCCGGCAACCCCGGGGCGATCGGTGCCCGCTATATGGCCAACAACCTCGGCGGCATCTTCCGCGTGACTTTCCGCTCCAGCGACCCGGATCACGCCGGGCACATCGGCCTGGACATGGGCTACACCAACGAGCAGGGCCCGTGCCTCATCTGGCACGTCACCGTCGATGGCTTCGGTACCGGAATCTATACCAACCACGGCGTCAACTCCGTCACCCTCGAACACATCACCCTCCGCAATCAACAGCGCATCGGCTTTGATAACAACGGCCAGTGCATCTCCATGCGGGGCCTGACCACCGAAGGCCTTGCTGGCCCGGCGTTCCGCAACACCGCCCACGGCGTGTTGGCCCTGATCGACAGCGAGCTCAGCGGCGGCGGCGAGGTCGCCCTGATCAACGCCGAGCGGGCGTCGATGATGCTCCGCAACGTGAGCAGCCCCGGCTACGACCGGCTGCTGGACAACACCAACGGCCACGGCCGCGGGGTGAGCGGCACACAGGTCGACGAGTTCGTCACGCACCCGGTGCTGACGCTCTTTGGTGACCCGGAAGAGGCCCGGACCCTGGGCTTGCCCGTCGAGGAGGTCCCGGAGGTGCCTTGGGACCACCCGGATGACTGGGCGAACGTCGCCGACTTCGGCCCGCCCGAGCGGATCGAGCTGGTCCACCAGGAGACCGGGCGGACCGATGTCCGCGATAACTGGACCGCCGCGATCCAGCGGGCCATCGACAGCGGTGCCCGGACGGTGTACTTCCCGGTGCGGCACGACGGCGGGGCGATGGGCTACTACGGCGACATCCACGTCCGTGGCAACGTGCAGCGGATCACCGGGCTGCGGCATAACTTCCCGAGCATCGTCGACAGCACCCGCCACCTCAACCGGTATCAGCCGGAGGCGATGCCGCGGTTCATCATCGAGGACGGCGCGGGCCCGGTGGTCTTCGAGGACTTCGACAACAACTACCACTCGCCGGTCTTCCTGCAGCGGTCGGGCCGGCCGCTGATTGTGCAGCAGATGGCGGCGGGGACAATCCGGACCGAGCCCGGCGCGGCGCCGACATTTATCGTCGACGTCGTCGTGCCCCGGGTCGAAGCCAATGGCTCGCGGATCATCGCCCGCCAGCTCAACACCGAGGGCTGGGAGGAGCCGCGGAATCAGGCCTCGGGCGGCGGCAGCCTCTGGGTGCTGGGCCTCAAGACCGAGGGGGACCGCACCATCGCACACGCCCGGGGCGGCGGCCAGATCGAGATCGTCGGCGGGTTCTTTTACGCCAACAAAGCCAGCGACCCGGACAAGGTCATGTTCCGCATCGATGAAGGCGGCGCCCTGTCAGTCACCGGCGGCGAGATGGTCATCCGCAACCAGCCGTTCACCCCCGCCGTCCAGACGCGAGGCGGCGAAACCCGCACGCTCGGCCGCGGCGGCGACGTGCCCGGCCGCGGCGGGGGGTCGATGATCCCGCTGTTCGTCGCCCGCCCCGCCGAGGTACCCGCCGACTGAGGCCCGCCGCTTGTCGAAGCCGCGGATGTCAATCCGTCGGCTCAGGCCCCGGCCGGCTGGACCACTGAGATGCGCCACCTCCTCCTCGCCGCGCCCCTCCTACTTGCCGCAACCGCGTCGGCTGAGGTCGTGCCGGCCCCCACACCAGCACAACGTGACGCCGCCAATCAAGCGGTCGTCGACGCCGATCAAGGCGGCCTGATCTACCCCGTCGCCGCCAACGTCGCCAACGTCTGGGCCTACGGCGCGACGCCCGACGACGACACCGACGACACCGCCGCCTTCCAAGCCGCCCTCGACGCCCAGCCGCGGAACCAACTGCTCTACGTCCCCAACGGCACGTACCTCATCAGCGACACCCTCCGCTGGGCCGGAACGTCCCGCGGCAACGCCCAGAAGCGGCAGTCGCTCCAAGGCCAATCCCGCGACGGCGTGATCCTCCACCTGCCCGATCAATCCGCAGGCTTCCAGGACCCGGACGAGCCCCGTGCCATGATCTGGACCGGCAGCGCCCCCGCCCAGCGGTTCATGAACCACATCCGAGACCTCACCGTCGACACCGGCGTCGGCAACCCGGGCGCGATCGGTATTCGGTTCTACGGCAACAACCAGGCCGGCATGTCCCGTGTCACCATCCGCACCAGCGACCCCGATCGCGTCGGCGTCATCGGCCTGGACCTGGGCCACTCCGACGAACAGGGGCCCCTGCTGCTGGAGGACATTTCGGTCGAAGGTTTTGATACCGGCATCTACACGAACCACGCGGTCAACAGCGTTACGGCCGATGGCATCATGCTGCGGGATCAGCTCGAGGTCGGCTGGCACAACCGCGGCCAATGCGTATCCGTCCGCGATCTCGTCAGCAGTCAACCGGCCGACGTCGTGCCCTACAGCAACGCTGGCCCTGGCCTCACGGCGATGATTGACAGCAGGCTGCACTCCTTGGCCGTAGACGAGGCCGTCGTAGCGTTCACCAATGATGCCTTCGCGACCTATATGTTGCGGGAAGTCCTTTTCGAGAACTACCACCTCACCACCAGCATCAGACGCGGCAACGCAGATCGACCCACGCCACGACCGGCAAACCTTGGTCCAAGGCTTTACGGCACCCGAGTGACGCAGCAAGACGATCATACGCACGTCGTGCTCACCGCCACGAGCGTGCTCAACCTCTTCGAGGACGACCGACAACGCCCGCTGAACCTGCCGGTCGCCGCCTTCCCCGAGGTTCCGATCGACCCGCCGGACCAGTGGACCAGCGTCGCCGACTTTGGCCCGCCGGAAACGATCGAACTCACCATCGACGAATCCGGCGAGACCGTAATCCGCCAGGACTGGACGGCCGCGATCCAGCGGGCGATCGACTCGGGCGTCACGACGCTGTACTTCCCCCGCGGAGACTACGGCTTTTACGGCGACGTGCACGTCCGCGGCGCCGTCCGGCGGATCACCGGCCTGCGGAACAGCTTCCCCCGCACCGTCTCCAACACCCGCCACGACTCGATGTTCCGCGAAGATGTCATGCCCCGGTTCATCATCGACAACGCGGCCGACGATGACCCGGACGCCGCCGTGGTGATCGAGGACTTCGGCAGCCACTACTTCCTGGCCCACGTGGTGCAGCAGTCCAATCGCCCGGTGCATGTCCGCCACATGTCGATCCACTCCCTGTTCACCACCCCCGCCCCCGGAAGGGAGCTCGGCGATGCGTTTCTCTCGGACATCCGGGGGCGGCACGTCGACGCCAACGGCGGCCGGGTCTTCGCTCGCCAGCTGAACACCGAGGGCCACGTCGAGCCGCGGAACCAGGCCCGCGACGGCGGCAGCCTGTGGGTGCTCGGGCTCAAGACCGAGAACGACGCGACGGTCGCTCACGCCATGGACGGCGGCAGCATCGAGATTGTCGGCGGGTTCATCTACGCCAACAAGGCCACCGACCCGGACAAGACCATGTTCCGCATCGACGAAGGCGGCGCCCTGTCGGCCACCGTCGGCGAGTGGGTCACCCGGCGGAACCAGCCGTTCCACATCGCCGAGCAGACCCGGGGCGGTGAGACCCGACGGATCGAGCACGGCGACCCCGGCGTCCCCGGCCGCGGCCACGGCAGCGCGGTGCCGCTGCTGATCGCTCGGCCGGCTGACTGAAGCCGCGGATGTCAATCCGTCGGCCCGGTACGCCGCCGTCAATCGTGTGCCCCGCCGTGTTCGCCGCTCATCCGTGCGTGCTCCCAGCTCATCAGCAGCACCCCCGCGAACACCACGCCGAAGCCCAGCAAGTGGAGCCACTGGAACTGCTCGCCGAGCAGCACATAAGAAAGCACCAGCGCCGAGACCGGCATCAGCCCCATGAACCCCGCCGCGACGCTTCCCTGGGCTTGGGACACGCCGGCGTACCACAGCCAACTGCCCAGGGCCAGGGTTCCCGCCCCGTACCAAACCACCGCCGACCATCCGACCCATCCGACCGACGCCACGTCGAAGCTGGGCCACTGCACCCACGCCAGCGGCACGAACAGCGGGATCGCCAGGGCCGAGCCCAGCAGCGCCACCACCGTCGAGTCCACGTCTTGGCTGACCCGTCGGCCCAGCAGGGTGTAGCTCGCCTCGCAGCAGACCGCCCCGAAGACCAGTACCGAGCCGATCAGCAGCGACGTCGGCAGGCCTTGGATCCAACGGGTCAACGGGTCTTCGGCTGTGCCTGCCTGACCATCGCCCCCGCCGCCGCCGCCTGACGAGGCATCAAGGTTCATGGCGTGCAGCAGCACCACGCCACCGACCGCCAACCCCACCGCCACCGCTTTACGCCAGGTGAGCTTCTCACCCAGCAGCAGGATCGCTGCCGCCGCCGTGACCGCCGGGGTGGTCGACATGACGATCGACCCAGCAACGCCCGAGATCATCCGCATCCCCAGCAGCAACAACGCCGTGAAGCCGAACATCCCGAACACCGCGATCCCGATCGTGAGCCACCAGTCCCGCCCGGACATGCCACGCAAGGCCCCCTTGAGCGAGCCCCGCGCCCACCACGCCAGCGGCAGCAGCACCAGGGTCCCCAGCACCACCCGCAGCCCCGAGCCGATGAACACCGGCATCGCCTGGCCCACCAGCTTGGACACCGGCGTCGCCGAACCGAAGAGGATCATCCCCAGCGCCAGCTGGGCGTACGCGGCCTTGTCGCTGCTGGCATCTTCGGCCATCGGCCCAGCCTAAAGCCGCCGGTCGGCTCCATTGGGCCAACGGTGTGGGCCGACGCGCCATGTAAGCCAAAGGCGCTACACTCACAGCCGGCCTGCGAACCCGCCGATAGGTACCGGGCGGCCCCTGCTGCCGTGATCCCGGCCCTTTTTGGCCTTCCCCCGGACACCCCGCATGCCCCGTGATATCCCCGTCGGCAACGGCCAGATGCTCGTCACTTTTGACCAGCACTACCGCGTCCGCGACTTGTACTTCCCGCACGTGGGCCAGGAGAACCACGCCGGCGGCGGCCCGCTGCGCTTCGGCGTCTGGGCCAAGACCCCCGAAACCGGCAAGCCCGAGGGCGAGCGCCGCAAGCAGCGCGTGTACTGGACCGACGACGGCTGGGACATCGACCTCCGCTACCAGCCCGACACGCTCGCCACCGCGGTGACGCTCGAGCACCCGTCGCTGCAGCTGAAGCTCGAGTGCACCGACGCGGTCGACTTTCACCGCAACGTGCTGATCCGCCGAATCGACCTGCACAACCCGCTGGACCACGACCGTGAAGTTCGCCTGCTGCACCACAACGACCTGCACCTCTACGGCACCAAGGTCGGCGACACCGCCTACTTCGACCCGCAGCTGCGCTCGCTGATCCACTACCGCAAGCACCGGTACATCATGAGCTGCTTCTACCTCGAGGGTGAGCAGCAGACCGACGAGTACGCCTGCGGCACCGCGGGCTTTGGCGGGGCCGAGGGCACCTGGCGCGACGCGGAGGACGGCAAGCTGGGCGGCAGCCCGGTGGCCCAGGGCGCGGTCGACTCGACAATGCTGCTGAGCGTGCAGATCCCGGCCGGCGGGACACGCACGGCGTACCTCGTGCTGGGCTGCGGCCACTGCTACGACGATCTGGACGAGCTGCACCAGTTCCTGCACCGCGTGGGCCCGCAGGGCGCGATCGATCGGACCGTCGCGTACTGGAAGCTGTGGCTGGCCGCGGCCCGGCCGGAGCTGCAGAACGGGCCGGCCGACGGCATCGACGAGCGGGTGATGGACCTGGCCCGGCGGTCGCTGCTGGTGGTCCGCACTCAGATCGACAACGGCGGGGCGATCATCGCCGCCAACGACAGCGACATCATGCAGTTTCAGCGGGACACGTACAGCTACCTCTGGCCCCGTGACGGGGCGCTGGTCGCCGACGCGCTGGACGCGGCGGGCTTTCAGGATGTGGTCCGCAACTTCTTCACCTTCTCGGCGAAGATCATCTCCAAACGCGGCATGTTCCTGCACAAGTACAACCCCGACGGCAGCCCCGCGTCGTCGTGGCACCCCTGGGTCGACGGCAGCGGCAAGCCGCAGCTGCCCATCCAGGAGGACGAGACCGCCTTGGTCGTCTGGGCCCTGTGGCGGCACTTCGTCCGCTACCGCGATATCGAGTTTGTCCGGCCGCTCTGGGTCCGGCTGGTCCAGCCCGCGGCCGACTTCATGTGCCGCTACCGCGACCCGGACACCGGGCTGCCGCTGCCCAGCTACGACCTGTGGGAGGAGCGGTTCGGGGTGCACGCCTTCACCGTCGCCACGGTGCACGGGGCGCTGGAGGCGGCGCGGCAGTTTGCCCACTGCTTTGGCGACGAGGTGCGGGCCAGGCGGTACGGCCGGGTCGCCGACGAGGTCCGGGCGGGCTTTTGTGAGCACATGTGGTCCGAGGAGCACGGCCGGTTCGTCCGGCGGGTCGAGCACGCGGACCCGAGCCGCGTCGCGGAGTTCATCTCTGACGTGCTGGACGGCCGGGACCCGACGGCGGAGGTCGACCCGTTCAAGAACCTCCCAGCCGCCGACCGTCACGTGGACACGCAGCCGCCCGCGTCGCGGGGGCAGGTCGACGAACCGAGTATCTACACGATCGACCCGGTGCTGGATGCTTCGATGTACGCGATCTTCGCGATGGGCCTGCTGCCGGTTGAGGACGAGCGGGTCGACGCCACGATGAGCCAGATCGAGCAGCGCCTGACGGTCAAGACCGATGTCGGCGGCGTCGCTCGCTACGAGGACGACTACTACCACCAGGTCAGCCAGAACACCGACGACATCCCGGGCAACCCGTGGTTCATCTGCACGCTGTGGATGGCCGACTGGCACATCGCCAAGGCGACCACGGCCGAGGAGCTGGCGCCGGCGGCGGCGTACCTGCGGTGGGTCAGCGACCGGTGCCTGCCCTCGGGCGTGCTCGCCGAGCAGGTGCACCCGGAGACGAACGACCCGCTGTCGGTCAGCCCGCTGACGTGGAGCCACGCCACGGTGGTGGCCACGCTGCTGAGCTACCTGCAGAAGATGGAGCAGCTGACCGGCGATGCGGCGGACGGCTTCGCCGAGCCGACCGCCCCGCCCCACCGCCAACGGAAGCACCGCCGCGTCGGTGAGCCGGTGCCTGCGTTGGTGTGAAGGCGGTGGGAAAGTTTGATCCACCTTGGGTGGATGCAGGGGGATTGACGCGTCGCACGCCACGCCGGAATCCGCGGCCGCCGTCAAGCCAATCTGCTCCCACAGCGTCCGACGCCGACGTGCTGCATCACGTGCAGCGGCCACGCCGTCTGGGCGACTCAACAAGCCAATCCACGCCCGATTATGGACCGGGCGACAGCACCGTCGGCCCCCACCGCCCGATGCACCGGGCATGTACAGCCCCCTGCCCACGACCGCCCCGCCGAGCGATGCCGGCGAGACGAACCACTATGTCGTGACCGGCATCGACGAGCAGACCGGCTCGAAGGTCTCGACGACGATCGCCGCAGCCAGCTATCAACTCGCGCGAGACCTCGCGGTGCAGCGGGGGATCAAGGTGGACGACGTCCGCCCGTTCGTACCCGGAGACGACGATGAAGGTCCGGCCAGCTCGGCGGGCCCGCGTCGCGGTGACACGGCCGCGGGGCTGAACACGATGGACGGCGACCACCTGCAGACGCTGCAGCGGCTGTCCGCGGCGCATACCCGCAAGCAGGTCCGGAAGGTGCAGGCCCAGCACGAACGGCAGCAGCGGGCGCTGGGGCTGGTCGCGGTGGCGGCGGTCGTGGCGGTCCTCGCGGTGGTGACGACCTCGGTGGTGCTGCGGACGCTGGGTCACGGGCCGAGCGAAGCGTCGGCGGCCGCGACGTTGCAGGACACGGCGGACGAGTTCGACCTGCTGCCCGCGGACGTGCGGGAATTGCTGCGCGGCGAGGCCCCAAGGACGGGTGATCCAGAGACAGATCTTCCGGGGGCCGGGGCGGGGGCCGGGGCGGTGGATCGGCGGTTGCGGCAGATCGCGGCGGAGCATCGGCTGGTGCTTCAGGCCACCGCGCCCGGAAGATCACCCACGGCGGTCATCTCGGGACGTACCGTGGGGCCCGGCGATACGGTGGACGGCCTGCACGTCGCCCGGATCGGCGATCGGTGGGTGCTGCTGCAGACGCCCGCCGGTCGGTATGCGGCCTTGGTGATGCCGCGTCATGAACCGCGGCGGTGACGGCGGAGCGTGTGCGGTGCTAAGCCGCAAGCGGCTAGGGTTCGGCGATGTCGGAAGCGAAGTTGGTGCACACGAGCGTGGAGGTGCGGGTGCGGTACAGCGAGTGCGACCCGCAAGGGCTGGCCCACCATTCGGTGTTCCCGGTCTGGCTGGAGATCGCCCGGACCGAGCTGCTTCGGCAACAGGGCGTCGCGTACAGCGACATGGAGGCCGACGGGATCTTCTTTGTGGTGGCCCGGATGAGCTTCCGCTTCCACAAGCCCGCGGCGTACGACGACGTGCTGCAGGTCCGGGCGACGGTCCGTCAGTCGGCGGGTGTGAAGATCGACCACGAGTACGTCATCACCCGCGACGGGGCCAAGCTGGCGACGGCCGAGACGACGCTGGTGTGTCTGGACGGTGCGGGGAAGTTGCGGGCGGTGCCGGAGCATTTGTTGCCGTAGGCGCAATTGAGCACGACGCGTGAGCAAGTGCACGTGCATCGGCGGGCCTGTGCACTCGCTGACGCTTCGTGCTCAGACCGAGGTCCGCGTTCGTACGCTGTGACGATGCCCAGGGCGAGTCTGCGAACGGTGGTGAGGCACACGGCCGCGACGCTGCTGGTGTTGCTGGTGGTGGTGCCGAGCTTGTGGTTTGGCGGGCCGGTGGTGCAGCGCTGGTGGATGTTGCGGGGGATCGGGGCCGGCGGGGTGGCGGAAGATCGGGCGATGGACTTCATCGCACAGCGGGCGGACGAGCCGGCAGTGACCAGTGCGGCGGTGACGCGGGCCGGGGAGCTTCCACCTGCGGACCGGGGGCGGGTGCTGACGCTGCTGCTGCTGCGGGCCGAGCCGATGCCCCGGGCGTTGCCCCCGGCGGTCGAAGCGACGCTGCGGGAGGCGCCGGCCGCCGAGGTGATGCGGCTTGTCGAGGCGGCCCGGCTTCGGGGTTTGCACCAGCCGACGTGGACGGCCGCGGCGGCGAGTCGGCTGCCGGGGCTGTCCGCCGAGCACGCGGACGCGCTGCTGGCGCAGCTGGACCACGCGGGCTGGTGGCGGCGGGCGGACGTACCGGACGGGGCGTGGGTGTGGTGGCTGCACCGGCTGGCCAACTCGCCGAACGAGGTCGGGCGGCGGGCGGCGGCGGTGATGGTGGCGGATCAGCCGGCGGACGACGCGGCGACGCTGGCGTTGCTGGGGCGGTTGATCGCGGACACCGAGGCGTCGGTGCGGTACGAGGCGCTGCTGTCGGCGGCGGAGCTGGCGGGAGCGACGCGGCCCCCGGAAGACTCGCCCAGGTTGCATCAGCGATACGTGGATCAGGTGGCGGCGGTGCGGGGGGATGCGGACGCGGACGTGGCGCGGATGAGCTGGCTGGTACTGGGGGTGCTGGACCCAGTGTACGGGTATCGGCCGGACCTGGCGGGGGCGGACCCGCGGGTGCGGGAGGCGATGGCGTGGGCGGCGGTTCGGACAGGGGGGGGCTCAGCCACTGTGTATGAGTTGCTTGAGGCAGAAGGGCTCTTGCACACTCTGCCACAGTTCATTTTCGAGTTCCCCCCCTTCACAGCGGTCGACGGCAGTCTGGTGATGGGACCTGACTGGTTGCCACAGGCGCCGCTTTTCCCGTCTGATGAGCAGTTGATTGAAGTTTTGCCTTCTACGCTTGCGGCCACCCGGGACTCTGCAGCGGTGTTTCTATCCCAAAGCCTGAAGCCGACTTTATCGACACCGCTAGCGAGACGCTTGATGACAAGCTTCGACGCAGATGCTCGTCTGGGCGGGGCGATGTTGGCGGCACTGGCGGGGGTGCATCCGCAGCGGATCGCCGGGGGGGCGGCCTATGTGCTGCGGGATCGGCCGGGGCTGGACATGGCGGGGCTGGAGGCGATGAGCGATGAGCAGCTGGCAGAGTTGGGGCTGCACCGGGTGGATCTGCTGCGGGAGCTCGCCGAGAACGAGCCGGACTGGGCGGACCGGCAGGTGCTGCGGGTGGCGTCTTGGGCGCGGGGGGACGAGGCGGCGGCCGGCGTCGGCGATGAGCTGGACGCCTTGCTGGC
Source organism: uncultured Phycisphaeraceae bacterium (assembly GCA_964625505.1). Taxonomy (GTDB): domain Bacteria; phylum Planctomycetota; class Phycisphaerae; order Phycisphaerales; family Phycisphaeraceae; genus CAZVBW01. Next base: position 21,434 of record CAZVBW010000050.1, read on the forward strand.
GCGGGATGATGTGTCGCTCACGACGGTGGTGCTGGCGATGCTGCACCGGGGGGAGCACCGCGGTTTAGATCGGTTGTTGACGGCGAGGCGGCCCGTGCCCGGGCGGCTGGCGGAGCTGCTGGGCGGGGCGGGCTGGCAGTGGGTGCTGGACCGGTATCTGCCGGAGGGAGCGCCGCGGGTGCCGGTGCTGGGGGATGCGTCGCCCGAGGCGCGGCGGCTGGGTGCCGACGCGCTGCGGGCGTGGTGGCACGTGGAGCGGCGGGGGTTGATCGAGGACGGGGCGTCGGATTGAGTCGCGGCGGTCCGGGGGTCACGCCGCGCGGCTGCGGTCGTATGTGGCTCGGCGTTGGCGGTCGATCAGGACGCTGTAGGCCTCGTGGATCCGGTCGAACTGCAACGCCGCCTCGGGCTGGTCGCAGACGTCCGGGTGCCATTTCTTGCTCAGCACGTGGTACTGCTGGCGGATCTTCTGCGGGCTCGCCGTCGGCGGGACCTGCAGCATCTGGTAGTAGTCGGGCAGCTGGATCCGCAGCTGCGGGCCGCCGGCGAGCTTGCGGGCGACGAACCGGTCGTCGATCTTGCCGAACCGGCCGAGGCTGTCCAGCTGGGCCTGCACCCGCTGCGACGTGCCCAGAAAATGCAGCCCGACCTGCCAGGTCTTGAGCCCCTTGCGGCGACGCCAGACGCACCGGGCCTTGAGCGTGAGCCGGCCGTCCTTGTGATGCACGTGCATCCTGAACACCTGGCCGGCCACGACCACGGGTTTGCTGTCGCAGATGACGCGGGTGCCGCCGGAGGAAAGGTCCAGCACCGCCCCCAGCGAGCACCGCACCCCGTGGGCCTCGGCGGCATGGCGGGGGTGGCGACGCTGATTCGGCGAATCTTCGGCCCGCTTGGTGAACAAGCGCATAGAGAGACCATCGGGCAGATCTTGCGGCGGGTTGAGTGGCGACTCGTGCGGCACGACCCAAGTCGGCGGTAGCCACCCACGCCTGAAGGCGTGGGCTTTAGGGGCGGCGGGGCTTTATCCTCCGGGCATGACTCAGCCCCCCGCCTCGACCATTGACCCCACCACGCTCAGCCCCGCCCGGCGGCGGCTGCTCTTTGGTACGTGCTTCATCGCGCTGGTGGCCACAAGCTTCAGCTTCATCGTCCGGGCCAACCTCGGCGGCGTCTGGGGCGAGCAGTTTGGCCTCTCGCAGACGCAGACCGGCGAGATCTTCGGGGCGGGGCTCTGGCCTTTCGCGATCAGCATCGTGCTGCTGAGCCTGGTCATCGACCGCATCGGGTACCGGGTCACGATGTGGTTCGCGCTGGCGTGTCACCTCCTGTCGGTGCTCGTCACGCTCTCGGCCGGGGCGATCAAGCTGGACCCGTACTGGGTGCTGTGGACGGGGTCGGTGATCAACGGCCTGGGCAACGGCGCGGTCGAGGCGGCGATCAACCCGATCGTCGCGGGCATGTACCGCAATAAGACCAAGTGGCTGACGATCCTGCACGCGGGCTGGCCCGGCGGGCTGGCACTGGGGGGCATCCTCACGCTGAGCCTGGCGGGCGGGCCGGTGGCCGGCGTGCTCCCCGGGCCGGTGCTGGCAGACTACGCGGAGCTGGGCAACTGGCGATGGCAGCAGCTGCTGCTGTTGGTGCCGATGGTGATCTACGGCGTGTTGCTGGTGTTCACCCGCTTCACGACATCCGAGCGGGTGGCGGCCGGTGTGCCGTACCGGGCGATGCTCCGCGAGGTGGGCACGCTGGGGATGTGGCTGGTGCTGTGGCTGGTCTGCTGGGAGTTGACGCGGGTCGCTAACAACCTCGCGGGCCTGGACGGCAACGTGCTGCAGCTGGCGGGCATCGGTGCGGCCATCGCGGCGGTGCTGACCCTTCCATTCGCGGTAGCCGTGCGGGGGTATCCCGGGCACTGGCTGTTTTTGCTGCTGATGGTCGTGATGATCCCGCTGGCGACGACGGAGCTTGGCACCGATGCCTGGATCGACGCGCTGATGACCCCGGCGATGGCGGCGCTGGGTGAGACCTGGTTCGACCAGCCGCTGGACGGGCTGTGGGTGCTCATCTACACGGCGAGCCTGATGATGGTCCTGCGGCTGACCTGCGGGCCGCTGGTGCGGTGGCTCGGGCCGCTGGGCATCCTGGCGATGAGCTGCATCTTCGCGGCGGTGGGTATTTCGTTCATGTCCGTGGCCACCGGGCTGGTGATCCTCGCCGCGGCGACGGTGTACGGCATCGGTCAGTCGTTCTTCTGGCCGGCGACGCTGGGGCTGGTCGCCGAGCGGTTTCCCCGCGGCGGGGCGATGACGCTCAACGGGATTGCGGCGGTCGGGATGCTGGGCGTGGGCGTCATCGGTACGCAGCTGCTCGGGACCATCCAGGACGACCGGATCGAGGCCCGGCTGCTCACCGACGAGCCAGCACTGCACGGGCAGGTCATCGGCGAGCCGCAGACCGGGCTGTTCGGCAGCTACCGCGCGATCGATCAGGACGCGCTGGAGGCACTGCCCGACGAGCCGCGCCAGCGGGTCCAGACCACGCGGGACACCGCCAAGCGGACCGCCCTGCTGTTCTCGGCGAGCCTGCCGTTGGGGATGCTGGTGGTGTACCTGCTTTTGATCGCCGGGTTCCGGCTGCGAGGGGGCTACAAGCCGGTCGAGCTGACGGCGGGGCACGCGGGCGATGACGTCCCCCTGGACCCGGTCCCGGGGGTCGGCCACGAGGGGCCGGTTCGCTGACAGCCTTACGGTCCCGCCGCGTCCTCACGCCACTGCCCGAGGCTGTTGCCGAACATCGAGCGGGTTCCGGCCACTTCCACCGCCCGGCCGCCGACGCGATCCTCGGCCCAGCTGCGCAGCGCCTCGTTCGCAGCGCGGTCGATCGAAACGATGTCCACCCGTTGCACCACGCCGCTCAGGGCGTTTTCCATCCGGGTGACCTCGGCGTCGTCAACGGCCCGGCCGGTGACGAGGATCAGCGCGTCGGGCTCCCGCTCGGCCACGCCCTCGGCGGCGAGGCCCAGCTGCGGCTGACCAACGGCCGACTGCTCGCCGACAAAGTCGCGAACATCGTCGGCCTGCACCGCCGAGGCGGCCCGCATGCCGCCGCGAAGCGCCTCCGGCCCGTCGGCCGTCGCGTAGACCAGCGTGACCTGCCGCAGCCCCGACCGTTCCCCCAGGCCGACCGCGAGGGCTTCGCCGACCAGCCCGAGCCACTCGCTCGACTCCGCAGAGGCGTCGACGATGACGGCGGTGCGTGGGCTCAGCGGCACGCCCAGCACGTTGGGCTGCTCGATGAGGAACGGGTTGGCCGACGCGTCGTAGTCGAAGCCGCGGTCAGCGACCCACTCGGTCGTCGAGTCGTCGCCCGTCTCGCTGGTGATCAGCCAGATGAGCACGCCCGACCCGATGGCCAGCAGGGCGAGGATCACCGCGAAGAACAGGATCGCGGTGGTGGCCCGGATGACCGCCCGCTTCCGCTGAGCCGTGGGGATCCGGCGCTCGTCGATCTGGATGGCCCGGCCGGACGTGGTGCGAAATTCACCGTCGCCGACACGTTCGAGTTGCTCACCGCGTAGTGGAGTGGGCTCGTCGGTCGCCGCGGCGGACGGCGGGGCAGCGGCTCGACCGGGCGTCTCGGCACGACCGCCGCCGGGGGCATCCGCACGATCCGTACCCATCTCGGTGCCAGCGTCGGCCTCCGGCTCGGGCACGGTCATCAGCGCCCCGCAGTCGCTGCAGCGGCACACGCCGCCGGCGAAGCCGATGTCCAGCTCCAGCACTTGGTCACAGCTGGGACATTCGAGCTCGATCTGTTCGTCGGGCATGGCGGGCTCCGGTGAGGCGTGGCCGCGAGAGGCGAAGCGAGCGGCGGGTTAGGACGGCGGGGACGGGGCGGGCGGTCACTGGGACGGGGGATGCCAAAGGTAATAGAACCCCGCGTCGTCCGTATTGCCGAGCCCGAGGTCCAGCCGCAGCAGACTGCGGCTCTGATCAATCGTCGCCGGCCCGGCAGCGCGCGACATCACCGGCCTCGCCGACGCGTAGGGCGACGCCGCGAACTCGTCAGGCCGGCGGTAGATCACCACGTCGGCCGAGTCCACCCCCGCAAGCTCCCTCGCCTCCGCCAGCGCGTCGTCCAGCCCGCCGAGCCGATCGACCAGGCCCAGCCGCAGCGCGTGCGTCCCGCTGACGACGCGGCCATCGGTCGCCGTGGTGAATGCCTCGCCCGTCAACCCCGGCCGCGCCGCCCGCACCACGTCCAGAAACTGCCCGTAGAACTCGTCCACCACCGCCTGCAGCGTCGCCCGCTGCTCGGGCGTCAGCCGGCTCAGCGGCGAGCCCGCCGTCTTGTTCGGCCCGCTCACCAACGCGACCGGTTCGACCCCGATCCGGCTCAGCCCGTCCGCCACGCTCAGCGTCTGCATCACCACGCCGATACTCCCGGTCACTGTCCCGGGGTGGGCCATCATCGGCTCGCCGGCGCAAGCCACGTAGTACCCGCCGCTCGCCGCCACATCCATCATTAGCGACACCACCGGCTTGCCCGTCCGCTGCCGGAAGTCGACCACCCGCTCGTGCATCATCTGCGACGCCGCCACCCCCCCGCCCGGCGAGTTGATCCGCAGCACCACCGCCACCACCCGCTCGTCGTCGGCCGCCGCCCGCAGCTCCTCGTCCAGCCGGGCCACCGGGTTGTCGCCCGGCCGAAGCAGCCCGCCCCGCTCCGCATTCACCATCAGCCCCGACACGTCCACGATCGCCACCCGCGGCGACCGCCAGCCCTCCGCCTCCCGCACCGTCTGGGCCCGCACCGATCGATCTGCCGGCGTCAGCCCCACCGTCAGCCGCTGCCCGCACCCGGCCACGCACAGCACCACCACGAGCCCCGCCATCCAACCCAGCATCCGCTCGCCCATCATCCCCGCAGCCTACGGCCCCACCCGCCCCCGCGATACCATGGCCCGCCCGCGGGGGTGTAGCTCAGTGGTTAGAGCAGGCCACTCATAATGGCTCGGTCGTGGGTTCGAATCCCGCCGCCCCCACTTCCCCAAGATTTCCGCCCCGTGCGCATCACCCCGGCCCCATGCTGCGATTTTCATGACGATCCGCGTCACGCGGTCAACTCCAACTGCCACCCGCCGCGCCGAGCGACCCGCCTCGCCACCCACCCCTCGTACGAGCGTGAGACACCCCACTTAATGCACCCCCCCGTTTAGCGGCTGCGGCAAAGCCGCGCCCGCCGGCCACCCACGGCACCCAACCCCGCCGGCCGCCCCCCGGGGGCACCTGCGGTGCACCCGCTACACGCCCCCCCCACACCCCACACCCCACACCCGAATCTCCACCCCCGATCCCCCCGACTCCCGACCCACCCCCCACCGCACCGCCCTACCATCCGCGATGGCCGACGACCTCGTCATCCCCACCCCGCGCGGCCTCTACTGCCCGCCCGGCGAGTTCCACATCGACCCCTGGTGCAGTGACGGCCAGGTCGACCGGGCGATCGTCACCCACGCCCACGCCGACCACGCCTCCCCCGGCGCCAAGCGCTACCTCTGCTCGGCCCCCGGCGCCCCGGTCCTCAAGCACCGCGTCCAGCCCGGCGCCCGCATCCAGGGCCTGCCCTTCGGCCAAACCACCACCATCCGCCGCGTCACCATCAGCCTCCACCCCGCCGGCCACCTGCTCGGCTCCGCCCAGGTCCGACTCCAGCACGCCGGCCAGACCTGGGCCATCTCCGGCGACTACAAGGTCCGGCCCGACCCCACCTGCCGCACCTTCGAGCCGGTCCCCTGCGACGTGTTCATCACCGAGAGCACCTTCGGCCTGCCCATCTACACCTGGCCCGACCCCGCCAGCGTCATCGACCAGGTCCACGACTGGTGGGCCGACAACGCCGCCGCCGGCCGCACCTCCATCGTCTTCGCCTACGCCCTGGGCAAAGCCCAGCGCCTCATCGCCTCGCTCGACCCCGATCGCATCGCGGGGCTTACTTCCGGGGGCGGGGCCATTGCCGCCCACGGCTCGGTGATGCGCTTCGTCGACGTCTACCGCGCCGCCGGCGTCGCCATGCCCGAAGTCCACCCCGTCAACGACGACACCCGCAAGCTCGTCAAGGGCCGCGGCCTCGTCGTCGCCCCACCGTCCGTCCTGGGCACCACCTGGCTGCGTCGCTTCGCCCCCAACTCCCTCGCCTTTGCCTCCGGCTGGATGGCGGTCCGCGGCAACCGCCGACGCCGAAGCGTCGACCGCGGCTTCGTCATGTCCGACCACGCCGACTGGCCGGGCCTCCACGACGCCATCGCCGCCACCGGCGCCACCCGCGTCGGCGTCACCCACGGCTACACCGAAGCCATGGTCCGCTACCTCCGCGACCACGGCACCGACGCCTTCACCGTCCCCACCCGCTACGTCGGCGAATCCGAAGAGGCCACCCCCGCCCCCGGAAGTGCCGACGACAACCCGTCCGACCGATCCGCCGCCCCACCCACCCACGACCGCCCCGCCCGCCCACCCGAACCCCCGGGAGCGTCCCCCACGAACCTCTTCACCCCCACCCCCGTTTAGCGGCCGCGGCAAACCCGCGCCCGCCGGCCACCCGCGTACATCACACCCCCCGCACCCCCAACGGGGGCACCTGCGGTGCACCCGCTAAACAGGAACTGCACCCGCAACCCACAACCCGCAACCCGACACCCGATATCCACCGCTTCACCCGCCTGTTCACCGAGGTCGACCGGACCAACCGCACCCGCGAAAAGACCGACGCGCTGCGCGACTACTTTGCCGACGCCCCCCCGGAAGATGCGTCGTGGGCGCTGGCCGTGCTGACCGGGCGAAAGCTCATCCGCGGCATCAGCGGCCGGCTGCTGCGCGAGTGGGCCGTGGATGTCACCGGCCTGCCCCCGTGGCTGCTCGCCGAGTGCTACGACTCGGTGGGCGATCTGTCCGAAACGCTCGCGCTGCTGCTTCCCCATCACGGCCGGTCCACCGACGAACCGCTGCACCACGTGGTCACCCACCGCATCCTGCCCCTGGCCCACATGGACCAGGACCAGCAGCGCGAGCTGGTGCTGGACACCTGGCGGACCTTCGACGCCCCCCAGCGGTTCGTCTTCCACAAGCTCATCAGCGGCACGTTCCGCTTCGGCGCCGCGGCCAAGCTGGTGATCAATGCCATGGCGCAGGCCGCCGACGTCGAGCCCGCGGTGATGCAGCACCGCATGGCCGGGCGGTACACCCCGAGCGTCGAGAACTACCTCGCGCTGCTGCGGCCCGATGACGGCGAGGTCGACGCGGCCCGGCCGTACCCGTTCTACCTCGCCCACCAGCTGGACGACCCGCCCGCCGAGGCCCTGGGCGACATCGCCGACTGGCAGGCCGAGTGGAAGTGGGACGGCATCCGGGCCCAGCTGCTCCGCCGCGGCGACACCGTGCTGCTCTGGTCCCGCGGCGACGAGCTGATCGACCAGACGTTCCCCGAGATCGCCGACGCCGGGCGCTGCCTGCCCGACGGCACCGCCCTGGATGGCGAGGTGCTCGCGTTCGAGGCCGGGGCCCCGCTGCCGTTCTCGGCGTTGCAGCGGCGGCTGAACCGCAAGGCGGTGGCACCGGCCCTGTTCGCGGACGTGCCGGTGGTGTTCATGGTGTACGACCTGCTCGAGTCCGGCGGCGCGGACCTGCGTGGGTTGCCGACCGCCGAGCGGCGTGAGCGGCTCGAGGCGATGGACGTCGCGGGTTGCAGCGAGGTGCTGCGGGTCTCGCCGGTGGTCGAGGCGGACACGTGGGATCAGTTGGCCGAGCTCCGTGGGCAGTCCCGCGAGCGGGGCGTCGAGGGGCTGATGCTCAAACGGCGAGACAGCGTCTACAAGGCTGGCCGGGTCCGCGGGGACTGGTGGAAGTGGAAGATCGACCCGTACACGGTCGACTGCGTGATGATTTATGCCCAGCGCGGCACGGGCCGGCGGTCGACGCTGTTCACGGATTACACGTTCGGCGTCTGGACCGGCGAGCCGCCCGGCGACGGCGAGCTGGTCCCGGTGTGCAAGGCCTACAGCGGCCTGACCGATGCCGAGATCGCGAAGGTCGACCGCTGGGTCACGCGGCACACGACCGGCCGCAGCGGCCCGGTGCGGTTTGTCGAGCCGGGCCTGGTCTTCGAGATCGCCTTCGAGGCCATCGCCGCCAGCGACCGGCACAAGTCCGGCATCGCGCTGCGGTTCCCCCGCATGGCCCGGTGGCGGCAGGACAAGAAGCCCGTCGACGCGGACACGCTGGGCAACCTGCAGCGCCTGCTCGCCGCGACGCAGCGACGGGCGATCACCGCCGGGACCTGATCTCCGACGTGTGCCACACCTCGGCCGAAGGCCGATGTGTGCTCGCAAACCACGGCAACCCGCACACATCGCCGCCGAGCCGGCGAGGTGTGGCACACGATGCCCCCCGCGTGCTACGTCGGTTGGCACCGGCGAACGCGGCACCCGCTCAATCCTCGTCAAATTTCGAGTCGATCAGCTCGGTCAGCGTCTGCACCGCCTGCTCGGCGTCATCGCCGTCGGCGGTGATCTTCAGGGCGGTGCCCTGGGTGGCGGCGAGCATCATCAGCTGCATGATGCTCTTGCCATCGACGGTCTGGCTGCCCTTGGTGACGGTGACCTGGCTGTCGAAACTGGCCGCGGCGTCGACGAATGTCATCGCCGGGCGGGCGTGTAAGCCCAGCTTGTTCTGCACCTGCACTTGGGCTGTCGCGGTCGCCATCGGGGCCAGAGCATAGCCGCTGGCCCAGGAGGACCGCCCGGGCGTGGGCCGGGCGGGGCGGGGCGATCGCGCGGGTCAATCCGCGTGCTTCGACGCGTCGGCCTCTTCGAGCAGGTCCAGCACCGCCCGGCGGTCCGGGGCCTGCCGCAGCCACTTGCGGAACCGGTCGTGGTTGAGGTTGGTAAACAGCCGGTCCATCGCTTCCAGGTGCTGCTCGGGGTCGGCCTTGGGAGAGATGACCATCACGACCGAGAACACCGGCTGGCGGTCGTACGAGCCCCAGTCCACGCCCGTGCTGCTGATGCCGATGGCCACGATCACCCGGTCCAGCTCGTCGTGCTTGGCGTGAGGCAGCGCGACGCCCTTGCCAAAGCCCGTCGAACTGTCCCGCTCCCGCTGGAGCATCGCCGCGAGCAGGTCCTCCCGCAGCCCGGCGGGCACCGCCGCGGCCGCGACCAGCGCGTCCAACAGCTCCACCACCGCCTCGTCCCGCTCGACCGATCTGAGCTGCGGCAGCACCGCCTCGGGCACCACCAGGTCCATCAGCTGCATCCGCGTCGCTCCATGCCCCCCGCCGCGCAACCTATCAAGCCGCTTGCGGCTTAGCACACGCCCGTCGCCGTGGCCGGCACGTGCACCACCTGCCCCCGGTCGGTTCGCACCACCAGCCCCACCGCCGGGTCCACGTCCAGCGCGTCGCCCACCACGAC
>CAZVBW010000051.1:0-30472 GCA_964625505.1 uncultured Phycisphaeraceae bacterium
CGTCGTGCCGACCGGCCTGCCCGTGCAGCCGCGCGAGCTCGACCGCGTACCGGCCGCTTCGGTTTTCCCAGCGGTCCAGCTGCTGCAGATGCTCCAGCACCGCCGCGTCATCGCCGGTGAGCCCCGCGATCCGCAGCAGCTGCCGCACCGCCCACGGGTCCGCGGGCCGGGCCGCCTGATACGCCCGCACCGCCGACGCCGCCTCGGCCAGCAACGCAGCGTCGACCGAATCGCCGCCGGGCTGCTCCGGGTCGGCCGGCAGCCCGGCGTCCTCGACACCCGCCATCGCCGCGAGCATCAGCAGCCCGGGATGCTCCGGGTGATCTTCAATCATCTCGCCCAGCCGCTGCCGATACCCCGCCGGGTCGTCCGCGTCCCGCTGCATCTCCAGCGATGCGACCTCGTCATCTGCCTCATGCTGGGCTAAGCCCCAGCGGGCGACCTGCTCCGCGGCCCACCCGCGGAACGCCTGCATCACCGCGTCGGGCGTGTCCCCCGTCGCCTGCTCCAGCGCCTCCGCATCATCCAATCCCTCGGCGTAGAGGTCCAGCAGCTGGATCACGATGTCCTCGCCGTGGCGGTCGACCAGGTGCTCCAGCAGCCACGCCGACTGGGCGTATGCCAGCGAACGGTGCCACGGCTGAGTCGGCCGGGCAAAGTGCACATCCAGCTGGTCGTACGCGAACAGCCGGTCGGTGTGCAGCGCCCACGCCAGCAGCTGCTGGTCGGCGTACGTCCGGCCGGTGATCTCGCTGAGCACCGCCGCCGCCTCGGTAAACCAGTGCGGCAGCCGGTTGTTTGACCGGCCGAGCGTCAGCGTGTGCACGTACTCATGGCCCATCACGTTGAGCACGTCCCACGGCCCGTGGTTGATCTCGGGCCCGAACCGCGGCGGTGTCATCGCGATCACCGGCCCGGTCGCCGCCGCCACCGTCCAGATGTCCGGCATCCCCGTGATCCGCACCGCAAACTGCTCGTCATCCGGCAGCAGATCGATCTGCGTCGGCTGCTCCGGCTCCCAGCCAAACCGCTCGGACAACACCTCGTGCCGCTGCTCCATCACGTCCACCAACTCCCGGGCAAGCACCTCGTCGGGCCCGGGCAGGTAACGGATCACGAAGTGCTCGGACTCGATCGTCTCGAACTCATCCAGCAGCGAGCGGACCAGCGACAGCTGGTTGCGGATGTCCCGGTGGAACGGGTCCATCTCGGCGGCGACGCTTAACACCTCGCGGGCCGCGGGCAGGTCCCCGGACTGGACCAGCAGCCGGCCGAGTTCAAGCCGCGGCTCGGACCAGTGCGGGAGCCGCTGGGTCGCCCGCTCCAGCCAGCGGCGGGCGTCGTCGTACTGCCGCATCCGCGAGAGAGCCCGGCCGACCTCGTAGGCCTCCTCGGCCCGGGGTCCGCCGAACTGCTCGGAAAAGCCCACGATGGCGGCGAGCCGCTCGGCATCGTGAGCTGCGGCCGCGACGGCCAGCCGCAGCTGGTTGAACCCGGCCCAACCGCGGCCCTCTGCCTGTTCCCGGTCGAAGACGCTTTGAGCTTCGTCCGCCAACCCGCGACGCAGCAGCAGCCGCACCTGCAGCTCGTCCGCCAGCGGGTGCTCCGGGTTGACTCGGCGAAGCCGATCCATCGACTGCTCCGCCAGCGGAAAGTTAAAGCTGTCGATCGCCAGCCGGCCCAGCACGTGCCACGCCTCCGACGCATGGGGGTTCAGCCGCAGGACCTGCGTGATCGCCTCGGCCGCATCACCCCGGCGGTCTTTGCCCGCCAGCAGCCGGGCCTCGGCGACTACCGCCGGCCAGTGCAGCGGGTCGGTTACCTGGTGCGTGTGGTTCAGCAGCGCCAAGACCGCGTGGTAGTCGCTCGCCGGGGTCGGGACATGCCGCGAGAGCAGCATCACCGCCTCGGCCGCCGCGACCTGAGCGGGCGCGGGCCAGTCGCGAGCCGATCCGTCCCGCACCGCATCCCGCAGCGGCTCCAGGTCGCCCAGGCCCGCGGCGTCGCCGATGTCCAGCCGCTGCGTCGCCCCGATCAGCGTCAACTCCTGCGGCGTCAGCGGACCCTCGGCCGCCGCAATCAACACCGCCTCGTCGATGTGCACCCCTTCGCGGTGTCGCGCGAGCACGGTCAATCGGCGGTGCCGATCCGAGAACGCCTCGTCGTCCAGCCGCCAGTCGTGCAGCGCCAGCCGCTGCCGCTGCACCCGCGTCAGCTCGTCCTCGGGCACCTCCTCGCCCCGGCCCAGGAAGATCATCAGGTCGTGCCGCTGCTCATCGCTCAGCAGCGGGTCGTCCAGCGCCGCCTGCACCGCGGGGTGGGGCGGCGGGACCGGAAACGGCTCGGCCTGGGCCTGCTGCTCCGCCGGCTGCGTCGTCGGCGGCGGCTGCGACCCCGCGGCGGGCCAGGCCCACCCAAGCAAACCGAGGCACAGCACCAACCAACGTGGGGGCAACAACCGCATGGCCGAGTTTATGCGTGCACAGCGAGCCGGTCCGCCTCAGGCGGACGACGCCGGTTCCGAACTCACAGAGCCCGGCTCGCTCTATGGCCGCGAGCGTCTATGAATCTCTAGATGGTCAAAAAGCGGCTCTTGCGGGATCCGCGGCCACCCCCCGGGAATGCATCCTGGCCATCTCGTCGTCAAGCACCAAGGCTGACGGCTATTGCCCATCCGGCTCGACGCGCGGCAGGCGGATCCGCACGTCACGCCCGTCGTCGCGGGACTCCCGCGCCTGGACCTGCAGCCGCATCCGCTGACGCATGTCGTCCATGAGGTACCACTCCCGCCAGTCGGTCACGCCCTCGGCCCGCGCGGCGGCCGGGTCGATGGTCCGCCCGCGGGAGACCTCGCCGGTCGCCGGGTTCATCAGCCCCGCCCCGATGGTCATCGGCTCGCCGGACTCGAACGCGGTCATGTACGCCGACTCGACCGCCGACAGCGGCCGGCCCGATCGGCTGGTCTGCATCGCCATGACCGAGCCCGGCCCGGCGGTGACGTTCGCGCTCGCCCCGGCCAGCGGCGAGGCCAGCTGCACCCGCGACGCCGGCGCCGGGCTGGCCGACGCGAGCATCAACGCCTCACGCTGCATGTTCTCCCGGACCTCCCGCAGCACCATCTGCAGCGCCCGGTTCACATCCTGCTCGCCCTGATCAGCCACGCGGGCCGCCACCGCCCCGACCGCCTCGCGGACCAGCGCGTCGGTCGCCTCGGGCTGCTGCTCGAGCATGCGGTGCACCTGCTCCAGCCGGTCCAGCGTCTGCTGCTGCGCGTCGACCACCCGCAGCACCTCCGCCAGCACCGGGTCGGGCGTGTCCTGCGTCGCCGCCAGGTCACGCGCCTGAGCCGCCAGCCGCTCCACCGAGGCGTCGGTGCCCTCGGCGAGGACCTGCTCGATGTGCTCCATCAGCGCCGTCCGCATGTGCTGCATCTGCTCGTCGGTCGGCTGGCCGTCCAGCGCCAGCGCCTCGACGATCCGCTCCATCGCCGGCTCCATCCGCTGGGCCGACGCCTCGGCCGCGGCGAGCGACGCCTCCTGCACCGTGCCCTCCAGCTCATCCCGCGTGGGCCGCTGCTCCAGGGCCAGCAGCACCTGCTCGACCAGCGCGTCGGACCGCCGGGCGTCGGCGTCCAGCGCGGTCGCGACCGCCTCGGCCAGCGCCTCGGCCGACGGGGCATCGCCCAGGGCATCGAGCACCTGCTGCGCCAGGCGCTGGTGGTCCTGTCGATCGGCCTCGAGCGTCCGCTCCAGCGCAGCGACCAGCTGGGCCGCCGTCGGCTGCTCGCCGACCTGCTCGAGCACCTGCTGCACCAGCGCGTCGGTCTGCTGGGTGTCGCCCGACAGCTCCGCCCGCACCGCCTCGGCCAGCTGCTGGGTCGACGGCCGGGCCTCCAGCGACGCCAGCGCCCGCTCGACCAGCTGACGGGTCTGCCGCTGCTCGGGCGCGATCGCGTCGGTCAGCTCGGCCGCCAGCGCCTCGGCCGAGGGCATCCCGCCCAGCGCCGAATGCACCTGCCGGATCATCGAGTCGGTCTGCGCCCGGTCGCGGGCCAGCTCCTGCCGCAACATCCCCGCCACCTCCAGCGTGTCGGGCTGGGCTTCCAGCGCCGCGAGTACTTGCGTGGTCAGGTCGATCTGCTGCCGCAGGTCCTGCCGCACCGCCTCGGCGACCGCGTCGGCGATCTGGTCACGGCTGGGCTGGTCGTCCAGCCGAACGAGCACCTGATGCACCAGTTCTTCGGTCTGCTGCCGATCCCCCGTGCTCGCGTCGTTGATCGCCTGGGCGATCTGCTCCATCGACGGCTGAGCATCCAGCGACGCCAAGACCCGCTGCGCCATCGTCTCGCCGGCCTCCCTCGCCTGGCGACTTGCACGCTGCACCGACGCGTCGACCTGCTCGGTGGTGGGGCGGCGGTCGATCTGGGTCAGCACCTCATCTAAGGTCCGGGCTAGTTCGTCAGGCAGCGCGTTGAAGCGGCCCTCGACCTGAGCCGTCATCTCCTGCATCGCTTCGGTTTGATCCTCCGCACTGGTCAGAACCCGGGCGAAGCGGTTCAGCAGCATGTTCGACTGGTTGCCCAGCCGCCGCACTTCGCCGGTGAGCTGCTGCACGTCGTGCGAGTACATGCGGTTGCGGGCCAGCTCATCGTTGATGTCGTCCAGCCGGGCCAGCACCTGCGGCTCGCGCTGCTGGCTCCGCTCCACCATCCCGCGAACCTCCGCCAGCCGCTGGTCCTGCAGCCGGCGGTTGTCCGCCTGGGCGGCCTGCAGGTCGGCCCGGACCCCCGCCATCTCGGCGGCGGCCTGCTGGGCGATCTGCCGTGAGGCGATCAGCTCGTCCTGCAGCCGCTGGTCCGCCTGCTGGTTGGACAGGTACAGCGCGAGGTTCAGCCCCAGCAGCAGCAGCAGCGCCAGACCCGCGGCGACCAGCAGGGCCGGCCGCGTCCGCTGACGATCGCTTCGGCCGGCCCGTCGTCCGGGGGCGGCGGCGGCGATGGTCTGGGCTTCGCCCTGGCGGGCCAGTTCGTCGGCGGCCTCGGCCGGGACGCGGGCGACGACCAGGACGGTGTTGCCGATCTGCAGGTAATCGCCGTCCTTGAGCGGCTGGCGGTTGGTGATCAGCTGGTGGTTGCGGTACGTGCCGTGGCGGGAGGCCAGGTCGCGGAGATACCACCGGCCGCCCTCGCACCAGAGGCGCGCGTGCTCCCGCGACACCTTGTGGTCGTTGAGCTTGACCTGGTCGCCCTCGCGACCCAGAACGACCTCCTTGTCGTCGTACAGCTGGTAGATGCGGCCCTTGTCCGGGCCGCCGGCGACAATGAGGATCAGCAAGGCGTGGCCCTCGGGACGGAACAAGTCAGGGTCGGCCCGGGGCGGACACACCGCGAGCCGGACCACTCAAAGTACCCGCGCGCGGCCGGTGAAGCAATCTTTAACGGGTGATCGGACGTTGCGGGAGTGACCGGGGGTGCGGCGGGATGAGGCGGAGCCGCGGGTGTGAACCCGTCGGCTGGTCTTGGTGCGTCAGGTCCTTGAGCCGACGGATTGACATCCGCGGCTTCGGATACGGAGCATGGGCGACGTGGTCCGACAGTTCGTTTGCGGCTCAACCAGGTTCGTGTCGCGAAACACCGGCCCCCGTTGCCACGCCTCAAGCGGCATAGGCGATGTCGCTGTGGATGGGGTGGATGGTGACCGCCGTGACGTCGCCGGACTCCGGCTGGACAGTCACAATGCGATAAGTCCTGCCATTAAAGAGGTTGGACCGAGCCTCGGCAGGCTGTCGCACAAAGCTGAGCGTGATGTGCCACGCGTCGTCGTCCGGCGTCGGAGCACGAACCTCTTCGAGCAGAATCGCCTTAATGGTCTCGTCGGGGAAGAAGCCGGGCAGTTGCTGCTTCGCCACGCGGATGACGGCGTCGACCGGCATGTGACTGGGCGCGGGCATGTGTGCATTCTACCGCTGTGCGGCTTCATCCGACGCTTCGTCCGCCTCAGGCGGACTCAGCTGTCGGCTTCTCGGCCGGGGCGGTCCAGGCGGGTGATGGTGAAGGGGTGGGGGTGTCTGGCGTCGGCGGGGTGGTCGAGCAGGGGGGTGCGGGGCCAGTCGGTGGTGTCCAGGGCGGGGAGGTAGGTGGTGTCGGTCGCCGGGTCGATGTGGGTGTGGACGCGGGTCTCGTAGATGCGGGTGCAGTGGGTGAAGGTCTGGGCGAAGAGGGTGGCGCCGCCGATGATGAAGGTTTCAGGGGGGGCACCCGCTGATTCGCTCCGCTCATCAGCGGCGTGGGGGCGGAGGGCCTCTTCCAAGCTATGGGCGACGGTGATGCCTTGCGGGGCTGGCCAGTCGCGGTCGCGGGTGAGGACGATGTTGGTCCGGCCGGGCAGGACGGCCTGATGGTCTTCGAAGGTGCGTCGGCCCATGATGATCGGGCAACCCATGGTGGTCGATTTGAAGTGCTTGAAGTCGTCGGGCAGTCGCCAGGGCAGGTGGCCGTCGACCCCGATGACGCCGTTGGTCGACACGGCGTAGATGAAGCTGAGGGGCGGCAGGGGCATCAGACGGCGACCTTGGCTTTGATGTGCGGGTGGGGGTCGTAGCCGGTGATGGCGATGTCGTCGAAGGTGAAGTCTTCGAGGCGCGTGATGCCGGGGGTGAGTTCGAGCGTGGGCAGGGGCCGCGGGTCGCGGGTGAGTTGGAGGCGGGCCTGGTCGAGGTGGTTGCTGTAGAGGTGGGCGTCGCCGAGGGTGTGGATGAATCGGCCCGGGCGGTAGCCGGTGACGGCGGCGACCAGGTGGGTCAGCAGGGCATAGCTCGCAATATTGAACGGCACGCCGAGAAATACATCGGCCGAGCGTTGGTAGAGCTGGCAGTGCAACCTATCGGGCGTGTCATCCACGGGTTCAACATAAAACTGGAAGAGTAAATGGCACGGCGGCAGGGCCATCTGGTCCAGCTGGCCGACGTTCCACGCCGAGACGATGTGTCGGCGGGAGTGCGGGTCGTCGCGGAGACCCGTGACGAGCTCGGCGATCTGATCGACGTGGCCGCCGTCGGGTTTGGGCCAGCTGCGCCACTGGTGGCCGTAGATTGGGCCCAGGTCGCCGGTGTCGGGGTCGGCCCACTCGTCCCAGATCGACACGCCGACGTCGCTAAGTTCGCGGGCGTTTCGCCCCCCGCGGAGAAACCACAGCAGCTCGTGGATGATCGAGCGCGTGTGCAGCTTCTTCGTGGTAATGAGTGGGAAGCCGCCTGGCTCATCTACCCCGGGTTGCTGCCGGCTCGGGTCCAACTCGAAGACCATCTGATGCCCAAACACCGACCGCGTCCCGGTCCCGGTGCGGTCAGGCTTGACCACGCCTTCGTCAAGGATCCGCTTTAGCAGGCGATGGTATTGGAGCATGTTAAATGTGAGAAGTCAGATGTAAGAGGTTCCAAAACATCTCACATCTGACATTCCACTTCCTACTTGCGCAATCCGTCGAAGAAGTGATAGCTCTGGCCCTCGGCCATTCGGCCGACGAGCAGGGCGAGTTCGAGCAGGTGGTAGTCGCCCCACATGCTCGACTCGTTGCAGGGCACGGCCTGGCCCTCGGGCACATGGTCCCAGCCGTTCGGCCAGTGGTACACGCTGTGCAGCAGCAGGCCCTGGTGCTTCTTCTCGGTGCTGAGGTACGGCTCGTCGAACAAGGTCGCGGCGACCGCCAGCCCCGCATCTAAATAGGGCTGCCCCTTCCGGGCGCGGCCGGCGTCGAGGTGGTACTGGCCCAGGCGGATGAGGCCCTGAGCGGCGATCGCGGCGGCCGAGCTGTCGACCGGCTCGTGATCGTTGTGCGGGTCGGCGGGGCGGTCTCGCCAGTCGGGCATCCGCGACAGCCCCGGGGCGCCGTCGTCCCAGTACGGGATCCCGTCGGCGGCGGTCGCGTCGCAAAGGTAGTGGTCGCACGTCTCGCGGGCGGCCTGCTCGTAGACCTTGATGACCTTGGTGAGGGCTAAGCCGCAAGCGGCTTTGAAGGTCGCGGGGTCGAGGGTGGCCAGCAGCTGCAGGTGCTCGGCGTAGCCGCACATCGCCCACGCCAGGCCGCGGGTCCACGTGCTCAGCGGGCTGTACCCCTGCTGCGTCGATCGGCAGCGGAACGCCCCGTCGTTGCGGTTGAACACCGCCTCGTGAGCGGTCCGGCCGCGGACGTTGTACGGGCTCTCGTCGTAAGGCGGGCTGAAGCCGCCGGGCTTGGGACGGCTGCCAGCGGGCCGGTCGCCGCTGCGGCCGTGCATGACCACGTACCGGTTCGTCGCGAGGCCGTGGAGGATCGCCCGCTTGAGCAAGTCGGCCTTGCGGTCGTTCTCGTGCATCAGCGGGTGGCCCAGCAGCCACGCGGCAGAGAGGATCCGGGTGGTCCGCATGGTGTCCACGAACAGCGAGTGCGGGCCGTTGAAGCTGTAGATGTAGCCCAGGCCGGGGGTGTCGGCGATGTCCGGGCCGCTCTGCTCGACGGGGATGCCGGACCATCGGCTGGCTTGAACGGCGCCGCTGGCGGCGATGGCGTTGCGGTAGGTCGTCGCTTCCCAAGGGCCGCCATCGAGCTTGCCCTCGGCGTGCAGGCGCAGCAGCTGGCCGTAGGTCGAGAGGTTGTTGAAGCCGTGGTCGTGCACGCCGGTGTGCGTGACGTGCGGCAGCATGTGCTGGATCGTCAGGTCCCGGCCGCGGTGGAGCAGCTTGACGTCCCCGGTCGCCTCCCCGGCGAGGATCATCCAGCCGTATTGAAAGCCTTGGGTCCACTCGGTCCAGCCGCGGGTGGTGTACGTGCCGTCGACGGTGAACACAGGCGTGCCATCCGCCGGGTCCCACGCCTTGTCCAGCTGCCTGGCCTTGGCGGCGGCGAGCTCCCAGACGCGGGGCAGTTTCTCGGCGACATCCCGGGCGGACGGGGCTTGCTTGAGCTTGTGCATCGCCGGCGAGTGTGGGGGGTCCAAAGTCGAAAGTCAAAGGTTCGGCGGCGGTCTGTGCAGAGTCCGACGCGGGCCCTATACTTGCCTCCCCGCCCGCGATGGGCGTCGGCCGGAACGGGCCGGTCGGCCACAGCCGAAAGACGCACCTGATGTCACAGATCCTCGACCCCAGCGGCGAACCGGTCCGCGGCGGTGATGATGCGCCGGGCAAGATCCAGGTCGACAACGACTGGAAAGCCCAGGCCCAAGCCGAAAAGCAGAAGCTCGCCGAGCAGGCCAAACAACGTGAGTCGGCCCCCGCCGCCTCGGGCTCGCCCGGCTCACCCGGCCCGGCAGGCGGCCCCGCCGGCGCGACCGGCGGTGTCCCCGCCAAGGCCGACATGGAAGGCCTGGTCAGCACCATGGCCATGCAGGCCCTGTTCGCCATGGGCGCGATCCCCGACCCCGCAACGGGCCAGCGCGTGGCCCACCTCGATCTGGCCCGCCACCACATCGACCTGCTCACCGTGCTCGAAGACAAGACCGCCGGCAACCTCACCGACGACGAGTCAAAGATGCTTTCGGGCACGCTCTACGAACTGCGCAGCCGATACGTCCAACTCGCCCAGTCCGCCCGCGACCAGACCCTCGGCCGCAGCCAGGACGCCCCCGGAAGCGCCCCCGGACGCCCCGCCGGCCCACCGAGCCTCGGCAACTGACCCGCCTTCTCCGCGACCCGCGACCCGCACCCCGCAACCAGGACCCCCCGAAGTTGGCCACCGCACCCGCCGCCGTTCCCGCCGCCAACCCTGGCACCACCACCGGTAACCCCCAACCGCCCGCCAGCACCCACGGCGAGCACAAGCCGTCGGTCCGCTCGGACCTCTGGGCCCCCCTCCATCGACACCACTTCCTGCTCCGCAGGCTCCACTCGCTCACCGGCATCATGCCCGTGGGCGTGTTCGTGATCTTCCACCTGTTCACCAACATGCAGATGGCCATCGCCCAGGTCACCGGCCAGTTGCACTACTTCCAGGACGAAGTCGACTTCATCCACTCGCTGCCGGCCCTGCTGTTCCTTGAGATCTTCGGCCTGTGGCTGCCCATCGCCTTCCACGCCGGGCTGGGCATCGTCTACATGTGGGGCGGCAAGTCCAACAGCATGTCCTACCGCTACGGCGGCAACCTCCGCTACACCCTCCAACGCTGGACCGCCTGGATCGCCCTGTTCTTTATCTTCTTCCACGTCGCCAGCCTCCGCTGGGGATGGACCTTCTGGATCTTCGAATACCCCTGGGGTGCTCGGGCCGAGGGCACCGAGTTCGCCGCCCTCGCCGGTGTCGACAGCTACCCGCTCGCCCACGCGACCACCGCGATGGCCTTGCAGACCGGGCCGCTGGGCGGGCTGTTCATGGTCCTGGCCTACCTCATCGGCACCCTCGCCGTGGTGTACCACTGGTCCAACGGACTCTGGACCGCCGCGATCACCTGGGGCCTGACACTCACCCAGACCGCCATGAAACGCTGGGGCCTGATCTGCCTGGGTATGGGCATCGCCCTGACCCTCTTCTCCATCGCCGCGATCTGGGGCGCGTGGACTTATGAGGTCACGCCCGAAGACGAGCGGATGCTCCGCTATTACGTCGAGTCCATGGAGGCCGGCGGCGGGCACTAAAGCCCCGCAACCTGTCGACTTCATCCGCACCCCGCGCTAAAGTTCCCCAGTACGCAAAGACACCATGGCAAGCACCAACGCCGCCAGTTCCTCCCCCCGGGTCATCGTTGTCGGCGGCGGCCTCGCGGGCCTCGCCGCCGCCGTCCGCGTCGCCGAGGCCGGCACCCCCGTGGACCTGTTCTCCCTGGTGCCCGTCAAACGTTCCCACTCGGTCTGTGCTCAAGGCGGCATCAACGCCTGCAACAAGGTCGCCCGCCAGCAGGGCTACTCCGAGTGGCAGCACATGGACGAGACCCTGATCGGCGGGGACTTCCTCAACCACCAGCCGCCGGTCTACGAGATGACCCACTGGGCCCCGAAGGTCATCGACCTGCTGGACCGGATGGGCGTGCCTTTTAACCGCACCGCCGAGGGCGAACGCGACCTGCGGCTGTTCGGCGGCAGCCTGTTCAAGCGGACCCACTTCGCGGGCGCCTCCACCGGCCAGCAGCTGCTCTACGGCCTGGACGAGCAGGCCCGCCGGTACGAGGCCGAGGGCAAGATCCGCAAGTTCGAGTTCTGGGAGTTCCTCTGGCCGGTGATCGACCCGACCAGCGGCGCCTGCCGCGGCATCGTCGCCCAGGACATGCGGTCCATGGACATCCAGGCCTTCCGCGGCGACGCCGTGGTCATGGCCACCGGCGGCAACGGGCTGATCTTCGGCAAGTCCACCATGTCGGTCATCTGCACCGGCGCCGCCGCCGCCCGCTGCTACCAGGCCGGGGCGTACCTGGGCAACCCCGAGATGATCCAGGTCCACCCGACCGCGATCCCGGGCGAAGACAAGTGCCGGCTGATGTCCGAGTCGGCCCGCGGCGAGGGCGGCCGGGTCTGGGTCCCCCGCAAGAAGGGCGATGATCGACATCCCCTGGAGATCGCCGAGGACGAGCGTTGGTACTTCCTCGAAGAGAAATATCCGGGCTACGGCAACCTCGTGCCCCGCGATATCGCCACCCGCGAAATCTTCTGGGTCTGCCAAGACGGCTACGGCATCGGCGGCGGCAACATGGTCTACCTGGACATCACCCACCTGCCCCAGGACACCAAGAACAAGCTCGCCGCCATCCTCGAGATCTACGAGAAGTTCACCGGCGACGACCCCCGCGAAGTCCCGATGAAGATCTTCCCCGCGGTCCACTACACCATGGGCGGTATTTATACAACCTACACCGCCTACGACCCCGAGAAAGACAACTACACCCCCAAGAGCCAGCCCAAACGCGAGCCCGGCGAAGGCATGCTCATGGGCGACCCGCAGAACATGATGACCAACATCCCCGGGCTCTATGCCTTCGGGGAGGCCAATTACGCCTACCACGGCGCGACGCGCCTCGGCGCCAACGCGCTGCTATCGTGCATCTTCGACGGCCTGTTCTGCGGCCTGTCGGTCAACAGCTACGCCCACGACAACGACGGCCCCGCCGCCGCCGACCTGGACGAGTCGATCTATAGCGACACCGTCGCCTCCGAGCAGGCCAAGATCGACCGCCTCGCCGGTGCCCAGGGCAATTACAGCCCCTACGAGATCCACAAGCAGCTGGGTGAAGAACTCACCGCCGCCGCGACCGTGGTCAAGACCGAGGACCGGCTGCTCAAGGCCGCCGACGGCGTCGCCAAGCTCAAAGACCTCTATCAGAACGACCTGAAGATCAGCGACACCGGCCACTACACCAACCAGAACCTCGGCTTCGCCCGGGCGCTGGGCGACATGCTCGCCTACGGCGAGGCCATCGTCGCCGGGTCGATCGCCCGCAAGGAATCCCGTGGCAGCCACTACCGCGACGACTACCCCGAGCGCGTCGATGAGCAGTTCCACAAGACCACCAAGGTCCGCTACGACACCGCCTCGGGCACGCCCGTGATCGAGTGGGAGGACATCCCCAGCCCGCTGATCCCGCTCCGCCCGCGGACCTACGGCAAGGTCGAAGCCACCGCCGAGAAGCAAGCCGCGAGCGCCGCCGACGCCGGCAGCCAGGACGAGCAGAAGGCCGATCTGGTCGGCGCGACGACCGCCACCGGCGGCGCCTCCGCCGAGCAGCAGGTAGCCGCCCAGCAACTGCCCGGCGGCGAAGCCTACGACCAGCAGCCCACCGGCCAAAACGTCCCGCCCAAGTACAGCGGCGACGACGGCGGCAGTTCCGTCCACACCGACCAGCACGCCGCCCGCCCCGACGGCGAAGCCCCCGACCCCCGGAAGATCGACAACGTGTAACCCGCGCCCCGCGTGCCACTGACAAGCGTCGCTTGTCAGTGCCACCCATATGTACGGCAAACCACCCACCACCCCCCAACGCAACCGATGATCGCCAGCACCAAGCCCCAGCAGTTCACCGTCAAGATCAAGCGCCAGGCCGGCCGCGAGCAGCCGACGTATTGGCAGTCCTTCGTCGTGCCGTACCGGCCGAACCTGAACATCATCGCGGTGCTGCAGCACATCGCCGCGAACCCGACGACCCAGGCCGGCGAGAACGTCGAGCCGGTGGTCTGGGACAGCGGCTGTCTCGAAGAGGTCTGCGGCGCGTGCACGATGGTGATCAACGGCAAGGTCCGCCAGTCGTGCTCGTGTCTGGTGGACGAGTTGCTGGACGACGAGGCGACCATCACGCTGGAGCCGATGAGCAAGTTCCCGACGATCCGGGACCTGTTCGTGGATCGGCAGCGGATGTTCGACAACCTCAAGAAGCACCGCTGCTGGGTGCCGATCGATGGGATGCACGACCTGGGCGAAGGCCCAAAGGAGTCGCCTGATTCGCAGGAAGAGCGGTACGCCCTGAGCCGGTGCATGACCTGCGGCTGCTGCCTGGAGGCGTGTCCGCAGTTCACCCTCGACAACGACTTCGTCGGGGCCCAGACCTTCGGCCAGGTGCTCTACTTCAACCAGCACGAGACGGGCCAGAAGGAAAAGCCCTTCCGCCTCGAGAAGCTCATGGAGCCCGGCGGCATCAGCGACTGCGGCAACAGCCAGAACTGCGTCCGCGTGTGCCCCAAGGACATCCCGCTGACCGCCGCGATCGGCAAGCTCGGCCGGCAGACCACGGTCCACGCGGTGAAGAAGTTCTTCACGGGCAAGTGAGGAGTGCGTAAGGCCACATGAAGCCGCGGGTGTGAACCCGTCGGCCCGGGCGCCCGTGACGTCGCGGCGCGATCAGCCGACGGATTCACATCCGCGGCTTCGGATGCCTTCTCCGGGTGGCACGGCTCCGCCTTAGGCGGACTGGCCGTGGCAGGACCGCCACGGGCAACAAGTGCCCGTGCCACACGAGTCGCCGAGAAACGCCGCTCGCTGGGTGCTACAACACTACGATGGCCAAGTCCCCCGCCCTCCCGCGTCGGCGGTCGCCCAAGTGCCGGGTCGAGCATCCGGTCTATGAGTTGGACATCATGCTGCTCGGTTCGGACCCGCCGATTTGGCGGACCGTCGTGGTGCGGGCCGACGCTTCCTTGGACCACCTGCATGACGTCATCCAGCTGGTGATGCCGTGGGAAGAATGCCACCTGCACCAGTTCCGCGGGCGGGAGGCGATGTACGTCGCCGACGACGACGTGTTTGACCCATTCTCAGGCGTCGGCCCGCGCACGGAACCCAGCGATAAGACGACGCTGCGGGACGTCTGGCAGGACCTGCGGGACCAGCTCGTGTACGAATACGACTTCGGGGACTCCTGGGAGCACTGGGTCAAGCTCATCAAGACCCACCCGGACGCGGGGGCGTTTGAGCAGCTGCCGTGTTGTCTGGCCGGTGAGAAGGCCGCACCGCCCGAGGACAGCGGCGGCGTCTGGGGCTTTGCGGACAAGCTGGAGATCGTGCGGAACCCGGACCCGAACGACGACTGGCATCAGGACGTGCTCGAGTGGATGGGCGACTTCGACCCCGAGGCGTTCGACGTGGCGGAGGCGAACCGGCGGCTGGTCCACGCCCGCAAGTGAGACCGTACCTTCAGCCCCGGGCTCCGCACGGGGTACCCCCGGCAAAGCCGGGGGCTAACGGGAGGCGCCACCCGTCGGCTCGGGTGCCGGTGACATTGCGGGGCAATGAGCCGACGGATTTACATCCGCGGCTTCGGGCACGTGGTGGTGCACCGCGGCAGCGTCAACCCCGTACCCTGTCCCGCACATGGGCCCGTTCTGGCACTTTGCGAAGCGGATGCTCCGTTACCGCCGGCTGCTCGCCATCGCGGGTGCGGCGGCGCTGGCCGATGCGCTGCTGGCGTTCGCGGGCTTTGGCGCGCTGATGGGGATGATCAACCTGATCTTCACCGACCCGGACAACGCCAACCTCCGCCGGCAGCTGATCGACCGCCTGGACCACCCGATCGTCCACAACGCGCTGGGCGACCCGGCGAGCTTTCTGAGCTTTGTGCCTGAGGACCCGTTCCGCGGGTTCGCGATGGGGCTGGTGATCATCCTGTGCATCGCCACGGTCGGCAGCGTGATGCGGTTCACGCACGCGGCGCTGGCGGTGACGGTCACGCAGCGGACGATGATGATGGTCCGGCGAGACGCGTTCGCCCGGCTGCTTCACGTGCCGTGGGACCTGCTGCAGCAGGCCGGCTCGGCGGACCACCTCTCGCGCGTGGTCAGCGACACGTCGAAGCTGGGCATCGGGCTGACCGCGCTGATGGGCCGGGCGGTCCGGGACACGCTGATGGGGGGCGTGTTCCTGACCTGGGCGGTGCTGATCGACTGGCGGCTGACGCTGCTGTTCATGGTGGGCATCATCCCGATCGGCATCTGCATCCGGAAGCTGGGCAAGCGGGTCCGCAAGGCGAGCAAGGCGGCGCTGCAGCAGTACGCCCGGATGGTCGGGTCGCTGCAGGAGTCGATGCAGGCGGCGGACGTGGTGAGGGTGCATAACGCCGAGGGCTACGAGCGTCGGCGGTTTTCGCGGGTCAACCGGCGGGTGTACGGCGAGGAGATGAAGGCCCGCACGGCCCGGGCCCTGAGCTCGCCGGTGGTCGAGCTGATCGCGATGGCGTGTGTGATGGCGGTCGCGACGGTGGCGGCGTGGTACGTGTTCCGCACGCCGGGCGGCGAGCCGGCGCGGATGCTGGGCGTCCTCGCGGCACTGGGCGCGGCCGGGGCGTCGCTGCGGCCGCTGGCGAATCTGCACAACGAGCTGCAGGCCGGCTCGGCGGCGGCGGGGCGGCTCATGGAACTGCTGGCCCTGCCCACCGAGCGGGACCAGGTCGATGCGGACCACGGCGTGATGCTGCCGCGGCACGAGCGGGCGGTGAGTTTCGATGCCGTGACTTATCACTACCCGGACGCCATTGAGCCGGCGCTCGACGCGGTGACGCTCGATGTGCAGCAGGGCCAGACCATCGCCATTGTCGGGCCCAACGGGGCGGGCAAGTCGACGCTGGTGAGCCTGCTGCCCCGGCTGATTGAACCCGCATCGGGCCGAGTGCTGATTGATGGTCACGACGTGGGCGAGGCGACGCTGCGGTCGGTCCGGCAGCAGATGGCGGTGGTGACGCAGCGGAGCGTGCTGTTCGCCGGGACCATCGCCCAGAACATCGCCTACGGCCGGCGCCACGCCAATCGCGATCAGGTCGAGCAGGCGGCGAAGGCGGCATTCGCGGACGACTTTATCGCCCGGCTTCCGGGGGGCTACGACACGCTGCTGGGCGACGGCGGCACGGGCCTGTCCGGCGGTCAGAAGCAGCGGCTGTGCATCGCCCGGGCGGTGCTTCGCGACCCGGCGATCCTGATCCTCGACGAGGCGACCAGCCAGATCGACGCCGAGTCCGAGGCCCGGATTGCCGAGGCGCTGCGTCGGCTGCGGCGGGGCCGGACCACCTTCGTGATTGCCCACCGCTTGAGCACCGTGGTCGACGCCGACCGCATCGTGGTGATGGAGGCCGGGCGGATCGTGGATCAAGGCCGACATGATGAACTGGTGCAACGCTGCGACCTGTACCGGACACTCGCGGGGAGCCAACTTGCTCCCGCGGCGGCGTGAGTCGGGGGCGGTGGTGGGTTGCGGGGGCGTCGGTAGACTCTGCCGATGCCCGACGGTGTGGCGATGATGAGCGATGCGGCGGTGGTCCGGCCCGGCAGCGGGTTGCTCCCGCCGTGGCTGCGGGGCACGGCGCCGATGCCCGACGCCTCGCCGCGGCTGCTGTGCGGGCGGCGGCGGTCGGTGAAGCGGGCGGTGGACCTGGGGGTGTGCCTGCTGCTGCTGCCGGTGCTGCTGCCGGTGATGGGCGTCATCGCGGTGGCGGTGCGGGCCGGTTCGCCGGGGCCGATCTTCTATGGACACGAGCGCATCGGCCGCGGCGGCCGGCGGTTCACGATTCTGAAGTTCCGCACGATGGTGCAGGGGGCCGACGAGCTGCTGGATAGTTATCTCGCGAGCTGTCCGCGGCTGGCCGAGGAGTGGTCCGAGACGCAGAAGCTCCGTCACGACCCGCGGATCACGCGCGTGGGCAAGTTCCTGCGGGCGACCTCGCTGGACGAGCTGCCCCAGCTTTGGAACGTGCTGCGGGGCGACATGGCCCTGGTCGGGCCCCGGCCGATCATCGACGAAGAACTGCCCCGCTACGGCCCGGCGGTCCAGCTGTACCAGCAAGTCCGGCCGGGGATCACCGGCATCTGGCAGACCTCCGGCCGCAACGAGCTGAGCTACGACCAACGCGTCCGCCTGGACGTGATGTACCTCCGCCGCTGGTCGGTCGGCATGGACCTGTGGCTGCTGGCGCGGACCGCCGCGACGGTCTGGCGGCGGCGTGGGGCGTACTAGCACGCGAAGACCCCCACGCCAATCGCCCGGGTCGCGACGCGACACTCGCGCAGTTCACATCCCGCTGAGGCATCCCCCGCCTGGTATCCTGCACCGATGATCTCCAGCCCCCGACAGACTTGGGCGGCGGCCATCCTGATCCTGCTGGCTTTGCCGGCGACGGCCCAGCCCGACGCGATCGCCGTGCCGACGGTCGGCGATATCGAGCGGCGGGCCGAGGTCGACGTGATCGAGCTGCGCAACGGCGACACCCTCGTCGGGTCGCTGGAGCTGGACGGGCTGGCCGTGCAGACCGCGATGGGCCCGGTGACGCTGGGCTTCGACCAGATCGCCGGTTGGGAGCCCGCCCAGATCGACGGTGCGGTGCGGGTCCTGGGCCGGCGGGTGACGCAGCTGGTGGGCTTCGTCGACCGCGGGAACCAGCCGCTGCGGATGCGGTTGAGCACCGGCGGCACCCTCGAACTGCCGTGGCACGCCGTGCGGACCGCGGCACTTCGGACCGCGGGCGGCGAGCCCAACCGCCACGGCAACCTCATCCAGACCACCAGCGGCGACATCGTCAGCGGGTCGATCGATCTGGCCCAGATCACCATCGCCACCTCGCTGGGCGATGTCGTGGTGCCGCTGGGCGAGCTGCAGCGGCTCTGGCGGGTCCAGGACGCCAGCCACGATGACTGGTACGTCGCCGCGGCGACCAAGGCGGGCACGGAGGTGTACGGCCGGCCGATCGAGCCGACGCTGAGCGTCCGGCTTGACGTCGGCGGGACGCTGGAGCTGCCGGTCGGCGGCATCGCGTCTTGGGTCGGCGGCGTCGACGGCGACACGGACCTGCTCGGCGGCGTGGGCAACGGCATCGGCACGCACGGGGGCGAGCTGACGATCGACGACCCCGTCGAGCCCGGCCGCCAGCGGTACTACGACGAGTTCACCTTCGAGGCCCGGGCCGGCCAGCGGATCGTCGTGGACATGACCTGCCAGAGCTTTGACAATTACACGATGCTCTTCAGCCCCAGCGGCCGACAGTGGCAAAACGACGACTTCGGCAACACCCGCCGATCCCGCATCGAACAGGTCGCCCCCGAGAACGGCACCTACACCGCCCGGGCCACGAGCCTCGTCGGCCAGCAGACCGGGGAGTACGAGATCACGATCACGGTGGAGTGAATCTGCGTGGCGGCCGCCGTGAACTGAATCAAGCGGATGCTTGATCGACGGGCGAGACGCCCGTCCTACGACATCACCCCAACTCCAACACCCCGCCCACCAAGTCCCGCCGCCACCCGACGCTCAGCGGGTGATCCTCGGGCAACGGCTGGCCCCGCAACCCGCACAGCACCGCCGATTCCACGTACCGCTTGCTGGTCACCACGCCCGTCGCGATCTGCCGCGCCTCCAGGTGGTCCTGCACCTGCTGCCAACGCTCGGCCACCACGTCCCGCTCCTTGCTCGTCGGCGGCTTGATCCGGCCTCTGGACGTCGGCATCGGCCCGTCCAGCGCCCGCTGCACCGCCTCGCACAAGGACCGCCCGTGCTGCTGACGCACCGGCCGCGGCAACCCCTTGATCCCCTGCAACTGGTCCTCATCCACCGGGACCTCCTGCGCCAGCGCCATCACCACCGGGTCGGCCAGCACGCTCCGCGGCGGCGCGTCGATCCGCTGGGCCAGCTCGTCCCGCCAGACCTGCAGCGCATCCAGTACGGC
Source organism: uncultured Phycisphaeraceae bacterium (assembly GCA_964625505.1). Lineage (GTDB taxonomy): Bacteria > Planctomycetota > Phycisphaerae > Phycisphaerales > Phycisphaeraceae > CAZVBW01. The sequence goes on from CAZVBW010000051.1 coordinate 19,087, forward strand.
CCGGGCCTGCGGCGGCAACCGGCCGACCCCGCGCGCCCGCAACGCCGGCGTCGTCTGCGTGCCCCGGCCGATCCGCTCGCACGCCTGCCGACACGCCGCCATCGCGTGCTCGGCGTTGCCCGACGCATCGAGCATCGTCTGCAGGTTGTCCCACACCGCGGGCAGATACCGCACATCATCCGCCGCGTATCGCTGCTGCCGGGTCGTCAGCGGCCGGCGGTCCCAGCGGCTGAACTTCGCCGTGTGGCCCAGGCTCGCCCCGAGCACGTGCTCGACCAGCCCGTCCAGCGAAATCGGGTACCGCATGCCGACAAAGCCCGCGACGATCTGCACGTCGACGACGTTGACGGGCGGCTTGCCGGTGGCTCGCACGGCCGGTTCGAGGTCCTGCTCGCCGGCGTGGACCAGCTTGGTCACTTCCGGGTCGGCCAGCAGGTCCCACAGCGGCGACAGGGCCGGGGGCAGCGGGTCCATGTCCACCGGGTCCGATGGCGGTCGGCGGTCCGGGGCATCGGCGGCGGTCAGCGGGTCGATCAGCCACAGCGCCTCGGCGGTGCCCAACTGCACCAGGCAGGTCCGCGGGTGGTACGTCTGCTCGCCGATGAACTCGCTGTCGTACGCCACCGCCGGGGCGGCTCGCAGCTGCTGCCACATCCGATCGGTTGCCGGGTCGTCGGCCGGCCGCAGCGTCGGCTCGCCCGCGGGGACCAGCGGATGGTCCATCACCGGCGGGGCCGCCGCCTTCGCATCCTCGGCGTGCTGCGCCTCGTGCTGCTGCTGGCGGTGATCGCTGCGGTACGGCCGCCACCGCTTGTCCCGCGACGTCGGCGAACTGGGGCTTGAACCTCGACCCATACGCGGTCAGCCGCCAAGAGCCAGGACCGTCGCGACGATCGCCGCCCCGACCAGAAACAGGCCAAACACGATCGCGAAGACCATCCACATCGGCGGGCCGCCCTGCGTGCCCTTTTGCTCGTCGCCTTCCATTGCCCAAGTGTAGAGCAACAGCCGCGTCGCACCCACCATCAAAAGCCGCTCGCGGCTTAACCCGGCCCGACACTTACCCCCCCCGCCAAGCCGTTCGCGTCATCTCTCGCCCCCTCCCCCTTCCAGGGGGAGGGCTGGGGTGGGGGTTGCGGATTGGTGTTGCCGCATCTCCAACGCGTCCGGGCTTTTCGACCGCGACCCTCCCCCGGCCCCTCCCTGGGAGGGAGGGGGGCAGATGTCGACGCGAACCGCCCCAAGCCGCAATCGGCTCGCTGGCCGAACGTCTAGGCCCGATGTCCCGCTGCTGCTGCTTAGACTCGCCGGATGGAATACCTGCTCGAACCCGCGGCGTGGGCGGCCTTCGGGACCCTCGCGATTCTCGAGATCGTCCTGGGCATCGACAATGTGGTGTTCATCGCCATCCTCACCGGCAAGCTGCCCAAGGAGCGCCAGGCCTTCGCCCGTCGGCTGGGCCTGGGCCTCGCCGCGGCCGGGCGGATCGTGCTGCTGTTTTGCATCACGTGGGTCATCACGCTCGAAGACACGGTCGTGGTCGAGTTGCCGTTCGAGATCGGCTCCTCGACCCACGCCGCCGCCGAACCGCCCGGCGACGGGGCCGATGCGCATACCGGACCGTTGGCTCAAGCTGACGAGATGCACGCGGACGATGCCGAAGATGCTGCTTCCGGGGGCGGGGGCACGCCGCTGTCGGCCAAGGACCTGATCCTGATCGTCGGCGGCCTGTTCCTGCTGGGCAAGGCCACGTGGGAGTTTCACCACAGCCTCGAAGGGGCCGGCCACGCCCACGCCACCGGCAAAGCCGCCGTCGCCAAAGCCAGCTTCGGCGTCGTCATCAGCCAGATCATCCTGCTGGACCTCGTGTTCTCCATCGACTCGGTGCTCACCGCCATCGGCATGGTCCGCCCCGAGGACTACGTCGACGCGGGCATGTTCCCCGGCACCAGCGTGCCCTGGCCGCCGCTGGTGATCATGATCGCCGCCATCCTGCTCGCCATCGCCGTGATGCTCATCTTCGTCGGGCCCATAAGCCGGTTCATCCGCGACCACCCGGCCCTGAAAATGCTCGCCCTGTCCTTCCTGCTGCTCATCGGCCTGGTCCTCATCGCCGAGGGCCTGCACTTCCACATCCCCCGCGGGTACATCTACTTCGGCATGGGATTCGCCCTGTTCGTCGAACTGCTCAACCTCAAGATCACCGGCCGCAAACACAAAAAGCAACCACCCCCCGGAAACCCCGGCGACCCTCGCGACCACCCGCTGCAAGAGGGCTCCGTGCAGGTGTGATGCGACCAACCAACCTCCACGTTAGCCCCGGGTCAATGATCCGGGGCCGGTTGCCCGCAGCGTCGGCTCCCGCGACCGTGCCGCGTTACCGGTTGCATCCGCGGCCCGCCCCCGGCGACTCGCCGGGGGCTAAGTGGCGCGGTGGCCGCTCCCTAACAGTCTGCGACCGCCGCGTACCATGGCGGCGATGCACGACGTGCTCACGCTGCTGGGGCCCGATGGGCCGATCGCCCGCCGACTGGGCGGCCGGTACGAGCAGCGGCCCGAGCAGACCGCGATGGTCGAGGCGGTCGCCGACACGATCGCCAACCGGCAGGTGCTGCTGGCCGAGGCGGGCACGGGCGTGGGCAAGTCCTTCGCCTACCTGCTGCCGGCGATCGCCGCCATCGACGAACAAAGGGGTCAGACCCCTTTTTCGGATGAGGCGGGCCCTGGGGCCGAGCGGGACACCCGAAGGAAGCGGATCGTCGTGTCAACGCACACCATCGCGTTGCAGGAGCAGCTGATCGACAAGGACGTGCCGCTGCTGCAGGCGGCGCTGCCGACCGAGTTCACCGCGGTTCTGGTCAAGGGCCGGGGCAACTACGTGTCGCTCCGCCGGGCCAACCGGGCGTGGGAACGCCAGGCCCAGCTGTTCGACGAGTCGGATCAGGTCCGCTCGCTTCGGCAGGTGATCGACTGGACGCGCACGACCGACGACGGGTCGCTGGCGTCGCTGCCGCAGCTGGACAGTCGCGAGGTCTGGCCCGAGGTGCAGTCCGACAGCGAGGACTGTCTGGGCAAGCGGTGCCCGACGTTCGACAAGTGCTTCTATCAGTCGGCCCGCCGACGGATGCAGGGGGCGGATCTGCTGGTGGTGAACCACGCGCTGTTCTTCGCGGACCTGGCGCTGCGGGCCGACGGGGTCGGGCTGCTGCCGGCGTACGACGCGGTGATCCTCGACGAGGCCCACACGATCGAGGACGTGGCGGCCGAGCACTTCGGGCTCAAGCTCAGCAAGTCGGGGCTGATCTGGCAGCTGGGCCGGCTGTACCAGGCGCGGCGGAGCCGGGGGGTGCTCGCGACGCTTCGGCCGAAGATCGACCCGGACCTGTTCGAGGCCGCGGCGGTCGCGGTCGAGGAGGCGCGGATGGCTACCGACGACCTGTTCGATCGGCTGGTCCGCTGGCAGGACGAGCGCGGCCGGGACAACGGCCGGATCGACTCGCCGCCGGAGGTGGACAATCTGCTGACGCCGGCGTTGGAGACGCTGTCGCTGCAGCTGCTGCGGCTCAAGGATCGGCTGCGGGACGAGGACGACCGGCTGGAGGTCGGGGCCCACGCCCTGCGGACCGCGGGCCAGGCGAAGGTGGTCACCGCGCTGCTGGACCAGACGCTGGACGACAGCGTGTACTGGATGGACGTGGTCCGGGCCGGTCGGCGGGAGCGGGTCACGCTGCACGCCGCGCCGATCGAGGTCGGGCCAATCCTCAAGCGTCGGCTGTTCGAGGCGACCGACGCGGGCGGCGACCCGCTGCCGGTGGTGCTGACCAGCGCGACGCTGGCCACCGGCGGGGGCCCGGGCCGCAACCGCTCGGCCAGCCGCACCGGGCCCGGCGCACCGCGGTCCACAGGCCGCAGCGGATTCGACCACATCCAGCACCGCCTGGGCTGCACCGACGCGAAGACGCTGCTGCTGGGCTCGCCGTTCGACTATCAACGGCAAGCATCGCTACACGCCGACCGGGCGCTGCCCGAACCCAGCAGCCCGCGGTTCATTGGCGCCGCGCTGCCGCCGCTCTTGGAGCAGATCGACGCCACGGCGGGCGGGGCGTTCGTGCTGTGCACCAGCTACCGGGCGGTGCAGCAGTTCGCCGGGGCGCTGGGTTCGCCGCTGCGGACGCGGGGCATGCCGCTGCTGGTCCAGGGCGGCGGCTCGCCGCGGGGCGAGCTGCTGGCGCGGTTCCGCCAGCACGGCCGAGCGGTGCTGATCGGCACCGACAGCTTCTGGCAGGGCGTGGACGTGCCCGGCGAGGCGCTGCGGCTGGTGGTCATCACCCGGCTGCCGTTCCAGGTCCCGGACCGGCCGCTGATCGAGGCCCGGATCGAGCGGATCCAGGCCGCCGGCGGCAACCCGTTCAGCGAGTACACGCTGCCCCAGGCGGTGCTCAAGTTCAAGCAGGGTTTCGGCCGGCTGATCCGCAGCAAGACCGACACCGGCCGCGTCGTCGTGCTCGACCCGCGGGTGCTGAGCAAGCCGTACGGCCGAGCATTTTTGGCGGCGCTGCCGAAGCTGCCGGTGGAGGGGCTCGTGGACCCGGTCAACCGGCCGACGCCTCTGCCCGCCTGATGCCGGCGCGAACGCATGCGCGGGTTACGGCGGTGAGACTTTTCGCCGATGGGTGTTTCGGATTTCCGACGGCGACTGGTGCAGGTGTTTGCGGAAGGCCATGCTCAGGGTCTTGGCGTCGCTGAAGCCCGCGCGGGCGGCGATGTCCGACATGAGCAGGTCGGTCTCGATCAGCAGGTGCTTGGCCAGGTCCAGCCGGGCCCGGCGGATTTCCTCCAACGGCGAGCGGCCAATGTGTTTGTGACAGGCGACTTCGAGCCACCGCCGGGACACGCCGTGGTGCGTGAGGACATCCTGGACGTTGATCCCCTCGTGGACGTGCTCGCGGATCCACCGCAGGATGCCCGAAAGCGTGTCGTCTTCGACGGCGATCGCGTTGCTCGAGAGCCGTTCCTCGATCCCCAGGGGCGGGATGAGCGTCGGGCCCGGGTCGGTGGGGCGGCCGACCATCATCGCGTCCAGCCGGGCGGCCGCCTCGTAGCCGATCCGCGGGGCGTCGATCCTGACGCTCGAAAGCCGTGGCTGGGCTAACCGGCAGGTGATCGAGTCGTTGTCGACGCCCATGATGGCCACATCCTCGGGCTGCTGGACGCCCAGGTCGTTCAGGGCCCGGCTCAGTTGCAGCGCCCGCCCGTCGTTACAGGCGAACACCGCAAGAGGCCGGCCGAGCTTGCTCAGCTGGACCGCGGCCCGCCTGGACCAGTCCACCACAGATTCGACAGAGCCGTCGGGCTGCTGGGCCTGATGCAGTTCGACGATCTCGTGCCCGTGCGTTTCGAGGGCTCGCCGAAACGCCTGGTAGCGGATGCGGCTGTACCGGTGTTCGGGAATCGAGGCGTAGGCGTATCGCCGATAGCCGCGGTCCAGAAAGTGCGTCGCCGCGAGTTGGCCGATGCGCTGGTCGTCGCTGGTGACGGTGGCCCACATATCCGGATCGGGCCTGCCCGACACGTTGACCACCGGGACCGACAGCCCGTGCAGCAGCGCTTCGGTATCGACGGCCAGGTGTGCAATGACACCGTGGATGACGCCTTGGGCTGCCTTGGAGACCAAAAGCTCAGCCGGGTGACGCTCGCAACGCCAGCCCCGCACGATCGCTCTCGTGGTTTGTCCGCCTCGACTTTTCGGGTGCCACGGCCGCGGGGCGGCCGTGCCAGGTTGCCGTCATCCTCGCAGCACGGCCGCACGCGGCCGTGGCACCCCGAAAGTTGCGTGACGCGGCACTAGGGGGGCGAGTTACCGGCGGCGGGGCAGCCCGCCTGAGGCGGACTTCCGCTGACGCGTCAGCAGGCACAGGCCGCCGGCGGCGAGCAGGGCGAGCGATGCGGGCTCGGGGATGACGGTGCCGTTGACGGTGAAGCTGTCCAAGCCGGTGAAGTTGCCGGTGCCCGATGCATTCGTGGTCGAGATCACCAAGTCGTACTCCTGCCCGGCAAGCAACGTTACGGAGGAGATCGCCGCCGAATCGTAGGTGAGCAACCACGAGGCTTCGGCCTCGCTGCGGTTCGCGCCGGAGTTTTCCGCCGTCAACGTCTGGGCACCGATCGAGGCGTTGCTTGAATTGAGGAAGTCCACCACGATTTCGGTGTTGCGACTTACATCTTGAAACTGCGAGGAGCTGTTGAACATCGCGCCATCCAGTACGACATTCGAGATGGTGATATTGGCGCCGCCCACTGTCAGATCGAAAGTGGTGCTCCAGGTGCCGGCATTGTCGGTGTTGATGTCCGGGACGAAGTAGCCACCGGTATCAGTGCCGCTTTTGAGATTGACGTCTGCCGTGAGCGATCCCGCATTGGCGGCGTCGCTGGGGGCCGTCAATCCATTGGTGGTGTAGCTGATGTTGCTGGCGGTGTTGCCGCTGACGGTCCGGCCGGTGAAGTCGGTGCTGAGGATGACGTCGGCCGAGGCGGCGGTGGGCAGCAGCACGGCGGCGGCGGCGGCCAGGGGGAGCGACAGATGATGCGGGCGGTGCATGGGGTTCTCCTTGAGCGATGAGGACATGGCGTCGGGCGACACTTCGCTGACCCGTCAAGATTACGTCCCGCTGCAGGCCTAGGCGTGCGAATCGCTGCAGCTCGATGTGCGACTTCGCGCAGCTCGCTCCGCCATGCGGGCTACGGTGCTGTCATGGTGAATCTTCGCCGACACCACGTCCTTTTGGCGATTGACGGCTGGCCGGGCTACCTCCGCGAGATGCTCGATGGCGCACTGGCATACATCGAGCAGCACACGGAGTGGCGCCTCGTGCCGGACTGGCGGTGCAGCTACGCCGACGCGACGGTGGAGGGGATGCCGCGGGTGGACGGGCTGATTGCCTGCCACGCCGGTTCGCCGCTGACGCGGACGCTGATTCAGCGCGGCTGCCCGACGGTGTGCCTGCAGGGCCAACCCCGGGCAGAGCGCGTGACGTTTATCAACCGCGACTATCGCGGCCACGGCCGGGTCGCGCTGGAGCACCTGCGGCTGCTGGGCTTTGACCGTTGCGTCAGCGTGCACACCCGGGACGACAATTCGCCGCTGAGCCAACGGCACGCCGGGTTTGTCGAGGCGGCGTGTCGAGCGGACCTGGCCTGCGAGCAGCGGCTGATCGAGCTGAACCAGGACGGCCTGATGCTCCGGCCCCGCGAGGATCACCCGCAGCTGCGGTGGGTGCGGGACCTCGAGCCGCCGGTGGCGCTGTTCACGCCGCGGCTGGCGGTCGCCCGGCTGCTGTGCCATGCGTGTCAGGAGGCCGGCTGGCTGGTGCCCGAGCAGGTGGCGGTGCTGGCCGGGGGTGGGGACGAGTTGATGCAGCGGCTTTCGACCCCGCCGATCAGCACGGTCGATCAGGCGTTTTTCCGTTGCGGGCACGAGGCGGCGCGGGTGCTGGAGCAGATGCTTCAAGGTCACCCGCCGCCCGAGCCGCCGGTGGTCGTCGCTCCGGCGGGGGTGACGCAGCGGCGGAGCACCGACACGCTGGCGATCGATCATCCCGCGGTGGCGCAGGCGGTGCGGCTGATCCGCGACGAGGCGTGCGAGGGTCTGACGGTGGCGCAGCTGGTGCGGCGGGTTCCGCTGGGCCGGCGTGCGCTGGAGCAGGCTTTCAAGCGGATCGTGGGCCGGACGCTGCTGCAGGAGCTGCGGCGGGTGCAGGTCGAGCGGGCTCGGTCGCTGCTGCGTGGCACGGACCTGCCGACGCCGGATATCGCGGCCCGGTGCGGCTTTGGCCACCGCAGCCGGTTCAGCCACGCGTTCAAGGCGGAGTTGGGGGTGTCACCGATGGCGTTCCGCCGGGGTGCAGACCCGGAGGCCGATTAGACCCGGTCGCGGGCCGAGGCGGTGCGGGAGACAGTGAAGGCGCGGTTGCCAAGGTGCTGGCCGAGTTGGCCGAGGAATTTGCGTTGGCCCCCGACGTGGAGCGTCAGCGGGGAGGCGGCGGGCTTTTCGGTCATCAGCACGTCGCCGGCCTGGAGGTCCATGAGCTCGGAGAGCTTGATGGTGGTGCGGGCGAGGGTCGTGTGGACGCCCAGCGGGGCCTGCTCAAGGTGGTCGGCCAGGCGGTCGCGCAGCCGCTGGTTGCGGGTCGTCCGGGCGTAGGCGGACCACGTCTGGCTGGAGACCTTGTCGACGACCGGCTCGATGACGTTGTAGGGGATGCACAGGGCCATGGTGCCGGCCCGGCCGGACATCTTCAGCTCGAAGCTGATGACGATGACCACCTCGTTGGGCGGGACGATCTGGACCAGGGCGGGGTTGGACTCGGTGTCGATCAGGCTGAAGTTGGCCTGGATGATGTTTTCCCAGGCCTCCTTCATCGCGGACATGGCGCGGTCAAGGATCTTGCTGACCAGCCGCAGCTCGATCGGGGTCAGCGGGCGTTGGGGGATGAACAGGTCGGCGTTGGAGCCGCCCAGCAGGCGGTCGATGACCGGGTAGACGATCAGCGGGCTGATCTCCAGGCACAGCGAGCCCTCCAGCGGGTCGGGCGAGATCAGGCTGAAGCACGTCGGGTTGGGCAGCGAGTGGGTGAACTCGCTGAACGTCATCTGCTCGATGTTCGCGACCTTGACCTCGAGGATGGTCCGCAGGAACCCGGACATCGCCGCACCGAACGAGCGGGCAAAGCTCTCGTGGAGCATCTCGAAGGCCCGCATCTGGTCCTTCGACACACGCTCGGGGCGTTTGAAGTCGTAGTCGCGGACTTCCAGGTCGGCGGCGGATCGTCCGGACCGGCTGAACACCTGGCCCTCGCCCGACCCGGTGGTGCCGGCCTCACCCGCGGCGGGGTCCTCCACCGCGGCCAGCAGGGCGTCGATCTCGCTTTGATCCAAGGCGTCGGCCATGACCGTTCCGATGCACTGCGGGGCTGATCGCGCAGGCGGGTTCGGTCGCCTCCGTAGGTGGGTTATCGGCCGTGGCGGGGGCGGGGCTTGAAGGGGCGGCGGGGATCAAGCAACCCGCCCATTGGCCGAGCGGGTTGTCATCCGGGAACGGGCCTGGGGCACACGGGTGTCACTGCCGCGTACGGCAGTGCGGGCGCGGGACCGACGCTCGGAGGCGCGGCCGCACGCGACCGTGGCACCCGCGGCTGAGTGGCTGATCCCCCCCGGTACCGATCAGCACGCCCCGGCATCAAGCGGTGCTTGATCGACGGGCGAGACGCCCGTCCTACGGCGAGCGCTATCGGTGCTGCATGACTTCCCGCCGCAGCCGCTCGACCAGCTCGACGCTGCCCACCGGCTCGGTGCGGCCGGGCAGCTGCTGGGGCTGGTTCGCGTCGTACTGCCGGTCCATCCGCTGGTCGGCGGTGATGACCGTCGAGTGGTTCGACCGGCCCAGGGCGCGGGCGATCTCGGGGTAGCTCATGTGCGTCAGCCGCTTGGCCAGGTAGACCGTGAGCTGGCGAGCCAGGACGATCGGGCGCTGCCGGCCGCGGCCCCGCACCTGGTCCGGGTGCACGCCCAGGTACTGGCACACCGAGTCGAGCACCTCCTCGATGCGGATCGGCCGGGGCGGCGCGGCCGAGGCGTCCTGCTGGGCGAGTCGGCTCAGCAGGGCGTGGCCGACGCTCGGCGAACCGCCGGCGGGCTTGCCATCGGGCGTGCCCAGGGTGGCCAAGGCGTGCAGCCGGTGCATCAGCCCGGCCAACTCCCGCACCGAGCCGAGGCATCGCCCCGCCACGGCCTCGTCGATCCCGGGCGCGAGCACCAGCCCCCGCCGCTTGGCCAGCTGCTGCACCAGGGCCAGCCGCGTCTGCGGGTCCGGCGGATGCAGCTGCACCACCAGGCCGCTGACGCACCGACTGACCAGCTTCTCGCTCAGGGCGTCGATCAGCTTGGGGTGCTGGTCGCTGGCCAGCACAACCCGCCCGCCGGACAGGTGCAACTCGTCGAAGCAGTGCAGGAACTCCTCCTGGGTCTTCTCCTTGCGGGCCAGGAAGTGCACGTCGTCGACCGCCAGCAGGTCCAGGCCGCGGACTTGTCGGCGGAACGCGTCGAGCTTGCCGTGCCGCAGGGCGTCGATGTACTGGTTGGTGAACTGCTCGCCGGTGGTGTAGAGCACCTTGGCGTCGGGGCGGAGTCTGGCGGCGCGTTCGACCAGGCCGCGGAGCAGGTGCGTCTTGCCCAGCCCGCAGCCGCCGTGCAGGAACAGCGGCGAGGCCGAGCGGGCGCCCTCGATCGCCTCGCGGGCCAGCCGCTGGGAGGCGTTGTAGGCCAGCTCGTTGCTGGGGCCGACGACGAACTGCTCGAGCCGATGCCGCAGGCCCCGGCGAGCGAGCAGGGCCGCCGTGCCGGTGGGCCGACGCCGGCGCGGCGCGACGGTGGCGTCGGCTCGGTCGGTCGGGCGTGCGGCACCCGCGCGAAGGGCGGGGGCGGTGGGGGCGGCGGTGTCCTGCCGGTCGAAGGCGGTCGCGTCGATGCGGATGGCGATCGACACGTCCCGCCCGATCGCTTCGCCGGCCACGTCGGCCAGCTGCCCCTTGTAGTTCCGATCGATCCAGTCGGCGACGAAGCGGTTGGGCACGGCCACGCTCAACGCCCCGCCGTCCTCGCGGAGGTCGAACTTGGCCGACCGCTCGAACCACATCGCATACGACCGATCGCCGATGCGGGCGTGGAGGCGGCGGACAACGGTCTCCATGGCCTGCCGCGGGTCCGACCCGCAGGTCGGGCCGGCCGGCTCGACGTCGAGGCGAGCCCCGCGGGGGCGGCGGGACGACCCGACGCGCGGGGCGGCGGTGGACGCGACGGACGCGGCGGGCGGGGGGCTGAGTCGGGCGGTCGCGGGCATGGCGGTCCTCAGCAGTTCGGCCGGGGCACGTGACAGCACGGCCGCTCGGCGGGGGGGGAACAACACCGACGACCGCGGCCGACGATGAAGCTTTCGGTTGGTGAGGGTCCTTCCCGAACGGGGCCGTACGACGCTCGGAGAATCGAGCCGGCCCAGACGCGGCGACGCGCAGAATGCCTTGTTTCGCCGGTCTTTTTCGACGCATCGCCACGAACGCGACACGCCAGCGACAGTCCCTTGCCGCAGCGAGCGAGGATAGGCACCCTCGCCCGACGCCACAAGCGAATCGACCGGAACGGTTCGGCCGTTTCTTTCAGACCGCGTGACCACAACGCGTTAGAGCCGTGTCAAAATGTTGTCCACGAGTTCTCCAAACCCTCCACGCGGTGGAAAACGTCAGCCATCGACACCCCTTCCCCACCCTGACGCCAGACCCACCCCCCCCGCTCCACCCCCACCCCCGACCTCTCCCGACGCGACCCGACCTCTCCC
>CAZVBW010000052.1:0-30416 GCA_964625505.1 uncultured Phycisphaeraceae bacterium
GTCGAGGCCAAGGCGATCCGCAAGCTGCAGCACCCGGTCCGCAGCCGCAAGCTCGCCGGGTTCCTCGACGGGGACGAAGAGGGTGAGCTGGAGTGAGTGGGGCGGGTGAGCCGCGTCCACAGCGGCTGCGCCCAAGCCATGGCAGCCGCCGGCTTGCTGACGTCACATCGCCGGGTTGACTTCTCGGACGCGCCGGTTTCGGCGTGGCGTCGGTGGTGTGATGACGCCGATGCGCTGGGCATGCAGATGCTGGTGCAGTGGTGGCCGGTGCTGGGGCTGGGCGTCGTGTTCTACGCGGCGGTCACGGCGGTGCTGTACACGCTAGCGGCCCGGATCGAGGGCACTCTGGCTCGCCACAGCCTGATTGCCGAGACCCGCCGACGCCGCATTGCCTACCTCGAGGCCGCCGCGGCCAAGCGAGACCAGACCAAGCCTGTCGAGCCCGAGGCCGAGGGTTGCGACGTGCTCGACGATGAAGCCGGTGAAGCGGGCGTCGAGTACGAGGCTGTGGCGGGCCCGGCCGGCACGATCGCGGAAGCTGATGTGCTGAAGCAGGCGGCTTGAGGCGGAAGCAGGCGGTACGCCGGTTCAGCCCATCATCACGATTTTGCGGAGCGTCTGGAAGATGATCGAGAGGTCGTGCTTCCAGCTCATGTTCTCGACGTAGTACGTGTCGTAGCGGATCCATTCCTGGAAGTCGATCCCCTCCAGGCGGGACCGTTTGACCTGCCATAGGCCGGTGATGCCCGGGCGGACCGACAGGCGTGCCTCGCGCCACGGCGGGCAGAACTGATTTTCCTTGTACGGGCTGGGTCGCGGGCCGACGATCGACATCTCGCCCACGAGGACGTTCCAGAACTGGGGTAGTTCGTCGAGGTTGGTCTTGCGTAAGAATTTGCCCACGCGGGACACGCGGGGGTCGTCCTTCATATGAAACTGCGGGCCGTCGGACTGGTTTTTCCCGACCAACTCCTTCTTGATCTCTTCGGCATTGTTCCACATGGTGCGGAACTTGTGGCACTTGAAGTTCTTGCCGCCGCGTGTTTCACGGGTGTGGCTGAAGAAGAAGGGCCGGCCGTCCTCGATATAGATCGCCAGCATGATGAACGGGGCGAGCACGACCGTGATCGCCAAGCCCACCAGCGCGAACACGATGTCGAACAGCCGCTTGCCCCGCCGGCTCCAGCTGGACAGCTGGCGGACGCGGATCGGCTTGTGCATCGCCTCGCTGGCTTCGATTTTGCCCCAGTCCAGGTCGGCCACCTCGGGTCGCTGGTCCGGTGAATCCCAGAGCACCGCGGGACCGACGACCGATGGCTGGTCCTTGAGGTCTCGGCCGGCACCCACCCAGACCGACCCGACGAAGCGGGTGCCCTCGGCCTGGCATGCGGGATCGCCCCACGCCCGGTCGCCCAGCGACTCGACGCCGGCGATCGTCGCGTCGGGTCGACGCCAGGACTGGACCAACTCGCGAACGAAGTGCGAGACCTGCCAATCGTCGCGACCGTCGTAGAGCGAGCCGTCGAGCGAGTGCGGGGTCCGCTGCGCCGCGGGGATGTGCTTTCGCAGCTCACGCCACGAGGTCCGGCTGTCCTGCAGGCCCTGCCAGAACTGGGCGACGTCTCGGCCGGTGGTGATGGCGACGCGGCCCAGCCGCCAGTCGCGATCGCCGTAGGCCCGCTCGAAGCGGACGAAGCGGTCGGCCCGGTCGGTGATGATCCGCTCGCGGTAGCCGCCGACCGATGGGGCGTGGACCCGGATGAAGAGCGCCCGGGGCTTGACCCACGAAAGCGTTTCGACCAGTTCGCCCAGCCTGAAGATCGTCAGCAGGTGCGGATCGATCAGGAGGAACAGCTCGGCGTGAGCCTGGATGGCGTCCGGCTGACCGCGGCGGATGACCTGCACCCCGCGGGCGGCCCAGAATCGGTCGTGCAGCTGCCGGGGCTCCAGGCCCCAGACCGTCGGCGTCGCGTCCGGGTCCGGGCCGGTGTCGTAGTCGGCCAGCTGAGGCCCCCGAACGGGGGGGGCGGCCAACGGCTCGAGGGTGGTCGCGGCGGACGAATCAACCATGGTGGCCGTTGCCGTTGCTGGAGGTGCCGTTGGTTACGGCGACGGGGCTGGACGACCGCAGCTCCAGGTCGCGCGAGGAACCATACGACGCCACCGCCGAGCCCAACGGCCCGAAGCGGGCAGCCGCTCCGGGGTCGGCCACCGGCGTGCTGCGGGTCGCGTCGACGCGGCGGTCGACGGAGACGACGCTGGCGTAATCGGTGCTGTTGATGTCCGCGTCCAATGCGTGGTTGAACACCACCCCGGCCATGGTGGCCCCGACCGATCGGAGGTGCTCCATCGCCCGCATGACCAGCGACTTCTGGTCACCGCGGGAGACGATCAGCACAGACGCGTCGGCCTCGGCGGCGGCCATGGCCGCCTCCAGCGAGCCCAGCACCGGGCCGGTGTCCAGCAGCACCACGTCGTATGCCTCGCGGGCGTCGGCGATCAGCCGCCGCAGCGCCGCGGGCGACAGCGTGCCAGCGTCTTGCGGCCGGGCGCTGCCCACGGGCAGGATCTTGACGTTGCGAATGCCGGTGTCGGCCACGCAGGCCCGCAGCGGCTTGCCTTCACACGCATCGAGGATGCCCAGCGTGGTGTCACGCTGACGGCGGGCCAGCCGCTCGAGCTGGTCCGGCTCGACGTAGCCCTCTTCCAGCAGCACCTGCTCCAGCGGCATCCGTCGGCGGGCCGATTCGGTCGACGCCAGCGTCAGCTGCTGCTCGTCGAGCAGGCCGCTTTCCAGAAGCATGCGCTCTAGCGGTTCGTGAACGACCGAGCCGATCCGGCGGGTCAGGCCGCCGCCGACAAGGTCGCAGTCGATCAGCAGCACCTTGTTGTCCGACGCGGCGAACGACAGGCCCAAGGCGGCGGTCAGCGAGCTCTTGCCCGAGCCCGGGGTCGGGCTGGTGATGGCGAACACGCGCTGGGCCCCACGGCCGATCTGCAGCAGTGTGCGGATGTGGTGCACCGAGTGGCTGGCCTGCTCGGCCTGGTGCGGGTCGGACATGTCGTCGGGCAGCGTCGGCAGAACACCGAGCATCCGCACCTGCGCCTGGCCGACCTTGGCGTCCGAGGCGTGCCGCACCCGGCGGTCCATCAGGCCCACCAGCAGCACCACGCCCATGCCCATGCCAAAGCCCGCGATGCCGCCCATGCCGGCCCGCTGCAGGCGGGCCCCGCCGTTGGACGGGTCTTCCATGCGGGTGCCAAAGTGTTCGACGCTGACCAGGCCGGCCATCTCGTCGCTCATCACGCTCATGAAGGCGAGGTCGGTGTCGTAGGCCGACTGGTTGATCTCGATCCGGTTGTCCAGCGAGTCCAGCTCGCGTTCCAGGTTCCGGACGCGGCTGAGCTGCTGGTTGATGTCTTCGACTTGCTGTTGCAGTTCGGCGATGCCGATCAGGATCCGTTCGCGGCGGGTGATCAGGATTTCCCGCGGCGACGAGACGCTCGTAGGCAGCGGCTGCCCGGCGTTGAGCAATGCGACAAACGCGTCCTGGCGGTCCTCGAGCGTGGTGATCTCGGCCTGGATGCGGCGAGACGACTGGTGATTCTCGCCGATGTTGAGGTTCCGCAGCCGGGCCAGTTCCTCGTTGAGAAAGTCAATCTCGGCCTGCATCGCCTGGAGCGTCGCGTTAACGCCGATCCAGTAGTCCTTGCCGCGCGGCGGGTCGATGCCCGGGCGATAGATGTCTCCTTCGGGCACCTCCGGCACCGCACCCAGCTGCGACTCGACCGCGATCAGCTCCATCTGCAGCCGGCCGAGGTTCTCCTCGTACTGGCTCAACCGGTTGGTGACCGAGGCGTGGCGCTCGGGCGGCACGATCTGGGCAATCCGATCGACCAAGCCCTGCCGATCGTCTTCGAGGCTCTGCAGCACGCGGCGCTTCAGCTCGAGCTGGCGGCGGGCCTCGCCCAAATAGGTATCACGATGGTGCTCCACGTAGGTCCGCACCACGGCGTTAGTTCCGGCCTGTGCGGCCACGGGGTCGCGGCTGTTAAAGACGACATGGAAGACGTTACGCCCTTGGCCTTCGGCCGGGACCACCGACAGATCGTCACTGAACTGCCTGCTGCTCGGTGCCTCCAAGCCCTCGTCGGTCAGGGCGCTGAGCCCCTGCTGTGTCCAAGTGTCGGACTCCATCGCTTCGTCCACGATGGTGCCCGATTCGATCAGGCGCATCTGCTCCTCGACAAAGGAGGTCACGTTGCGCAACGCCCCGCCGAGGTTGCCGCCCTGGACGACGGACCGGTCTTCGACGTTGATCTTCAGCGTCGCGAGCGACATGTACATCGGCTTGACGCTGAACCAGCCCAGCACGCCAAGGCCGACGGCCAAGACCAGCGCGAGCGGCAAGCCCCACCACAGTCGGCCGCGGAGCAGCTGCAGCAGGCGCTGCCGCTGCAGCGACGCGGCGTCCTGCTCGTCTGCGGAGTAGCTGGGGGCGTCGGCGGGCGCAGCGGCGTCATCACCCATGAGCAGGGCGGTCCGCGGGTCGGAGCCCGATGACGAGTAGGGCGACGGGACGTCGCGGGTCATGTTCCTGGTCCCTGGGACGCCACGCGGGCACAGCCGCACGCGACACCGTGATTATACGGACTTTGGCCTCTCGCCAAGCCCCGCGTTTGCGGGAATCGGCGAACTGTCGGCCGCTACCCAACGCTTACGGGGCGGCCTGTACGGGTGTTCATCGGCACATCGGCGGGTGCAGTCGAGCGCAGCGGCCACGGCGGCCGGGGTTAAAACTCATAGGCGAGGGTGTACCGGCGGACCGGCAGGGCGGTCCGGATCAGCAGCCGCATAACCGCCGAGAGGATCAAGAACGCCACCAGCAGCATCAGCACCTCGGCGGCCATGTGGATCCGGTCGGCGTTGGCGAACGTGATGTCATCGAGCCCGAAGACCCAGAAGGTCGCCGCGACGGCCACGGCGCTGCACAAAATGGCGGCAATGGGTGACAGCAACAGGATCACGGCCCGCACCGAGCCCCGCAGCGGCTGGCCGAAGACATACCCGTACGCGACGAGGAACAGCGCCAGGGCCATCGGCAGGCCCTGACTGACACCCTCCATCGGGACGGGGACATCATTGATGGTCATCATGCCCTCGTCGTAGCCGGTGTAGGTCTCCAGCAGCGGGCTGTAGACGAACTCGATCAGCTCACCGGTGGCGATCTGCAGCGGCAGCGCGAGCTGCTGAAAGAGGGGCTCGGGCGGCGGGGTAAGCACCAGCAGGATCGCGATCGCCGGGCTGTACTTGATCGTCGCGTCGTGGCCCAGGGCGGCGGCGAGGGTGCCTACGAACAGCAGGACCGCCCCGGCGTGGGCGAGCGACTCGAGCGGCTCGACATCGCCGAACCAGATCGGCCCACCGGGCATCGTCAAGGCCGCCGCGTAGCACAGCAGCCCCAGCAACGCGACCCCTGCACCGACGAAGCCGCGGCCGGGGCGGCAGAGCATGATCCGCTTTCGGCGGACCCAAAACAACCAGGCGCTGACCAGCGGCACCAGCAGCAGGTGCCGGCCGTGGTAGTCCCGGACCTGGTGCACGACGCTGGCCCAGGCCGGGAAGCCCGCTGCGATCGACAGCAGGACCGCCGCCGCCGCCACCCAGAGGCGTCGTGGGGTCCAGCCGTTCTTCGCCAGACGGCGGGGCACGATGACCGATTGCGGGATCATGGTCGGGGACCATCAGGCCCGACAGCGGGCACAGCGACAGCAGGCTTCATGTTGTAGGCGTCGGCCGCATCCACGTCGTGGTTGAATCACCTGTTCAGCGGCCAAGCAGCGTGGGGGTCCGGCCGCACACGAGGCTGTCGATGTGCGATTCGCCCGCTTCGACCGACGCCCCCGGGCAAACCACGCTGCGGACCAGCACCGCGTCGCGGTCCACCCGGGCACCCGCGAGGACGACCGAGTCGTGGATCACCGCGGTGCCATGCACCGCCGCGCCGGGCTCGACGATGCTGAACGACGGCTGCCACTGTTCGCGGAACGGCATCTCCGGGGCCAGGCGTCCGGAAGCTTGCTGGTGGTACTCCTGCAAGGCCGAGAGGTAGGCATCCATCGTGCGAAGCGACCGGCTGGTCAGCTGGTCGTAGCGGACGACGCGGACGTCGTGCCGCTCAAGGATTTTGGGCAGGGCTTGCTCGAAAAAATCCACGAAGCCGACGCGCTTGATATCCCGCAGAGCCCCGCACCGCATCAGCTGCAGCCCGGCAGGTGCCCCATCGGCGGAGGCCACCATGGTGACGTCGGCGTCCAGCTCGGCCATCGCCAGCAGCTGATTGGTCAGTGATTCGAACAGGATCTGCGACGCCGGGGTGACCAGAACCAAGTCATCGTCGGCGTAGTCCTGGCACAGATCGCAAAGCAGACCGCCGGTGCCCCGCAGGTCCGTCGGGTCTTCTTCAATGCTGACGGTGACCGGGCCGTGGTCGTTGCGATGCCGCGGCAGGCGGGCGGTGCGGTCGATCATGACTCGGACCGGCAGCCGCTCAAGGCCCACGGTCTCGGCCAGGGCGACCAGCTGCTCGCGCCAGCAGTCCATCACCGTGCGGTTGTTGCCGACGGGCATTTCCAGTGAGCTTCGACCCGTGGCCTTACGCAGTTCGTTCGCGACGACCGATCCAGCCAGCAGCACCACCGCCCGCAGCCGGCTCAGGCGAGCGCGCAGCGCATCGCGGGAGTCCGGCGGCCGATGGGCGATCGGGTTCGCGTCGATCTGGGTGGCAAGTCGCAACAACATCCGTGTGCCTCGGGTTTCGGGTCCCGTTGCTCCTAGTCTCGCATTATCCGCGCAAAACGCGAGTCTTCTTAAGCACCAATTTGCCTCGTCGCCCGAGGGCGGCTCAAGCATCATCGGCAAAGGCCTTACCCAGCTTCACACTCGGCCTTGCGGTTGCTGAATCTTTGGGCAGTGCTGTGCCCCAAGAGCCGAACTGCAAAGGGGATGCCATCAACGAGATACCGCCTGGCCAGCCGCTTGGGTTCCTGCATTAAGCGGTGGGCCCACTCCAGACCCAGCTTCTGGACCAGCTTGGGGGCGCGGCGGACCTGGCCGGATAGGAAGCCGAGGCTGATCCCCACGCCCAGCCACCAGGTGCCGGCCACCTCCTCGCCGAGCTCCCGGCGAAGCCGCTCGATCAGCCGCTCCTGCTTGGGGCTGCCCAGCGCCACGTAGACCACATCAGGCCCAGCCTGGCGAATCGCCTCTCGGACGGCTTGCATCTGCTGCGGGTCGTCTTCGAAGCCCAGCGGCGGGCAGTGGGTCCCCACAATCCGCAGGCCCGGCGTGTCGCGGGCCAGGCGTTGGGCTGCACCCTCGGCCGCGCCGGGGTCCCCACCGAGCAGGAACAGGCCCCGGCCGTCCCGGGCCAGCCGCTGCGACAGCGTGGACACCATCGTCGAACCGGCAACTCGCTCGGGCAGGGGGGTGCCGCGGAGCCGTGAGGCCCAGACCAGGGGCATCCCATCGGCCACCACCAGGTCCGCCTGGTCGACCCACTGGCGAAACTGCGTGTCGCGGACCGCCCTGCGAAGCAGGTCCAGGTTCACGGTGATGACCCAACCCCCGCGGCCGGTCTGAAGCTCGGTGGCGATGTGGTCGAGGGCCTGGGCCTGATCGACCACGTGCACCGGCACGTCCATGAGCCGGATCTGCTTGGGCGGCCGAACCGATGGGGGCGTGGGGCTCATTGGTCGCGGTTCGACCCTGTCGGCGTCGGCGTTCCACATGGCACAAGATGGTAAGCGGCCGGTGTCACTGAACGTGTGCCTGTTGCCCGAGCACGCCGTCGGAGACGATCTGGGCCTCATCGGCCGCATCAGGCATCTCCGGCAGGGCGGCCGGTACGGGGCCCAGGTCGGTGCCCGTGACTTCCCCCGCGGATAGTTCGTCCGGCTCGTTGTGGATCCGCTTGGGATACGCACCGGTCGGGTTGTAGTAGTAGACCCGCACGGTCGTCTGAGGCAGAGCCGTCCGAGTCGGCAGCACCAGCACCAGCCGCGCCTTGTCGTCCAGCCAGTGGGGGTAGGCGCCACGGGCCTCGATATTGGTGGTTTCCGTCACGATCCACGTCGGATCAGTGGACCGCACGAGGGTGCGGTGGTCCTCGGGTTGGACCCAGTTCACCGACGGGTCCTGCATGTAGTACATCCCGACGGGCCCGGCCAGCTCTACGAGAACCCGTTCATCCGGGTTGCGGCGTTCGGCCACCCACTCGAAGGCGGTGCGCCAGCGAGCGCGGTCGCCGTACGAGCCGTTGAAGTAGATCATCAGCTGCAGCGCGGTCGCGCCGACCACGAGGATGATCGGCAGCTGTGCGGCCAGCATCCCGAGCCTGGGCCGCAGGGCGTTGTAGCAGTAGACGCTCGCGACCGAAGCCAGCACGATGATGCTGAAGAGGTTGAAAAAGGCGTACCGGACGAAAACCCGCGCCCCACCGAAGCTGATGAGAAACGCCAGCGCCAGCAGCGGCACAACAACCCCGGCGATGAAGAACAGGCCCAGCCGGCGGTTGCGGTTCCACAGCAGCGGGCCGCCGACCACCGCCACGCCGCAGAGCACGATGCCGGCGTAGTACACGTTCTCGAGCAGCAGCCGCGGTGGGCTCAGGGCCACCGCGAGGAACGATGCGTCGGACTGCACCTGCCGGATGAGGTAGTCGCTGATCCCGATACCCAGGCACGCGGCTACCCCCAGGCCGATGGTCAGCAGCAGCTTCCAATCCGGCCGCGGCAGATCACGGAGCTTCCACGAGGCCAGGAGGTCCACCGCGATGACCCCGAAGAGCATCAGCGACAGCGGGTGAACCAGCATCGCGAGCAGCGCGCAGGCCATCGCCGTGGCCATCAGCGGCCACGACCGCTTGCGCGTCGCGATGAGGTACAGCAGCAACGCCATGTTCACGAACAGGAACTGCTGGACGTAGAACCGCGCGTGCTGCGACCAGAGGATGTGCCACGGGGCAATGGCCAGGAAAAGGGCGGCGACGGCGCCGAAATGCCTGCCGACGGCTTTACAGGTGAGCCAACCGAGGATCGGCACGCAGAGCATCCCGATGATCGCCGAGGCGATCCGCATGTTCCACTCGTAGATGCCGTGGGCCCGGAACAGGTCGTAGGTGACCGTCCGCCAGTGGTCGGCACCCTGGATTCGGCGGTGCTCGGCGTCGATGCTCAGGCCCTCGTAATCGGCCCCGGTCAGCAGAAGGGCCACGCGGGTCGGCCAGTACGCCATCGACTTGGAGATGGCGGGATTGCCCGGCGGGATGGTGTCGCGGACCGTGTAGAGCTCGTCAATAAATACGCTGGGCGCTTCGAGCTGGTGAAGCCGCAGCACCACCCCCAAGATGGTGGAAGCCACGAGCACGATCGCCACGAGCCAGGTGATCTGGTGGCGGTCGCCGCTGCGTCGCAGCCGGGCTTGGGGCTCGGACGGGTGCCCGTTGTGGTGCTGCGGGTCCGGATCATCATCCGAGGCCGTGGGCGGGCGCTGGGTCAATGCGTTTTGGCGCAGCGTTTGTGATTCCCCTGACGCCCGATCCACCAAACCCCTCCCATCTTCAGCGCGGTCGAACACCTTGCTGCGCGTGCCTTGAAACCAAAGGCTTAGGCTTGACATGAAGATAGCGTCCCTCGCTTGACCTGCAGGACCATCCGACCGCAAGTGTCTCATCGGCCGGCGGGATCGGCCAATCCACCTTGGGCACCTTATTGGACCTCACTGCGGCATGAGACGCAAGCCGTTCCCGTTAAACGAGCAGCGGGGGGGCAGGGTCCAGCTCAAGTGACGCCGGCTATTCGGCGGTGGCGAACTCGATGCCGGCCGGCGCGGCGACGGCTTCGTCGCCGTAGATGGCTGCGAGCGTCAAGTCCGGCTGACTCTGGTGATACGCGGTCGTCGGTTCGACGGTGACCAACTGATGCGGCCGACCGACACAACCCACGCCGCTGGTGCAGACGACCAGTGCCAGCAGCGGCAGGCGGAGGCGGGCGAGATGACGTGGGGTGAGCTTCATGGTTCCACCATGGGTGGCCGCAGTGGCCGGTTCGGGTTCGATGCCCCCCGAGGGGTTCTTTCGACGCCTTGCCCTGATCCCTGCCACTCGGCCCCGGCTTGGCGTCTTATCGGCCAGGAACAACAGACGATCCGCAACGCCATCTGTGACAGCAAACCGGGCTTGACCTGCGGTTGCCGCCGGGGAACGATGTCTCGCCACGGCCGACGGACCGCCCGCCGACCCGATAAGCTCGCAAACACTCCGCCGGCTCGCGACTGCAGCGGCCGGCCTCGACATGGATGTCGAAGACCTTGATCAGTCAGATGCCACTGTTCGCCCAATCCGCACAACCCGACGCCGCAGTGGGCGCCGGGGCGGGGGGCGGTCCACTGATGATGTCGCCACCGATGACCGACCACGCCGCGGGCCGGGCCGGCCGCGCCCGGGCGACTCGCTCACGGTGCCGATCCATGCCAGCGCTGCGGCTGTGCAACCTCGGCAGCGGCTCGGGCGGCAACGCCACGGTCGTCCAACTCGGCGACGCTGCCTTGCTGGTCGACGCCGGCTTTGCGCCGCGGACCACCGCCGCCCGGCTCAAGCAGGCGGGCCTCACGCTCGCCGACCTGCGGGCCGTCTTCGTGACCCACTTCGACCGGGATCATTTCAAGCCGAGGTGGCTGGGCGTGATGCGGGACCTGGGCGTCGCGTTGCACTGTCACCGCTGGCACCTGCCCGAGCTGCGGCAGATGACCGGTGCCGCGGCGCTGGAGCAGGCGGGGCTGGTCCGCTGCTTCGACGACGGCGAGCCGTTCGACGCCCTCCCGGGGCTTCATGTGAGCACCACCCGATGTCAACACGATCGGCAGGGGACTATCGCCTACCGATTCGACGCCGCCGCCGGCGCGATCGGCTTCGCGACCGACCTCGGGCATTGCCCCGACGCCCTGGTCCACCACTTCGCCAACGTCGATCTGCTGTGCATCGAGGCCAACTACGACGCGAGGATGACCACGCAATCGTCCCGGCCCAGCTTCGTCAACCGGCGCAACCTTTCAGACTCGGGCCACCTGTCCAACGAGCAAGCCCTGGCCGCCGTGCAGGCCATCGCCGCGGCGTCGTCCGCCGGGCCGCCCGCCCGGGTGGTGCTCCTGCACCGTTCGAGCCAGTGCAATCACCCGACCAAAGTCAGCCGATGCTTCGAGTCTGATCCGCTGCTGCGCCGGCGGTTCACGCTGACCGAGCAGCGCCGGCGGACCCGCTGGCTGCAGATCACCCCCCGCAGGCAGATGCTCCGCGCCCAGCTGCCGCTGCTGGCATCATGACGCCCGGCGGCATCGGCGTTTAAGCGGCACTGCCAGACCCCGTGCCCTGCAGCTTCTCGCCCAGCGTGCGGATCTGGTCCATCCGCTGCTTGATGTCGCGGTAGTTGATGTCCGTCTGCAGCAGCTTGCTCGCCAGGCCTTGCGCTTCCTTCGCCGCGGCCGCGTCGCTGTTCTTCTCCGCCAGCCGCGCCAGCGCGTCCATCAGGTCGTAACGCAGTTCCTTGCCCAGCCGGTCGCTGTCGTCCGGGTGGTGCTCCATGCCCTGCCGCAGCGTGTCGATCGCCTCGTCCAGCCACTGCTTGTGCACGTAGCACCGGCCCAGGAGCAGGTGGCTCTGGGCCCTCGCCTTCGGATCGGCCTTGGCCTGCTGGAACATGCCGATCGCCTCGTCGAACTCGCCCACGAGGAACAGCCGCTTGCCCAGCTCGAACTTCAGCGACAGGTCCGTCGGGTAATTCTGCACCCGGTCGCGGTACTCCTGCATCTCGAAAGCAAGGCGACGCTTCTTTGCCTCCGCGAACTTCTCCTGGTATTCCTCGTCCTCGGGCGCGGCCTCGGCCATCTCCGACAGCTGCCGGACCACCCGGTTGTATTGCTTCATCTTGATGTCGCCGGCCCGGACCCGGTAGCGGTACTGGCCGGTGCTCTCGTGAGCCCCGCGGAGCAGCTTGATCGCCTCGTTCTCGTTCTCGATCGCCTCGCTGCGGATCAGCGAATCGACCAGCTTGGTCAGCTTGTCCGTGTCCTCGGGGGCGTCCTCGTACTCGGCCCGCCGTTGGGCGATCAGCTGCGCATTCGCGTCCCCGCCGCCGTGCGTGGACTTCTCCCGGGCCAAGGCCTTCTGCTCGTCAGAGTCCTTGATGTTCTGGCGGAAGTCGCCTTCCTCGCCGCCGCCGTACTTGCCCTCCTGCATCGTCCGCTCGGCCTCGAGGTCCTTCAGCTCGGCCAGCAGGTTGTCGTCTCCGCCGCTGACCGCGATCGCCCGCTTGGTCGCCTCGACCGCCTTGTCCCACCGACCGACCCGCCGGAACAGCTCTTTGAGCGCGACGTACGTCTTCTTGTCCGGCTTCTTGCTCGCCGCGTTCTGCTCCATCGCCATGTTCGCCGCCCAGAACACCACCTCGCCCAGGTCCAGCTGCCCCTCGGCCTCGTTGGCGTCCGCGCCGTGGCTCGCAACCTCCACGAGCAGCTTGGTGTTGGTGACGTCCTTGGCCCAGAGCTTCTCGGCCTGGAGCATCTTGTCCACGTCGCCCGAGCCCAGCGACTGCAGCTTCTCCTTCAGCCCCGCCGGCTTGCCCCCGCCAACCTTGTACCGCTTGGCCACGTCCAGCAGCTGCTCGT
This sequence comes from uncultured Phycisphaeraceae bacterium, assembly GCA_964625505.1. Taxonomy (GTDB): domain Bacteria; phylum Planctomycetota; class Phycisphaerae; order Phycisphaerales; family Phycisphaeraceae; genus CAZVBW01. Next base: position 12,722 of record CAZVBW010000052.1, read on the forward strand.
GCCGCTCCAGGCTGTCCGGCTCGTGCCGCAGGCCGTTGATGTAGCACTCGATGGCGTACGGATAGTTGCGGGCGTCAGCGACCGTCTCGGCGTGACGGAAAAAGCTGTCCGCCTTCCGCGGCGACCGCTTGAAGGACTCTTCGCTGCTGGACTTGCTGAACAGGGCCAAATCTGGTCTCACTACAGGACGGATGGGGCTCTGGGTAGTCTAAGCCACCCGGGCCGGTCCGTGCCTCGCAACGATGCCCCAGCCCGCCTTCGAACCTTCGCACTTGCCCCGCCATGCCCACCCGACTTGCCATCCACGGTGCCGCCGGCCGAATGGGCCAGCGGCTCTGCTCGCTCGCCGCCGACCAGCCCGACCGGTTTAACCTCGTCGCCGCCATCGAACACGCCACCCACCCCCGCCTCGGCGAGCCGGCCGTGCCGGATGCGCCGGGGTCCCCGCTGCACTTGTCCGACGAGCTCGCGGTCCAGCCCGACGTCTTGATCGACTTCTCCCTGCCCGTCGCCACCGCGGGGGTCATCGAGCTCTGCCGCGACCGCGGCATCCCACTGGTCCTGGGCACCACCGGCCTGACCGACGACCACCACCAGCAACTCGACGACGCCGCGGCCCGCATCCCCGTCTGCCAGTCGTCGAACTTCTCGCTCGTGGTCAACGTGCTCTGGAAGCTCGCCGCCGATGCCGCCCGCCTGCTCGGGGAGGACTACGACATCGAGGTCCTCGAGACCCATCACCGCGACAAGAAGGACGCCCCCTCCGGGACCGCCCGCACCCTCGCCCAGCAGATCGTCGAGGCCGTGCCGGATCGCGGCCTGCAGGTCCGGCACACCCGCGACGGCGAGCACGACCCCCGCAAGCCCGAAGACCTCACCATCCAGACGCTGCGGCTGGGCGACCATCCCGGCGAACACACCGCCTACTTCGCCGCCCCCGGCGAACGGCTCGAACTCAGACACGTCAGCACCACCCGCGACAGCTACGCCGCCGGCGCCCTCCAAGCCGCCACCTGGCTCGCCGACCAGCCGGCGGGGCGGTACGACATGGCTGACGTGCTGGGTCTGTGACGTTCCAAAGCCCGGGGATGGCCATCCCCGGGCTTTATGCTGCGGCGATGAGCGAGCTGCGGGCGTTTCTGGATCGGCACTTCACCAACTTCAACGCCCGCGAGCTGGTCGCGGCGGCGGGGGGGTACCGGGAGCACATCGACGCCGGCGGGAAGATGATGGTCACGCTCGCCGGGGCGATGAGCACGGCGGGGATCGGCCGGTCGCTGGCGCCGATGATCCGGGCGGGGAAGGTCCACGCGATCACCTGCACCGGGGCGAACCTGGAGGAGGACGTGTTCCTGCTGCTGGCCGGGGACACCTACGAGCGTGTGGCGGACTGGCGGGCGCTCTCGGCGGCGGACGAGGCGGCGCTCTACGACCGCGGGATGAACCGGGTGACCGACACCTGCATCCCCGAGGACGTGATGCGGCACGTCGAGGGGCGGATGATCGATCTCTGGACCCAGATGCGGGATCGCGGCGAGCGGATGCTCCCGGCCGAGCTGTTCTGGCACGTGCTGGACGACCCGCAGGTGCAGCAGCACTTTCAACGGGACCCGGCGGACAGTTGGCTGCTGGCCGCGAAACGGGCGGGGATCCCCGTCTGGACCCCGGGCTGGGAGGACAGCACGCTGGGCAACATCTTCACCGCCTGGTGCATCCGCGAGGGGGTCGAGGATCACCGTGTGGTCCGCTTCGGCACCGAGGCGATGCAAGACCTCGCCCACTGGTACCGCGGGGCGTGCGGGCTGGCCCCGGCGGCTCGGGCGGGCGAGGCTCCCGCCGAGCCGCAGGCCGCGGCGACGGAGGGTGGCGTGGGCTTTTTTCAGATCGGCGGCGGGATCGCGGGTGACTTCCCGATCTGCGTGGTGCCGATGATGATCCAGGACCTGCGGTGGGACGACACGCCGTTCTGGTCGTACTTCTGCCAGATCAGCGACGCCACGACCAGCTACGGCGGCTACAGCGGGGCGGTCCCGAACGAGAAGATCACCTGGGGCAAGCTCACCGCCGACACGCCGCGGTTCATGATCCAGTCCGACGCGTCGATCGTGGCGCCGCTGATCTTTGGCTATGTGATGGGGCAATAGGAAGAGGCACGTAGGCACGGAGGCACGTAGGCACGCAGGGGGTGCGGGGCGACGCGTCGCTTACGCTTGGCGGCATGCTTCGCCTCTTTGTGCCTTCGTGCCTCTGTGCCTCCGTGCCTCGGCTTTCCAAATGATCGGCATCGTCCTGAGCCTCGCGTTGGTTGCCTGGGTGATCAGCCTGCCGCTGAGCGGGGGGCTGGCGCGATACGGCAGGCGGCTGGGGCTGGTGGATCGGGCGGGGCTGGAGGCGCACAAGCTGGGCGGCCGGTCGGTGTGCGATGCGGGGGGGGTGGCGATCTTCGTGGCGGTGTGCTGGCCGATGGCGGCGATGCTGCTGGCGGTGCTGGTGGTGCCGGATGATTGGTGGGGGCGGGCGCTGCCGTGGGTGCAGGTGCACCTGCCGGGGCTGCGGCGGGCGGCGGGCGTGGGCGGGGCGGTCCTGGTGGCGGCGTCGCTGATGCACGCGCTAGGCGTGGTCGATGACCGGCGGGGGCTTTCGCCGTGGCTCAAGCTGACGGCGCAGCTGCTGATCGCCGCGGGGCTGGTCTGGGCGGCGGACATGCGTGTGCTGCACCTGCTGGACACCTACGGCGGCATCGGGGTCGCGGGGTCGGTGGCGGTGACGGTGCTGTGGATCGTCGTGGTCGTCAACGCGGTCAACTTCATGGATAACATGGACGGCCTGGCGGGTGGGGTCGCCGCGGTGGCCGCGGGGGTGTACCTGGCGGCGACGCTGATCGGCGGCGAGTGGTTTGTGGCGGCGCTGGCGGCGCTGCTGTTCGGGGCGCTGGCCGGGTTTCTGGTGTTCAACGTTGCCCCGGCGCGGCTGTACCTCGGTGATGGCGGGTCGTTGCTGGTGGGGCTGCTGCTGGCGGTGATCTCGATCCGGACGACGTACTTCTTGACCGTGCCGGCCCTGCCCGAGGGCCCGGCGGCGGCGGCGTACCTGCAGTCGATGGGCACAGCGGGCGGCCCGCACATCGGTGGGGCGGCGGCGGGTGCGACGCGGGCCCACTGGTACGGGCTGCTCACGCCGCTGGTGGTCCTGGCGGTGCCGCTGTACGACTTTGTGACGGTCTGCCTGCTGCGACTGCGGGCCGGGCGGAGTCCGCTGGTCGGCGACCGCAACCACTTCTCGCACCGCCTGGTCCGGCAGGGTTACAGCAAGCGGCGGGCGGTCGGCGTGATCTGGCTGTGCACGCTGGCGACCGGGCTGTCGGGCGTCATGCTCGGGTCGCTCGAGGCGTGGCAGGCGTGCCTGGCGGCGTTGCAGACCGTGGCGGTGCTGGCGGTGCTCGCGGCGCTGGAGCGGTAGGCACGGCTGAGCCCGTCAGGTGCGGTCGTTCGGTGGTGCCGTCGTTCAGGGACTGCTGAACACCACGTGGGCTTCGCCCGCGATGACGGCACGCGCACCCATAAGAAAAGCCCGGGGATGGCCATCCCCGGGCTTTGGGTTGCGATTGGATCGCCCAGCAGGGGCTACTCGATCAGGCCGCGGTTGAACGCGTCAGCGTCGTCATTGAGGCCGGGGAACAGCAGGTCCTCCTGCTCCCGCTGGATGATGATCGTGGGCTTGACCAGGATCAGCAGCGTCCGCTCGTCCTTGACGGTCGAGGTGTTGGTGAACAGCCGGTTGAGGATCGGAATCTTCGACAGCACCGGCACGCCGGACTCGACCTCGACCTCGCCGACCAGCCGCTGGCCGCCCAGCAGCAGGGTGCCGCGGTCGGGGACCGAGACGGTGGCGCGGACGGAGGTGATCTCGAGCTCGGGGGCTTCGACGAAGGCGGAGAAGGGGATAATGGTGTCGGGCGTGTCGTCGTCGCCTTCGATGACGAACACCGAACTCTGGGGGATGGTGCGGATCGGCTGGACGATGTTGGCCAGCGACGGACGCAGCGTCAGGGTGACGTAGCGGCGGTCGGCCGAGACAGTGCCTTCGACATCGAGGATGACGCCGGCTTGCGTGACCGAGAGCGTCACGTCGAAGCCGATCGCATCGGGGATCGGCTCCAGGTCGGAGATGAAGGCGATCTGACGGGCGACCAGCACGTAGGCCCGCTGACCGTTGAAGAACGTCACCCGCGGGGCGGTGAGCGAGATGCTGCGCCGATTGGCGAGGGTGGCCCGCACCAGCAGGTCAACCTCGAGGTCGTCGATGAACGACACGCCCAGGGCCAGCGACCGGCCGATCGGGTCGGTCGCGGCAAAGCCGGTGGAGTTGTCCAGGGGCGTGTCAGCGACGAAGCCGTCGGGCGTCAAGTCGGTGGCCTGGGAGCTGCCCAGGCCGATTGTGTCCTGGGCGATGGTGATGGGCCCGAAGTTGCCGCTGGAGCGGTAGCTGGCGTCGATGTCCACGCCAAACTCCTCGAGGAAGTTGCGATCGACCAGCAGGAAGCGGGCTTCGACGCTGATCTGGATGGCCCGGCTTTCGCGGAGCTGAGCGAGCAGCTCGATGATCGAGCGGTGGTTGTCGGGGGTGGTGCGGACGATGAGGTTGCCGTTGAGCTCCTGGAGGGTGGAGTCCTGCAGCTGCCAGTCCTCGGACTCGCCGACGGTGGTGGTGATCAGGTCCTGGATCTGGGCCACGAGGTCTTCGCGGGACAGCTCGACCTCCTCGGCGCTGTCGGCGTCGTCGCCAAACAGGCCGCCGCCGCCACCGCCAAATCCACCGCCGCCGCCGCCACCGCCGCCGCCGCTGTTCTGGTTCGAACCGCCCGACTCGGTGTTGGACAGGGCCTCATTGAGGTCAAAGGCCGGGGCCTCGGCGAAGTCCGGCACGGTGACCAGCAGGTCGTCGATGTCGTAGACGCGGGCGATGGTGCTGCGCTGCAGGTCGCGTTCGGTGCTGATGGTGACCACGCCCTCGATGATCGAGTAGCCGATCGGGTCGATGTCCTGCACCTCGGCACCGGCCTGATCGAGCACCAGCTCCAGCAGCTGCTCGGCCGGGACGTTCGAAAGCTGCAGGCTGATCAGCCGGTTTCGGTCCACGCCCGCCAGCTCCAGGGCCGGCCAGTTCACGGCGATGTTGGCGCCGGTGCTGTTGCGGAGATAGTTGATGACCTGCTCAAAGCTGTTGGCCTCGAAGTTGGCGTCGACGATGCGTCGCAGCGCCTGGGCGGCGTTGCGGGAGGCTTCGGACTCGCCGCCGCCGGTGTCCAGCGCGGCCAGCCGGCGCTGCGTGAGCTGCGGCCAGATGTCCGGGTACTCCATGATGTCCAGCGGGGGCTGGGTGGCCTCGATGTTGTCCACCGCCAAGTTGGCTGTGCGGAGATTGCGTTCGCGGATGGCCTCCTGGTAGCGGAGGACCGGCAGCACGTCCTGGATCATGTCCCGCATCGCCTGGGCGGCGACGTTGTTGGGCTCTAGGAACAGCGCCTGGTCCAGCAGTTCGAGCGACTCCTCGTACCGCATCTCGCGTTGCAGGGCCCGGGCCTGGATCAGCAGCGATTGGACGCGCTGACGCTCCTCTTGCTCGGCGATTCGGCGGGCCATTTGAGCCTCGCGGGCCTCGGCGGCGTTGGTGTCGCGCTCCATCGCCACACGATCGGCCTGACGCTCGTCGGCGATCTGCGACTCGAGGTTTTCGGCCTGGCGGAGCAGGGCGTTGAAGTCGGTGCTCGAGAAGAACCGCTCGTCACGCTCCAAGCCGGTCTGCGCCAGGTCCACGGCGTCTTGGGCGGCGGCGTACTCGTCATCCCGCAAAAGCTCACGGGCCTCGGCCATCCGGTCATTGAAGGTCGCTTCCGCCCGCTGCTGAAGCACCTGAACCTCCACGCCACGGGCTTCCAGCGGCCCACGCGGGGCACGTGTGACGGCGAGTTCGGCCTCGACACGGGAGAGGCCGGCCTGGGCCTCCACATTGTCCGGGTCGTTGAGCAGGGCATCCTGATACGACTGGGCCGCCAGGCGGTACTGGCCCCGCTGCTCAAAGTCTTCGGCCTGGTCCATCAGACGCTGGGTCTGCTGCATCCGGGCTCGCGTGAGCAGGTCGGACCCGGGCTCGTCGATCTGTTCGACCGGGACGTTGGTGCCCGGGTCGGGCCCGGCGGTGGGCAGGTCGTCAAGCCGCTCGACGGGCGTCGGCTCGGCTTGTGCGACCGCCATCGGGTCCGGGTCCGGGGCGGGGGCCTGGGCCACGGGCACCGGGGCGAAGCCGCCGGCCGGGGTGTTCTGGGCCACCACCTGTTGCTGCTGGTCCAGCTGGTTCTGCTCGAACCAGCCCAGCTGCACATCGGCCTGCTGGATCGACTCGTGCTTCGCGGCGGCGGCGGCGTAGTTGCCCTGCTCGATGTCACGCCCCGCCAAGGCGATCAGGCGTCGCACGGCGGTGCGGTCACGGTCGATGCGGCGCTGGGCCTCCGCCGCGCCGGCACTGGCCTGCTGGCGGACGGCCGGCGGGGTCTGAGGGTCCGCGGCGAGCTGCTGGTAGGCCGACAGCGAGCCGGCCGGGTCGTCGTCGAGCATGGCCCCGGCCTGCTCAAGCTGCTGCATCCGGTCATCCCCGTCGGCGACCGGCATCGGGTCCATGACCTGTTCCAGCGGCGGCTGGGTCATGTTGGTGCCGTCGGCCTCCGCGGCGGGGGGCGTGTCCAAGGCGGCGGGGGCCCCGCCGTTGAGGCCGGCCTCGACCCGCTGGAGCAGCTGGTAATACTCGACCCGCTCGGGCTGGCTGAGCGCCTGGGGGTCCACCCGGCGCAGGGCGTCACGCGCCCCTTCGAGGTTGCCCACTTCAAACCGCTGCTGGCCCAGCTCGTACAGCTGGGTGGCGGCGGCCTGATCGGCCTGGGCGTGGACCTCGACGGTCGGACTGACCGAGGCAAGGCCGGAGCAAACGATGGCGGCGACGACTAGACGGCTGAGCAACACAGGCCTCCACGCGGGGGGGAACATTTGTGCTGCTCGATCCGTCCGGGCACCGGGGCCCGGAGCGACATCACCGACCCGGCGGGGTTGAACCGGGTTCCGATCCGTGGACACGGCGGCGAGTGGTCGGCTTCGAGCAGCACTTCATAGGGTCTTCCGACGCACGAAAGTCTAACCCGCATGCAGAAGCTGCTGCAAGTGCTTTGTCACACGCCGCTCATCAATCGCCCTTGCTGGGCAATGGCTCAACCGCAAAGAGGCGGGATTCCGCGGGCAGAACGCCCTACACCATCCAAGATCGGCCGATCAGGATTCGGGCCCCCGCGGCCGATAACCACACCCGGTCTTGGGACCGCTCGGGCTAGCGCAGCGGCGGCGTGCCCAAGTCTGCCGGCACGCCGTCGGGAAACTCCTGCGCGATCCACGCCTCGATCTGCCCGATCCGGTTCTCCGGTGCGGGGTGCGTGCTGGACCACTCGGGCCGGCCCCCCGAGCCGCCGCTGGCCTCGGCGAGGATCTGCATCACATCGACCATCGCCCGCGGGTCGTAGCCGGCGGCGACCATCAACTCCAGGCCGTACGTGTCGGATTCCAGTTCCTGATCGCGGCCGTAGCTCATCTGGATGAACTGGCCGACCATCTGGGTGATATCTGCCCCCGAGGGGTCGCCCGCGGCCACGACGGCGGCCTGGGCCAGGCCCTGCTGCAGTTCCTGTTGCCGCATCCGCTGGGCACCGTGCCGCTCGATCACGTGGCCCATCTCGTGGCCCATGACGCCGGCCAGCTGGGCCTCGTTGTCCATCTGGTTGTAGAGCGCGTCGGTGATGAACGTCGGGCCGCCGGGCAGGGCGAAGGCGTTGACCGTGTTGTCGTCGTCCAGCAGGGTGAAGGTGAACTGGTACGGGTTGTTGTCCCCGCCGGGCAGCACGTCGGGCATCACCGCCAGCAGCCGCTGGCCGACCTGATCGACGACCCGAACGCCGCGGGCGTTGGTCGATACGCCGCCGAACTGCTGGGCCATCTCCGGCGCCGCGTTGAGGCCCAAGGCGATCTCTTGGTCCACGCTGAGCGAGACCCGTTGCGCTTCGCCGGTGAGCGGATTCTCCTGGGTCGTGAAGTAATACGAGCCAAGGGCGACCGCCGCGAGGATCAGGCCGAGGATCAGCCGCATCTTGAACGACCCACGCCCGCCTCGCCGACGCCCGAAGATGAGTCCGCTTGGGTTCATGGGGACGGGTGTAGTGGCGGCGGATGAATGGGAGGTGAGAGGGAGGAAGCACAAGGATTGAGGACATCGCCGGTGACTTGCCAGCGGGGATCAAGCGGCGTCCAATGCTTTTCATGGGCCGCTGCATGTACTTTGGCAAGACGTGGATTTACTGGGCTCAGTTGCTCGTTCTTGGCCCAATGAGTTTCACTTGCATCGTGTCGGCGGTCGCTGTACTAACCGGCCATCTTGAGACCTTGAGTGGCCAGGACGCCGTTGCGGTGACCGCGATGTCAGTCGGTGGCACACTCTTGCTGATTCCGGTAGCTACGGCGAGCTTCAACGTCATCGCGAGGCGTCAACCGCTCCTCGAGCTGTTCGATCATCACCTGTTGATCCGTATCGTCGGCGGGACTTCGCTGGACGGCGCGTGGTGGGTCCCAGGCTGGCTTCGCTTCGCTTGGGGTGTCGCGTCAGGTCAAGCCTTCCGCACTCAGAACCTGACAGTGCCGTTCGAGCGACTCCTTGACGTGAAGGAGGTGGGCTCGCCGATGGCCCGGCATCTGGTCATTCAGTTTGAGGCAGTTGCGGAGCGTGGGGAGCTTGTATCGATGATGGTGAGCTTGCCACAGCATGAGTTGAAGGTGCCGCCGAGGATCATTGCGATGCATCTTCGGGATTTTTGCTACGGCTCGCAGGTTGTCCGCCGCTCATGAGATGCAGCTCGTCTGAGGCGGGCGCGGCTTCGCCGCAGCCGCTAAACGCTGGAAGCGCGGCGGATGTTGCGGGCTATACATCGGGTAGGCCCAGGGCGGTTTGGAGGTCGATGTGGGTGCCATCGGTGATGCCGGGGTGGGCGGTTCCTTGTTCGAGGTGGTGGATCATGTCGCGGAGGGGGGCGGGGACGGGGGCGGTGAAGGTGATGGGTTGGTTGTCGCTGAATCGGTGGATGCGGAGCAGGGCGGCGTGGAGGGCGGGGACGGCCATGAGGGGGGCTTCGCCGGCGGCGGCGCGGGTGGTGGCTTGGGCTTCGAGCTTCTGGCCTTCTTCGCGGGAGCGGGCGAAGGTCAGGTGGGGGCGGTGGGCAGGACTGAGGGGTGCCGAGGCTAATTCCGGGGGGCCGGTGATCATGCCGCCGTAGACGAGGTCGCCGACGAGGGGGTGGCCGATGTAGGTCGAGTGGACGCGGATCTGGTGGGTTCGGCCGGTCTTGAGTTCGAACTCGACGAGGGCGTAGCCGGCGTTTGTGTTGAGCGAGCCGGTCCGCCTCAGGCGGATGACGCCGGATCCGGGGTCACAGACCCCGGATCGCAGGGGGGGACGTGCGCCCCAAGTGTGAGGGGTGCGCGGACCAGACGCTTCGCTTCGCTCAGCGTCGGCTTCCGGGGCGGCTTCCTGGGGGCGGGGGTAGAGGCGGCGGGTGCGGTAGAGGGTGAGCGAGTCGCGGCCGGTGTGGTCGTGTCGGACGGCGAAGGCTTCGCGGTAGGTGGGGTGCTTGCCCAGGGGCTGGTCGATGGCACCGGAGAGCGGTTGGGGGATGCCGTGGACCAGGGCGAGGTAGGCCTTGAGGTTGGTGCGGCGTTCGAACTGGGTGGCGATGAAGGCGTGGGCGGCTTCGCGTTTGGCGAACACGATGACGCCGGTGGTGTGCCGGTCCAGGCGGTGGACGACGCCGGGGCGGGCGTCGGCGGTGCCGGTGGGGGACAAGCGGCCGGTACCAGACGCTTCGCTTCGCTCAGCGTCGGCTTCCTGGAAGTGGTGGGCGAGGGCGTGGAGCATGGTGCCGGTCTGCTCGCCTCGGGCGGGGTGGACGATGATGCCGGCATGTTTGTTGACGACGATCATGTCGTCGTCTTCGTAGAGCACCTCGATCGGGATCGGCTCGGGCTGGATGTCCGAGGCGGGGCGGGGGGGGACGACGACGGTGACGGTGTCGCCCTGCTTGAGGTGGGTCGAGGCCTTGGCGGGTGCGTCGTTGACGGTGACACCGCCCATGGCGATGAGGCGCTGGACTTGGTTGCGGCTCATGCCCTTGAGCTTGGACCGCAGGTGAGTGTCCAGGCGGTGGGGGGCGTCTTTGGTGAGGGTCCACGACCGCGACTCGGCCCCGGCGTCGAGCAGGTCGTCGAGGTTCTGGGCGTGGTAGGGATCGTCGACGGGCAAGGTCGGCGATGGTAGAGGGGAGATACCAGACGCTTCGGCTGCGCCTCAGCGTCGGCTTCTCCGGGATCGGGTTGGGGGCTGGGTGGCGGGGGCCATCCGGCGCTTCTCCGCCTGAGGCGGATCAGCCGTCGGCTTCGGGGGCTGGGGCAGTCTGAGGCTGAGTCGTAGGCGCTGTCGCGGGGGGCGGTGCGGGCTGGGTCGTGGGCGCGGGTTGAGTCGCCGGCTGGGTGAGGGGCACGGGCAGGGCGATGGGTGTGGGCTCGGGGCCGAAGGGCAGGGGTTGCTGCACCTGGGGCAGCAGGTCCAGGCGGGCCTGGGCCTGCTGGACGAGCACCGGATATGCGGGGGCGGCGTTCTGGATGACCTGCTGGTAGTGGTCGGTGGCCTGGTCCCACTGGGCCTGCGACTCGGCGACGGCGGCGAGGCCGAGGCGGGCGTTGTGGCCGTAGAGCGGGTCGGCGTCGGTGTCGAGGACCATCTGGTAAGCCTGGCCGGCCTGCTGCAACAGGCTCGCGGGGTCGGCGGGCTCGGGGGCGTCGGCGTCGGGCTCGGTGGTCGAGGCGGCGGCCTCGGCCTGGCCGGCGGCGGTGAGCGCTTCCTGGAGGAACAGGTCGCCGGCCCGCAGCCGGGCCAGGGCCTGGACGGCCGGGACGCCGTCGTTCTCGTCGGCGACGACGAGCAGGGCCTGCGGCGTGAACGTCGTGTTGAGCGAGCCCCAGGCCTCTTCGACGACCTGGGTCTGCCGCCAGTTGTAGAGCCGCAGGCCGGCCACCACGAGGGCGACGATCAGCACGGCCGTCAGCACGGTGTTGCCGAAACGGTCCCACAGCTTGCGGGCGTTATCGACGGCCTGCTCGACCTCGGTGCGGGACTGATGCTCGGTCTCGTGGTGTTCCATGGGGAGCCGGGCAAGCTAGCAGAAGGCCTGCCGCGTGGGGCGGCGGGGCGGGGGATACAGACGCTTCGCTCGCCTTCGGCGAACTCCGCGTCGGCTTCACGAGATGTCAGTCCGTGTTGGGCAGCGGCTCGATGAAGATATAGATCGTCAACACGCCGTCGTCGTCGACGGACTGGACGCGGAGCATCTCGGGGCCCTTGGTGTAGCTCTGGACCGATGAGCCGTCGGGCAGGGCGTCGAGGCGTTGGAAGCGCCAGCCGAAGTCGTCGAGGTGGTCGCGGTAGAAGTCGATGGCGTCGCGGCCGGTGGCGCGGCCCTGGTAGACGTGGGTGACGCGGCGGGCGTTGCCGGCCATGTCGCTGCTGCTGCGGGACGGCAGGGCGACGAAACCGACGGGCATCGGCACATCGGGGATCGGGTGGTCATCCATCACGACCAGGCCCGGGCCCGACGCACGCGGCAGGTAGTCCCCCTCATCGCTGAACGCCACGGGGGGCCAGCCGGTGAAGTCCTTCGCCTTCTGGCAGCCGGCAGCCGTGAGCAGCGGCAGGCACACCAGCAGGGCGGTCGGCAAGGTCCAGCGGCGGGTCGGCAGCGTCATCCGGCGAGTGTAATACAGCCCACGGCTCGCCGAGCGTCGGTCAGCTCGCGGGCAGCTGCTCGTCGGGGTCCCGCACGTCCAGCACCCCCGGTGCGACCGCGGCCCGGGCGGCCACGGCCCGCTGCACCGCCTGCTGCGGCGAATCGGCGAGCACGGTCAGGTGGCCCATCTTGCGGCCCGGCCGGGCGTCGGCCTTGCCGTAGAGGTGCAGGTGCACGTCGGGCCGGTTCTGCAGGAGATGCCACTGCGGTTCGCCGTCGCGCCAGAGGTCGCCCAGCAGGTTGACCATCGCCGCGGCGGGGGCGGCGGGGGTGATGGCGGCGGGGGGTTGGCCGGTGGCGGTGAGCAGCTGCTGGTCGAACTGGCTGTGGTCGAAGGCCTCGATGGTGAGGTGGCCGGAGTTGTGCGGGCGCGGGGCGAGCTCGTTGATGAGGATGCCCCCGGGAGCCTGCCCGCGGCTGCCCGACGACTCGGGGCCCGATGTCATCTGAAACATCTCGATGCACAGCACGCCGACCACATCGAGCGCTTCGACCACGCGGCGGGCCACGGCGAGGGCTTGCTCGCTCGCTTCCGGGGCCACGGCGGCGGGCCAGACCGAGAGGTCCAGGATGTGGTGGCGGTGCGTGTTCGCCATCGGGCCGTAGGCCACGATGTCGCCGGCAATGCCACGGGCGGCGACGACGCTGAGCTCCTGCTCGAAGTGGACAAAGCCCTCGAGCACGCACGGCCGGCCACCGAGGTCTTCCCAGGCCCAGCCGGCCTGATCGCGGTGCTGGATGATCCGCTGGCCCTTGCCGTCGTAGCCGCCGCCGGTGGTCTTGAGCACGGCGGGGGTGCCGAGTTCGTCGAGGGCGGTTTGCAGATCGTCGAAGCTCCGGACGGCGGCCCACGGCGCGGTCGGCAGGCCGTGCTGCTGCAGCGAGGTCTTCTCCCGCAGGCGGTCCTGACAAGCGGCAAGCACCGCTGGGCTCGGGCGGACCGGGGCGTGCTGCTGACACGCCGCCGCGGTCCCGGCGGGAACGTTTTCAAACTCATAGGTCACCGCTTCGACGCCGCGGGCGAACTCGCCGACCGCCTCCAGGTCGTCGTACGGCTTGGCCACGTGGCGCATCGCGACCGACGCCGCGGGGCACGACGGGTCGGGGCAGTACACGTGCAGGTCCACCCCCCGGGCCGCGGCCGCTTCGCCGAGCATCATCCCCAACTGCCCGCCGCCGAGCACGCCCAAGGCCAGACTGGAATCAACACCATTCATCGCGGGACTGCTTCCTCTCCGGCAATCCATAACAGGGCTTCGACAACCGTAACGATGGGGACCGGGGAACGGCTCGCGACGGAAAGCAGGTGTCGGCGGTCACCCGTGACCACCGCATCTGCGTCTCCTGCCATCGCGGTCGCCAGTATCAGGTTGTCCATGGGGTCGGGAGAAAGCTGGCAGTCCGGCAGCTGATCGACCAACCAGTCGCTGTCCCGGAGCTGTTCGATCATCTTGTCGGTATCGGCCGGCCGGGTCCGCTTAACGATCTTTGGATAGTCCATGACCCGCCGCAACTCCGCCAACTGCGGCGGGCTCGTCACCAGTTGGTAGGCGCCGGCGAGCCACAGGCCGTAGAGCTGCCGAGGCCGACCGCCAGGGGTCAGAAGCGAACTGATAAGGATATTCGTGTCAAGAACGAGTCGCACGCGCCCAGTCCACCGCCTCGTCCACCAAGCGCTCGACCTGATCCGAGCTCAGCTCGGAAAACCCAGCTCGAATCCGCTGCACAATTAGATCAAAGGCTTGACGACGGACCAGATCGTTGACGTATGCGGCCAAAGCCTGATCGGATACATCGCCCAGTTGCTTGCGCACCAACTGGTCGGTCTGTTCCGGGATTTCTAAAACCCACTGGGCCATATCGCACCGCGACGCATTCTACAACCCCACCGCCTGCCGCGCCCGCTGGGTGACTTGGCCGATTACCTCCCGGGCCGCCTCGGCACCGGACGCCAGAGCCCGATCAACTTGCGTGGGGTCGGCATCTAGCTGGGCCTTGCGCTGCCGGGCATCGCCGTAGCGGTCGAGGATCAGCTCGTACAGCGCCTGCTTCGCCTCGCCGTAGCCCATGCCGCCCGCCCGGTACCGCTCGGCCAGCTGCTCCACACGTGGGTCATCGGACCCCGCCACGCCGCGAAAGATCTGGAACGTCGCGTCGGCTTCCGGGTCCTTGGGATCCTCGACGGTCTTGCTGTCGCTGACGATCTTCATGACCCGCTTGCGGAGCTGCTTCTCAGGCAAAAACGGGTCGATGTCATTGCCGTAGCTCTTGGACATCTTCTGCCCGTCGACCCCCGGAAGAATCTCGGCCCCGCGGCGGAGTTGCAGTTCGGGCAGCTTGAACACCTCGCCGAACGCGCTGTTGAACCGTCCGGCCAGGTCGCGGGTGATCTCCACATGCTGCTTCTGGTCCCGGCCGACGGGCACCACGTCCGGGTCGACCGCGAGGATGTCTGCCGCCTGCAGCACCGGGTACGTGTACAGGCCGACATTCGCGGTCAGGCCCTTGGCGAGCTTGTCCTTGTAGCTGACCGCCTTGTCCATCATCGACACCGGGCACACGCAGCCCAGCAGCCACGCCAGCTCGGTCACCTGCGGCACGTCCTGCTGCAGGTACAGGTGGCAGCGGTCCGGATTCAGGCCGGCGGCGAGGTAGGCTGTGACGACTTCCCGCGTCTGAGCCCGCAGCAGGTCGGGGTCGCGGAGCGTCGTCAATGCGTGGTACGAGGCCACGAAGATGAACAGCTCGTGGTCCTCCTGCAGGGCCACGAACTGGTCGATCGCCCCGGCGAAGTTGCCCAGGTGCGGCCGACCGCTGGGTTGGATGCCCGAGAGCACACGCTTCATCCCGGCGAAGATAGCGGCCCCCCCGGAAGTGAAATGCCTGCGCGTGCGCCGGCGGGTGGCGTCGTCCGTGTGACGCAGGGGGCGGCTTCGCCGCACCCGCTAAACGAGCGGCGGGCGCTACCGACGGTTCTCGCGCTGCTGGCGGCGTTCGCGGTAATGCTCGCCGATCAGGCCGTTGACCTGCGGGTTGCCGGACTGGAAGCGGTCCTGGATGTGGTCCTGCATTCGCTGCTGGCGTTCTTGGCGCTGCTCCTCGGTCGGCTCCGGGCGGTCGGCGCGGTCCTCGCGGTTGTGGCGGTTTTGACCGCGTGGTCGGCCCGAGCCCCACATGGAGCCTTCAGGCTCTTCGCCGGCGTTGACCGCCCGGACCCGTTCGATCATCCGGCGGCGCATCTGATCTTCCATCGCCCGCTCGAGCCGGTCGTCCTCACGGAACTGCGTCCGCAGCTCCCGCCGCTGCTCATCGGGCAGCTGCTCGACCAGCCGCCAGGTCTGCTGCATGTACTCGTCTTGCCGGTAGGCGGGTAGCCGGTCCCAGCGGTCGGTGCCGATGGTCGCGAACGCCTCGTCGGCAGTCTCGGGCATCTCGACCGGGCGGTGATTCCACCACCACGACCCGCCGAACGCCAGGGCCCCGACACCCAGCACGAGCAGGCTGGCGGTCAGCACGAGGCGGCCGCGACGGGACATGTTCTCCAGCATGGGAAGGACTCCTGGGCAGATCGCCCGGTGAATGGATCAATCGTAGTTGCCGACATGGCCATCAGCGAAAAGCAGGTTTCGGCGGTCGTGGAAGAACGGGACGCTGATCTCGTCGGGCGTGCCATCCAGGGCGAAGGTGTTGCCGTCCACGTCATAGGCGACGGGGAACTCGCTGGCGTTCATGCCCAGCCGGCGGACGAACCAGGTCTCGTCGAGCGTTCGGCCGGCCAGGGAGGCGTTGTAGGTGTAGCTGGACCCGGCCAGCGGGTGCACCAGCTCATCGCCGGGGCACCGCCAGGCGTCGCTGTCCTGGGGCATCTGGTCGTCGACCGCTTCGGGCAGGCCCGGATCGGTCGGGAACAGGCTCAGGAACGGGTCGGGCATGTACCGGGCGTAGGGGTAGATTTCGTTCTGATCGCCGCGGTAGGACTCGATTGCGATGCCCACCTGCCGCAGGTTGGACTGGCAGACGGTCCGCTTGGCCGCCACCCGGACCCGGCCAATCACCGGCAGCAGGATCCCGATCAGCAGCGCGATGATGCTGATCACCACCAACAGCTCGAGGAGCGTGAAGGCGCGGCGGCGTGCGTTCATGGATCGCCTAACGCTCAATTGTGTGATGTATTGCATCGAGCGAGCGTAGGAGCGGATCGCTGGTCGCCGCGCGGACACCTTGTGCCCGTGGCTCCCGTTGACACCCCGCACCCCGCACCCCGCAACCCGCCACCCGCCTACGCTCGCCCATGCGTGTGCTGCTCACCGGCGCGACCGGGTACATCGGCGGTCGGCTCGGCCCGCGGCTGCTCGAGGCCGGGCACGAGGTCACGGTCCTGGTGCGGGATGCGAAGCGGTTCGCCGGCTCGGCCCGCGGCTGGGCGGACCGCGTCCGGGTTGTCGAGGGGGACCTGCTTCAGCCCGACACGCTGCCGCCGGCGGTCCGCGATGTGGACGTGGCTTATTACCTCGTGCACGGCATGGGCGGCGGCCGGGGCTTTGCCAAGCGGGACCGGGAGGCGGCAAACCACTTCATTGATGCGGCCCGCGAGTCGGCCGAGCTTCGGCACGTGATCTACCTCGGCGGGCTGACGCCGGAAGACCCGCAGGCAATGACCGGCCACCTGGCCAGCCGCGTCGAGGTCGGCCAGCTGCTGCGGGACGGCCTGCCGACCACGGAGTTCCGGGCCGGCCCGATCATCGGGTCGGGCTCCGCGTCTTTTGAGATGGTGCGATACCTGACCGAGCGGCTGCCGATCATGCTCACGCCCAAGTGGGTGCACAACCGCGTCCAGCCGATCGGGGTGCGGTCGGTCCTGGAGTACCTGATGGCGGCGATGGATCAGGAGCCGGCGGGCGTGGTCGAGATCGGGGCCGACGTGCTGACGTTCGCCCAGATGATGCAGCGGTACGCGAAGGTTCGGGGGCT
The DNA here is from genome assembly GCA_964625505.1 of uncultured Phycisphaeraceae bacterium. Taxonomy (GTDB): domain Bacteria; phylum Planctomycetota; class Phycisphaerae; order Phycisphaerales; family Phycisphaeraceae; genus CAZVBW01. Next base: position 29,616 of record CAZVBW010000052.1, read on the forward strand.
TCGTCGCCGGTGGATTGTGTCGCTGCCGCTGTTGGCGCCCACGCTCGCCGGGCGGTGGGTCGGGCTGGTCACGCCGATCCCGAACAACCTGGCGGTGCCGCTGATCGAGGGGGTGGTCAGCCCGCTGGTCGCGGACACGGCCCGGGCGGAGGCGCGGTTCCCGCAGGTCCAGCCGATGCTCTACGAGGAGGCGGTCGGCCGGGCCCTGGAGCAGACGCTGACCAACCAGGTGCAGACGCGATGGAGCGGGATCACGGCCACGTCAGACACGGCCGAGCTGGGCGACGAGCAGGGGGTGCTGCGGGAGGTGCGGAAGGTGCACAGTGCCGCGGGTCCGGACGCGGTACACCGGGCGTACACCTCGCTGGGCGGCGAGCGGGGCTATCTGGTGTGGGGCTGGGCCTGGCGGCTGCGGGGGTTCTTTGATCAGCTCATTGGCGGCCCGGGCCTGCGGCGTGGCCGGCGGCACCCGCATGACCTGCACGCCGGGGAGGCGGTGGATTTCTGGCGGGTCGAGGAGGTCAACGCCCCAGAGGCCGGCGGCGATCGAACGGGGCTGCTGCGGCTGCACGCGGAGATGAAGGTCCCGGGGTTGGCGTGGCTGCAGTTCGAGGTGGAGCCGGACCCCAAGCGGGGCGGGTCGTGTCTGACGCAGACCGCGCTGTTCCTGCCCAAGGGGGTGCTCGGGCCGCTGTACTGGTACGGGCTGTACCCGGTGCACCAGTTGATCTTCTCGCAAATGGCCCGGGCGGTCGCGAAGGACGCGGAGCGTCTGGCCCACGCCGAGGGCGGTTAGCAGGA
>CAZVBW010000053.1:0-29570 GCA_964625505.1 uncultured Phycisphaeraceae bacterium
TGGGCCGTACTGGAACGATCAACTGGACCCATCACCCGCTACCGCCCCCATAGGCCGGGTGATTCGGGTTCTGTGGGGCTACCGCCCCCGTCTGCCGGTGTCTGCCTGAAGCGCTTTCTGAAGCGCCTCCAGCAGCACGCTGATAATCGTCCTCCGTGACCTGTAGGTACGAGTCCGCCGCGACCGCCGGCGTGTTGCCGAGCCAGGAGCAGACGACGTGCATCGCGTATCCTTCGGCCAGCAGTTCCGTCTGACGGCTGGCTCGCATGTTGTGCCACAGCCGGGGCCAGGGCTCGACGCCCGCACGCTTGATCGCGTTGATGAGGACGTTGCGGAGTTGGCCGCCGGCGTTGTGCGTCAGGCCGGGGATGACCTTGACCCGCGGGCCCTGCTCGCCCGGCCCATCCTGAACCACCCGCCAATCCTCAAGTTCCCGCCGCACCTCGGGGAACAGCGGCATCATCCGCTCGCGCCCCCCGCCGGCCTCCGGGTGATCGGCGTTGCGGCCCTTGCCGTGGATGGTCAGGCGGCCCCGCCCCCAGTGGACATCGCCCCACGTCATCCGGGCTGCCTCGCTGGGCATCCGCAGGCCGCCCCAGCGGGACAGGGCGAACATCAGCCGCCACCGCTGGTCGGGTAGGGCATCGAGCACTCGGTGGGCATCCTCCGCGTCGATGTAGTGCTTGTGCTTCGTCGGCAGTGGGGCACAGGGCACCCCAGCCATCGGGTTGAGATGGATGCTGCCCCGCTCCATTGCCGAGGCGAAAGCGCTGCGGATCATCAAGCATCGCTTACGGACGCTCGCCTCGGCCAGGCCGGCGGCGAGCATGTCGCGCCGCATGGACTGGCCGGCGTCGGGGCGGACCCGACCCATCGGCGTGTCGCCGCCGAGCATCTCGACCATGGCGGCCATTGCCCCGGCGACTTTGGTGCGGGTGGCCGGGGTGACCTCGGCGGCGGCATACTCGGCGTTGATCCGGGCGGCAAGGTCTGCGACCGTGGCGTCACCAGGTGGGTCGCAGAGGTCCAGTTTGGCCAGCTTGGCGACGATGGATCGGTCGGCGGATGCAACCCACCGCTGCACATCATCATCGGGGGGCAGGCCCAGCCGCCGGGCGCCCTCGAGCCGCTGGATCAGGTCGGCGACCCGCTCGCCCTGCCTCTTGCTGCATGAGCCGAGTCGGATGGTGAGCCGCCGGCCGTCGCGGCACAGCTGGACCAGGTGGCGGGCATGGTGGTAGGAGGCCACCGGGTCAAGATACTCGGGTCAGCGAGTGAGCTTCAGCTGATGCTGTTGCGGCGGTGATGACGGCTCGATCCCGCGGAACTTTCCAAGAGCCGTCATCACCGCGCCAACAAACGTACGCCCACTACCCCGCACCCTTCGCCCAGCCTGCCGGACATCAATGACGTAACGCACGTGGTCGCCGTCCTGGGTCATTGTGCATGACCACTTGTGCATGGTCGCAAGCAGGGCCACTGCCTGGTTAGCGTCGTGCAGGGGAGTCGGCGGCGGGGTAATGCCGCCGCTGGGTCGGGGTCCGGGCATTATTGCACCTCCTGCTCTTCGAGCTTTCGACGCAGCCACTCTTCGGCGGATTTAACGGGGTACAGCTTCAGCCGGCCGCCGAGCTTGATTGAGGGCGGAGGGTCGGCCAATCGGGCGAGAGTGCGTTCGTCCATGCCCAACGCTTCGGCCATGTCGGCGGTACGAAGCGCCAGAGGCTGCGCCTGAATGCGCTGCTGCTTGATGTCGTGCTTCATGATCTACCTCGCTTCGCTCGCTACCCAACCTGCCTGACCCAGAGCCGCTGCGGGCGCACCGACCCCTAGGGCCGGTGCGGTCTGCCTTGCCCGTCGCCGAGCGGTCTGACCGGCTGGCGTGCGATTCGGACGTCGCCAGCTCTCACCCTGTCCGGCCCCCTCATGGGCATTGGGATGGGCAGTGCGTCGGCGCCGACCCACCCGAGGGGGCGACGGCTGGTTCTCACCAGACGCCGGCCAGCCGCTACGACGACGCGGCTCCGAGTGCGACCCCCTGTCCCGCGGGACCACCGTGGGGGCGACGGGTGCCCATTACGTGGGCTATGTAATCCGCCTCACCCCGCTCTCGCGGGCCGGGCGGGGGGTGCAGTCATGGACTGGCGACCGGCTGCGTGACGGGGGTCAGCGGCTGCCCCTGGATCGCCGCGTCGATCTGGATGTGGTAGCGGTCGGGGATCGCCTCGATCGCCGCGGTCACGTCCCGCAGAGCCTGGATCATGGCCGACTGCTGGGCCAGGATGACCTCTTGGTTGGCGATCATCTCGGCGGTCAGGTCCGCCAACTGGACCACATCATCGAGCGGTATCACGACCTCGCCCTCATCGCCTGGAGGTTCGGCGGGAGGGTCTTCGCCGGCGCCGTCATCGGCCGGCGGTTGTTGGATGTTGATGCTGGTGGCGAGCCGGTCGCGGATGCGGATGCCGCCATCGACCGAAGGAACCCGGATCAACGCGTTGACCACGGCGCCGTCGATGGTGCCCAGTCCGGCCAGCACCTGCGGGTCGTACACGAACGGCTTTGCATCGTCGATGGTCTCCCCGACGATCTGCCGGGCGTCGGGGTCCCAGACCTGCCAGATCACGTCGTGGATCAGGTCGATCTCGGCGGCCGTCCCGACGATTCGGATCGACTCGGCCGAGCCGTCCGCGATGTAGAGGGTTTCCGGCGTCTCCAGCGTCTGGGCCTGGGCCGGGCAGACGCAGGTGGCGGCAATGATGCCCGCGATGGCGAGCGTGTGGGTGTGGCGGTTCATGGCGAGCTCTCGTCGGCCGGGGTGATCACGTACCGCTCGCGCCGGCCGAGGACGTGGAGCGGCATGGGCCCGTAGCGGGCCCAGAGTTTCTTGTTGCGTTTGAAGCTGGCCGTCTCGTGGCCTTTGACATCTTCCGCCCAGCACACCCCATCAAGGCCGACGACCACAAAGTCGACGGTGTAGCGGTTTTCCGGCACGCCGAGCATCACCGTGGTCTGCCGCAGCCAGCCGCGGATCACCCCGGCGGCAAGCTCGATGTCCAGCTGCGCGGCTCGCTTCATCTCCGCTTGGCTGTCGTAGACGATGCCGTTGTGGGTCCGCGCCCGCTTCCCAGCCTCATCAACCCGGACGCCGTACTTGTTCCGTCGCACCTGGTTGGACTGCTGCTGCATGTGCTTTGGCAGGTCGGATGATCGGATCGGCATCAGAACCCCACCTCCTCGCGGACCCGCTTCGCGGAGTGGTCCTCGGCGTCGAATAGCGGTCGCATGTCATCGGTCCGGTAGGCCGGATCGCCAGCGTCGCGTGACTGGTCCACCCCCATCTCGCGCACCTCCACGGTCCACCGCGTGTGGACCTGCAGGTGCTGGGCCAGCAGGTCGGCGATGCGCCGGTCAGTGCCATCGACGAGCCCGCGGCACAGTCGCGGTGCGAGCGGCAGCCAGTCGTTCAACTGCTCGATCCAGACGCCGTAGCGAATGCGGGCGCTCACGCTGCCACCCCCTTGCGGAGCAGCGGCGACCACATGCAGCCGCAGTCGGGGCACTCCAGCTGCCGGCCCTCGTCGGCGAGCTCCGCCGCATCGCCGCCGCAGTCGGGGCAGGCCGGCCACGGCCGGCGATCCTCGTAGGGTCCGCGGTCGCCGCTGTCGCGGTAGCAGGGCGGCGTGGCGAGGCCGGCATCTAGGTGCCGGTCCACACGCTCACAGCAGGCCGGGCAGCAGGTGTAATCAGCCATCGGCGACCGCGAGCCGGTGGTCAGGCTGCCGCAGGCGTTGCAGTGGTAGACCTTCACGCCGCCCTCCGATCTTCCTTGAGCCGGGCTCCGAGCTCGCCCGCCGACGCCACCTTCTGCAGGGCATCCTGCCGCTTGTGGTCGAGCTCACGCTCGGACCACTCGGGTGAGCACTTCGCCGCGTTGAACCACGCCATCACGCGCCACCAGGCCGCGTCGTCGAGGCCAAACCGCCAGCACTCGACCGCCGCCTGGAACGTCTGGTTGTGCCCGCCCGACCCGCTCACCGCGTCAGGCAGATGCTGCAAGTACCGGCGGCATCGACTCTCCCGCTGGCCCATCGTCACGTCGGCCGGCGTGCTGCTGCCCTCCCCGGCTGGGGCCCGCCGGGGCACGACCAGCAGCCAGTCGGGTAGCGGGGCCAGCGGCAGGACGTGGGGCGGGATGGTCCACCGATACGGTTCGGCGGTGTCCGGGTGGATGCTGCCGGGGTAGACCACCTGTCCGCCGTCGCCGCGGAGGTCCACGTTAGCCAGCTTGCCGCCGTCGCGTCCCCGCAGTGTGCCGCAGCGGTTGCCCAGCGGCTGGGCCGAGCGGTAGTACAGGTGCCAGCCCCCGCTGCCGGTCCGCACGGTGGGCGTCGCCGGCAGGTCGGTCAACTGCAGGTCGGCGCCAGCGTCGAGGTCCACGACGTAGACCCCTCCGCTGACCGTGCCGGTGCGGAGGCCGAGGTTGCGACCCTCGGCAAGCCACCGCCGGATGCTGATGTCGCTCGGCGGCGTCGAGGTGGTCTGCCATCCGGGGAGCACCGGCACCTTGCCGTCGAGTGGGGTGAGTGTCCAGCCGCGGGCCAGGGCGGCCATTGCTTCGATGTGGAGGAGGTCAGGCATCTATCCTTCGCTCCTCACCGCGGCCAGCTTTTCCAGCAGGTCGATGCGTAGCTCCAGCTTCTCTAGCCGCTGCTCCAGCGGGCTGGGGATGTCCCGGTGCTGCTCGGCGAGTTCCTCGGCCAGCCGCCGCACCTGGTCTACCCGGCTGTCCTCGCCCATCGCGTCGAGCGTGGCGACCACCGTCGAGTGCGAGCGGTAGCCGACGTGGTTGGCGATCTGCCACAGGCTCCAGCCGCCCTGCCGCAACACACAGGCGGCAAGTTGGCGGGCGGTGGCGACCGGTCCGCTCCGCTGCTTGCTCGATGTCACGGCGAGCGTGCCGCGGTCCACGCCGGCGACCTGCTCGGCCGCTTCGATAACCAGTGAGGGCGGGGGCTTTCGGAGTTGTTGGGGTACGGCAGGCATCAGAAGGGCGGCTCCTCTTCGGGTGTCATTACCGACGCCTCGACTCGCAGCCGCGCCCGCCGGCGGTTGCCCTCGGCGACGTTCGCCGCGGGGGTGGTCTGCACCAGGCGGTCGGGATTGACGTCGCCCGACAGTGGATCACCGCCGTCGGGGCCGGGCAGGTGGTGCACGTGCATGCCGTCCAGCAGGGGGCCGTTGAAGATGAGGTAGCTGACCCGGTGAGCCCACCACATCCGCGAGCCGAGCCTGAACTGGCCGTAGCCTTTTTCATTGACGTGGCCCTGCCAGAGCCACGCCCCGGTGTCGGGATCGACCTGGACCATCCGCATGAACCGATGGATGTCCGCGGCGGTGGGGCGGTAGTCCGAGCCGTGGGATGGGGAGAGCTTGAACCGGCTCACGCTGCCACCGCCTCTCGCTCGGCCGGTGCCGGGGCGTCGTCAGGACGCTGCCAGCCGTTGGCTGCGATGCGGTCGATGATCTCGCTGGCCGTCTCGAAGTAGATGTTGGTGTCGTAGCCGAACCGCTTGAGGATGTTGGCCTGCTTCGGCGTGCAGAGCCCAGCCTTGCGACGGGCGAAGATGGTGTCGAGCACCTTCTTGCCCTCCTCGAACGTGAGGGCGTCGGGGTCGTAGTCCGCCTTCACCAGCTGGGCCCGCTGCTTCGCCGTAAGCTCCCGCCCGCTGGGGATCAGCGTCGGGGCTGGGGCTTCGATTTGCAGGGCGTCGAACGGATCGACAGACCGGTGTGAGTAGCCGACGCTGCCCTTGACCCCGCGGCGCCGCTCCCGCTCGCGGGCCTCGCGCTCCCGAGCCTCCGCGGCCTGCTGGGCCTTCTCCCGAGCCTGCCGCCGCTGCTCCTCTTCCTCGGCCTCATCGAGCAGCGAAGTAATATCTTCGGCCGGCCGATCTTTGGCCATTGCCTTGGCCGATTCGACCGCCGCCTCGCTGTAGTCGCCGCCCAGCACGTCGGCGGCCATGACCAGCTTGTGCCGGCCGGCGTTGCCCTCGAAGTCGAGCACCAGCAGGTCGGGCTTGTCGGACGCGGCGATGGCGGCCCGTCGGCCGGCGGGATCGTCGGCAAGCTCCGGGCGGTCTACCAGTCCCGGCAGCGGGCGAGTCCCGCGGCCCAGGCACTGCGTGTAGAGCGGCTCGCTCTTGGTCGGCCGAGCCATGACGACACAGCCGATCTGCGGCTCGTCGAAGCCCTCGGTCGCGACGCCCACGTTGGCCAGGTACTGGATTTCGCCGCGATTGAGCGCCTCGAAGATGCGGCGCCGCTCGTCCTTCGGCGTCTTGCCGCTGACGTGGGCGGCAATGTCGTCATCGCCGCGGTACCGCCCGATGATCCACGCCAGCCGCTGGGCCTGCTTGACCGTCGCCGCAAAGATCAGGGTCGGACGGTCGCCGGCAAGCTCGACCGTCGCCTTGGCCACGCCGTGCAGCGATTCCTCCTCCTCCAGGACCTCCGCCAACTCGGCCCGGTTGAGGTCGCCGCCGGTGGTCCGCACGTTCGACAGGTCGATGCTCTGCACATCCACCACCTGCTGGCGGACGGGCACCAGCCAGCCATCACGCACGGCGGGGGCGATGCCGTAGACGTACGGGGCCGAGTCGAACACCCGGCCCATCGCGGCCTTGTCCGCCCGCCGCGGCGTGGCGGTGACGCCCAATGTCACCAGCCGCTCGTGCTGTTGGAAGTGGTCGATGACCCTCCTGTAAGTGGTTGCTGTCGCGTGGTGGGCCTCGTCGATCACCAGCAGCCCGAACTCGTCGGGGTTGAATCGCTCCATCCGCAGCCCGCCCTGGAACTTGGCGTTGAGGGTTTGGACGCTGCTGACCACCACTTTGTCGGGCCCGAGGATGCCCGCCGAGGCCGCCCAGTCCTCGGCCATCTCGATGCCGACGTGCTCGCCCGTCGCCGCCTCCAGCTTCGCCGCGGCCTGCCGGATCAACTCGTCACGGTGGGCGATGACCATGACCCGCAGGTCCGGCCGCCGCTCCAGCGACAGCCGGCTCACCTCCGAGAAGATGACCGTCTTGCCCAGCCCCGTGGCGAGCGTCAGCAGAACCGACCGGTGGTCCACCAGGGAGCGGCGAGCCGCGTCGATGGCTTCGGATTGGTAGGGACGCGGGACGAACATCAGCCGTTCGCCTCCTTCCACTTCCGCCACGCCGCGGCGACGACGAAGCCGCCCTGTCGGCAGCTGACGCACCCGTCGCCCTTGCAGCGAGGACACAGGGCGTGAGGCTTGGCCGCCCGCAGGTCCTTGGCGAGTTCGTCGGCCCGCCTGACGAGTCCGCCTCCGACGCCGCTCGCTCCGCGCACCTCGGTGAGCGCCGCGACCGTCGCGTGCATGCGCTTGGCGAGCGCCACACACTGATTGATCTGGTCGTTCACGTCGCCGAAGCGTTCAGCGAGTTCGTCGGTGAGTTCGTGCCCCTCGCGGTCGGTCGGCGCGGTCGGTCGGGGCTGCTTCAGATCGCTGAGCCAATCGTCGCCACCATCCTCATCACCGTCGGCGTCCGTTCCAGCACCGGGCGCTTCCGGGGCGGCTTGACGGTCGTGAGAAGCCGAATCGGCGTTTGCAGGCCCTGGGGGCGGTTCAGAGTGGCAACCGTTGCCAGCGGAAGAAGCTTGATGGGGCTGGCGTAGCTTGCTCACGAACGTGTGGCTGACCCCCACATGGTCGGCAACGGCCCGGTCGGACATGCCCCGGCACTTCGGGTTGGCCAGTGCCAGTTCGACGGCCCGCTGCTTGTCGGCGTTGGTCCGCTTGAGCCCGTGCCGGGCGTTGGCTCCCGCCGCCAACCACTCGGCGTCCTGCCGGTCGCCAGGCTGCGAGGCGACTTCGGCGGCGCTAACTCCCGCCTGCTGGTACGCGGCCAGGCGGTGGAAGCCCGACCACAACCAGTAGGTGTTGCCCTGCTGGACCACATCCAGCGGCGGAAGCGTGTCGCCCCGCTCGATGGCTTCGGCGAGTTCATCAACGTGCTCGGGGTCCAGACCATCCTCGCGAGCCTGCATCGACTCGGGGTGACTGATCTGGCTCAGATTCAACATCAACTCGGGCATGTCCGGTCGGTCCTTCGGTCGGGGTCGGGGTATGCGGGGTCAGCGGATGCGCAGGTGAACGCCGCGGTCGCCGTAGTGGGCGAACGGCAGGCTGGCGCCCGAGTCAAGGGCGTTGCGGATGAGTTCCTGGTCGGGCTTCGGCGGCGGCTGCACCGTGAACTCGGCAGGCACATCGCCGGTGATCTCAAGCGGCGGCTTGCCGCCGTTGGCCGTGATGGCGAGCGTGCGGACCCGGCCGGCCTTGTCGGCGCCGATCCGCTGCAGCTGCTGGAGGACGTAGCCCTTGAGCCACGCCTGCCGGTTGGCGAGCGTGCGGGCCTTGCTCGATAGGCCGGCCGCCTCGTCTTTGATCGCCCGCTCCCGCAGTTGCATGTCGCGCAGCACGGCGGCGATGCCGTCGGCCTTGTCGTCCAGCTTGGCGTCGGCGGCGGTGAAGAGTTGACCGACGTACTCGGCGACCGCCTCACGGTCCTCTTCTCCGGAACCGTCAGCGATGGCGGCGTCCTCCATGAGTTGCTCGATGCGAGCGAACTCCTCCGCGATGTCGATCAGTCGGTCAGGCATAGCTCTCCTAGAAGGGGATTTCGTCGGACGGGATCAGCTGCTGGACGGCGTTGCTGTTTTTGCCGAGACGCGCGTAAGTGATGTCGAACTGTGTGCCGGTGCCAGCGTGCTTCTCGGCCTCGGCGGCAAGGCCGGGGTCGTAGGTGCCCCAGCCGCCCTCGACCGGCTCGCTCAAGCCGGCGATTTTGAGCCGCCAGACATCGCGGCCGTCGTCGGTCTTGACTTGCTCGACGCCCTCGATGACACCCTGCACGGTCTTCGGGGTGGGCCGCTCATCGGCAGGGTCGGCGTCGCCCTGCGGCTCGTCGCCGGCGGCGGGCTGGACGCCTTCGAGGTCGTGGTACTTGCCCTTCTTGGCGATGGTCAGGCGGGCGTCTTGGCCCTCAAGCTGCTTCGCCGCCTCGCCAATCTCACTGTTGAAGGTGGATACCCAGCCGCCCTCGATCTTCACCCCGTAGCGTTTCCAAGCCTCGCCGTCCTTCTCGCCGGTCTTGACCTCGACCTTCTGGATGGTGTGGACGCCGCTGGCGAGCTCGCCGCTCGGCTTCTGTGCCTGGCCGTTGGCTGCCGGCTGGCTCTCGCGGGCCGGGGCCGACTTCTGGGCCCGTTGCCCGTCGTCGTCATCCTCGGGGGCAATGCCGAGCGTCGCGCAGAGGTCGTAGCGACGCCCGTAGGTCAGGCTGGAGCCGATGTCCTGCGGCTTGCCGCCCGCCGGCATCCACAGCCCCGGCGAATCGACGTAGGCCCCGCTGGCGTGGCACAGCCGGGTGCGGATCAGGATGCCGCCGTTGTCCGGCTGTTGAAACTGCATGACCGCCAGCCCGTGGGCGGCGAGGCGAGGCTGCACCACCTTGAGGATGTCGGCCAGGTCGGCGTAGCGGTAGCTGTACGTCCCCGCGTTGGCCTCCCTGTTCTTCGGGACATCCCAGCCGTCGGCGGTGGCGGCGGCGAGCGCCTCGAACAGCGGGGCGAGGCTGGGTTGGTTGGTGTCTTCGTCGGGCACGCCGGTCTCCTATGGGCGGTGCGAAAACACCCCCGGCCCGCGAGGGGCCGAGGGCGCAGGAGAAAGTCAGTTGGCCAGTCGGTCGGTCGCGGTCACGACCTCATTGATCCGGTCTTCCAGCAGCGTCGCGTAGCCGACGGCGGTGTTGACCAGGTGGGGCATGTCCGCGTCGTCGTCCGCCTGCTCGATGAGTGAGACCAGCACCTTTTCGGCGGTGCTGGTGAGGGCGTAGCGGCGGTCTGCAATAGCGCGTTCTGCGGCGGTCATCACAATTCTCCTGTCAGGGGGTCCGGGGGGTCATCAGGCGGTCGATCAGACGATCAGCCGCCACGTCAAGGCGTTCGGGGGTGTCCAGCAGGTCGGCGTCGATGAGTCGCCGCATCCGCTTGATCTCGGCGATGCTGTCGGGGCCCAGCGGCTTGCCAGTGAGCACGGCGTCCATCGCAGCGGCGGTGGCTTCGGCGGTGGTGAGGGGGATCACGCCGCACCGCCTTGAGGCTGGGCCTGCGCCGCGGCCGGTGTGTCCCCGGTGGACTGCGGGGCCCCATCGACGGCCAGCGTCAGGCCCCGGTCGTGGGCCATGCAGATGAGGTCAGCCACCGTTCGGCTGAAGTTGCATTCCATCCGCCGAGCCTCCGCCCGAGCGATCTGTTCAGCACGTCCGTGTAGGGCAACCGTCAGCATCGTTGGTCACAATAACGACGATTCCAACGGTGTCAACGGTGATTTCTGGTTTTGCTCAAAAAATATCTTGACGGTTCTGGTTCAACTGCTGTTGGCATCTCGTAATCCGTCACCCATACTGTCCTTATGAAGCTCCGGTCGGTCATCAGGAAATCTCGTCGTCGGGCGGGACTGACGCAGGAGCAGCTGGCGGCGAAGGCAGAGGTGTCTCTGTCAACGATTCGAGACATCGAAGCGGGCCGCTCCGCCACCCCCCATCAGGGCACGCTGACGGACATCGCCCAGGCGTTCGGCTACGGGACGTGGGAGGAGTTCCTCGCGGCGGAGGCGGGGGCGACGCCGTTCAGCCAGCAGGGCAAGCCCGGTGGGATGGTCCCGCTGTTCGAGCAGGTTCCCGCCGGCTCGGGGGACTACGACCCCGGCGCCGACGACAACCACCAGGGCGTGGAGTGGGTGCCGGCCAACCCCGCCAGCGCCCCGCCGGACGCCGCCGAGCGGATCACCTACGCGGTGAGGGTCGCGGGCACGTCGATGTCCCCGATGTTCGAGCCGGGCGATGTCGTCTTCGTCTCACGCGACGCCCCGCACTTCGACGGCATGGCCGCGGTGTTCCGCACCCGCGACGGCGACTGCGGCCTCAAGCTGGTCCACGCCGAGGGCGAGGGGGACGACCAGGTACTGGTGATGACGCCCAAGAACCCCAACCACCCGGTCGTCCGCTATCCTCGGGCTGACCTGGTGCAGCTGGCTCGGGTGATGTGGCACACGCGGAAGGTGCCGGGGCCCGAGGGGATCACGCTCGGGGCGAGGCCGTGATATGGCAGCAGTGACTTGTCAGCAGTGTGGCGGGCCGATGAAGAAGACGGCGACCAGTTCAGGCAACTGCCTCGGGCTCACCATCGCGTTGATCGTCTTTGTCGCCGGCCTGACCATCACGATCACGACCTTCTGGACGATCATCGGGGCTGTCATCGGCATCCTGATGATGGTCGCGTCGCTGTTCATCGGCGGGAAGAAACAGAAGGTCTGGAAGTGCCGCAAGTGCGGCTATGTGTTCAACCGGGCGTGACCATGGCTCACTGGATGCACGATGCGGGCGGTGGGCCAGCCGCGGAGGCCAAGCCGAGCAAGCCGGCCCCGGTGCCGCAGCAGCGGAACAAGCCTGCCGCTCGCAAGCCGGGCGGACCGACGCGGGTGGTCATCGCCAACCCAAACCGGTTCGCCATCCTGCTTACCTGCTGCATCCTCGTGGCAAATGTGGTCGCCGGCGTTGTCTTCCTCACCTACGCCGAGTGGCGGATGATGCGGGTTGAGCGGGCGGCGGAACAGGCGAGGCTGGAGTATCTGCGGGACGTAGACCGCGAGCTGGCGCGAGAGCTTGATCGGCTGCGAGAACTGCAGACGGAGATTGACCGGCTGGACTACTGACGCCAGCCCAGCCAGCCATTGAGCCCCTCCCGCCTCATCGAGCACCCACACCCTCGCTTGCCCCTCATCCTCGCGACCCACTGCGCCAGCCCCTTGCCCTGCCCTAGCGTCACCACGCCGATGATCCGCTCTACCAGGTCACCAAGCCCACGGAGCCGGCGGGGCCGGTAGCGGTCGCACGCGAGCCGGCACGTCCCGACGCTTGGGGTGCCGCCGTGGAGGCCAAGGGTGCAGCGGCGGCCATCATGGTGCTTGCAGTCGCTCATCCGATCACCACCGTCGGGTCGGCCCCGCCGTCATCGCCGCCCCAGTCATCCAACTCCCAAGCGGTGTCCATCGGGCAGCAGACGGTTGGGTCAGCGGGATACCCCGTAATAAAGCTAGCTTGTCCACTGCTGACATGAATGCTATACGCGCCGACGGATATATAGGGGTCGGCTCCGATCACAGTCTGATACCCCTCACCAGTATCTAAACGTGGCACGGCATACGTCCCATCAAGATCACCGTGATTGGCGATGGTCACTGCGATGCTGCTGGGGCAGCATGACCCCTCGCTATCGGGTGCCTCTGGGGAGCAGTCGCCGTTGACGCATTTGCAACAGTCGTTGTTGTTCAGTCCGCCGGTAAAGTCATAACCGAAAGCACTGATGTCAAAAACTCCGCAGGTGGACGCTCTTACTATCTGATTGCCGTCATCCCCGGTTCGATACAACACCAGCGTCTCTACCCAGTAGCCTTGCTCGGGTGGACCTCCGCCTGTCTCCCAGTAGTAGCCGATGGCGGTGACGCCCCAAGGATTCTGCTGTCCTCCGCATAGATAATCGACTCCGACTGACAGATAGTGGTCTTCCCCGTTGTGCTGGAAGATGGGGCTGCTGACCTCCCAACCAAGGGCAGAGACATTATTCTGGAAGACGCCCGCCGGCATCGCTGACGTATCAAGAGCATTGTGTTGGGTAACTAGCTTGTCATACAGCCCGCCGTCTCCAAACAGGGCTAAGGTCGGTTTGGTCAGGTTCAACTTGCTCTGATCGCTAAAGCAGCACCCGCCGCACTTGACGCAGGTGTGGCTTGGGCCGGCCCCGCAGTCGCAGCTGAACGCAGGCCTTGCCGCCCCCGCGTCGTCACAGAACAGGGGCCGCTTGACACCATCTATATCAATGAAGCGTGGGAGGCGGCTCACGATCCACTCCCGCTTACGCCCTCACAGTCGTAGAAGTCGATGGCCCCGCCGGCCCCGGCGTTGGCGTCGAGCACCTTAGCCGTTGTCGTTCCGTAGGTAAGCCGGCCATTGGTGCTGTCCCAGCTGATCCCGGTCACGGCGGTCATCGACTCCAGCGGGATCGTCACCGCGACCTGCTCCGGGTTCTCGCCTCGGATGCGGCCGGAGTTGTCCACCGACAGCGGCTTGACCTTGATATCAATCCCGCTGCTACCGACCTCCACCGACGAGAGGACGTTATAGATAGCGGCCTCATCGAGTGGTTGGTTGAGGCGGAGCGCGTAGGTGTCGTTGCCAAGGCTCTGGATCGTTAGGTGGCCGGGGTTGCTGCCGTTTGGGTCTGCGGCTTGCATCGCCAGCTTAATGATCTCGCCGAACAGCCGATTGATATGACCGTTGGTGGTGCCGTCGCGGCTGGCGCTATAGAACCTAATCTCACCATCTTGACCTTTGACGCGGGTGACGGTGGTGTCAGCGTAAGGCTCACCATCTTCCGCCGACCACTCCGCAGGGTCCGCCGCCCACGTGTCCGCTCGCAACTGCTTGGCTGTGATATCGTCGCTGTTGAGTCCTACATAATCAGAGAACACCCACCGGCCATCATTGGCCAGCGGCGGGAGGTAGACGCGGTGCACCACTTTGTCGTGATCGACGGCGAGGCCGACACGGCCGCTGACCTCTGCCAACTCTGGTAGGGCATCCGATGCGGTTCCGCCCCAGGTCCGGCCGCTAGGTGTGTCGACCCACTCGCCGGCGGAGTCATCCCACTGGACCTCTACCGCCTGATACAGCCCCTCTGACGCTCCGGCGGCGGTGAGGCGGGCGTACACCCCCTGATCGCTCGCGGCTGTCTCGCGGCCACTCGGGGCGTCTACACGGCGTCGCTGGGCCTCGGTGTGCTCGACGCTCCGGCGGACACGCTCGATAGATCGTGGGGTGAGTCCTGGCATACTTAGAAGCTCGGGAACACAACAGCCTCATACGGCTTGCGGGTCAGTTCAGCGGGGGCGTCAGTGGCTGCCGCCTTCGCTCCGCCGGCACCATCGAGCGGCCAGTCATCCTCGACCTGCCGCCCCTGGGCATCGCGGATCGGGATGCGATTATCACCGTTAAGCTCGGATCGGCCTTGATCGGGATACACAAGGTCCCAGCCGTCCGCCTTCTTGAGGATGTCGATAGATTCCGTCCAGTACGACACGCCGTTGTCCTGGTGGGGACCGTCGGCGGTCCACGACTTGATGAGCAAGCGGCGGGCGTTGTAGGTCACGCCGTTGATGGTCACGTTGCCGCTGTTGATCTTGCGTCGAAAGCCGGTAGCCGTCTGGTCGTTGAAGCTCGCGACGTTGCGGCGGACACGGATCAGGCCGTCACCGCCGAGCCGGGTGGGCAATGTCTGGGGCGGCACGCCGGCGGAGTTCGTCACTGGCTCGCCCTCAACATCGACCGCGTACGCTTCGTCGGTCGGGTCATCGGGGTAGCTATAGACCGCAGGCCGAGCGAGCGGGTCTTCATCCTCTTGGTCTTCACTACTGTCGGCCGTGCGGTACTGGACTTCAACGTTAAAGACCTTGGGGCCAGCTTTGGAGTCGGCTGGGGTGGCATTTAGATCGCGTGCGTAGATGAGCTTGCCGCTCATCGTCTTGGTCGTGCCATAGGTTGGTAGGCCAGCCCCGCCGATGGCGACCTCCGCCCCGTCGGTCAGGTCGTCGCAGATCACTAGCCACGTCTCATATAGCTCCGGCCCGTCCTTGGTGCGGCGGGCGCGGCTGCTGTGCTTGCTTACCTTGATAACACTCACAGTTCGACCTCCACCGGTGCCCGGAGTTGGTTCGCTTCGATCCGCTTGAGCACGCCGAGCGACTGGCGGGACTGCTCCAGGTCTTGAGCGGCGAGGTCTGGTAGCCGGCCTAGCCGACGATCAAGCCCGCCCCCGCGTTGAGCACGGGCTTCGGCTGCCGCGTCGAGTCTGGCAAGTTGGGCGTCGGCTCCACCGGCGGCGGTGAGGGTGAACCGCTCCCGGCTCGTGTCGTTTACGCCCTGAAGTTGCTGCTTAGCTGCCCTGACCTGTCGCCCATACTCCGCCCAACTGATTGCCCCGATCCCGAGGGCATCGTTGAGGGCCGTTAGCCGGTTCTCGTACCTCTGGAGCGGCGTCTCTGTCTCCTGGATGCCGAGTGCCCCTAGAAGCGTCTGTCGTGCCTGTTCTTGCATTCGGCGGGCGGTCGGCCCGTCGATCACCGCACGGGCGTACGCGGTGCGTAGCTGGGCTAGGCGGTCACGAGCTTGCTGGAGTGCATCACCGGAATCGGTTAGCTGCAGTGCCTGCCGTAACCGATCCTGCTGGCTGCTGATTGCCGCGACGAACTGTGCATGATCGACGTGGCCATTGCGATACAACTGGCGGAGCCGCTGGACCTGACCATCAAACGCGGCGACGGGATCATCGGCACCGTTACCGGCGAGTGCGGCGTGCAGTGCCTGCCGGGCCTCCGCGACCCGCTCCGCATACTCCGCATATTCGATGTTTCCGGGCGTGCCGGGAATCGACAGCAGCTGCCGGTTAAGCAGGTGCAGCGCCTGGTTGAAGCGGTCAATCGGATCGGTGATGCTCGACAATGCTCTATAGCTTTCAACAAGCTGGCCCATCGCCTGGGCGTGCCGGATCGTCAGATCACTCGCCCCGAGCCGTTCTAGCCGCTGACGACGCAACGCCGCCTCGGATTGGCCGAGGGCGTTTACCTCATCAATCATCTGCTGCAGGGTCGTCCGTAGTTGCCGGGCCTGCTCCCGCCGGGCCTCCGTGGCCGCTCGCTGGGCCTGGGCTTGCTGGCGGGTCGCCTCTTGCTGTTCCCGCATTTGTTCGATCCGGGCTTGACCGGCTGCAAGCTGCTCGCGGAGGGCGGCGGCAATGGGGTTTTCACCAGATCGCTTGCCAACGATGTTGGGGAGGTTTGGCCGGGTAGCACCGAGAAGTAGCACTTGCTGCCATAGCGGGATATCGCCGCCTCGCTGCCTTGGCTGGCGTCGCTCCGCGTCTCCGATCTGGTCAAGTAGTTCGACCCGCTCACGGAGCCGTTCATTGATCTGCTGTTGCAGACTTACGGCCTCCGACAAGCTTGACGTGTTGGCCAGCTGGCGGCGGAGTTCGACGACCCTTAGGCCGGTGTTTTGATAGTTCGTGTTTAGCCGCTGTAGCGTCAGGCTTGCCCGCTCCGCCATCCCGATCATCCGGCGGAGGCTGTCAGTGATGCCAAGCGCCGCTTCGCTGTAACTGGTACCCTCAACGCGGCTCTTGATAAATGCAGCTGTCACGCTGCCGATGGCGACGGCTGCTAGCCCGAATGCTCCGGCGGTGCTGAACACGACAGCCTTGACGCCGAGTAGAAGCCGCTTGGTCACCAGCAACGCGGCGGTCAGCGGCTTATGCCGGACTAGATATAGCGCAGTTGCTGCGTTGACCCAGCTAATCGAAGCTGCCATCTTCGCCCATCCGATAGCGGCTGCGGTCGTGCCCGCTCGGACCAGCGGCATTGCTTTAGCCGCTGCGATGCTCCCGGCGGTTAGATACGCCAGATTGCGGACCTCTTGATTGTGAGTCGCCAGCCACCGGGCGGAGGCTTCGCCTCGGCGTTCGATAGCGTTGATCAACTGCTCGACCTTGCCGCCGGCCGATGTGGCTGCGGTGATTCGCTCCGCAATCCGGCCGAGGGTTGGGGCCAGCCGGCTACCAAGCACCTCCATGAGGTCACCGACCGAGTTCTTCATCTGCTCGATGCGTCCGCTCGTGGTCGTCGCGTCGGACTGGAGCAGCTGCATTCCCCGGCTGACGAGTTCTTGTACCGCCGCTTGCCGCTGGGCCTCCGTCGTCGCGGCCCGGAGGGCTGGCACGTACCGGCGGAGCATGGCGTAGTCGCCGGCGTGGGTGTTAAGCACCGCCCGCGCCATCATCCGCTCACCTTGCCCGGTAGCTCTGGCAAGCGCGAGCGTCTGCTGCGTGGCTTGGATTAGGGCACCGCCCCGGAGTTGCCCGAGGCCGCTTAGGTACGCGGCGAGGCCGAGCGTGGCTTCGTCGCCGATTGTGGTTTGGCGCTGCAGGGATGACGCCCACGCTTCTAGTTGTGGCAGTGACCTAGCCCCAGCATCACCGGCGGCAATAAGAGAGGTCCGGAGGTCGGCCAACGCCTTCTCTTGGACCTGATAGGCGCGGACGCTGTTGCGGGCGAGTAGGCCGATAGATAGGCCACCCATTGCACCAGCAATCAGGCCCGCACCACGGACGGCGAGCCGGGCCATCCTCTGGACCTCACTTCCCGCACGGCGGGAGTCACGACCAAACCCTTGGGCATGCTTCCGCGAGGCGGTCATGCCCGCTACATAACCCTTAGAGTTGAGGGTCAGCAGGGCTTGGAGTCTTGCGATTGTTGCCATCTATCCCCCTCGCGTCGCCAAGCTCTTGAACACCGACTTGAGCTTGTCCTGCACTTCCTCCGGCGTCGGTGGCGGTGGCGGCTCGCCCCACTCAAGCAGCCACGGGTCCATCCGGGCGTCCCCTTGGCCTCCTGCGGCCATCACCGCTTGGCATAGGCGGGCCATCCGGATGTCTTGCCGCACGTCGCCCCGAGGCTCTAGCGACAGGAACGCTTGCCACTCTGCGACTTGCTTCGATGTCAGCACCCGCAGCAGGTGGTCCGGGTGCGGGACGCCGAGCATCAAGCTCAGCTCGAAGAGTTGCCGGCGTCTGGGCCGGCGTCGGAGTTTCCCGCGAGTTCCTCAATGTCCTCTGGCCGGAGGCCGTTGATGCGGCTTGCGACTTCGCAAACCCGATCAAGGGCGGCGGCTGACTTACGCCCCAGCTGGCTGATCTGCTCGTCACTAAACAGCCTCTCACCCTCTTCATCGACGATGGTCAGGGCGGCGAGCCTTGAGCGGAACTCCGGCATCACCGTCTGCTCCGCCTCATCGGCCGCAAGCATCGCCTCTTCAAACGTCTGGCGCTCATCGCCAGTCATGACGCGGACACGAACGGACCCGCCCCATTCCGGGACTTCGACAACCTCGGCGGTCAGGTCGTCGGCGGCGAGGATGGCATCAGCGGTCAGGAGTTTCATTCTATAGCTCCGGTATTAAACCAGGTTGTCTTGGAAGTCCACCTCACCGGTCGCCCGAATGGTGGTCTTGGCGGTGACTTTACCCTTGAGTTCGTTGATTGCTTGGGGCTTCTTGATCCAACCATCGAACTCGGCGGTCGCCCCGTCGGCGAAGCTCACTTTCCAGTGCTTCGTCACGCCATTCAAGCTGTTCAAAGCAGAGAACTGCGCCGGGGTGTACACGAGTTCTAGCTCAATCTCACCGGGGCTGGCCCAGGTCGGCATGAACTCAGCGACGGGCAAGCCAGACGCCCCGGTGGGGCTATCCTGGTTGCTGATCTCGACTTCCTCAATGTCGAGTTCGGGCAGTGGTACGTCGCCGACCTGGGCGAGGGCGGTGTAGCTTGCGCTGGTGTAGTCACCGCCGGCGACGATATCGGTGTAGCCGATGCTGGCTCCGTAGCCTGGGGTTGCGTCAGATGGCATATCTTAATCCTCCGTTACTTTCTCAATCGGCCGTTGACCATAGAACGACAAGCGTGAGTTGCTTACCGCGGGTGTTGTGGTCACGGCCCTCTTCATTCTGATACGGCACGTCGCCGATATCTTCAACTGCTGCGAGGTGGATTACCTCGCCCTTAGCGGTCCATTGCCGCCCGTTGACCGCCTCGGCGATGGCGGCGGCTAGGTCTTCGACGACGCCCCGGCCTTGGGCTAGGCATGTCAGGCGGAGGGTGGAGCTATAGAACCCTGTTGGCCCGTCTTGGGTCAGGTCGTCGCTGCCGCTGATTGTTTGATAGACAAGGGCCGGGTACGGCTGGCCTTGCGGGATCACCAAGTCATAGACCCGCGAACCGATCAGGGCGGATACGGCGGGATCATTGACGAGCTTGTCGCGGATCGCCTTGATCATCTGCCACCCCCGGCGGCACGCTGTGCCTCTTGCTCGATGGCGCTGCCGAGCTTGGCGGCAATGGCAGATTTGATAGTTCCGTCTTGTTGATCGATCGGACCTTCAATGAAGGGTGTCCCAGGCCGGAACGTGCCGGAGCGGTCGATAAAGCCGTTGTGGACCAGGTGGGCGTAGCGGCCTCCGGCTGTGCCTTTGCGGGGACCGATCTTGGCCTGGAACTTGGTCCGGTCGCGGGTGCGGTCCACCCGCTTGCCGATGCTCTTTCGAAGCGTGCCGGTACGGACGGGGGCGGCGGCACGGACGGCCTTTACTGCGACTTGAGCGCCAGCATTGAGTCCCTTACGAGCGGCCCGCTCCGCCCCCCGCTTCTGGAGGTGGTTGACGGTCTCCAGCATCTCATCGAGGCCTTTAAGGAACATCCCACTCATGCCCCACCCCCTTGATGCTCGACACAGACAAGCTCAAGCTCCCGGCCCCGCTCTTCGACGTTGATAAGGCTCTTGATATCGAGCCTCCGGCCATCCTTGAGGATGACGTAGCAGCGGCTATCGACATCGGAGCGGAAGCGGAGCCGGAGCAGGAAGCCGGCCGATCCCTCCAGCCGGCCGGCCTCTAGCTGCTCCTTAGCACGCTGGGGCTGCACCGACGCCATGACCTCCGCCACAAGCTCGGCGGTCGCCGGGGCCGGCTCGCCGTAGTCATTTAGGGAGGCGGCGGCGTCCCTCTTGATCTGGATTAGGTGTCGAAGTTTCCCGGAATGGATCATGACAGCAACACCCCCCTAAGCTGCAAGATCAGGGCGTCTACCGCGTGGGGAACCTTATTAACTCGCCGGTCAGATGCGGCTTCCCGGACCTCAAACCAGTAAGCGGCCAGGAGGCGGACCGCGTGCATTGCCTGAGGTGGCGGAGGTGTGATGTACGTCACTGTGACCTTGGAAGCTGGGACCGGCCACGCAACGTCAGGCTTGATCGCGGCGGAGGCGGCAGCTTGGATCAGCGTCAAAGTCTCAACATCGACACTCACCGTCTGCTGGTCTCCGTCCTGATACTTCACCGACAGCAGCTGCGTCGCCGGATCGGGTAGGCCAAGTGATAGATCATCCGCCGGGAAGTTGCCGAGGGTTGCCCGGCGGGTCCGTTCAACGAGCGGCTGGCCGATGGCTGTCTCCACATAAGCCGCCGCAGCCGTAGCGGCGTCGGTCAGGGCCTGGGCGTGCTCCGGTTCTGTCGCGTGGGCGAAGCCGGCGAGGCCGGTGGCGTCGACGAGGTTGATCGGCTCAAGATGTAGAGTTTCCGCCGTCATCGGTTACTACTCACTCGCCTCTGGATCGTCCTGCTTGGCCTTTTGCTTCGTCTTACGCTTAGGCATTGGCTCTTCGACTTCCTCCGCGAAGCCGGCAGCGATGAGCCGTCTAGCTTCTGCGTCAGGAGTTTCATGCACCTCACCGGCGAAGCGGTTTGTCTTGCCTGAAAGGTGTGTCAGGATTCGTAGTTTCATATCGCCTCTTCCTATAGATAGGCCCCGGCCCGGTTGGGGGAGCCGGGGCCTAGTTCAGCTTGCGATTCCCTTAGGCACCGCCCATCGTCAGCTTGCGGAATGCGGCCGGGTCAGCTACTGCTCCGCCTGCATTATGGAAGCCGTGGAACACAACCTCGTCCTTGTTTGCCCGGCTGTACGGATCGCGGATAATCCGAGTTGACTTCACATCCTTGATGTAATATTGCGAGAAGTCGCCTGCGACGATCGGTGGGGACCCGCCGAACATGCTTGGCATGTCGCTATTTTCGATGACCCTGCGGCCGAGGATCGTGTCGGCCTGGCCTGGAACGATTGATACGCCAACGATGGGGTGGCCATCAGTCCCGACGAGTTTCCTTACGGCTGCGAGGGAGTTGCCATTCAGCATCACGGCGAAGTTCTTTGCTGATCGGTACTGCTCGGGCAGGCTAAAGATCAGGCTGACAAGCTCGCCATACGTCACCGCTGTCTCGCTGGCGGCCGTGAGTGCTGGTGTTGCCCCGGTCACTACACCTTCGGGTCCGGACGTGCCGTTGCCGGTCGTGAATCGCTGCTGCATTTTCCGAGCGATACGCTGGCGGAGGATGCGATAGAGAAGCTGCTCAAGGTTCCTACGACCCATCAACATCTGATTCGTCACGGGAACCGCATCGCTATCGAAGCGGTAGTCTTGCAAGTTCGCCGAGCCGAAGACGGGATCAACATCGGCGTCGCTGGTGCCTTCGTCCCGCTGCTCACCATCGTGAGTATCAAGGATGACGGGGACGGTGTACGGCCCTGACTCGTCTTCGGTGATGACTGTTGCACCGGCTCGGCGGACAGCCTCAATCTCCCTCATGGGCAGGATGATCTGGTCATAGACCTTGTGGGGCACGACATAGCCACCCTTGGCCTCTGTGGTGGTCATGAGGTCCCGCTCGAAGTTGTCCATCGCCGCGGTGTCGCCGGTCACAAGATATTCTTCGTAGGCCCGCGTGAACGCCTCCTCTTGGGCGGCCTCGTCCACCTCGGCGGTGCTGCCCTTGGGCTGCTCGTCCAGCTGTCGCTTGAGGGCGTCGCCGGCTGCGGCCTTGTCCTCGGCGGTCAGGTCGGGGCGGTCGTTGATCGCCCGCTCAGCATCAAACTGCCGCTCAAGACGCTGGATTTGAACGCGGAGCTTGTCGGCGTCCTCGTGAATCGACTCGAACTTGGCCTCATCCTCGCTGGTGAGGTCACGGGTTCCGCCGGCCTCGCCCTCGGGGGCGGCGGTGAGGATGGCGTCGGCGTCGGCGACGAGCTTGGCTCGCTGCTCGCGGAGACTCTTGAGTTCGCTGATGGTGACGGGCATGGTGGTCCTCGGGTGTTGGGTCAGGCGATGGCGGCGAGCCGCTGGCGGGCAGCGGCGGCGTGGTAGCGAGCGGCCGGATCGACCGCGACAAGTTGGGCGACGGTGGCGGGGTCCAAGTCCCGCAGTTCGACGTTGGAGCCCTGCTCGTACGCGGGCCAGGTGACGATGCTGATCTCGCGGATGCCGGCGGAGTTGATGGTGCGAACCGTCTCGCCCCGCTCTCGGGTGAAGCTATCCTTGAACGGCGGGGCGAAGCGGAAGCTGCAGCCGCTCACGTCGCCGCGGCGAACCGACTCCACCAGGTCGCGGGCGTAGGACGTGTCCGGCGGCTCGACCTCGAAGTAGACACCCTCGTCCGACTCCTCGACCCGCAGCGTCCCGGCCTTCTGGCGGCCGAGCACGCGGTCCTTGTTGTGGTTGATGAGACAGCGGAGGTCGGCGTCACGGCGGCTGATGTCACGGCGGAAGGCACCGGGGGCGAACCGCTCGCGGAAGCGGACGCGGCCGTGGGTCATCGGCTCGGACAGCACGCCGTAGCGGTGCGCCCAGCCGACCAGCTTGGGCTTGTCGCCCCGCTGCTCGACCTGCAGGTCTGCGTCCGCGATGTCCCTGACGAACCGTTCCACGCCCCAGAAGATCGGCATCCAGCGTCTGGCTCACGAAGCCGTGACAAGCTGTGACATGGATGTCACTAGGCCCAAACGCTTGCGTGGGCGGCTGTACGGCGGCTGAAGATATTTCGCGTCACACCGACGCGGGCGTCATGTCACGGCTGAACAGGTGCTTGATGCTGCCCCAGCGGTGGCTAAATCGCGGCGACGGCGGCGCGGCCTGCGGGTCCTCGGTCCAGCCCGACTCACTGGACGACCGCCAACGCTCCAGACGCTTGGCGATGGTGTTGCGGGCGACGCTGGGCAGCAGGTCGGCGATCTGGCCGGCGTGGACGAGCTCGTCGTCATGCCAGGGTGCGGCGGTCGGTTTGACAACAATTGTTGCCAGTTCTGCGTCCTGCTCGCTGGTGATTTTGGAACCCATGGGTTCCATTTCGCCACCCGCCTCGATGGACTGCAGCGTCGCGTACGCACCGTTGAGGACGGGTACCCCCCCCTGGCCGTCCTCGTAGGGATTGAGGTTCTCCCGCTCCCTGATCTCGCCGGGAGTCATTGCCCCCAAGTTGACCATCTCGCGGTAGAACGTCGCCCGAGCCGCGTGGTCGCCCTGCAGCAGGCCGCGGAAGTCGAACTCGACGAAGTGGTCGGCCCGCTCGCTCTCCAGCAGGCACTTGCGGCCGATCTCCTGCCGGAAACGCATCGCCCACGGCTGCAAGGTGTAGGTGACGAAGTGGCGGGTGAGCGTCTCGCCGATGCTGTAGTTGGAGTCGCGGGTTTGGTTGAGCAGGATGCTCGGCACGCGGAACATCCGGCCGGCTTCCTCGACGCTGAACCGCCGCACGTCGAGCAACTGGGTCTTCTCCAGGTCGAGGTCGAACGGGTCGAACGTCGCCCCCTCCTGCATCACGATGACCTTGTGCTGCTGCCCGAGCCCCGCGTGCTGCCGCTCGACGTCCTTGCGGAGGTTGCGGGCAGCCTCGGGGCCGATCCCGTGTGGGTGGGTCACCCGGCCCGACGGATGCACGCCGTTGCCGAACGCCTCGCCGGCGAACTGCTCCGCGGCGATGGCCGTGGCCGCGGCGTCCTTGAGTTGAATCAGCCGCTTGATGCCGTTCACGCCGTTGAGGCTGGGACCCTTGATGTGGAGCACTTGGTCGGGGCGGAGGTAGCGACCGTGGCCATCCACGTCCGTCTCGTACATCAGGCCGCCGACGGCGTTGCGGGTGGTCCGGGTCCGGTCGGGCAGCAGGGGGACGATCTCGACGACCCGCTCGCTCGCGTCCCGCTCGATGTAGCTGTAGCCGTCGCCCCAGACAGCCGCGTGGATCGTCATCGCCTCAATCCACGTCTGGGCGGTCATATCATCGTTCGGAGCCTCGCCCAGCAGGGCCGACAGCGGATGTTCGCGGGCCCGGCGCTTGCCGTAAGGAGCCAGCCGCTGATGCACGTGCAGCGGCAGGGCACCCATCGCCTCGGCGATCAGGGTCACCGCGGCGAAGATCGGCACATGTCCGAGTCCGACGTTCTCATCGACCCGGACGCCGGATCGACCGCCGCCCACCAGCGGGAAGCCGTCGTACCACTTGCCCGCCGCGTCCACGTAGACGGTCGCGGTAGGCAGGTCACGCTCTTGCGAGTCGCTGCTTTTGGTCAGCCATCCAAACATCAGTCACCGCCCTCATTATATAGATCGCCGGCGGCATACACCGACTCGAACGCTGGAGCCGGAGCCTCGGCCTGAAGCTCGTCGCGATCCTCCGCGTAGGCCGAGTAGACGCTGGTGAAGCTGGGGTCGGCCAGGCCGAAGCGGGCGGCGTGGACCGCCATGACCGCCGCCACAGCGGCGTCGATCCGCCCCCCGCTCTTGGCCTTATTGAGCGTGAGGTTCTCGCGGTGGTCCTGGGCGGCGACAGCGTTGGCGATCTGCCACGTCAGCACCGGGTGGCCGCCATGGGCGATCTTGCCCTTGTACGCGAGCCGCTTGAGTTCTTTGGTGGCGGGACTGATCGAGTAGCCCTGCCGCACCTTGGTGACCTCGATGCCCAGCTTCGCCAGCTGCTGACTCACCGCCTCGGCATTCCAGGGGTCGACGGCGAGCTCGCGGATGCTGAAGCGCTCGTGCAGCTGGGCGATGTCGTCGATGACCTGCTCGTAGTCAACCACATCGCCTGGCGTCAGCGTCATCAGCCCTGCATCGTGCCAGGCTCGATAGGGCGCCTGGTCTTCGCGTTCGCCGTCCGCCGCCCGAGCCTGGGGCAGGTAGACCAGTGGGTGCAGGCCCAGCCACTGGTCGTCATCCGGGTCGGCGAACGCAAGGACCAGGGCGGTGGTGTCGGTTGTGCTGGACAGGTCGAGCCCCGCGTAGCACGGCCGGCCCTCCATCGCCTCAAGGTCCACCGGGGCGCTACATCCCCGCCAACGATCGGCGGGGATGTATGCATCCGCGGCGTCGGCCCAGATGTTCAGCCGCAGCCGCTTGAACGCCGACAGCCGGACCGGATCGGCTACCGCCCGCTCCGCCTCGGCCCGGAAGTCCGCCACGTCGAGGATGGTTCCCAGTGACGGGTTGGCCTGGTACCACTGCGCCTCGTCCAGCGGGTCGGCGTCGTGATCCGCCTCGTAGATGACCGGTAGGTACGAGAGGTCCACATGCTGGCTGTCCCTGACCTTGCGGGCGTAGCGGTACTCCCGGCCGCACGGCGTTTCAAGGGCGGAGCCGGCGGTGGTGATGATGATCGTCAGCGGATCATCGCGGGCCGCTCCGCTGTACTCCAGGGCGTCGATCAAATCGCTGTTCTGAAAGCGGTGCAGCTCGTCGATGATGACCGCCGAGGCGTCGAACCCGTCGCCGCTCTTGGCGTCTCGGGACAGCGCCGAATAGAAGCCGGCGCCCTTGGCCAGCGTGATGCGCTTCGTCGAATCGAGCGGCTCCAGGTGCTTGGCGACCGCCGGCGACTGGCGGACCATCGCCGCCGCCGCCCGGTAGAGGATGCCCGCCTGGTCCCGGCTGGTGGCGGCGCTATAGACCTCGGGCGAAGGCTCGCCGTCGCCCAGCAAGAGATAGAGAGAGAGGCCCGCCAGCAGCTGCGTCTTGCCGTTTTTCTTCGGCACCTGAATGTATGCCTTCCGGTATCGACGCCGGCCCTCATCATCGACCCATCCGAACAGCGGGCCGATGATCCGCTCCCACTGCCACGCCTGCAGCATGAACGGCTTGCCCGCGAACCGCTTGCCACTGGTCAGGACGAGGAACCGCTCGAAGAACTGCCGAACCCGCTCGGCCCGCTCGATGTCGAACCGATAGCCGGCCAGCACCGCGAGGCGGTCAGCTTCGTCGCAGACCCACGCCGACCACCCCTCGGCCTCGATCCGGGGCAGGTGGTCACGCTCGAACTCGGCGGTCTGCTCAGGGGTCATTTAGCGAGCTTCAGGAAGTTGGCGAGGTCGTCTTGCTTCTCGGTCGTCTTGACCTCGATCCGGCTGCGGGCGGACGGGTTCATCCCCAGCGACTGCTCCAGCCGCTGAAGCTCGGCCCCGAGGTCTCGGGCGATGGCAACGTACGGCGAGGTTCGCACGCCACCCTGGGCACCCTCCACGGTGTCGCCGGCCCGCTCCAGCATCTGCACCGACTGACGCCAGCGAACCCATGAGGTGCAGTAGCGGGCGAGGGCGTTGGCGTCGATGGTGCCGAGCACGCCCATCTCGCCCAGCAGCGTCGCGAGGCGGTCGAACTCCCGCGAAGCGTCGTCGGTGAGCCAGTCGGGGCAGGCGGGCCGACCTGCGGCCGTCGGCTCGTTCGCGGGGGCACGGTCTGCCCGGTAGGTCCCCTGCGCCTTCTTGACCGCGGTGGGCTTTGGTTTTGGTCCTCGTGCTCCCATGGGGTGCCCCTGTTTTGACAACCATGGTTGTCAGTTCTGCGGTCAGCCCAAACCCGACGACGCGGGAAATTCATTGGGGCTATCGGTGTCCAGACACACGCTCTTGGCGATCTGGACCCCCCTACCTGCTCGTCCCGCTGCCTCGGCCACCACCTGCACCATCGGCAGCTGCTACGCCTCCCAGAGGGGCTCTCGCCGCTCCTGCGTCGAGCCCTGCGAACATCGGCCCTGTGCCGACGCCCCGCCTGGCCATCCGCTCGATTTCGTAGTGGCAGGCCTCGCACAGCGGTGCAAGGTTGCTCCAGTCGTGGGCGAGGTCCGGTCGGTCGATGACGGGCTGGATGTGGTGGACGTGCGCGGCGGCGGGCGGGGTGTGGCCGTGGAGCTTGAGCGGGTCGCAGCACAGCGGGTGGTGGGCGAGCACTCGGCGGCGGGTGTCTCGCCAGCGGCGATGGCCGCGGATGGCCCTTGCTCGCTTGGCCCGATCGCTGTCCTGCCCCTGCGACCACGGGCGACGAGTGAGGCCGGCGGCGATGCGGCGTTGGTACTGGCTGGGTGTCCTAAGCGGCATCGAGCATCCCCCGCAGCTTGGCACAGGCCTGTCGCCACCGGTAGCTGATGGTGGGCGCGGCGACCCCGAGGTGGCCCGCGACCTCTCGCTGGCTCCAACCCTGCAGTCCGTGCATCTCCACGACGACTCGCTCGTGAGCGGGCAACCGGCTCACCGCGTCCTGCAGGTCCAGGTCGGCATGCATGGCGGGGGCGGCTGGCTCGGCAAGGAGTTCGCCCGGCGGGGCCGCTCTTGTCGAGCCGAGCCACCACCGCCGGCGACGCCGCGGCACGTCCACTTCGTCGAGCACTTCCTCCTCGGTGGGTTCGCGGTGATGCTCTTGTCGCAATCGCTCCGCGGCGGACTGGCAGACCTTGGCCTGATGCCTCGACACGCGGGCGAGCACGTCGGCGTCCCGCATGCAATCTTGGATCGCGTGCCTGATCTTGCATCGGGCGTAGTCGGCGAACGTGAGGCCGCGGGTCGGGTCGTAGTTGTCTACAGCCGCCAGCAGGCCGACGGCGGCAGCTTGGGCCAAATCGTCGGCGTCCACGGCGCCCCCGCAACGGGCGGCGTCTCGTCGGGCTTGGTAGCGGATCATCCCCAGGGCGGCGACGACGACGGCGTTGCGGGACCCGTCGCCGGTTGCATACAGAGCATAGGCGGCATCGACATCAAGGCTCATGGGTCGGACTCCTCGCACGTCGCCGAGCCAGACACGGGGCCACGGCTACCGCAACCATCGCCAGCGAGCCGGGCTCGGGGATCACCTGCAAGTAGCTCACGTCGTAAGCCGGACGCAGCTGTGGGTGATTCGGCGTCCGCGGCGTGTGGTCGTCGTACTGGGCGAGGATGTTCAGTTGCCACAGGCCGGGCTCGGGCAAGCTGAACACCGCCTCGTAAGTCTGCGCGTCGCCCCGGTTCTCGATGAGCGAGAACGCCGGCGCGCCGAGAAAGGCATTGGTCCGCAGCCATGGGTCGGCGGGGTCCACGAGGCTGGCATAGCCGTGGAAGTGGCCGGCGTTGGCGACGCGAGTTCCGTCGGCGTAGTCGGCAGGCAGACTTGTCGCGGCGTCCGGCTGGTACAGCAGCCCCGCCACGTCAAAGCGGATCGCCACATGCCCCGCCGGTACCACCGACCCCAGCACCGCCGGGTCGATGCGGAGGCGGACCGGGTCAACATCCGCCTCGGACGGGGCCACATCGGCGAACGGACCCGGCGACTCGCCGTAGACCGGAACCGCAGCCCCCTGGTCGGCCGCAAGAATCGCCATCACGCCCAGCACTGCATAGATCGTCCATCGCATGGTCGTTGCTCCTCGGAGGGTCAGTCGGTTGCCGGCGGTTGATATCGCGGGCGTGTGTAAGGCTGGTTGTTGTTGCGGGGGTTGGGCACTGCCTCGCCGGGGTTGAGCCGCTGGAGCTCGGACGCCCACCCCGTGAACGCGGTCAACGTGAGCCTGTCGTCACTGCGAGCCTCGGCCGCCATCGCCACCGCCTCGATCTGGCCGGACAGGCCCGACACCTGCTCCCGCAGCCGGGCAATCTGGTGACTGGTCGTCCGCTGCTCGTCCACAGCGTCCGCAAGCGATCCAACCGCTTCGGACAGCTCGGTCATGTCCCGCTGCAGATGGTCGATCCGTGTCACCGCGTCAGCCTGCTGGTCGGTGGTCTGGTCAACCCACTGGGCACTGGCGAACACAACCGCAGCCAGCCCCGCGATCCCCTTAAATCCGATGCTGCTCCAGGCATTGATTGTCCCGGCGTCGGGCATGGGCATGGTCAGGGATTGAGTGTCACGGCAGCACCCCCACCGGCAGGTCGAGCACCGCGTCAGTGGTGTTGGTCTGATCGGCGGCGACGCCCTCAACGCTCACCACGTCGGAGTCGTCCCATCGGATTGTGTTGTGGTCGCCCCAGACGTTGACCGCCCGCGGCGTGAGTGGCGAGGCGTTGCACCCGGCGAGCAGCAGCCAGGGCAGGAGCACTGCCGCTCCCAGCAGCCTCGGCCGGCCGACCACCGGCTTGACCTGACGCGGGGCAGACAGGCACCGCAGGGCGGCCACATCCCGCGGATGCATCTCGTGAGCCTTGGTAGTCCCACGCAGCCGGCCGATGGCGATCAGGGCGGCGACGTAGCCAGCAGAGCAAAACGTCTTGTGCTTGCGGGGCGGTCGCTCGCCAAGCATCCGGCTCATGAACGCCGCGGCCTTGTCGTAGCCGACCGCCTCGTCGTGAGCGACCTGCCACCACCAGCGCCACCGCTGGAGTTCCGAATCAGTCAGGGTGGGCAGCGGGCGGCAGACCCAGACCTTGGGCTGGTGATTTAGCCAGATGTCCAGTGGTTCAGCCCGGACGCCGACTCGAGGCTTGCCCGTGTGATGGTCAGGTCGCTGCGTCCCGCTGGTGACCTCGTAGACGAGCAGGTCACCCCGCCGGCTGCGGCAGAGCGTCGCGACGTGGCTGTAGCGACTGCAGGTGCCCCAGCGGATCAGGCGGCTGATCCATGAGTCGCCGGCGGTCAGCAGGCAGTCACCCTCGCACAAGGTGACGCCCGGCACGACTGCAGCGCATCCTGCAGCGCGAGCGTCCTGATATGCGTGCTCATGGTCTTGTGGGGACTGCACTTAACGATGCAGCCTAATGGGCCGTACTGGA
>CAZVBW010000054.1:0-28995 GCA_964625505.1 uncultured Phycisphaeraceae bacterium
ACCGGCCACAGCACATCGCCCCTAGCTAAGCCGACTTTTGCAGCATCCTGCTAGACCAGTTTGCGTCATCTCTTGCCCCCTCCCCCTTACAGGGGGAGGGCTGGGGAGGGGGTTGCGGTCTAGAGTCGCGGCATCTTTCAAGCGTACGGGGCTATCGCCCGCGACCCTCCCCCGGCCCCTCCCTGAAAGGGAGGGGGGGCAGATGTTCACCCAAGCCTCGCTAGGCGCTGCGCCCGGCGCCGCCATCCGCTTGGGCCGACCCGCCCGCCTTGTCGTGCCGCAAGATCTCGCCCTCAGCCATGTACAGGACATCCTTCGCAATGTTGCACGCGTGGTCGGCGATCCGCTCCATCTGCCGGCTGATCGTCATCAGGTGGATCATCTGGTCCAGCTGCTCCGGGTCTTCGCGGATCCGCCGCTTGATCGCCGGGTACATGTTGCGGTTCATCTCGTCGACCGCGTCGTCGAGCGCCCGCACCGCCCGGGCCTCCGCCACGTCCACGTTCACCAGCGCATCGAGGCTCTTGCGCAGCATCAGCTGCACCCGGTCGCCCATCGCCCGCAGGTCGTAAGGCAGCCGATCCACCTCGCCCAGCTGCATCAGCTGCGTGCCCTGGTCCGCCACGTTCGCCGCGTGGTCGGCGATCCGCTCCAGGTCGTGGTTCATCTTCAGCACCCCGATCACGAAACGCAGGTCGAACGCCACCGGCTGGTGCAACGCCAGCGTGTGCAGGCACTCCTCCTCGACCTCCATCTCGTACCGGTCGATCTCCCGGTCGCCCGTGATGACCTGCGCCGCCAGGTCCGCGTCCCGCCGGACCACCGACTCGATCGACCCCGCGACCGCCTCCTCGACCATCGCCCCGAGCGACAGCAGCATCTTTTTCAGCTGTGTGATCTGACGTTGCAAGTGAACCGCCATGCCAAACTCCTCACGGCCCCCCCACGAGGGCCCTTGCGAACCAAAACACCCGACCGCCGCGAACGATCCTCTTATACCGAAACCGTTGTCGGCTGCGCGGCCGCCGGCTTCAGGTGCAGCCGGAAGATCGAGCCCTCGCCCGGCTGTGAGTCGACACTGACACGCCCGCCGTGCACCTCCGCCACGTGCTTCACGATCGACAGCCCCAGCCCCGTCCCCCCCATCGCCCGCGACCTCGCCCGGTCCGTGCGATAAAACCGCTCGAAGATCCGCGGCAGATGCACCGATTCAATGCCCCGCCCCTGGTCCTGCACCTCCACCACCACCTCGTCGCCCAGCCGCCGGCCCGTCACCCGCACCAGCGTCCCCCCCGGCGAGTACTTGATCGCGTTGTCCAGCAGGTTCGTCAGCGCCTGCTCCAGCAACGGCACCTTCGTCATCGCCCACAACTCGCCCGGCACGTCCACCTCCACCCGGATGTCCGCCGCCTCCGCTTTGGACTGGCAGGTCTCCCGCGCCCCCAGCACCGCCGACGCCAGCGACTGCGGCTCCAGCTGCGCCGCCGGCCGAGTCGCCTCCTGTTCGATCCGCGCCAGGCTCAGCAGGTCTTCCACGATCGCCTCCAGCCGACCCGCCTGCCGCGCGATCATCTGCAAGAACCGCTCGGCATGACGCGGGTCCGACATCGCCCCGTCCAGCAGCGTCTCCACCGCCGCCTTCACCGCCGCCACCGGCGTCTTCACCTCGTGGCTCACGTTCGCCACAAAGTCCCGACGCACGGACTCCAAACGACGCAACGCCGTCACGTCGTGCAGCACCACCACCACGCCCACCCGGCCGCCCCGATCATCCAGCAGCGGCGCGCTCTGCAGCTGCACATAACCCGGCGCTTCGCCCGATCTCGCCGCCTCGCAGCGCAGCGTCATCTCCCCCTGCAGCGGCCCCTGGGCCGCCAACGCCGTCGCCACGAACCGCTGCAGCGACGTGCTCCGCACCGCCTCCTGCAGCGACCGCCCCGCCGCCCGGTCCACATCAAGCCCCAGCATCCGCGCCCCCGCCGGGTTGGTGCTCAGCACCCGCTCGTCCCGGTCCACCGTCAGCACCCCCTCGGCCATCGACTCCAGCACCGCCCCGAGCTCGTTCCGCTGACGCACCGCCCGC
This sequence comes from uncultured Phycisphaeraceae bacterium, assembly GCA_964625505.1. GTDB lineage: Bacteria > Planctomycetota > Phycisphaerae > Phycisphaerales > Phycisphaeraceae > CAZVBW01. The sequence goes on from CAZVBW010000054.1 coordinate 2,084, forward strand.
GCCAGACGCTCGGCCTGACGCCGGCTGGTCCGCGTCAACGCCGCCGACAACGCCGAGACCTGCAGCGGCCCCCGCACCGTCAGCCGCCCGCTGGGCCGCTCCTCCGCCAGCGCCTCGGCCGCCCGCCGCAACCGCCGCACCGCCACCGCCGTCCGCAGCAGCAACCACCCCAGCACCACCACCGCCAAACCCAGCAGCAGCACCAGCCACCACGCCACCACCGGGTTCACACTCGCAACCACCACCTGCACCCCCCGATGCTACTTCCCCACCCGCACCGCTACCCCGTTTATTGATCTCTAGATGGTCACGCCGCGGGCGTGTGCCACACCTCGGCCGAAGGCCGATGTGTGCTCTTGCGGCAATCCGCGGCCTGCACACATCACTGCCCCCCGCGGCAGTGCCACCGCGATCAACCGCCCTTCGCCGGCCTTCCCACACCCACCTCCCACCCAGCGTCCTCGAGATACCGCCGCACCACCCCCGTCCGGCCGATTGTCAGGTTCAGCCGCACATCAATTCCGCCGGACCGCACCCACATCACGTTGTTCACCTTCGCCATGCCCACGTGATCCACCTCCTCCCGCCAGAACACCAGCACCGGCGTGCCGTGCTTCTTGGGCTTCAGCCGCATAGGCCAGTCCGCATGCTCCCGCGCCTCGGGCGGCAGCTCCCCGTACGGCACCGACCCCGGCAACACCTGCGGCTTGCCCTGCGGCCCCGCCAACGCCACCAGCAGTAACCCGAATACCCCCAACAGCGACGCCACCCCCTCCGAGACCGCATCGCGCTGACTGGCCAGCACCAGGTAGATCGCCTCCGGCGACGCCACCGCCGCGCCGCTGTACGCCTGCTTGTTCACCGTGAAACTGCCCGAGATCTTCCGATACGCCTTGCCTTCCACACGCTGCTCCCGGGGTGCCGCTGCTGCACCAGACTACCGAACACAACCCCACACCCACCGCCACGACCGCTCCGGTAAGGTGCGAAACGACCCGCCCTGGAGCCGACGACGATGCCCGAGACCCCGCTGTACCCGCTGAAGTTCGAGCCCATCTATAAGGAGAAGGTCTGGGGCGGCAGGCACCTGCACCACGTGCTCGGCCGGGATTTGCCCGGCGGCGACGACACACCCATCGGCGAATCGTGGGAGCTCGCCGACCTGCCCACCACCAGCGCGTCCGGCGGCGGCGGCAACCCCGAACACTCCGTCGTCACCCACGGCCCGCTCGCCGGCCAAACCCTCCACGACGTGATCGAAACCTACGGCCCCGCCCTCATGGGCGACCTGCCCGTCAGCGACACGACCGGCGGGTTCCCCCTGCTGCTCAAGTTCCTCGACGCCCGCCAGAACCTCTCGGTCCAGGTCCACCCCTCCCCCGCCTACGCCGACGACCACGACGAGGCCCACCTCAAGTCCGAGGCGTGGTACATCCTCGACGCCGACCCCGGTGCCGTCATCTACAAGGGCATCAAGGAGGGCGTCACGCCCGAGCAGCTGCGGGCCGCCTTGGAGCAGAACACCGACGACGCCGTCGTCCCGCTGATGATCGAGGTCCCCGTCAAGCCCGGCGACTGCCACTACCTGCCCAGCGGCACCTGCCACGCCCTCGCCGCAGGCGTCCTGGTCGCCGAGGTCCAGACCCCCAGCGACACCACCTTCCGCGTCTATGACTGGGGCCGAACCAATCGCGAGCTTCACGTCGAGCAGGCCTTGGAGTGCATCGACTTTGGCCCGCCGGACGTGTCGCAGTACGAGCTGAACACCACGCTGGACGTCCGCACCGGCCAGACCACCCGCCTGGTCGTCTGCGAGTTCTTCCGCATGGACCGCTACGCCGTCCGAGCCGGCGAGACGGATCAACTCACCCACGACCAGCCCACCCTCTGGATGGTCCTCAGCGGCGAAGGCCGCATTACCTGCGACACCCCCGCCCCCGGAAGCCCCTCCGGCGACACCACCGTCACCCCCTTCGGCAAGGGTCAGACCCTCCTGCTCCCACCGAACCTCCCGGGGGCCACCGTCAGCACCGAGACCGACTGCGTGTGGATCGAAGTCACCTTCCCGCAGGCCGGCCCGCCGCGGCTGGCGTAAGTGTGGCGGCCTTATGATGGTGGCATGCTGAGTGCCAAAGAACAGGTTTTGGAGGTACTGGACCAGTTACCGGATGACGCGACACTGGACCAAGTGCAGTACCAGCTCGCGGTCCGTCAGCAGATCGCCGAAGGCGACGCCGACATTGAAGCCGGTCGGGTTCTTAGCCACGAGCAGGTGAAAGAGCGGTTGTCCCGATGGTTCGCCCCGTCCGCTCATGGATGGCTGTAGGGTGGGTGAAGCGAAGCGAAACCCACCGGAGGTCCACGGGCACGGTGGGTTGCGCCTCCGGCTCCACCCACCCTCCATGTTTTGTGCAACGATGAGTTTTGTGATGATGCGTCGCCGATCTGCAGCCATTCGTTTGTATCTGAAGTTTGCAGGCAGTATCACGGCTTATTCCGTTGGCTTGATCGACCGCTACAGTCCGCAGCACCGCAGGTTTCTCGCATCCGGATTCACTTGTGCGGGCTGCCAATCGACCCTGCTGAACGATAGCTTCATCGCAGATATTCGCTGCTACGATTGCGATGGAAAATATGTGCACATCCTGGAGATTCGACGACGCGGCTCGGTTTGCGAATGTCCTCGATGCGGTCATCGCTGGCCTCTTCGCCGATCATCCGCGAACATCTAACCGCGGAAAACACCTGTTGGTGACAAGTGGCCGGGGTCGAGCGCAGCGAGCCCCTAGCGGTTGGGCAGAGCTGTGGGGTCGCTCCGCTCCACCGCACGCGTCGATGCAAGGGCGTTTAGCGGCTGTGGCAAAGCCGCGCCCGCCTGCGGCGGGCCGGGGGCAGCTTCGCTGCACCCGCTAAACGCGGAGTGGTGCTGTGTTGTTCACGAGGCGTAGCGATGGCGGACGACGCGTGGTCGATGCAGCGGTATGACGGGTCGCACCGGGCGCTGGTGGTGGTGGCGCCGGCGGCGGGTGATGCGCGGGTGGCGGCGGTGCGGCGGGCGGTGGCGGAGCACGCCGGCGGCTTCGCCGATCGAGACATGGTGCTGATCGAGGCGTGGCCCGGCGGTGGGACGGCGGATGGTGAGTCACTCACCGCGGAGCAGTCGGCGGGGTTGCGGGAGCGGTTGGACGTGGCTGACGGGGCGTTTGCGGTGTTGCTGGTGGGCAAGGACACGACGGTGAAGCGGCGGGATGATTCGCCGCCCGATCTTCAGGACATCTTCGACCTGATCGACACGATGCCGATGCGGCAACGCGAGATGCGAGAGCGCGGGCGCTACCACGATGGTGTTTAGCGGCTGCGGCGAAGCCGCGCCCGCCTGCGGCGGACGGGGGCAGCTGCGCTGCACCCGCTAAACGTGAATCCGGACGATCAATCGCGGCGAGCGGGTCAGACATTGAACAGGAAGTGGCACACGTCGCCGTCGTGCATGGTGTAGCCCTTGCCTTCGACGCGGAGTTTGCCGGCGTCTCGGATGGCTTTCTCGCTGCCCATCGTGGCGAGGTCGGCGACGTCGTAGACCTCGGCCCGGATGAAGCCGCGCTCGAAGTCGGTGTGGATCACGCCGGCGGCCTGCGGGGCGGTCGCGCCTTGAGCTACGGTCCACGCGCGGATCTCCTTGGGCCCGGCGGTGAAAAAGCTCTGCAGGCCCAGCAGCGCGTACGCCGCGCGAGCCAGCTTGTGCAACGCCGGCTCGGTCAGCCCGACGCTCTCCAGCAACTCGGCCCGGTCCGCGTCGTCCAGCTCGGCGAGCTCGGACTCGAGCTTGGCACACACGACCACCACCCCGCCGGCCTCGTCCTCGGCCCGCTGCCGGACCTTGGCGACGGCCTCGGATTCACCCGCGAGATCGTCTTCGTCAACGTTGGCGACATAGAGAACCGGCTTGGCGGTGAGCATGCCAAAGCCCTTGAGTTCTTTCGCCTCGTTCTCGTCGAGGTCCATGCCCCGCAGCGGCTTGCCCTCGTCGAGCCGGGCGGCGCAGCGTTCGAGCAAAGCGACGCGGGCCTTGGCGTCCTTGTCGCCGCTGCGGGCGGTGCGGCGGGCCTTGTCCAGGGCCGATTCGCAGGTCTGCAGGTCCGCGAGCATCAGCTCGGTGTCGATGGTTTCGATGTCGCGGATCGGCTCGACGCTGCCCTCGACGTGGGTGATGTCGTCGTCGTCGAAACAGCGGACCACGTGCAGCACCGCATCGACCTGCCGGATGTGCGAGAGGAACTGGTTGCCCAGGCCCTCCCCTTGGGATGCGCCGCGGACCAGGCCGGCGATATCGACCAGTCGGAGCACGGCGGGCACGACCTTCTCGGTGGTGATCTTCGCCTCGAGCTGGCCGAGCCGGGGGTCGGGCACGGGGACGATGCCGACGTTGGGCTCGATCGTGCAGAACGGGTAGTTCTCCGAGGCGATCCCGGCGTTGGTCAGGGCGTTGAAGAGGGTGCTCTTGCCGACGTTGGGCAGGCCGACGATGCCAGCTTCCATGGGAAAGGTCCTTGCGGGGGTGGACGTTCGCGGGGGCGGGATGGTATCGAGCGACCCGGAAGGCGGAAGGACGAAGGACGAAGGCAGAAGGCAGAAGGCCAGAGGCAGAAGGGCCGGCGGCCCCTAACGCTCCCGCCGGTAGAGCAGCATCGCCAGCGGGCTGAGCACCGCGGTGAGCACTGCCGGGCCTAGCAGCGCCAGGCCGATCTGGCCGGCGGTGGCCTCGCCGTTGCACAGCGCGCGGGTCGCGGTAGTGACGTGCGTGACCGGATTGAGCGAGACGATGCGACGCAGCCAGTCGGGCATCGACTCAAGGGTGACGTAGACGTTGCTGGCGAAGGTGATAGGCATCAGGATCAGCCACGACAGCGTCATCACCGTGTTGGGCGAACGCAGCAGCAGGGCGAGCGTGGTGAAGACCCAGCTGAGCCCGAACGCGAAGGCGTTGAGCAGCACGACCGCGGCCGCCGGTCCCAGCCAGCTCCCGCCCCCGCCCCCGGAGTCTCCCCCGGGCGGCCGGTAGCCCATGACCGCCCCGACGGCGAAGACCAGCACCCCGGCGAGCGTGTACCGGACGGTGTCACCGAGCATGGCCCCGACCAGCGGCGACGGGCCCCAGATGGGCATCGAGCGGAACCGGTCGTACACACCCTTGCTCAGGTCGGTCCGCAGCGTGATGCCCGTGTACATCGTCGCAAAGACCACGGTCTGGACCACCATCCCGGGCAGCAAAAACGGCAGGTATGCCTCGGGCGAGCCGGCGATCGCCCCGCCGAACATGTACGTGAACAGGACCGTGAAGAGGATCGGCGAGGCGACCAGGTCGAACAGCTGCTCGGGCGTGTGCTTGATCTTCAGCAGCGCCCGCCACGCGAAGGCGAGGGTGCACGTGATCGGCCCGGCCGCTGATGTTGTTGCCTGTGCACCCATGGCCGGTCAATCGTTTGGCGGGTGCGGCGAAGCCGCCCCTTGCGTCTGTTCCGCCCCATGCCCCGTCAGCGCGAAGAACACCTCGTCCAGGCTCGGCCGACCCATCGAGAACTCGCTCACCGTCACGCCCGCCTCCCGCAGCGCCACCAGTGCCGCCGCCGCCCGCTGCGGGTCGTCCAGCGTCGCGGTCAGCCGCCGCGGCTCGCCCGGCTCATGCACGTGGTCCTCCCCAAACCACTGCCGCAACACCGCCGCCGCCTGGTTCCGCTGGCCCGCCTCGGCCAGCCGCACCTGCAGCGACCCGGCCCCCACCGACGCCTTCAGCTCGTCGGGCGTGCCCTCGGCGATCACCCGCCCGTGATCGATCACCACCACCCGCTCGGCCAGCTGGTCCGCCTCCTCCAGGTACTGCGTGGTCAGCAACACCGTCACCCCCGTCGCGGTCAGCTCCCGCACGATCGCCCACACGCCGTTTCGGCTCCGCGGGTCCAGCCCCGTCGTCGGCTCGTCCAGAAACAGCAGCTCGGGCGTCACCAGCAGCGACGCCGCGATGTCCAACCGCCGCCGCATCCCGCCGCTGAACGCCTTGGCCTGCCGGCCCGCCGCCTCCGTCAGATCGAACCGCTCGAGCATCTCGTCCGCCCGCCGCCGGGCCCCCCGCACGCCCAGCCCGAGCAGCCGGCCCAGCAGCCGCAGGTTTTCCCGGCCGGTCAGGTCCTCGTCCACGCTCGCGAACTGCCCTGTCAACGCAATCCGCTGCCGCACCGCCTGCGGCGACGCCCGCACGTCATGGCCCAGGACCCGCGCCTCGCCGCGATCGGCCCGCAGCAGCGTCGCCAGCACCCGCACCGTCGTCGTCTTGCCCGCCCCATTGGGCCCCAGCAGGCCCACCACCGACCCCCGCCGAACGCGCAGGTCCAACCCGTCCAGCGCGACCGTTGCGCCGAACCGCTTGCTCAACCCGGTTGCTTGGACCGCCAGTTCCACCCCCGGAAGATAGGTCCTGCGCGGCAGGCGGTGAGGGGGCGATCGCGCCGTAGCCGGATCGCGCTTGCATCCTTGCCGCCGCTGCCGACAATGGCCGCACCACCGCTTCCGGAGCCCCCAGATGACTTTGACCACCCGCTGCCTCGCCGCCTTGCTGGCGGTCTGCCTGCTCGCCCCCGCCGCACCCGCCCAGCCGCAGGGCCAACCGCTCACCCTCAACGGGGTGGACCTGGGCAACCACGCCGGCGGCCCGGACATCAGCGTCAACGACCTCCGCGGCCGGGTCGTGGCGTTCGAGTACTGGGGCATCACGTGCGGGCCCTGCATCCGTGCTATCCCCCACACCGCCCAACTCGCCCAGGAGTACGGCCACGAGCGGCTGGTCGTCGTCGCCAACCAGGTCTGGACCGCCAGCGATGACCAGACCGGCGAGGTCTGGGCCGAGCACGCTTCGAACAACATGGTCGCGGTCCGCAACGGCGGGTCGGTCCCCGGGGCGGCCATCCGCGGCGTGCCGAGCGTCCTGCTGTTTGACCACACCGGCACGATGGTCTGGCAGGGCCACCCGGGCGCGATGGACCAGCCGCTGGCCGAAGCCATCGCGGCGATCCCTGCGGGCGACAGCGGGGCCGAACTCGGCGGCGAGGAATCTTCGGCTGACGACCCGCTCGCCGGGGTCGAAGTGCAGCGGCTGACCAGCCTCGCCCGGCAGCTGCAACAGCTGGACCGCCCCGCCGGCCGGGCGTTGCGGTCGCTGCGGCAAGCCGCCGCGGGCGGCGTGGCCAGCGACGAAGCCTCAGCGATGCTCGAAGCGCTGGGCGACTGGGCCGACACGCGGGCGCAGCAGGTCGTCCAACTCCGCGAGCAGGACCCCGCCGAGGCGGACCTGCTGGCCGGGCAAACGATGCAGTACCTCGACGGTGACGAGCTGGCCCAGCGGTTCCGCGTCGCCGCCGGCCTTCCCGCCCCCGAAGCCCCGCCGGCCGCCCAGCGGCTGATCGAGCAGGCCCGCATCCTCGCCGAGCGGGCCGGCCTCACCGGCGAGGGTGAACGCGACGAGGCCCGCGCTGACCTGGTCCGCCGCCGCCTGGACATGGTCATCGACCGCTGGCCCGGCACGACCGCCGCCGAGCAGGCGACGGAGCTGATGAGCGAGTACGGGCTGGCCGACGGGGCGTGAGTGTGCGTATCAGCCCCGACGCGAACGAGCCTGGCGTGACGGAAGCGCCGCCGCGGCACGGCCTGCTGTGGTCGACCCTCCGGGCCTTGTGACAGGTGAGTTGGAGCGATCCACATCGCCGGGCCGCTACGCGGCCCTGGCGCACCTGGAAGTGTGCGGCGGCGTGGCAAGGCGTGCGGTCTCAAACGCCTCGCCAGGGTCGCGTAGCGGCCCGGCTATTGCTTCAACTCGCCGATTGGCTGCCGAGCCTGTGGCGAGTGGTATTGGCGGGGAGATCGCGTGACCGACCCAAGCCCACCGATCAGTCCCGCGCCATCGTGTCCGCCGATGCGTCGGCTGCCGGGCCCGGCAGCTGCAGCAGCACCGTGTGCGGGCTCACGCCGCCGCGGTCGATGACCAGGCGCTGGTAGGCCAGGTCCTGCGACGGGTCGATGTGGGTCTCGATCTCGTTGATCATCTGCCCGGCGAGCAGGTCGGTGCGGGCGGCGCCCAGCCCGGCGTGGGCGCGGCGGGCGATGTAGGTGCACAGTTCGAAAGCGGTGATGTTCAGGTCCCCGTTCGCGTCCGAGCCCTCGCCGTCGGGCCGCAGCGCGTCGAGCACAAAGCGGGAGAGGTACCCGCCGGCCTTGAGCTGGCCGGCGACGAGCGATAGCGCGTCCTCCTCGGAGCTGAACAGACCGATCCGCCCGGGCCGGTCCACGATGTCCTTGGCAAACCCGCCGCTGTAGCAGGCGTCGAGCATCACGAGGCTGATCGCCGCGGGGACCGCGTCCAGGGCGGTGGCCAGCTGGTCGTCGGTCACCGCGCCGCCCCAGACCGCGAGGGTCTCGTCCATGCCGTCGGGGTCCGCGGCGTCGGGCTCGCCCCGCTCCACGCGGTTGCCGTGGCCGGAGTAGAACATCACAAACACATCGTCTTCGTCCATCCGCTCGGCCAGCCGGGCCACGGCGCCGGTGATGGCGGCGGGGGTGGCCTGGTTGTTGGTCAGCAGGACCGAGTTGTCCCGGGTCATGCCGGCGAAGTCGATGAACGCCTGGTGCAGGTTGCTCGCATCGGTGTCGCAGCGGGGCAGGTCGCCGGGGCTGTTGGGGTAATCGGCGAGCCCGACGAACAGGCCGTACACCTGCCGGTCTTCGGGCTGGCCGATCCAGCCGTCGCCCTCGGGCTGCTGGTCGAGGCTGACGACCAGGTCGTAAAGGCCCTGTTCATCGGGGGCGTAGCTGGTGGCCACGACGGTGTACTCGCCGGTGGCCGGCAGGTTCAGCTCGATGCGGGAGCGGTCCAGCGACGAGCGGAAGTCGTCGTTGCTGGTCATCTGGCCGTCGGGCCCGATGAGTAGCAGGAAGGTGTCCAACGGCTTGGAGGTCATCTCGAGGTACGCGCGCTGGCCGGCCCGGCCCTCGAAGGTGTACAGGTCGGTCAGCCGGCCCGAGTCCTGGGGACGGTCGGCGCCGGTGAGCGTCCCTTCGACCGCGTCGGTGCTCGGCTGCATCGGCTGGCCCAACGCATCGGCGTGCTGGGCATGGTCCACCGTCCGGTCCAGGTCCATGATCAGCCAGTACGCGCCGCTCTCGCCGCTGTCGTAGCTGGTCACCCCGACCCGCCACCGGCCCGCCTCGTCCAGTGTCGCGGCGATCACGCTGTGGCCCACCTGGCCGGCAAAGTCGTCGGCGACCCGCTCCTGACCCGATGGGCTGACCAGCAGCAGCATCGAATCGAACGCATCGGTCACCGCCGACAGCCGGACCCGCTGGCCCGCGGTGGCATCGATCTCGTACCAGTCCACATACCGGCCGGCGTCGTCCGCGGCGTCCTTGTCGTCCAGTTCCCCGTCCTGCAGTGAAAGCCGCGGGGCCCCGTTAGGGACCTCGGCGGTGATGGTGTGGGTCTGCGGCAGCTCCACGCCGGCGTCGGCGGACGCCCGGGCCTCGGCCGCGGGCTCGGCCAAGCGGCTGCCCCGCTCGCGGAACCGCCCGCGGAAGCCGTCCTCGCGGAGCTCGTCCGCGTCATCGTCGTCGGCCTCGTCGGCATCGGGCTCGTCGGCGGCCGGACGCAGGTCCCGCTCACCGCCGGGCGTCGGCGTCGGCGCGGCGTCGGCGGGCCGTTCCGCGGGGTCGCGGCCCAGCTGCCGTTCGAGGTTCCGCGGCCGATCAGCGGCACCCTCGCCGCCGCGGCGCTGGACGCTGAGCGTGTACTCACCGGTCGCACCGCGGTTGTAGCTCATGACCTGCACGAGGTATTGCCCGGCTTCCGGGGCGGTCAGCCGCAGCCGGGAGTTGAGCCCCACGCCGCCGTCGTCGTCGCGGGCGATCTCCTCGTCGTCCGGGCCGATGACCATGACCATCGGGTCAAAGTCCTCGGACTCCACGCCGATGACGACCGTCTCGCCCTCATCCAGCCGCAGCTCATGATTCGCCACCGGGTTGCGGCGGCTCAGCTCGCCCAGCTCCTGCTCGGCCGGGCCCAGCCGAAGCGGCTGGACCGACGCCGCGCCCACCACATCCAGGCGGAAATCGCCCACGCCCTCGGAGCGGTACGAGCCCGCGGTGACTTCATACACGCCCGGCGTCGCCAGCATCACGACCCGCGAGTTGAGCCCCTCGCCGCCGTCGTCGTTGCGCATCCGCGTGCCGTCGGGCGAGGTCACCCGCACCAGCGTGTCGAAGTCGCTCGAACTCAGGTCGATCTGAACCGCCCCCGCGTCCGCGACCTCGATCTCGTAGACCCGCTCGGTCGCGTCGTCGGTCAGCTCGCCACGCTGCGTGCGAGCCCGGCCGTTCACCTCTTCGACCCGTTCAAAGCTCGCCCCGTCGACGTTGGTGCTGAGCACGAACTCGCCCGTGCCGTCGCCGCCGTAGGGCGCGACCTGCACGAGGTACTGCCCCTCGACCGCCGGGTCGATCGTGAAGGCGGAGTTGAGTGACTCGCCCACGTCGTCGTTGAAGTACCGGGTGCCCTCGGGGTCCAGGATGGTCAGCGTGGTGTCGAAGTCGTCGGACTCCACTGCGACGTTGACCCGCTCGCCCCGCTCCAGCTGCAGGCGGTACATCGCGGTCGGCTGATTGCGGGTGAGCTCATCGACCGTGACGTTGCCGGGCGGCCGGACGCCATTGGGCGGCTCGCCGACCGCGTCGGCGTCGCCGCGGGTGACCACCAGGTCGTAGCCGCCGGTGGTGTTCTCGGCGTAAGACGTGACGACCACCTCCAGCGTGCCTGCCTGCTGGATCTCCAGCTGCAGCCGGCTGTTCACGCCGTCGCCGCCGTCATCGTCCTGCGCGTCGTCGCCGCCGGGCAGAAAGGCCCCGAGGTACGTGTCGAAGTCCTCGCTGGTCAGGTCGACCGTGATGGTGTCGCCGGCGTCGACCTCGACCTCGTAGCGATCGGCGTACGTGCCGTTGCCCAGCCGTTCGTCCCGAGCCGTCAGCGCGTCGGACTGCTCCAGCAGCACCTCCGCCCCGCCGCGGCTGGTCGAGGGGCCACCCAAATCTCGCTGCGCCAACGCCGGGCTCGCCAGCAGCCCCAGCGCCGAGGCGCACACCGCCACGCCCCACCCATTCTTGAACTCGTTCATCTTTTGCCCCACAACTCGTGTCAGGATCAATAGAAAGCATCGGCCGGACCATCCGGCAACCGTCCCATCGTCCGGCACCAGCCCCGCCGCGTCAACCAGCAGCCGCGATCTGACACCGAACTCACCCACAGACGGGTCAGCCGGTGGAATGTTGCAACGGCTTCGCTCAGCACACTCCGCAAGAGCTGGCGGTCACGGCATATCGACGGGTTGGGCCTCGGCAGGCGGCTCCGCCGCCGGCCGCGTCGCCGCCTGCTGCCGCGCCGCCCGTCCAACCTGCCGCGCCCGGCCCAACGCCGGCAGCACCACCGCCAGACCGCCATCGACCCACGCCGAGGCCTCCGCCCCGTCGACCTGCATCGTCATCCCGTCCAGCATCGCCGTCAGCTGCTCCCGATGCTCGGCCAGCGGCCCGCTGCTGCCCTGCGCGAAAGCGATCCGCCCCAGCTGCTGCGCCGCCGCCCAGGACGCCGCGAACTGCTGCGCCGCCTCCGCGTCCCGGAAGCTCAGGTGCACGTTCAGCCCCGGCCGATCCCCCAGCTGCAGCCCCACCGCCCCGCCCTCCATCCGCTGCAGCGCGTAGAGCATCGGGTGCACCGGCCCCGGCGCCCGCTGCAGCGCCATGTCGATCCCGTCCAGCACCGCCGTCGTCGGCCGAAGCGCCACGACCGCGACCGTCCCGGGCTCACCCGCCACCCGCGCCCACGACTCGGCGACCACGTCCGCGGCGTCGCCATCGGACGCGGGCGGTTCGCCCAGTTCCCCGCCGGACCCGACCAACCAGCCATCGACCGCGCCGGCGTCCAGCGTCAGCTGCTCCAGCGACGGGTGCATCGCCCGCAGCGCCGCCTCGACTTCCGCGGCCTGGCCCGCCGGCGCCTGCACCAGCATCGCCGACTCACCATCGCGGCCCGGCCGGCCGCCGGCGGTCATGACCACCGACTCCGCCCCCGCCGCGTCCAGCCGCGCCGCCGCGTCGCCGAACGCCCCCAGCGCCTGCTCCAGCTCGTCGATCGCCGCGGACGTCATCGACTCGGGCAGCAGGTCCCGGCCCCGCAGCGAAGCGACCGCAGCATCGACCGCCTCGGCCGTCACCGCCGACGGGTCCATCCGCACCGCCACCGCGGTCTGGTGCCCCACCGCGACCGCCGCGGCCTCCTGCTGCGCCGCCTGCTCCTGCTGGACCGGAGCATCACGGCCGCAGCCGGGCAGCAGCACGGCAGCGGCCAGAATCGCCGAACCCAACCGCCACGAAATCGTCATACCGATCCACTCCCAATCTTTCAGCCGCGGGTGCATACCCGCGGTCGATGAAGTGCGCCGCGGCTTGAGCCGGCTCGCGAGCTTGAGCGACCGCGGGTATCCACCCGCGGCTCGTCGAGAAGGCCGGTCACCCCCGTGTGTCGGCGATCGTCCGCAGCGCCGGGCCGGTATACACCTGCCGCGGCCGGTAAATCCGGCTCTTGCCGTCGCGAACTTCCTTCCAGTTGGCGATCCACCCGGGCATCCGCCCGATGGCGAACATCACGGTGAACATCTCCGTCGGGATGCCCATCGCCCGCATGATGATCCCGCTGTAAAAGTCCACATTGGGATATAGTTTGCGGGACACGAAATACTCGTCTTCCAACGCGACCGCCTCGAGCTGCTTGGCGATGTCCAGCAGCGGGTCGTCCACGCCCAGCTTGGCCAGGACCTTGTCGGCCGACTGCTTGAGGATCTGGGCCCGCGGGTCGAAGTTGCGGTACACGCCGTGGCCGAAGCCGTAGAGCTTGCCCTTGCTGCGTTTGAGATTCTCGATGTAGTCCGGGATCGCCACGCCGGAGGTGTGGATCTCGTGCAGCTGGTTCATCACCGCGACGTTGGCCCCGCCGTGCAGCGGGCCCCACAGGGCGCAGACGCCCGACGAGACGCTGGCGAACAGGTTGGCCCCCGACGAGCCGACCATCCGCACCGTGCTGGTCGAACAGTTCTGCTCGTGGTCGGCGTGGAGGATCAGGATCAGGTTCAGCGCCTCGACCACGTCCGGGTCCGGCTGGTGCCGACCGCGGGGGATGCTGAACATCATGCTGAGGAAGTTCTCGCAGTAGTTCAGCCCCGGGTCGGGGTACATGATCGGGTGGCCCACGGAGATCTTGTACGACGCCGCGGCGATGGTGCGGACCTTGCTGATCAGCCGAGCCGCCGCGTCCAGGAACTTGTCCGGGTTCTCGTCCTCCAGCTCCAGCACGTCCGACTGGTAGCAGCTGAGCGCATTGATCATCGAGCTGAGCACCGCCATCGGGTGGGCATCGGACGGGAAGCCGTCGAACGTCTGCCGCAGCCCCTCGTGGATCATCTGGTGCTTGGTCAGCAGCGCCGAGAACTTCTGCTTCTGCTCGGCCGTCGGCAGCTCGCCGTAGATCAGCAGCCAGCACACCTCGGTGAACCGGCAGTTGGCACACAGGTCGGCGATGTCGTAACCGCGGTACCGCAGCACGCCCTCTTCGCCGTTGATGAACGTGATCTCGCTGCGGCACGAGCCGGTGTTGCGATAGCCGTCGTCGAGCGTGATGTAGCCGGTTTCGCCCCGCAATTTCCCGACATCGACCGCTTTCTCGTCCTCGGTGCCGACGATCAGCGGCAGCTCCAACTCTTGGTCATCGGGGAGGATCAGGCGGGCAACATCGGCGGCGACGGCTTGGCTCATCTGGACGGGCAGGCTCCGGTTGAAGGTGGTGACGCTGCCGGAGTCTAGAGACCCACCCCCCGCACCGCCACCGAAACCGCCCCGGCCTTCGGATCGCCGACCGCTTGGCGACCGCCCGGCGGCTCACCGTTCAACCCCCTTCCCCGGACACAAGCCGCGCCCTTACAATGAGATGCCCTTCGCATCGCCTACGGAGAAGCCATGTCACAAGCCACCGCCACGCCCGCCGCCATGGCCGCGTCCAGCACCCCGCCTGATCATGCCGCCGTCGGCCCGGACGCCGAGCCGCGGGATCGCTTCAACTTCAGCTCGCCCCTGGGCCTGATCATCGGCGCCGCGGTACTGCTGGTCCTCTCGGCCGTCACCGCCGCCGCGGTCAACATCCTGCTGCACAGCACCGCCGTCGACGGCCACGACGGCCGGGTCGTCGCCGCCTACGCCGGGTACATGATCCCCGTCCTGCTGGGCGTCATCGCCGCCGCGATGCTCATCATCGGCTCGGTCCGCTGGGCCCTGTTCGGCGTCCACGGCCACGCCACCGGCCTGCTGGAACACCAGCAGGCCCAGCAGCGGTCGATGGACATGATGAACCAGCGGCTGCTGCTGTCCGAGACCGCCAAGCGGATCGCCTACCGCGATCAGGACGTCGAGCTGCTCCGCCGGACCATCGCCAACGACGTCCGCGGCGGGCAGTTCGACTCGGCCCAGGTGCTGGTCAACGAGATGGCCACGACCTACGGGCTGAAGGAAGAGGCCGAGACGCACCGTGAGCGGATCACCCAGGCCGCCGCCGAGGAGCGCGAGGCGAAGGTCACCGCCGGGATCGCGAGGCTGCAGGAGATCCTGGCCCGCCACGACTTCCCCGCCGCCGCCCGCGAGGCGAACCGGCTCAAACGGCTGTACCCCGAGCACGAGAAGACCCAGGACCTGCAGCGCGAGGTCGCCCAGGCCCGCGAGAAGTACAAGCAGGACCTCGAACGCCAGTTCCTCGAAGCCGCCCAGCGGGACGACGTGGACAAGGCGGTCGTGCTGCTGGAGCAGCTGGACCAGTACCTCACCCCGCAGGAGGCCGAGCCGTTCCGCGAGACGGCCCGCGGGGTCATCGGCAAGAAACGGGACAACCTGGGCGTGCAGTTCAAGCTGGCGGTGCACGACAAGGAATGGCTGGCCGCGGTGCGGGTCGGCGAGCAGATCATCCGCGAGTTCCCCAACAGCCGGATGGCCGACGAGGTCCGCGGCATGATGGACGCCCTGCGGCAACGCGCCGCCGAGCAGCGGGCCGCCGCCGACCAACGCGGCACCGCCGACCGGGGCGTCGAGACCCGGACCCGTGCCGGCGATCAGCCCGACCCGCAGCCCCAGCCGGCGCAGGCGGGGTGAATCCCGCCTCGCCGTAGGCACGTGCCCGTGTGCAAAGGCCTGACCGGCAATCGATAGACGTTCATGATCCGCACCGGCCCGACCAACCCGAGCTTCGACATCCAGACCGACGAGGCCGCCGAGCTGCTCGAGCAGATGGCGGACCGTCCCGCGGTCGCCGAGCGGCCGATCATCGTGGCCGGGGGATACGCGCACCCCAGCAAGCGGGTGGCGGCGATTGCCGGGAGGGTCCGCCGATGGTTCACCGATGACGCGGTGGTCCACCCGGTGAGCTTCACCCCCGCGATCAGCTTCGAGACGTGCCGGCGGCATCTGCTGGACGTCGTGGCCGGGATCACCGACCAGCCGGTCGACGTGATCGGCATCTCGATGGGCGGGCTGGTCAGCCGGTACGCCTCGATCGACCCGTTGCCCGATGCCGAGGACGCGCCCGACCCGCGGGCCGACGGGCCCACGCCTCGCCGGCTGCGGATCGCCCGGCTGCTGACGCTCAGCTCGCCGCACCGCGGGGCCAAGCTCGCGTGGTTGCCGGTGCCCGGCCCGCAGCAGGCGGGGATGCGGCCCGACTCGCCGTTGATGCAGCACATCCGCGCCCACGCCGACGACGTGGACTACGAGCTGGTGACCTACACGCGCCTGCACGACCGGATCGTCGGCCCGCGCAACGCCGCCCCGCCGGGCCGCGTCGCCCACTGGGTGCCCAACCGCCGGTTTGAGCTGGCCCACTTCCAGATGGCCGGCGACCCGCGGCTCCTGGCCGACATCGCCCGCCGCCTCCGCGGCGAGCCGCCCCTGACCACCGACCCGCCCGCCCCGCTGCCGGGGTGATCGGCTAGAAGTTGCGGCGGCTCGAGCAACTGGGTGCGCGAACTGAAACGACCTTCGTGGAGAACGCCAATCAGTTGATCGACCGGGAGATCACCTCTTCGATTTCATTCGCGGGAACGATCGTGCCGTCGATCAAGTCCCAACCCTCGAGCATCACCGAGACCAGTTGGACACCACCCCGGCCGATGCCGCCGTGGTCTTCCACCACATCGGCCACCACGGGGTGGGGGCCGAACAGAAAGCGGACGCGGTCGCCCACACGAAGATGCGGGACGCTCTTCTGATCGCTCTTGCTCACCATGGCGGAGTTCCAAGCAATGCTTCAAGTGCATCATACGTCGCACGATCCATCTGCCGTGCCAACACATTGCACGAGGATCGCCACTGTCGGACCTCGGTGAGGTTCACCGCGGTCGCCCCGCTCAGCCGAGGGTCCGAAAAGTCTTGATGTGCGATGGCGTTCCGCCAACGGTTCATGGCCTCCAGATGCTCAAGCCGTCGCCCGGTCCGAGCGTCCACGAGGCGGAGCCGATCCCATATCGGCAAGAGCAGCCGACCAAAGTCGGACCCGATGCTGCTCGGCTGCGCGTTGCTCCGCTTGAGCTGGATGGCATGCTTGAAGTTGGCTCGGACGACGTCCTGCAGGCGTGGTTCAACCTCCGACACCAAGGCTTCCACAGCCTCCAGGTACAGCTCGCGGCAGAACCCCTGGAACTCGCTGGACAGCAGCACCACATACGCGTGGTTAATCTGCTGGGTGGCGTAACGCCGGCCGCGGGAAGTGCCGCCGACCGCGGCGTGGGTGCCGGCGATCGGGTCCAGACGCTCGGCTCGTTCGCGGCGATAGCGCTTGAGCGACTGCGAGGGCATCGATGCAAGATAGTCAGACGGCGAGCTCGGCTTCGAGCAAGTCGTCATACGTCTCCCGCCGCCGGATGACCTTGTACTGGTCGCCGGTGATGAGCACTTCCGGGGGGCGGGGCATGGCGTTGTATTGACTGGCCATGACCATGCCTTAGGCGCCGGCGCCGAAGATGGCGAGCAGGTCGCCGCGCTGGACCGGGGGCAGCGGGCGGTCCAGGGCGAGGTAGTCGCCGGTCTCGCAGATGGGCCCGACGACGTCGACGGTTTCGAGGCCGGGCAGGTCGAGGTCGCGGCCGCGGCGTGGGGGCACATGCTCAGCGTCGACCTGCACGGGCCAGATGAACTGCCAGGCAGCCCACAAGCACGACTCGGACAAATCGACGGGGATCACGCTAGGCACCACCACCGTACCGCCTAGGAAGTTCGCCCAATACGCCGAGTGCGGGCAGCTCGGAGCGGATCCAATGTGCTGTGCTCGGCAAGCAATTCTGGGTCCGGATTAAGCTCCAATTCCAAGAGGTCGCCAACGGTCTCTCTCCGGCGAATGAGCTGCTGCTTGTTGCCATCGACTAAAACCTCAGGCGGTTTAACCATCGTGTTGTAGTTGCTCGCCATATTGATTCCGTAAGCTCCCGCACCAAACACGGCAACCAGATCACCGCGCTTCAACGGCGGGAGGTTCCGTCCGAGCGCGAAATAATCGCCTGTTTCACAACCCGGCCCAACCACATCGATACGCTCCAGCCCACGCAAATCTGGTTCCTTTTCCCGACGCCTAGGTACATGCTTACCTTGCGCGACAACCGGCCAGATGAAGTGCCATGCATCATAGAGCGTCGGTCTGATCAGATGATGCATTCCCGTATCAAGGATCGCAAACTTCTTCGATCCGCCCTCCTTCATGTACACAACTCGACCAACTAAGATCCCCGCATTTGCGACCAGTGATCGGCCTGGCTCTAAAATCACCTGCCCGCCTTCCGAGCAAAAGGGTTCTAACAGCGGAACGATAGATTTTGCATACCGTTCGAATGATGGCGCTTGGTCGGTCTCGTAGCTTGACGCGAATCCGCCACCGATATCGAGAATCCGGATCGAATGCCTGTTCGCCTGTAGTTCGTCCCGCAAGTGGAGAATCAGCCGAAGCGCCCGAACGTAAGTCTCAGGGTCGTAGATCGGTGATCCCAAGTGGATATGAAGTCCGGTTAGCCTCAGCCAGCTATTGTCGCCGCGAGTCTCGAAAAACGATCTAGCACGATCTAAATCGACGCCAAATTTAGTTTCCTTCGCACCTGTTGTAGTCTTGCTGTGGGTTGCGGGGTCATATGTATCAGGGTTCACGCGCAACGCCGCATTAGCTTGGACCCTCATCTCCTTGGCGATTCTTGCAATATTGTCAAATTCTGCTTCTGATTCGATGTTGAACAACCCAATCCCAGCCCGTAGTGCGCCACGAATTTCATCATCGGTCTTCCCTACGCCCGCATAAACCACTTTTTCAGAATCGACTTTAGCATGCTGCGCCCGCAAGAGCTCTCCGCCACTCACGATGTCTAGCCCAGATCCTTCGCGCACCAGACGACGCAGCAAGTGAATGTTGCTGCAGCTTTTGACGGAATAGCAGACAGTCGGCTGCAACTGGGCGAATGCGGAGGCAAGTCGATGGTAATGCTCCAAGAGCGTCCTGGCAGAGTAGATGTACGCAGGCGACCCATGTTCCTCAACCAACTTCGGAACAGGCAACTCGTCTGCATGCAGAACACCGTTGCGATAGCTGAAGTGGTCCATGACAGGTAATCTAATTTCCTTTGGGCGTTTTTGCTTCGCGAACGCTCGGCCGTGCATTGTGTCGGCTACAGGGAAGCGGTTCGCGCGCGTGTTATCGACTTAATTTGTAGTCAGAATCACGCGGTTGTCAACTGCAGCAGTCGGAGCAGGTGGATGTTGCCGCGGCTCTTGATCGAGTAGCAGATCAGCGGGTCGAGGTCGGCAAAGGCGGCGGCGAGTTTGTCGCAGTGGTCGGTGAGCGTCGCGGCGGAGTAGATGTACGCGGGGCTGCCGACGTCGGCGATGAGGTCGGGGATGGCGACCGATTCGCCGTGGAGCACGCCGGCGGCGTTGTGGTGGAAGTGGTCCATGGCGGGACGTTAGCGGCAAGCGGGAAGCCGGAAGCCGGAAGCCGGAACTCGAGGCAGGTGAGGCCATCGCGATGGGATCGCTCAGGCTTCTGGCTTCGGGCTTCACGCTTCGGGCTAGAATCCGACGTCCTGCCGCAGGAGCGTCGTGATGTCCAGTGAATGGTTGGCGTGGTCGCCCGAGTGGGTGTTGGCGTTGGTGGCGGCGGTGTTCAGCGGGGGTGTGCTGGTGGGGGCACGGCTGGCGACGCGGTGGACGCTGCACCCGTCGGTGCGGCGGGAGCGGGATGGGCGCGGGGGGGAGTGAATCCGCCTTCGGCGGATGACGCGCGGTGCGAGCACCGCGGCTAAATGGTGGCAAATTGTTCGCGGCCCCGAGGGGTGTTACTCCGCCGCGGGCCCGGCGATGCCGATGACGCCTTGGGCGATGCGGGCGCCGGCGTTGCCGGTGGGCTGGCCGCCATCGTCGGGCTGAGCGTGGACAATCAGGCCGCGGCCGAGGACGGGGTTGGTCGTCCCGGCGACGGAGAGGTTGTCGACGGTGATGTCGAGGGTCGCCACGCCCTGCTCGTTGGCGGTGATGTTGCCCAGGTCGCCGGCGTGGCGGGGCTGACCGTGGGGCAGGGCGTGGTCGTGGCCCCCGGGGTTGTAGTGGCCGCCGGTGGCGGTGCCGTCGTCGGCGGTGACGTCGCCGAACTCGTGAACGTGGAAGCCGTGGTCCTGGCCGGGGGTCAGGCCGTGGACGGTGCCGGCGATGTGCAGCTGGTCGCCGCGCTGGGTGAAGGTGATGCTGCCGTGGGTGTCGTTCCCGGCGGTGGGGTGCAGGACGGCGACGGCGGTGTCGATGCCGCTGAACGGGCTGGCGTGGCGGTCGGCTTGGGCCTCATCGGCGTGACTGTGGCCATCAGCGGCGTGGTCGTGGTCGCCGTCTGCATGGGCGGCGTCATCGTGGCCCTGCCCTTGGCCATGGGTGGGCATCGGCGTCGGCTCGGGGCGGGCGGGGTCGTCGGCGGGCTGGGTCTGCTCCTGGGCTTCGGCGACGCGGTCGTTGGCCTGCTGGCCGGCATCGCGGACCGAGTCACGCAGGCCAGACACCGGCGAACCATGCCGGTGCTGCGGGTCGGGCTCGTCCTGGGCGGCGGCCAGGCCCGCGGGCAGCGTCAGCATGAGGGTCATCGATAGCAAGGGCAGCAGGCGGGTCATGGTCGGGCTCCAGGGGGACATGCATAGTGGTAGGCGGATCACGTGAACCCGCGATAAATCGTGCGGCCCCCGCCCGCCCCGGGTCCCGCTGAACCCCGCGCCCCATCGCGTCGATAAGCCCAAGGTGTACGCCGAGCCCGAGCGGATCCTCGTGATCTCCGACACGCACCTGGCCCGCCCGGGCAAGGCGGCGGGTCGGTCGGCGTGGCTGCGCCCGCTGTGGCAGGGCTTCGATGAGCTCATCGTCAACGGCGACCTCGCCGAGACCAGCGATCCACACCAGCGCGGGCCCGCCGCCCGGCAGGTGCTCGAGCTGACCCAGCTGTGCGAAGACGACGGCGTCAAGCTCACCCTCATCTCCGGCAACCACGACCCGCTCATCACCGACCGGCGGTACCTCCGTCTCCGCGGCGGCGACGTGTTCCTGACCCACGGCGACATCCTCCACCCCGCCATCTCCCCCTGGTCCGAACACCGCCACCGCCTGCAGGCGCTCTACAACGACGCCCTGCAGTCGCTGGACCCCGACGCGACCGGCAGCATCGAGGCCCGGCACCTCGCGACCCAACTCGCCAGCCGGATGAAGTGGGACGACCTGCACGAGCCGGCCGACGTCGGCAAGCTGCGGCGGGCGATCGGCATGGCCGACAAGCTGGGGCGGACCCTGTGGTACTGGCACCGGCTGCCCCGCGACGCGGCGGCGTTCGCCCGCCGGTACGTGCCCGAGTGCCGGTACTTCCTGTTTGGCCACATCCACCGGGCGGGCATCTGGCCGCTCGGCGGGCGGACCATCATCAACACCGGCAGCTACCAGTCGCCCAAGAACCCCCGGGCCGTCGCCCTCGTCGGCGAGACGCTGACGGTGCACAAGGTCCAGCAGGACCCGCAGGACCACCTCTACCACCTCGCCGACCGCCCGCTGCTGACCGCGACGACGCGCCCGCCGGTGGGACGAAAGCCCGCCGCGGCGGCGGCGTGACGGAGGGCTGGTTTACCCGGGAGCGGGCGCCGCTGTCGAAGGGGCGGGGCTACCCGCTTTCTGGAGGGCCGCTTTCGCTACCGTGACGAGTTGCTCGGGCGTCGTCGCCTGCTCTCGAACCTTCTCGAAGAGCTGCCGCACCGCTTTGTAACTACGTTCTTTAGGTGCAAATTCAGCGTCCGCCAGCCCCAAGCCGTGGGCGGTCAGCAATCGGATTTCGATGGGGCTTTTGTTGCCGTTGAGGTATTCGATATAAGGATTGATCGATACCTCAGCCGCGAGTGACTCATTAATCAGGGCATTAAACTTGGAAGCTTTGGGCTCGCCGATAGCAACCCACTGCAACCTCTGCGATTGGGTCGCACTGAGCAAGGATTCGACGAAGGATCGATCAAGTTCCATAATTTAGCCCTTGCTCTAGAGGCTTTCGCACTCCGCCCTGACTTCGGCGGCCAAGCTGTCGAGCTGCTCTCGCACTTCCCTGATCTTAGCCGCTAGCGGACCCAAGTCCGTCACCGGTGGGGGCTCCTGCGAAGTCAAAGCAGCGATGGCAGTCTTCACCTCCCTGAGGACCGACTTCCAATCATACGCCGACAGCTTCGCTTCTGACATCGAATCTGACTGCAATCGAGCCACGAGACGATGGACCCGATCCAGTGCACGGCGAGCCGCATCGGGTACCGCCAGTTCCAGCAACTCCACCACACGATCTGCTTCCGCCGCAGTCCCCTCGGCCAAGTCGAGAGCCGTCTGCTGTCGCACCCGGTGGAGGTGCCGCTTGGCGTCTGCCGCCGCAGCGGCAGCCCGCTTCCGGTCAGTGAAGGCGACGATGGCCGCAGCGATGGAGGCGGCGGATGCGATCACGGAGAGGATGTTCAGCAGTATCACCCGGACCCCCGCGCTAAATCGTCCCCGACCAGTTCGCCGGGCACAGCAGCACCGGCAGGTCGGCCTGGCGGATGATGTTGGCGGGGATGTCGCCGGCGATGAGTCGCTTGAGCACGCCCTTGCCCGTGAGGCCCAACACGATCATCGAGCACTCGCGGGCCTTGGCGGTGTTCATGATCGCCTTGGCCGTGTCGTCGGCGAAGAGCATCACGCCCTCCGCGTCCACGCCGGCCTCCTGCAGGTCCTCGACCAGCAGCTTGAGCGTCTGCTCGCCCCGCTGGGTCGCGTCCGACTCGTGCTCGTCTTCTTCCTGAAGCGTCGCCACGTGGGCCACGACCGCTTCGGCCTCCAGCCGCCGGCACAGGTCCGCGATCGGTGAACTCAGCTTCTCGCTGGCCCAGGGCGACGACACCGCGATCAGGATCCGACTCGACGCCAAGACCTTGCCTCCTGCCCCGCCCTACCGCCCGCGCCCCGGAACACGCCGCCCGGCATCATCGGCCGGCCCGCCGAGTGACGACCCCCCGCGGCGCACGAGCGGCGGCGGGTCGATCGGGCCGGGCACTATACTGGCTGCGTGCGATCCGCAGCGTTCCAACCGGGGAGCCGCGGCCGGCTCCGGGCCACGGCCGCTCTGACGCTTGGCGTCCTGCTGAGCCTGACGCTGCTGCTGCCGCCGGGCATCGCCGCGGCGCAGGACGCCCCGATCAACCCCGAGGTCGGCCCCTGGCGGACGCCCCACCGCGACGTGGCCACCGCCGTCGAGGTGGACGGCCAGCGGTTTGCGGGTGATATCACGGGCTTCGACGCCCGGGCGCTGGAGCTCACCGAGCGGACCGGCGGGGTGCACCGCATCCGCTGGCAGGCGCTGCCCGCCGCGCGGATCTGGCAGTTGCACCGGGCGCTGCTGGCCCCCGATGACGGGCTGGGCTACCTGCGTCTGGCCCTGCTGCTGCAGCGCATTGAGGACGATGACCGGTATGCCGAGCAGGCCCTGACCCGGGCCCTGCGTGCCGAGCCCGAGTTGCTCGAGACGGTGCAGGCGTTGCGGGCCGGCCAGCCGCTGGACCCGGCGGTCTGGGCCGGCGAGCTCGAACCCGAGCCCGAGCCCGCCCCGCCGCCCGCCGAGGCCACCGAAGAACTCGGCAGCGACCTGTCCGACGGCGCGGTGATGGAGGGCCTGCCGCAACACGCCTTCTGGGGCACGCTGTCCGACGAGGTGCAGGCCCAGAGTGTCGAGGAGCTGCGGGAGTTTGCCGTCGAGGCGCAGCAGACGATGCAGAAGCGGCTCGCGCTCTACGAGACGCAGTACTTCCTGTTTTACACGGACCTGGACCCGCGGGAGGCCCGCCGCTGGGCGCAGCTGCTGGACCGGATGTACCACCGGATGATCGAGATGTTCGGCCTGGAACCGGGCGTCAACATCTTCCGCGGCAAGTGCCTGGTGTTCGTGTTCCGCGAGGCGGTGGACTACCGCCGATTTCAGATTACCGTCCACGGCACGGACCCCGGAATGTCCGCGGGCATGTGCCACAGCTTTGGCAACGGGTACAACCACGTCGCCTTCTACCGCCAGGAGCGGGACGAGGAGTTCGCTCACGTGCTGGTCCACGAAACCAGCCACGCGTTCATCCACCGCTACCGCTCACCGGTCCACATCCCGGTGTGGCTGAACGAGGGCCTGGCCGAGGCGGTCGCGACCGAACTGGCCCCCGGCGGCTGGGGCCGACGGGCCATGACGCAGGCCAACCGCGTGATGCGGGAGACCCACTCGATGTTCGGCTTCCTGCACGCTCAGTCGCTCCAGCCCTGGCAGTACGGCCTGGCCCAGCACGTGACGCTGCTGCTCTACGAGCAGTCCGGCCCGCGTTACGCCGCCCTGATTAACGCCATCAAGGACGGCAAGACCTGGCAGGAAGCGCTCGTCCAGGACTACGGGATCACCGAGGCCCAGCTCGTCGAGGGCGTCCGCCGACGGATGAACCTGCAGGAGCTGTCGCCGTTCTAAAGCCCACGTCTTCAGGCGTGGGCAGGCGCCGGCATCGCCTCCAGAAGCCGACAGCTGAGGCGCAGCCGAAGCGTCGGATCAGCCCCCCGCACCCTTCCGGACCCCCCGATGCGCCTCACCCCCTGCCTCGCGCTGCTGCTGGTTCTCACCGGCTGCGTGCCCATCTGCCGCTACGACCCGGACCGCCACGCCATACAACCCGCCGCGCACGCCGCCGAAGCACCCGCCAACCCACCCCTGCAACGCATCGCCTTCGGCTCCTGCGCCCGCCAGGACCGCCCGCAGCCGATCTGGGACACCATTGCCGGCGTCGAGCCGGACGTGTTCATCTACCTCGGCGACACCGTCTACCCCCCCGGCCCCGGCCCGCACACCGCCGACCAGCTGCAGCAGGCCTTCGACACCCTCGACGATGTCGAGACTTTCGCTCGCTTCCGCGAGGCCGTGCCGGTCGTCGCGGTCTGGGACGACCACGACTACGGCCTCAACGACGGCGGGGCCGACCACCCCCACCGCGACGCCGCCCAGGACGTCTTCCTCCGCTTCTTCGACGAGCCCGCCGACTCGCCCCGCTGGGCCCGCGAAGGCCTCTACCACAGCACCATCTCCGGCCCGCCCGGCCGACGCACCCAGATCATCCTGCTCGACACCCGCTACCACCGCTCGCCGCTCCGCTCGGTCCGCGTGCTCGACGAAAACCTCTACCTGCCCAGCGACGACCGCGACGCCACCGTGCTCGGCGAGCAGCAGTGGCAATGGCTCGAAGCCCAACTCCGCCAGCCCGCCGAGCTGCGCCTGCTGGTCACCAGCATCCAGCTGCTGCCCAACGCCCACCCGTTCGAGCGATGGGGTGCCTTGCCCTTCGAGCGGCAGCGGATGCTCGACCTGCTCGACCAGCCCCACGTCAACGGCCTGCTCATCCTCTCGGGTGACCAACACCTCGGCGAATTGTCCCGCTTGAATCGCCCGGCCAACTACCCGCTGCTCGAACTCACCTCCAGCGGCCTGACCCACACCCGCGGCCCCATCCCCGCCCCCAACCCGCTCCGCGTCGGCGACATGACCCTCGACCTGCACTTCGGCCTCATCACCATCGACTGGTCCACCCCCGACCCCACCCTCACCCTCGCCATCCTCGGCATCAACGGCCACCCCCGCATCACCCACCGAGTACAGCTTGTGAGCCGTTAGCGGTCAGCGGTCAGCTTTTAGCGGTTAGCTTTGAGCGGTTAGCCAGAAGCCGGAAGCAAGAAGCAACAAGCCAGAGCTTCACACCTTCACACCTTCGCACTTGTCGCTTGTCACTTGTCACTTTTGACTCGTGACTTTTGACTCGTGACTCAACACCACCCCCATCAACCCCTCGCTCGGCCCCGCGAGATACCACACCGTCCCGTCGCCGACCCGCCGATGCACCAGTGCCGGCGTCCCCTCCATCGCCCCGCCGACAAACCGCGCCAACACCAAGACATCATCCGCCGTGACCTCCACCCGGTCCACCCACGCCAGCACCGCCACCGGCTCTTCCCGCCCGTCCAGCACCGCCGACGCCGGCCCCTTCAGCTTCACCTCGTCCCGCGCCACCACCCCCAGCAGCCCCTGCATCGGCCCACCCGGCGGCGCGTGGTACACCCCCGTGCGGTTCATCGCACACGCCTTGCCCGTCACGATCAGCTTGCCGCCGCCCCGCACGTATGCCTCCAGCCGCCCGGCCTGCCCCTCGTCCATCAGCCGCGGCGACGGCACGACCAGCAGCTCGTACACCGACAAGTCCGCCTCCCAATCGATCACGTCCATCGCCACCCCCGCCGCCCGCAGCGGCGCGTACGCCGCCCCCAATGCATCCAGATAGTCCGCCGGGTGCGGGTTGCCGTACGGCCCCGGGTGCAGGTGCCAGCGGTATTGCGTCACATCCAGCAGCAGCGCCGCCCGCCGCGGCGACAGGTCCGCCGGCCCGGCCTCGGTCAGCGACGCATCACCCGTGATCCGCTTCAAAAACGCCAGCCGATCCGCATACGGCTGCCCCGCATAATCGCACACCGGCTGACTGTTCTGCTCCACGTTCCCCGGGTGCTGACGCCAGTGCCAGAACAGCACCAGGTCCGCCCCGTGCCGGTGCAGCAGCCGCAGGTAATCCTCATCCACCCGCGTGGGCCCGATCCCCGTCTCCAGGATCTTCACAGGCCGGCCCGTCGCCCACCGCAGCCAGTCACAACACATCGCGGTGTAATCGTCAGGCCTGCCGTGCCCCGCACTCGCCGCGCCCGGGTACGCATCCCATCCCGCAACGTCCAGCCGACGGGCGATCGCCGCGTGGTCGATTCCCCGGTCCAGCATCGCCGTCCCGTTGGTCGTGATCCACTGCCCCTCCGCCACGTGCGGCCGCATCGCCGCGTACTGCAGCCCCGCAAAGTCCGCCAGCAGGTCAGAGAAAACGCCGCGTAGTCGATCGCCCAGCCCCGCGTGACCCGCTCGTGCGTCGGCGTAATCACCTCGCCCCAGTCGCTGAAGTTCTGCGACCAGAACCCCAGAAACCACGCCCGGTTCAGCGCGTCCAGATCGTCCGCGTACCGCTCCCGCAGCCACGTCCGGAACCGCCACGTCGCCATCGGCCCGTGCGTCTCCGGCGGGGCCTGCTCGGGCCCGATCAACTCGTTGTCAATCTGCCAGCCCAGGACACCAGGGCAATCGCATTCTCCGCCTAGTCGCTGATCCTGCGATGGTGAAGGGGACA
>CAZVBW010000055.1:0-28265 GCA_964625505.1 uncultured Phycisphaeraceae bacterium
GTGCGTGACCCACAACATCACCATCGTGGGGCCGGGAGAGCTTTTCTACAGGGCAAGTTGGGAGCGAAAACGGGATGGGCAAGGAGGGGTACGTTTGGAGGGCCATTTCTTCTTCCCACCTAACGTAAAGCAATCATTCGCAGGCCTCCAGTATGACAAGCTTTCGCAGCCGTTCGCCGATGCCCTTACAGACATCCTGGCAAATGGCTCGGCAGTTTTCTACCGTCACCTGATAAGTACTCAAGATTGGGAGATTGACTTATATACCTGCCAATTGCCTCTGTTGCAGTTAGTGCTGTGGTTTTGAACCGCTTATATTGGCTTACTCCGGCCTCTTCCATGCGGCTGAAACAAAACGCATCCCCATCAAACGCGATGAACGCATGAAGCCCCGGATTCGTGGGATTGATATGCGGAAAGATGCCATCCCGCTCCAATTGTTGATGAATGTGTGCGATCACCTGGGGTAAGACATCGGGCCGCTCGGCACGGTAGCGACGCATACCTTTTGTCCCGTACTCGTAGCCTAAGACTTCGATGGGGTGCAGGTTCGAAGGTCGAACTCCCAAAAGGCACTCAATTTCATCGGGCGCGAGTTGCTTCACGTCTACTGCCTGACACTCATTCCACGGATTGGATTCGGGAGAACGTCGCCCAGGTTAGTGGCATTGTCGGGTGGGGCTGGGGCGGTTGTCAATGTCTGGCGGGTGGCGGTGGTGCGCAACGGGACCCCACAGCAGACCACGCCAATCTGCACACACACGCCGCAAGCGCTGGGGGGCTCGCTGTGCTCGACCCCAGCCACCCGCCGGGCCGGGTGCTGTCCCGCCCAGCCGCGGGTGGATACCCGCGGTCGCCGAGCTTCGCCGTCGGTCTCAACCTCCCCGCACGCCTCACCGACCGCGGGTATCCACCCGCGGCTCGAAACCGCTGACGCCCACGTGTTGACGCGGCCCCACTACCCTGCCGGCCATGCCCCGCAAGCCCCCCGGAACCACCCAACTCAAGCCGCCCGTCAACGTGCTCATCCTCGGGGCCGGCGGCCGGGAGCACGCGCTGGGGTGGAAGCTCAAGCAGTCCAAGAAGTGCGGCAAGCTGTACTTCGCCCCCGGCAACGGCGGGACCGAGTCGCTGGGCACCAACGTCAAGCTCGACATCGAGCCCGTCAGCACCAAAACCGTCGATGCCATCGACTACTTCTGTCGGCACCACGACATCCAGCTGGTCGTCGTCGGGCCCGAGGACCCGCTCGCCCAGGGCATCGTCGACCGGCTGGCCGAGACGCCCGGTGCGGCGGACCGGCTGGTGTTCGGCCCGACCGCGGCGGGGGCCCGGCTGGAGGCGGACAAGGCGTACGCCAAGCAGCTGATGCGGGCCGCCGCGGTGCCCACTGCTGAGGGCCGGACGTTCACCGACTTCGACGCGGCGGTGGCGTACATCGAGTCCCGCGAGTCGGCGGTGGTCGTCAAGGCCGCGGGATTGGCCAAGGGCAAGGGCGTGGTGGTGCCCGAGAGCAGTGCCGAGGCGATTGATGCGCTGCGGCGGATGATGGTCGACGAGGAGTTTGGCGACGCCGGGGCGACCGTCGTCATGGAAGAGAAGCTGCTGGGCCAGGAGGTGTCGGTCCTCGCGCTGGTCGACGGCCGAACCCTCACCGTGCTCGACCCCGCCCAGGACCACAAGCAAGTCGGCGAGGGCGACACCGGGCCCAACACCGGCGGCATGGGCGCCTACTGCCCGACCCCCGTCATCGACCCGGACACCATGTACACGATCGAGCGCGAGGTGCTCGTGCCCATGGTGGACATGCTCCGCCGGGATGATGTGGACTTTCGCGGCGTGCTCTATGCCGGGCTGATGCTGACGGCCGCGGGGCCGAAGGTCCTCGAATTCAACTGCCGGTTCGGCGACCCGGAGTGTCAGCCGCTGATGGCCCGGATGAAGGGCGACCTGCTGGACGTGCTCGCCGCGGTGTGCACCGGCCGGCTCGATCAGGTCCAGGTCGACTGGGACCCGCGGACCGCGGTGTGCGTCGTGCTCGCCAGCGGCGGCTACCCCGGGGACTACGCCAAGGGCCTGCCCATCACCGGCATCGACGACGCCCAGGCCATGCCCGGCATCACCGTCTTCCACGCCGGCACCGCCCGCCGTGAAGGCCAACTCGTCACCGCCGGCGGCCGCGTCCTGAGCGTCGTCGCCCTGGGCCACGACCTCGCCGACGCCCAGGCCAAGGCCAACGAAGCGGCGTCGAAGATTCAGTTCGACGGCGTGCACTACCGAAGCGATATCGGCTCGCGGGTGATGTGATCACGTCCTCCAATGTGCGAAATCGCACCGCGGCCGCACGAGACACCTTGCCCTGGCGTAACCTTTAAGTTACACTCGGTAAGGGATGCAGCCGAAGTACGAGTTGCAGGAGTACGTCGACCCTGCGGGAGCAACTCCGTTTGGCAGCTGGTTGCTGGAACTCAAGGACAAGCGCGCGCAGGCCCGGATCCGTGCGCGGCTGACTCGGGCGTCGATGGGCAACTTTGGTGACTGGAAGCCCATCAGCGGCACCCCCGGCCTGCGGGAGATGCGGGAGCATCATGGGCCGGGCTATCGCGTGTTCTACAGCGTCGTGGGTCACACGATTGTGTTGTTGTTGGCCGGCTCCGCGAAGAAGGACCAGAAGCGTGTGATCGAGAAGGCCAGGCAACGCTTGGCGGAATATCAGCACAGGAGCAGCAACGATGAACAAGACCACGCAAGCACCACCTAGCCGACCCTTCGACGCCACGAGCGATCGGCTGCTGAGCGACCGCGAGACGGCGGCGATGTATCTCGAGGAGATTCTGGCCGACGGTGATGTCGAGCTGTTCAAGCAGGCACTGAAGGACGTGGCGAAGGCTCGCGTTGGCGGGATGACTGAATTGTCGCGGGAGACCGATCTGGCGCGCGAGGCGCTGTATCGTTCGCTGTCGCGGAAGGGCAACCCGCGGCTTGACACGCTGACCAAAGTGCTGGACGCCGCGGGGCTGCGGCTGTCGATCGTGCCAAGGCCGGCGGCCTGAGGGGGCCCGCGTGATTTGGGGGGGATCGACTTGGGCGACCGGCGACTCGTCCGCCAGTGCCCGCACCACGCCTTCAAATCCCCCCAGCCGCGGGTGCATACCCGCGGTTGATGAAGTTTGCCGCTGGCCTCAGACCCGCCGCACATCCCCACGGCCGCGGGTATTCACCCGCGGCTCGCCCACCAGGTTCCCTCCCGCCCGATTCCGCTTGAATCTGCTCCCACCGCGATACACTTGTCGCATGACTCGAAGGTTTGCCGCGCTGGGTTGGATTGGCATCGTGATCTTGCTCGTCGTCGGCCCGCTGCCGACCGCTTCGGCGCAGGGCGTGTCCGATGAGGCCATCGCAGCGACCATTGACCGGATCCAGGACCACATCTGGTCCACGCAGAATCCCGACGGCAGCTTCGGCGACGGGCACCACAACCCGGAGGACCGGAACTACGGCGGCACGAGCATCCTCAACACCTACGCCCTGCTGGTCAGCGGCGTGGGCCCCGAGGACCCGCGGATGGCCAGGGCCTTGGCGTACCTGC
Source organism: uncultured Phycisphaeraceae bacterium (assembly GCA_964625505.1). GTDB lineage: Bacteria > Planctomycetota > Phycisphaerae > Phycisphaerales > Phycisphaeraceae > CAZVBW01. The sequence continues at coordinate 3,590 of CAZVBW010000055.1, forward strand.
AGAGCATCGAGCTCAACGGGACCTACGCCGTGGGTATCCGGGCCCACATCTGGGCGGCGCTGCCGCTGGAGCAGTACGGCGGGGACCTCACCCGAGATGCCTACTGGCTGCTGGAGGCGCACGACGGCGGGCGGTTCGGATACACGCAAACGCCCCCCCGCGGGGCGACCGACCACTCGACAACGCAGTACGGCCTGCTGGGCCTGTGGGAGGTGGCCAAGCGGGGCGGTGACGTGCCGCGGCAGATGTGGCTCGACGCCGCCCAGCACTTTCTGGAGCATCAGAACGCCGACGGCGGGTGGAGCTACCGCACCGGCCGGGGCCAGTCGCGCGGGTCGATGACGGCGGCGGGGATGACGGTGCTGTACGTGGTGCTGCAGGAGGTCTACCGCGATGCCCGGCAGCCGCCGCAGGAGATCATGGACGCGATCGATCGGGGTATCGCGTGGTTTGATCAGAACTTCACCGCCGACCGCAACCCCAACGGCAACCACAAGTACTACTACCTGTACGGCGTGGAGCGGATCGGGATTGCGGGGGGGCTCAAGAGTTTTAACGGCGAGGACTGGTTCCTGGCCGGGGCCCGCGAGATTTTGCGGCAGGAGAACGGCGGCCGCGTCGGCGGGTTTGAAGACACGGCGTTTGCACTGGCGTTCCTGGCCCGCGGTCGGTTCCCGGTGTGGATCAACAAGATCCGGATTGCCGACACGCGGTGGAACCAGTTTCCCAACGACATCTTCTTTTTGAGCCGGTACCTCTCAGGCCTTAGGGAGCATGAGCTCAACTGGCAGGTGGTGGACCTGAGCCTGCCGGCCGAGCAGTGGCTGTCGGCCCCGATCGCGTGGCTGTCGATGGGCGACGACTTCGAGCTCACCGACGAGCAGGTGGACAACCTCCGGGCGTACTTGGACCTGGGCGGCCTGCTGATCGCCGACCCGCTGGGCAGCTCGTCGGGGTTCCGCTCGGCGATGCAGGAACTGGCGGGTCAGCTGTACCCGGGCTTGGCGTTCGAGCCGGTGCCCGCCGATCACCCGATTTATCAGGGCCTGGTGACCGCCCGGCCCGACCGCCAGTTGCAGCACCTGTCCAACGGGGTGCGGAGCCTGATCGTGAGACGCCGGGCGATTGGGGCCAGGCTTTTCAGACCGACCGCAACCCGGGGCGGTCGGCCCAGTGGCAGTTCATCACGAACATTTATGCGTATGCCACGGGGCGCGGCCGGCTGCTGAGCCGGCTGGACTCGACGATGCCGACGCGGTCCGCGGACCGGCGGGCGAACGGTCAGCAGGTCCACGTCGCGCGGATCGCGACCGGCGACGCCGGCCTGGCCGAGCCGCGGATGCTGGCCCCGGCGGCGAACGTGCTGTTCAATCGGACCGGCCTCGAGGTGGTGGTCCACACGCAGCCGCTGGACGACCTGGGCGAGCCGCTGCGGATGGTCAACGGCGAGCCGAGCGAGGCGGGGGACGAGGTGCCCGAGGATGCCCAGATCATCCGGGTGACGCCGGACCTGGTGTACTTCGCGGGCAGCGCTCCGGTGGAGCTGACCGAGGCGCAGGTGCAGCAGCTGGTGGCGTATACCGACGCGGGCGGCACGGTGCTGGTCGAGACGCTCGGCGGCCAGCCGCACGTGGACGGCAGCACCCGGACCGACTTTTCGGCGGACATCGAGCGGCAGCTGACCAGCGCGTTCGGCGGGGTGTCCGGGCCGCTGAGCTCGAGCAGCCCGATCCTGACCGGCCGGGGCGTGGACGGGGCCGAGCGGATCGACCGCGTGGTGTACCGCCCGCTGACGATCATCAACAGCCGACCGCGCGGCGTGCTGCTCTCGGCGATGGTGGATCGCGACGACGACAACCGCCCGATGGTTCTTTTCAGCAGCCTCGATATCGGCCTGGGCACGCTGGGCCTGCGGCACATGAACATCAACGGCTACGCGACGCCGACGGCGCGGCAGCTGATGATCAACCTGCTGCTCTACGCGGCCGAGCAGGACGCGCCGGACCCGGCGTAGCGGATCGGCTGCTGCCGCTAGCTTCATCTTGTCACGCCAGCATCGGTCCGCTACGCTGCGGCCAGCGCGGCCCCGGCCGCGCCCCGTCCGCGGGAAGGGTTTAACCCACCGGCCGCCTCGACCGTTCCCGCACAACCGAACTTTTCCTTGCCCGGATGCAGCGGACCCTCGGGCGCCCGAGGAAAGGTTTGCCATGCCTCCCACTGATCCGTCCGACCCGTCCGCGCCCGCCCGGCGGAAGCGGCTGCCCATCCGCCCGTCCCTCGAACACCTCCGCAAGCAGGCCAAGCGACGCGCCGCCTCACGCGACGCCCCACTCGCCGATGAGCAGTTCCGCCTGGCCCGCGAGTACGGCTGCCGCGACTGGGCCGAGCTCAAGCGCGTGGTCGACTCGATGCAGGACCGGCTCGACCAGCCGGGGACCGGCGCGAAGATGCGGCCGCTGCCGGACGCCGCGAACCGCGGCGACGCGGCCGCGGTCAAGCGGATCCTCGAGACCGGTCAGTACACGCCACACGACCTGGACCTGGCCCTGGCCCGATCGGTGCTACGGTTCGACGAGCGGGGCGCCATCGCCCGCACGCTGCTGGACCACGGTGCCGACCCGGACGGCCAGTACGGCTCGGGCGGCTACGGGCCGATCGTCTTCGTGACCGGCGAGGGGCACGACGTCGCGGGCCTGCGGTTTCTCATCGAAGCCGGGGCGGACGTGACGGCGCCGCCGATCGAGACCAAGTACGGCAGGCAGTGCGTGATGTCGTACTGGCTGGGCACCTACATCCGCGGGCGCAACGATGCCAAGCACCGCGGTATCGACCTGCTGTTGGAGCACGGGGCCCACGTGCCGGCCGAGGTGACGCCGGAGCTGCTCGCGGTGCACCGCGGCGACGTGGCGGGGCTGGCGAAGCTGATCGACGCCGACCCGGAGCTGGCGCATCGGCGGTGGCCCGAGATGCCGTACGGGAACGTGGCCCTGCGTGGGGCGACGCTGCTGCACGCGGCGATGGACCTGATCGAGCCGGCGGTGGTCGATCTGCTGCTGGAGCGGGGGGCGCTGATCAACGCGGCGGCGGATGCGTGGACCGATGAGGACGGCCGGGCGATGGGCGGGCAGTCGCCGCTGTTTCACTTGGTCGACTCGTGGAAGGGCCACGGCCAGGGGCTGCTGCGGTCGCTGGTCCAGCGGCTGGGCAACCAGATCAACTGGTCGGTCCGCGGGACGGTCAGCCAGTTCGGCGAGCGGCACGGCCCGCTGACGCTGCGGCAGTGGCTGAGCCGCAACGCCGAGGCGGTCCGGGTCGTGGAGGAGGCGACCGGCGACGCGGGCGGGGCGAATGCCGGGCTCGACGCCGAGGTGCTCGACCAATTTGGCAAAGCCCTCGTCGGCGACGGCGGGGACCCGGAGCAGGTGCGGCGGATGCTCGACGATCAGCCGGGCCTGGTCCGCAGCAACCCGTGGGCACCCGGCTGGGTCGGCACGGCCATCGAGGCGGTGGCGGGCATGTGCGTCTGGCATCGGCCGAGGGCTCACGAGATCGCGAAGCTGCTGGTTGAGCGGGGCGCGGCGGTGAGCTTGCAGACCGCGGGGCGGGCGGGGCTGCTCGGAGAAGTCGATCGGCAACTCGCCGAGCGGCCGCACGCCTGCGACGATGTGGATGTGCAGGGGCGGACCGCGATGTACCGGGCGGCGTGTGTGTACGGCAAGTTCCCGCAGGGCGAGGCCGTGGCCGACCGGCTGATCGCCGCGGGGGCGCGGATCGACCTGCACACGGCGTGCACCCTTGGCATGCTCGACGTGGTCCGCGACCGGCTCGCCGACGACCCGCAGGCCGCGACGACGCCGGACCCCGATGGCATGACCGCCCTGCACTGGGCCGTGCGGAACCGCCGACGCCCCGACCGCGCCGCGGCGATCGTCCGCTTGCTGCTCGACGCCGGGGCGGACGTCGAGGCGGCCAACCCGACCGAAGACGGCATGCACCCGCTGCACCACGTGGCCGAGTGGCCGGCGTCGCCGGAGGTCGCCCAGCTGCTGCTGGACGCCGGGGCCGACGTCAACGCCCTGGCCGACGGCTCCCGCTGGACCCCCCTGGACTACGCCCGCGACCGCGGCCGGGATGCGATGGCCACGTGGCTCACCGAGCAGGGCGCCATGGCCAGCCCAGCGTCCCCGTAACCGCAGCCCCGGCCGGCTCGGCCACCGGGTTGACACCCCGCCGACCCCCCTTAAAGTGCATCGTTCGCCGCCTCCTTAGCTCAATCGGCAGAGCAGCTGACTCTTAATCAGCGGGTTGAAGGTTCGAGTCCTTCAGGAGGCATTGATGGGGCAAGGACTTATAGCGATTCGCCAGCTCGCCGATTGTGCCCGGTGCTACGCTGGTGCGACCTCGGCGGTCGTCGATATCGCGTCGTCGATCCGATCGCAAGCACGTCCAAAGTGCCACGCTGCTCGGCCGAGTCGTGCCACCGCTTAGCTGCTCTCGTGGTCGTGGATGAAGTCGGCGGGGCGTTGGATCAGCACGCCGGCGGGGGCGGCTGCGGAGGCGAGCAGCGGGCCGAAGTGCCGGGTGTCGCCGGTGAGCAGCACATGGCATCGGGCGGCGACGGCGGCGGCGAGGATCGGGCGGTCCTTGGGCGGCAGCACGTCGGCCTCCGGGGGCAGGGCTGGCGGCGTCGTCGGTTCGTCCACGCACTGCACCTGCTGCATGAGGGTGTCGAGCCGGCGGCGTTGCTCATCGGTGTCCAGGTTGCGGCGGGCTTCCTGCTCGGCGTACCGGCTGGTCACCAGCGCCACCCCCGGCACCCCCGGAAGCGTCCACAGCTTCGCCAGCCCCGCCGCCTCGCGGTACGCCGCACTGAACAGCACGTTCGCATCCAGAAATACCCGCTTCACCCCCGGCTCCCCCGGCTCCCCCGGCTCCCCCGGCTCCCACGCCTGCCCCTGCCCTTGCCGGCGCGCTTGGTCCCGCCGGCGTCCGGGGGAGCGTTCCGGGGAACGTCCGGGGGCGGGGTGTGGTCCACGGTGTCGGGGTCCAGCCCCAGCGCCTGCACGGCCTCGCGGGCGGCGGCGTAGTCCGCGGCGTCGGTGGCGTTGTTCAGCAGCAGCTCCGCCTTCCGAGCCGGCGTGTACGTCTCCAGCGGCAGCGCCGTGGCCGGCCGCATGAGCAGCCCGTCCTCGCGGGCTTCGAAGACCACCAGCTGCCCCTCCTCCAGGCCGTAGCGGCTGCGGAGCGTGGCGGGGATGACGGTCTGCCCCCGCTGGCCCACCGTGGCGGTGGCGCGGTCGGCGGTGTCGTGCCGCTTCGCGGCGGCGGGGGTTCGGGGCATGGCATGGCTCCGGGCTTGCTTGAACGTCAGAATACCGCGGGACACGCAGGGCGCCAAGGTGGGGCGTCACGATGCACCCCCGCCCGCCTCGTGGGCGGGGGGTTGCCGTTGCTGCTCACCACGGCCCCGGACCCGTGACCAGGCCGACGTACGCGCTTTGGCCCGCGGTCAGGCCGGACGCCTCGATGGTCAGCTCGACGCCGGGCGGGACCATCATCTGCGCGAAGTCGCCCGCGGGGAGTTGCACCGCCTCGGCGGTCTTCGTGAACCCGGCCGCATGGGGTGTCACCGCGGCCGACCGCTGCGCGTCCAACAGACTGTTCATGTCGCACCTTCGGTGAAGCCGCGGGCCGGCGGGGCTGGACGCTTGGAAGGTGCATAAGCGCCCGGCCCACGCCGTCGCCGGGAGCTACCCGGCTACCCGCGTGGGTCGGGTCGATTGTAGTTGCTTGGCGAAGGTAGGGGGGTCGATCTCTAGGGGAATCGACGTGGAGACCATACTGTTAGGCCCGATTCTTTCTTGTCAACCGACCGCCTTTAAGTGATGGCCGGCGGCGCTACGCAATCCGCAGCTTGGGGTTGATGATGTCGCCGATGCCACCATGGTCGTCCTTACTTCTCGCCTCGGTTGCCAGACGGGAAACCGCTACCGGCGTCATGCCAAACTCGCGGAGCGCCTTGAGCACTTGATCCCATGCCTTGTTCCTTGCCGCCCAAACGGGATGCACGATGAGGTTGCCCTTCTCCGTCTCGCACGTCGGGCCGACCTCATCCACGCGCCGCTCGTACTCAATGTAACGCCCCAGCGAGTTGACCAGCAGGGCCAGCGCCGGCGTGTAGAGAGGCGACCCGATGCCCATGCCCTCCAGCATCGGGGCAATCTCGCCCCAGTGGTCGCGGGCGTCGGACTTGACCCAAGCGGGGCAGTCCATGCTCCCACCCGGCGGGTCCGGCTCGTCGGCGCCGTGGCGGTCGGCGCGATACGATCCGCGCTGGCGGTGAAGTGCATTCGGCTTGCGTGGTGTCGGCATGGTCTTCCTTCTTAGCCCCCTACCCAACGAACCGCCAAAAAAAAGGGGGGTTAGCAGTGTGGTTCACGCCCTCAACGGCCCAGCTTTCGTATCCCCTACCCCCCCGTTCAAGCCAGCCGCCGCTCCATCGTCGCCGGCGAAGTCGCCACACCGCGGCCCAGTGGCATCGGGCCACCGCTCGGCCCACTGGTCGATCACGCGGGGTTCACGGCGGCCCCTCCCTGCCCGCTGGTGGTCTGGCCCCCCGACCCTTCAGGGGGACCAGACACGCCCAACGGTTTAGCTTCGCTCGGCCAGCGTGACGTACTCGGAAGTTTCCCAGCCCCGCACGTCGGTCCGGGTCGCCCCGTGCAGCGGGTGCCCGTCGTCGCGGAGTAGCACGCGGAAGACCGCCTGATCGGTCTCGAACTCGATGTGCGTGCTCAGGTCGATCCGCAGCGGTTTGAGCGTGTAGATGAACTTGCTCGGGTCGAACAGCATGACGTCGCCCCGCTCGCCCAGCAGCCTCGCGGCCTCGGTGAAGTAGATCGGCCGGCCGAGCAACGTGTCGGGGGCATCCTGCCCGTTGCTCGGGGCGAACAGCTCGAAGCTGTCATCGGTGGTGCTGAGGTGGGTGGTCACCATCTGCGTGTAGGTGCTCGGGTGGGCGAGCCAGATACAGCCGTTGTAGCCGGACGCCCGCGCCCGCATCTTGGCAAGGTTCTCGCCCAGGATGGTGCCGGCGGTCTGGCTGGCTTCCGCCGCCTGCTCGTAGACGGCGCTGGAGTTGAGCACGCCCAGCGGCTCGCCGACGCCGGTGCCGCCCAGCACGTCCAGCGCCTGCCGCATGGCGACCGCCCGGCTGAACACGTCGGTGAGCGTCTCGCTCAAGCCGACCGCGTTGTCCGCCATCAGCTCGTTGGAAACACGCACAAGCGTGCCGGCCTTGTGCAGCTCACTGCGCTTGCTCTGGAACGCGACGGTCGAAAGCGGGATCGTCTTCGTTTCCGCCACACGCTGCAGCGCCACGCCCGCGACATCCTTGCCGCTGCGGTCCCGGTCATCCAGGACCGGCGTCACAACGGCCCCGCCCTCGTTGTCCGGCACGACGAACCGACGCAGCATCGCAAGCCACGGCTCATCGGTACGGCCCGACGTGATGAGCTGGCGTTGGAAGACGTCCGGCACCAGGAAGCCGCCGGCCCCGTCGTTGGCCGAGTAGTTGCCGGCCGCGGCCATCATCTGCAGGCGCTCGTCGGCCCGCCGCCCGGTGCGCTGGTCCCGGACCGCGCCCAGGAACTCGCCCAGCGAGTCGAAGCCGCCATCGTCAAGCTGTGAATCGTCGGCGGCCAGCCAGTCGGAAAGCGGCACGACGCGACCGGCGGCGAACGCCTCGGCGGCGTCGCGGCGGCTGGGGATGGGCTTGGGGTTCAGTCGGTCCACGCTGTCGGGCGCGCTGCGGCGACCCGCCCCAGGCCGCGGACGCGAAGCCATCCGCTTGCGCTCGGCGGCCTCCTTGAGGAATTGCTCGGCCTTCGCCTCACGCTTCGCCCGCTGCTCGTCGGTGAGGTCGCAGTCCTTGGCCGACAGCTCGGCGTCGATCGCGCGGGCCTGCTCCAGCAGGTTGGCGGCGTACGCCGCGTTGGCGTCGCGGTCGTTCATCTGGGAAATGGCGGCGGGATCAATCATGACTGGTCCTTCTGGCGTTGGCCGAACCGGGCTTTCGCCCAGCCGAGTAGTGCGAAGTGCGCCCGGTGCAACAGCGACTCGGCCGCGGGAAGACCGCGGACGGTCTCCAGCGCGACGTATGACCCGACGAGCGACTCGGCCAGCTCGGCGTCCGTCCAGCGAGCGCAGTTGAGCAGGGGCATCTGCGGTTCGATCGGGTCGGCCAGCTCGGCCGCGTCCCGGCGGCACCGCTCGGTCTCGACCACCGACCCCAGCCAGTGGGCGTAGCGCGGCGAGACCTCCCGCAGCTTGCCGACAAGCGAGCCGTCGATGAAGTCCAGCTCGGCGTCGGCCAGCCGGCCGGGGTGGTGCTTGAGGGTGATGCCGTCTTGCATGGGTGCATCCTCGGGGTGAGCGTGTGGCGTCTGCCCATATCTGGACGTCAACTAAAGATTCTGAGCTCGGCGCCGTCCTCGGCATCGACGATGAACCCGTGCCCGCAGCCTTTGCACTTGCACCAGCGGCGAAGGTGTGGTCGTCAAGCTCGCGGGTGCCGTTCACGCGGAAGCGCAGCCCCCAGCACTTGGGGCAGCGCGGCCGGCCGACCGTGACGATGCTGCTGCCGTCCGCGCCGGCCAGCTCAGCCTGCATGGCGTCGGCCTCCGCCAGCAGTTGGTCGGTGCGGGTCATCGGCGTCGCCCAACCGTTCTCCGACGGAGCACCCAAAGCGGCCGATGCTGAAGGTCGCACCCGCGCGTCAACCCTCACCCCCTGCCGCTTGCCCCTCTGGGGGGGTGGGATCGGATAGAACACTCTCAGTCGATCCCCCCCCCCTTTAGGGGTCTGATAGAGGGGGGTGGGGCTTGATCGGGCAGGCACAGCCAGTAAACGGGCGGAGCCGACCCCTCAGCGGCCTTCGCTACAGCGCCTAGGTCGTCGCGGCCACGGTCGAATGCTTTACGCCCGAACCCGGCTTCCTTGGCCTCGGTTCGCATCTCGCCGACGATTCGCGGGCCACCGGCTAGCGCGTCTCTGATCCAGTCGGCGGCCTGTTCGCCCTTGGTGATCCCCCCGGTGTTGTTCCCGCCGGTGCGGTCCAGGTCGTACGCGCTCACGTCGTCGGCGACATCGCCCCAGCGGATCGCGCCGGGCCGGTTCGTGGATGTGCCGACGATCTCGAAGCCGATGCTGCTGGCGGGCACGAAGTCGGAGCACTTGACCGACGCCAGGAACGTCTCATCGGAATCGTGCTCACGCTTGCCCAGCATCCAGACCGACCGGGCGGCGCCGCCGATAGCCCGCCCGCCGCTGAGGCGGTCCAGCGGGTCCACATGGGCGCCCTTGTTCGTGTGGGCCAGCAGCAGCACGCAGAAGCCGACCTGCTCGGCCAGCTCCTGCAGCGGCCACAGGCATCGGCGGATGTTGGCGTTGTCGATCATCCGCATGGATGAGTAGAGGCTGTCGAGCGTGTCGATGACCACCAGCCGAATGTCGCCCATCCGCTCGATGACCTCGCCCAGCAGGCCCACGTCCTCGGTGGTGCCCAGGTCGATCATGGCGTCGTCGTCGTCGGCCCGCCCGATGACGGCGTAGCGTCCCGCGTCGGCCCCGGCTTGGCTCATGCGGTCGCGGATCGCGGCGTCGCTGCCCTCGCCCTTGACGTACAGCACGCTGCCCCGCTGGCAAGGCTGCCCGTCGGGCCAGTCTCGCCCGGTGGTGATGTGGCCGGCGACGCGGGCCGCGAGCGTGCTCTTGCCGTGGCCGGGCCTGCTGAACACGATGTTGATCGAGCCCATTGCCAGCCGGCGGTGCCATAGGAACGCGGTCGGAGCGTCGTTGATGGTGTTGCCAGCTCGCACGATGAGGCGTCTCCGCTTGGGTGGAATGGTGGCCTTGGCTTGCTCGCCGTTGGCCTGCTCGGGTTGGTACTCGCGCGCCCCGGTAACAGCCTCGCGCAGCTCTTGAACTTTGGCGGGATCGAAGCTCAAGCCGCACCTCCCGCCAGCCACGCCCGCACGTCCTTCACGCCGGCCGGCGGGAACATCACCCGCACCGATTGACTCGGCCGCCGGAGCCGATTCGCGATTCGGTTCGCCCCGTCGCGGCCCGGCCACGTCCCGTCCGGTTTGCGGTCGTTCTCGCCGAGCACCACCACGTCCCGACCGGCCAGCAGGGCGGCCAGCAGGTCGCCACCCCCCGATGCCGATGGTCGGCCCACGGCGGTGAACCCGGCTTGCATGGCGGCGGCGGTGTCGGTCGGTCCCTCGACCACAAGCACCGGGTCGGCCTCGGGCAGCGGGTGGCGAAAAGTCAGGCCGCGGCGCGATCCCTTGAGCGCCAGCTTGCGGCCCGCCGGCGTTCGCCGGACCAGTCCGACCACTGCCCCGCCGGCGTCTCGCTCGGGGAACAGCCAGCCGGACCCGGCACGGTCTTCGACACCGACGCCCAGCAGGTCGAACGCGTCGCCCGATAGCCCGACCTCCTCGGCGAAGTCGTCGAGCTCGCCGGGGATGATCCGCGACCTTGCGGCGGCGTGGCGGCTCGGCCAGTCGATGCACGGCCGCGGCTTCGGCTTGAGTCGCGGCGCCGGTGGGCGGAGCTCCGCCGAGTCGGACGCTCCGTAGAGGCGGCCACCGTCGGCGTCCTGACGGACGAAGCGATAGCCGGCGGGCGTGTCGCCGCCGCGCATGCACCGCACAAGTCCATCGTCGGTCCGCCCGCACCAGTCGGGCCGTCCGCAGACGACGCAAACGCCGGCTCGCGTCACACGCTGCCAGTTGCGAAGTGTGGCGCTGCTCATCGTCGCACCCTCCCGCCCAGCAGGCGAGCAAGCCTCGACTCGGCGTGCAGCTCGGGCTTGATCCCGACGCGGCAGTACCGATGCGGCTCGGGGCCGTCATGCAGCACCACCTCGGTCTGATCGACCGGCAGCCGCATCGTTTGGCCATCGTGCGGACCGCCGCGAAGCGCGATGACTTGCCAGCGGTCGCGTAGCGGCGGCGCGGCGGGTCCGGTAGAATGTGTTTCGACTGCCATAGGAACGCGCTCCTTTGGTGGTTCGGGCCAGCCGTGCCAGGAACACGGCGGGCCGCTTGCTTCACTCGCTCTTGCCGGGCCGATTCGTGCCGACAGGACCACCCCGTCGGCGGTGACTTCAAAAGGTTTGAAGTCGGTCCGATGACGGGTCCGCGCCGGGGGTGACGGTGCGGCTGCTGATATAGCGCTCGACCTCTTCCTCGCGGTAGCGGACGTTGCGGCCGGCTCTATAGAAGGCCGGTTGATCCGGGTCGCCGCTGGCGCGCTTGTTGGCGAGTGTCTTCGGCGTCCATCCGATGCGGGCGGCAGCCTCGGCGGTCGTGAGTGGAGGGCGGTAGAGTCGCTGGTTCATGACTAGCTCCGCGTGTCACCTGTTGGACACGCGGGCCATCATGCAGCCTGAAACATGACAACCGCCTGTCACATGTCAGGAGGGCGATGCTTAGCCAAGAAGGCCGCTAGGCGCGGCTCCAACTCCACGCGGTAGCGGCCGCGCTCTGCCCGCGGAATCACCAGGCGACCATCTATCGTGCGGCGCAGTCGAGCGATCTCTTGCGGGAGTTCGAGTTGGCCCGGCCAACTTCGAGACTTGGAGCACTCGCCCTGCTGCAACGCTTCTGCGACAACCCGGAGGTTGGGCGACAGGTCACGCCACCAGTAGCCCCGTAGGAAGACCGCCGTGCTGCACTCGGCATGAAGCTCAGTGAATTCGTGCATGATCCGCAACATCGCATCAAGCGCAAGGTCAACATCGCCGTCAGCCTTGGCCTTCTGTAGTGCATCGATCTCGGCTAGCACCGACTTGCCGCAGATTTCGATCTTGTCAAGGCGCAGGCGGTCAACGGCCCGCGGGCCCTCACCCCGTTCAGACCAATCGATGAGCGGGAGGCTGCGGTCGGCAACCCACCGAGCTTGCTCTTCGATCTGGTCCAGGATCGGCCTGTGCTGGCGCCGTTGGGCGTACCCCTTGATCCACGCACGCAGGCCCCTCGCCGAGTCCTGCCCCGGGTCGCGGCGTTTCGCCTTAGCCATCATCCACCCCCCTTGGCGGCCTCAGTCATCGCCGCCGCCGCCGCGTCCACCGCGTGACGCTGCGCGTCCAAGGCCAGGTGCGCGTACTTGGCCGTAGTCGCCGGGTCGCGGTGGCCCAGTTGCTTGGCGACCACCTGCAGCGGCACGCCCGCGTCGGCCATCGTGCTGGCGTAGTGGTGGCGTAGGTCGTGGAACCTGAAGTTGCTGATCTCGGCTCGCCCCAGCACGTCGTCCCAGGTCGTGCGCAGCTCCGTCAGGTGTCCGGCGGCGCTCGTCGTGCTCGGGAACACCCACGGCCCGCTCACGCGCTCGGCGCGGCCCCTGAGCACGTCCACGGACGCGGGCATGAGTATCACGCGGTAGGTCTCGCGGGTCTTCGTCTCGCCGTCGGGGATCGTCCACAGCCGGCCGTCCAGGTCGATGTCCGCCCACCGCATCGCCAGCACATTGGACTTGCGGGCGCCGGTCCACAGTGCCAGCCGAATGACATCGGCGGCGTCCTGATTCGGCTCGACCTCGGGGCCCAGGGCGTCGAGCAGGCGGCGCAGCTCATCACCCGACAGACGCCGGATGATCGACCGCTCGGCGTTCATCTCGACGCCGGCGGTCGGGTCGGTCCCGTCGTAGTTGAACCGGCTCGCGGCGATGCGGTAGACGGCCTTGAGCAACGCGAGCGCGCGGTTGGCGGCGTAGGGGCCGCTGCGGGTCGTCAGGTCGTTGTGCCACCGGCGGACCTCGCCCCGGTCGATCGCGCCCAGGCGGCGGCCGTGCCACGGCTTCAGGTACAGGTCGAACTGCTGCTTGTAGCCCTGCAGCGTCCGCGGGCTTTTCGGGCGTTTGGTGCGTCGGCTCGGCTCGGCCTTGAACCGCTCGAATGCCGTAGCCAGCGTGATGTCGCCGGTCTGCTTGCGTCGCTCGGCCAGCAGGTCTACGCCCTGCACCGCCTTGACGCCATGAGCGCGGGCGGCGACTCGGGCATCCTTTACCCCCAGCGCCGGCCAGCGGCCCAGGCGGACCCGCTGGGGGCGGCCACCGCTGCGGCCGTACCAGTACCAGGTCTTGCGGCCGGTCTGGGTCACGCACAGGCACAGGCCGTCCGTGTCGGCGTCGTAGTGGTAGACGCGGTCGCGGTCGGTCGGCGGGTCCAGTTTGTCGATCCTCGCGCGGGTGAGGTTGACCCGCTGATTCTTTGTCAGTTGCATGGTGCGCTACCCTCGTGCTACGTCGTGCTGGGATATGCCGGGAAGTCGAGTGTAGCACAGGGAACCGTTTGGGTCTACGAAAGACTGGGTTTCGTGACCTCGCGGGAACTCGGGTTATCAGGCGGGATACCGTTTAGAAGTGACTCTTAATCAGCGGGTTGAAGGTTCGAGTCCTTCAGGAGGCATTGGGGAGATGTTTCAGGCGAGGCTTGTGTGCTGGGGGTGCGGGCTTTCAAGATTCAAGCGATTGCGCACACTGCTCACAGCTGCCTTGGTCGTCCACCCAGAGTTCGGGATACATCCGTCGCAGATTGTTCGCCGCGGCAGTCATGCGTAGTCGGGGTGGAAGCTCCGGCTTGTATCCCACATGACCACAGCACACACAACGATTCATCCACCGCCAGAGCTGGGGATACATCTGGAGATAGAGTTTGTGGTCGTACGGTTCGGTGACCATGTCTATCTCAGGAAGCCGGGCTCAGATAAAGAACTCCATCGCCTGCGTCAGGGCTTCGGCGAGGGTGTCGAGGTCGTTGGGGGTGTTGTAGATCGACAGGGACGCGCGGACGGTGGCGGGGATGTTGAAGCGGTCCATGACGGGTTGGCAGCAGTGGTGGCCGGTGCGGACGGCGACGCCGAAGCGGTCCAGGACCGGGCCGATGTCGTAGGCGTGGACGCCGTCGATGGTGAACGAGAGGATGGCGGCCTTCTCGTCGGCGGTGCCGATGAGGCGCAGGCCGTCGATGTCCTGCAGCAGGGCGGTGCCGCGGGCGAGCAGGGCGTGCTCGTGGGCGACGGCGGCGTCCCAGTCGATGTGCTGCATGTAGTCGATCGCGGCGCCCAGGCCGATGGCGCCGGCGATGTCGGGCGTGCCGGCCTCGAATCGCATGGGCGGCTCGGCGAAGCTGGTGCCGGTGGGCAGGGTGACCTGGTCGATCATTTCGCCGCCGCCCTGATAGGGGGGCATGGCGGCGAGGTGGTCGGCTTTGGCCCAGAGGAAGCCGATGCCGGTGGGAGCGAACATCTTGTGGCCGCTGACCGCGAGGAAGTCGCAGCCCAGGTCCTGCACGTCGATCGGCGTGTGCGGGGCGGCCTGGCAGGCGTCGATCATCACAGCCCCGCCGACCGCCTGGACCGCGGCGGTCAGCCGCTTGACCGGGTTGATGGTGCCCAGGCTGTTGCTGATCCAGACGAAGCTCGCGAGCTTGACCCGCTCGTCGATGAGGTCGCCGAGGGTGTCGAGCTCGAGCTGGCCCCGGTCGTCGATCGGGATGTAGACAAGCTCGGCCCCGGTCCGCTGGCAGAGCAGCTGCCACGGCACGATGTTGCTGTGGTGCTCCATCTGAGTGATGAGCACGCGGTCGCCGGGCTGCAGGTCCAGCAGCTGGCCGAAGCTGTGGGCGACGAGGTTGATGGCCTCGGTCGCGCCGCGGGTGAAGACGATCTCGCCCGGCGTCGCGGCGTGGACGAACTGAGCGCAGCGATGGCGGGCCTGTTCGTAGGCGTCGGTGGCTTGTTGCGAGAGGGCGTGCAGGCCGCGGTGGACGTTGGCGTTGGTCCGCCGGTAGTAGTCGTCGAGGGTCTTGAGCACGGCCTCGGGCTTCTGCGAGGTCGCGGCATTGTCGAGGTAGACCAGCGGCTTGCCGTGGACCGAGCGGGCGAGGATCGGGAAGTCGGCGCGGACGGCGTCGGCGTTGAAGGTGGGGGCGGTTGGGGTGGCGGTTGCTGTAGCCATTGGAAGGTCAGTCTAGGTCGGGCCGGGACCAGATCAGTTGGATGTGTTCGAAGCGGCGATGATGCCGGTCCGCGGTCATCAGCGGCAGGCCCAGTCGCATCGCGGTGGCGGCGACCCATACATCATTATGAGAGACCGCCGATCGCCGGACCCGCCGAGGCAGACGCTCTCGCAGCTCGGCCATGCACGACGCCCAGCACGTGACGGTCTGCTCGTCGGGCCAGTGCACGTCGGCGCCCAGCTTCTTGAAGAGCCCCCACATGCTGCGTGCCCGCGCCTCCGGATCGGTCGAGCGAAGAAAGCCCGCCTGCATCTCCGCCAACACCACAAACGGCACGATCGGCGACTGGAGATCGTCGGCACGCTCGCCGCGCCCCTCCGCCAGATCGATCAGCACGCTCGTATCGATGACCGCCTGCATCAGACCCGGCTCGCCGCATCCGAGTCATCGAGCATCTGCTTGAAGTCGTCCAGCCAGGGATCGTCCCGCCACATCCCGCGGAACTCGCTGAGGTCCTGCTTCGCGGGCGGCTCGGGCAGCGGCCGGGCCCCGAACAACCGCTCGTGCAGGAGATCGATCACGACCGAATTCATCGATCGGTCCGAGGCCTCTGCGACCTCGCGCAGCCGACGGTCCAGCTTCTCCGGGATGTTGCGGATCGTGTACTGCATGCATCAAGTATCGACGGTGCAGGCACACAGGTCAACCGCTCACACCTCGATGCTCAACCCCTGCGCCCTGGGCAGCTTCGCGATCATCTCTTCGGCGAGCAGCTGCCGCACCGGTTGCAGCTCCATTCGGCCGAAACCCTCGGCGGCGAATGCATAGATCAGCATCGCCCGGGCGACCGGCTCGGGCAGGCCCCGGCTGCGGAAGTAGAACACCGCGTCCTCGTCGACCCGGCCGGTCGTCGCGCCGTGGGTGCACTTGACGTCGTCGGCATAAATCTCCAGCTGCGGCCGGGCGTTGACCCGGGCGTCGTCGCTGAGCAGCATGTTGCGGTTGGTCTGCACCGCGTCGGTCTGCTGGCCGGCCTCGTCGACGATGATCCGGCCGGTGAACACGCCGCGGCTCGAGTCATTCATGATCCCCTTGTAGTACTGCCGGCTTCGGCAGTTCGGCGCGGCGTGCCGGACCCGCATCGCGTTGTCCAGGTGCTGCTGGCCGTGGGCGACATACAACCCGTTGATCAAACAATGGCAGTCCTCGCCCGCCAGCGTGGGCATGACGTTGTTGCGAACGATCCGCCCGCCCAGCAGCACCGTGTGGCTGTGCACATCGCTCTGGGTCTGCTGCTGGATCATCAGCGAGCTGATGTTGAACGCGGCCTCGGACTCGCGCTCCAGCAGGTAGTGGTGCACGATTGCCCGGGCACCTGCGAACAGCTCGGTGACGCCGTTGTTGAAGTACACCGCGTCGGGCCGGGCGGTGATGTAGTGCTCGAGGAACGTCAGCTGGGCGTCCGCCTCGGCGATAATGAGGTTCCGCGGGTGGGCGGCCACCGGCTCGTCGATCGCCCCGCCGACACACAACACGCACAGCGGCTTGACCGCCTTGACGGCTTGGGCGACGTGCACCACCAGCGTCGGCCCGAGCCGGGCGGTATTGAGCGCGGTGAACGCGTCTTCGTGTGTCCGGCTGAGCTTGCCGAGCTTGTCGCGGGCCGCGGCGGTGGCAGGCGTGTCCGCGGACCAGTCCTGCACCAGTTCACAAGTCACACCTTCGCCCAGGCTGTCGAGGTCGTCCGACAGCTCGGCGCTATAGGAACCGTCGACGAAAACCAGCCGGACCACGTCCACGTCCGGGATGCGGTACTGGTCCAACAGGCCCGGAGCAAGCTCCGGAGCCACTTCCGGGGGCGAGGCGTAGGCGGTGGTGGTAATCGGCTGGGTGTTGGTGAACCGCCAGTCCTCGTCGCGCCGGCCGGGGAAGCCGACGCGGTTGAACACGCCGCTGGCCTGCTGCCGCAGTTCGCGGAGCCAGTCGGGCTGGTCGATCACGTCGTCGGGCGGCACCACCGCGGCGGCGTCCAGGAGCGTCGGGGCGTCAAGCATCGTCATGGTGTGGGTCGTGATGGGTCAGGCCGAGGCCACGGCGGGTTCGTTCACGCCGAACGGGGCGTAGCCGGTCTGTTCGAGTTCGTGGGCGAGTTCCGGGCCGCCGGACCTGGCGACCTTGCCGTCGATCAGGACGTGCACATGGCCGGGCTTGATGTAGTCCAGCAGCCGCTGGTAGTGCGTGATCAGCAGGAAGCCGCGCTGGCCGTCGAGCATGTTGTTCACGCCTTCGCTGACGATCCGCAGGGCGTCGATGTCCAAGCCCGAGTCGGTCTCGTCCAGCACGCCCAGCTGCGCATCGAGCACGGCCATTTGGAAGATCTCGAACCGCTTTTTCTCGCCGCCCGAGAAGCCCTCGTTGACGTTGCGCTTGAGCATCTCGTAGGGGACGTTGACCCGCTGGGCCTGCTCGCGGAAGTGCCGGAGCATCGCGGCGGCGTCGAGTTCGTCCTCGCCGTTGAACTCGCGCTTGGAGTTGACCGCAGCCTTGAGGAACTGCATCGCGGAGACGCCGGGGATCTCGACCGGGTACTGGAACGCGAGGAATACGCCGCTGTTGGCCCGCTCGTCGGGGTCCATGTCCAGCAGGTCTTCGCCCTTGAACAGGACTTCGCCGTCGGTCACTTCGTAGTCGTCCTTGCCGGCGATGACCTGGGCGAGCGTGCTCTTGCCCGAGCCGTTGGGCCCCATGATCGAGTGCACCTCGCCGGGCATGATCGTGAGGTCGATGCCCTTGAGGATCTCGACGTCGGGCTCGTCCTCGATGCGGACGTGGAGGTTGTTGATTTGGAGTAAAGGGGTTGTCATAGGTCGAGTCTTTTGACCGCCAAGACGCCAAGAGCGCCAAGGCCGGAAGATGGATAAAGTAAAGCTCTCTTGAGATTGATCTTGGCGTTCTCGGCGTCTTGGCGGTTAAACCTCAGCCCACCGAACCTTCCAGGCTCACGGCCAGCAGCTTGTTCGCTTCCACCGCGAACTCCATGGGCAACTCGCTGAACACTTCTTTGCAGAAGCCGTTGACCAGCAGCGACATCGCGTCTTCTTCGCTGATGCCGCGGGCGGTGCAGTAGAACATCTGGTCCTCGGCGATCTTGGTCGTGCTCGCCTCGTGCTCGGCGTCGCTGGTGCTGTTCCGCACGTCCACGTAGGGGAATGTGTGGGCACCGCACTTGTCGCCGATGAGGATCGAGTCGCACTGCGTGAAGTTGTGGGCCCGGTCGGCGGACTTGTTGATCTGCACCAGGCCGCGGTACGTGTTGTGGCCCCGGCCGGCGGAGATGCCCTTGCTCACGATGGTGCTGCTGGTGTTCTTGCCGATGTGCACCATCTTGGTCCCCGTGTCGGCCTGCTGCTTGAGCGTGGTCAGGGCGACGCTATAGAACTCGCCCTTCGAATCGTCGCCCTTGAGCACGACCGAGGGGTACTTCCAGGTGATGGCGCTGCCGGTCTCGACCTGGGTCCAGGAGATGTGGCTGCGGTCGCCGCGGCACAGGCCGCGCTTGGTGACGAAGTTATAGATCCCGCCCTTGCCATTCTCGTCGCCGGGGTACCAGTTCTGGATGGTCGAATACTTGATCTGCGCGTCCGTCTCGGCAACCAGCTCGACCACCGCGGCGTGCAGCTGATTCTCGTCGCGCTGCGGGGCGGTGCAGCCCTCGAGGTACGACACGTAGCTGCCCTCTTCGCAGACGATGAGGGTGCGCTCGAACTGGCCCGTGTTGCGGGCGTTGATGCGGAAGTAGGTCGACAGCTCCATCGGGCAGCGGGTGCCCTTGGGGATGTAGACGAAGCTGCCGTCGCTGAACACCGCGGAGTTGAGCGCGGCGTAGTAGTTGTCCGCGTACGGGATCACGCTGCCCAGGTGCTTGCGGACCAGCTCGGGGTGCGTCTGCACCGCCTCGCTGATCGAGCAGAAGATCACGCCCTGCTCGGCGAGCTCCTTCTGAAAGGTCGTGGCCACCGACACGCTGTCGAACACCGCGTCCACCGCGACCCGCCGATCGCCCTCGCCCTCGTGTCCCTCGGCGACGCCCGCCCCCCGGGCCTCGGCGGCGGTGACGCCCGTGGTCACCCCCGCGAGGACCTTCTGCTCTTCGAGCGGGATGCCCAGCTTGTTGTACGTCTCCAGCAGGACCGGGTCGACCTCGTCCAGCGACTCGGGCCCCTTCTTGGGCGCGGCGTAGTAGCTGATCGACTGCAGGTCCACCGGCGGGTAGCCGTAGGGCAAAAACTGCCACTCGGGCGGCTTCATCTTGAAAAA
Source organism: uncultured Phycisphaeraceae bacterium (assembly GCA_964625505.1). Classification (GTDB taxonomy): domain Bacteria; phylum Planctomycetota; class Phycisphaerae; order Phycisphaerales; family Phycisphaeraceae; genus CAZVBW01. The sequence continues at coordinate 22,932 of CAZVBW010000055.1, forward strand.
GTGCCGCAGGGCCTTGAGCCGCCAGTCCAGCAGCCACTGCGGCTCGTTCTTCTTGGCGGAGATGAAGCGGACGGTGTCTTCGTCCAGGCCCGGCGGGGCGAATTCCTGCTCGATGTCGGTCTCGAAGCCGTACTTGTATTCGCGCCGCTGCTCGGTCATCGCGGCGACTTCGGCGGTGGTGGTCATGGCGGGAGGCGCTCCGTCGGGCAGTGGGGCGGGGTGCGGCGTGCGGGCCAGGGCTTCCGGGGGGATCGCTCGGCCGGGCCCGCATCGGGCTCGGCATCACCCCCGCAACATGCGATGGCTATTTTAGAACGATTCTAGACAGGCCGAGTAAGCCCGGCCAGCCGTGTGCGGGACTTTACTCGCTCAGCAGCGGCACATCCTCGGGCACCAGCCCGCCCGAGGGCATCAGCCCCAGCCGCGAGGCCAGCTGGCCCAGCCCCGGGACGTCCAGCCCCGCCCCGGACTGGATCGCCTGACGCACCAGCCGCTGCACATCAAACTCGCCCTCGAACCGCACCGGCGTGGACTCGATGAACGGCACGTCCGGCAGGACCATCCGTCCGTCCACCACATACGCCACCGTCCCGCCGCTCAGGTCCGCCGCCGCCGTCGCCTCCTGCAGCGCCTCCCACGACACCGGCACCGTGAAGCTCTGGCTCGCCGTCTGCCCCGGCTCCAGCCGCACCGACATCGCGGCTCGGCCCTGCATGACCTGCCGGCCGCCGATCATCAGGTCGTAGACCACGTCGTTGATCGGCACCGCCCGGTCCGCCGGGTTGGTCAGCTGCACCTGCACCTGCAGGTCGATGCCATCTTCATCGACCTGCTGGACCTCCACGGACTGGACCTGCGCCTCGGGCCGTTGCTCGGGCATGCCCTTGAGCAGCGAACAGCCCCCGATCAGGGCCGCCGTCGTGAAGATCACCACCCACCTGATGCGTTGAGTCAGCCACATGCCCCAACGGTATGGTCAGGACTCCCCCGTCGACGCCGGCGGACCGGGAAGTAGACCCAACGGACAAGCGGCATGAACTTCATCTACCTCCACTCCCACGACACCGGCCGGTACATCGCCCCCTACGGCTACGACGTCCCGACGCCCCACCTGCAACGCTTCGCCGAGCAGGGCGTGCTGTTTCGCAACGCCTTCTGCGCCAACCCCACCTGCTCGCCCGCCCGGGCCTGCCTGCTCACCGGCCAGCACGCCCACGTCAACGGCATGCTCGGCCTGGCACACCGCGGGTTCGCGCTCCGCGACGAGTCGCAGCACCTGGCGAGCCTCATGGCCGACGCCGGTTACCACACCGCGCTGTGCGGCGTCCAGCACGAGGCCCGCGGCACCCCCGGCGATGACGGCACGTCGGCGCCCGCCCGGCTGGGCTATCGCGAGGTGATCCCCGCCGGCAGCGGGGCCGAGCGGGCGGCGAACGTTGCGGACTGGCTGAAGCAGCGGGGCGGTGGGGGGGGCCATTCCGCAGATGCTTCCGGGGGCGGTTCCGGGGGGGGTTCCGGGGGCGGCGAGCCGTTCTATCTGGCCGTCGGCTTCGGCGAGACCCACCGGACCGCCACCACCGACCAGGGCGTGCAGTGGCACAACGCCGACGCGTCACCCACCGGCGACCCGCGCTACGTCCGGCCGCCCGCGTTCCTGCCCGACACCCCGACCACCCGCGAAGACTGGGCCGACTACCGCGAATGTGCCCGCCGACTGGACAGCTACTACGGCCAGATCCTCGACGCCCTCGACACCGCCGGCCTGGCCGACAACACCCTCGTGCTCATCACCACCGACCACGGCGTCGCCTACCCCCTGGGCAAGTGCAACCTCAGCGACCACGGCACCGGCGTGCTCATGATGCTCCGCGGCCCCGACGCCACCGGCGCCACCGGCGGCCGCGTCGTCGACGCCATGACCCAGCACCTGGACATCCTGCCCACCCTCCGCGACCTGCTGCCCATCAACCCGCCGCAAGACCTGCACGGCAAGTCGCTCGTGCCGCTGCTCACCGGCGAACTCGATGCCGAGCTTCCGGGGGCGCTGCACGACGCGGTCTTCGGCGAGCTCAACTACCACGCCGCCTACGAACCCGCCCGGACCGTGCGGACCGCCCGCTACCGGTATGTCCGCCGCTTCGACGGCAGGGACCAGCCGGTGCTGCCCAACGTCGACCCCTCGGTGAGCAAGCACCTGCTCCGCGATAGCGGCTGGCCCGACCACGCGACCGCCGACGAACAGCTGTACGACCTCACGACCGACCCGCAGGAGGCGTGCAACCGCGCCGCCGACCCGGCCATGGCCAAGGTGCTCCAGGCCATGCGACAGCGTCTTGAGGACTGGATGCACCAATTGGACGACCCCCTGCTGGACGGCCCCGTCCCCGCCCCCGCCGGTGCCATCCTCAACGACCCCAACCAGGCCTCCCCCGGCGACCCGACCCACACGATCTGATCACGCGGAAGCCGACAGCTGAGCCGCAGGCGAAGCGTCGGATCAGTCTGACGCCACTCGCCCAACCCCGCCGCGCGGTGCGCCGCCTCAACCCCCCAGCCGCGGGTGCATACCCGCGGCCGCCGAAGCGCGCCAGCACCCTCAAGCCCCCCGCACGCCTCACCGACCGCGGACATCTATCCGCGGCTCGCAACAGCCCGCCACCGTCCCCCAGCCGCGGGCCCCGCGCTGTCCCCCAGCCGCGGGTGCATACCCGCGGTCGCCCAAGCGCGCCAGCACCCTCAGGCCCCCCGCGTACCCGACCGACCGCGGATATCCATCCGCGGCTCGCAACAGCCCGCCACCATCCCCCAGCGCGGGCCCCGCGCTGTCCTCCAGCCGCGGGTGCATACCCGCGGTCGCTGAAGCGCGCCAACGCCCTCAAGCCCCCCGCACGCCTCACCGGCCGCGGATATCCATCCGCGGCTCGCCCATCCCCCAGCGCGGGCCGCGCGCTATCCCCCAGCCGCGGGTGCATACCCGCGGTCGCCGAAGTCTGCCGGCGCTCACATGCCCCCCGCATCCCCCACCGACCGCGGATATTCATCCGCGGCTCGCAACCACCGCGGGCCCCGCGCTGTCCCCCAGCCGCGGGTGCATACCCGCGGTCGCCGAAGCGCACCAGCACCTTCAAGCCCCCCGCACGCCTCACCGACCGCGGATATCCATCCGCGGCTCGCAACAGCCCGCCACCATCCCCCAGCGCGGGCCGCGTGCTGTCCCCCAGCCGCGGGTGCATACCCGCGGTCGCCGAAGCGCGCCAGCACCCTCAAGCCCCCCGCACGCCTCACCGACCGCGGATATCCATCCGCGGCTCGTCCGCCGGTGCGCAAATGACGGACGCGCCGCCGTCAATGGTCGTCATGCTCATGCCCGGCATGATCGTGATCATGCTCAAGGCCCGCGTGTCCCTCGCCCTGGGTCGCCCTCGGCCCGAAGTCCAGCTCAACCTCGTCATCCAGCACCCGCACCGCGTCAAACACCATCGAGTTGCGCTCGAAATTGACCGACCAGCGAAACTCGATCTTGTCCCCGACCTCCAGGCCCTCGAGCACGCCCGGCTCGGCCGGCTGAAAGCCCATCTCCATCGTGTTCATGCCCACCGGCTCGCCGCTGCGGTCGCGGAAGTCCGCAATCGCCTCGTGACGGATCATCACCTCGCCCGCGGTGCCCTCGGCGGGCAGCGACATCACCTCACCCCGCAACTGATAAACGTCCGCGTCCGGATCGCTTGCCGGATCGACCGCCGCCTCGCCACAACCCGGCAACATCAGCGCGAACCCGAGGGCCATCACACACGTAGAAAGAAGGACATCTCGCATGCTCGAAGGTTAGCCCCCGGGGGCCCCGCGGGCAGCGGATGTGCACGGGTTGTCAACAACGCCCCGTGGGGTTGACGGCGGTGGCGTGACGTGTTCTAATCGTCGTTCCGCCTCACCGACCCCCGGGTCACGAGACGGCTCCCGCGGCTTGTTCAAAAAATGCAAGCAGCGGGGTTGACAGGGTCGTTTGAGCAGTTAAGATGCTCGGCTCGACTCAGCCAGGCGACTGGCGAGTTGAGGCGGGCCATCGGCACCGATCGACCGGCCTGTTCGGGCTCTTTGACAAGTGAACAGTTGGGGAAGTTGCCGCGAGGATGTGACCCGCGGACTTAAGCCTCCACAGGCTTGGTCTGCGGTCAAAAACCAAGCCGCCGGATTCACAGCCGGCGGTGAGGGTAAGTCCTTGTGGCAGATTCGCGGGTGTCTCTACCGTCACCCGTGGATCAAGAGGAATTACCCTCGTCAATAAATCCTGCCGTTCTTAGCCGGGCGGCAGGCGGCACAACGCAGCGGAGCAATAGCTCTGCTGCACGTGTCGGACCGGCTCGTTTCCTTCGGGAAGCGGGTGAACAGGTCAACTCATCATGTTGAAAGTGGTTGTCATTCGCGCTTGCGTGGGTGATAGCTCAACAGATAACAATTGAAGAGTTTGATCCTGGCTCAGATTGAACGCTGGCGGCATGGCTAAAACATGCAAGTCGAACGCGAAAGCACTTCGGTGCAAGTAGAGTGGCGAAAGGGCGAGTAACGCGTATCTAACGTACCCTCAGGTCAGGGATAGCTCACCGAAAGGTGTGGTAATACCTGATGATCCCGTCGGACCGTATGGTTTGATGGGCAAAGGCTTGCTGCCTGAGGAGCGGGATGCGTCCTATCAGCTTGTTGGTGAGGTAACGGCTCACCAAGGCCAAGACGGGTAGCGGGTGTGAGAGCATGACCCGCCGCATCGGGACTGAGACACTGCCCGGACTCCTACGGGAGGCTGCAGTAACGAATATTCCGCAATGCGCGAAAGCGTGACGGAGCAATGCCGCGTGTAGGATGAAGCCCCTCGGGGTGTAAACAACTGTCAGGAGCTACCAAGATCTGAGGAGCTCCAGAGGAAGGGCCGGCTAACTTCGTGCCAGCAGCCGCGGTAATACGAAGGGCCCGAGCGTTAATCGGAGTCACTGGGCTTAAAGGGTCCGCAGGCGGACCTGTAAGTATCTCGTGAAATACCACGGCTCAACCGTGGAATTGCGGGGTAGACTGCAGGTCTTGAGCCCGGCAGGGGTCGTCGGAACTCTAGGTGGAGCGGTGAAATGCGTAGATATCTAGAGGAACGCCAAAGGTGAAGACAGACGACTGGGCCGGCGCTGACGCTCAGGGACGAAAGCGTGGGGAGCGAACGGGATTAGATACCCCGGTAGTCCACGCCCTAAACGATGTGTACTAGGTCGAGGAGCTCTTGACGGGCATCTCGGCCGAAGCCAAAGTGTTAAGTACACCGCCTGGGGAGTACGGTCGCAAGGCTAAAAC
>CAZVBW010000056.1:0-28262 GCA_964625505.1 uncultured Phycisphaeraceae bacterium
GCCGACGCCAGCGTCGCGTGCCCGCACAGCTCGACCTCCGCCGCCGGGGTGAACCAACGCAGCCCCCACCGCCCCGGAGCATCGCCGGGCAACAGGTACGCCGTCTCGGATTGATTCATCTCCGTGGCCACCGCCTGCAGCCACCGCTCGGCCGGCCAGTCCCCGGCGGGCAGCACGACCACCGCCGCCGGGTTGCCCCGCAGCGGGCGGTCGGTGAACGCGTCGATCAGGTGCCAGGTGAGCATTCGGTAGGCCTCGGGCCGCTGCTGCACATCCGCGGCGGCCGGTCTGTATAACGGGTGAGGCCTGGCCGGTCGCGACCGCGACCCAACCTCAAGCCCTCAATCTGGAGTACGGAATGCAGAGCCACTTGCCCGACGGGATCACGATGTCGCAGACCGCGATGGACCTGCTCGCCGCAGCGCCATCGGTCGTCTACGTCGACAGCATGGAAGACCTCGCCGCCCTCGCGGTGCCCGAAGATGAGGTCGACGCCCAGGGTTACTACACCTGTAAGTACGAGATCGACGGCAAGACCGTCGAAGAGGCCAAGGTCTGCAACGTCAAGAACGGCATCGCCGCGAACTACCTCGAGCCGTACATGAGGCGGCGTGATCCGAACTGCATGGTCATCGCCGACGATCGGCAGACCGACAAGCAGACCTTCGAGGACCGCTTTGGCTACGACTTTGACAAGCTGCGGACCGAGACCATTGAGTGGCTCAAAACGCAGGACCTGATCTGCCTGTTCTTCCACGCCGGGCGCGAGGGCACCGGCACGCCGTCGGTCGGCATCATCCCCCGCAACGCCGGCTTCTTCGCCGGGGCGCTGGGCATGCTCCAGGGCATGATCCCGCTCAGCGAGATGCAGGAGATGGGCAAGAAGTTTCACCACGCCGCGATCGTTTACCTCGCCCCGCCGTTCCGCCACACCCACTTCGACGGCAAGCAGGTCGTCGTGCACAACCGCCGCGAGGGCCTGCACGAGCTGTTCTCCTACAACCTGTACCCCGGGCCCTCGGCCAAGAAAGGCGTCTACGGCGTGCTGCTGACCCTGGGCGAGAAGGAAAACTGGATCACCGCCCACTGCTCGACCGTCCAGGTCGTCACGCCGTACGACAACGTCACCACCATCATGCACGAGGGTGCCAGCGGCGGCGGCAAGTCCGAGATGCTCGAGTACATGCACCGCGAGGCCGACGGCCGGCTCCGCCTGGGCGAAAATACCGTCACCGGCGAGAAGCGCTACGTCGTCATCCCCCGCGGCTGCGTCCTGCACCCGGTCACCGACGATATGGCCCTGTGCCACCCGTCCTACCAATCCGAACGACGCAACGGCGAACGCAAGCTCACCCTCCGCGACGCCGAAGACGCCTGGTTCCTCCGCGTCAACCACATCACCAAGTACGGCACCGATCCGCACATGGAGCGGATGACCATCGAGAACGATGACCCGCTGATCTTCCTGAACATCGACGCGGTCCCGGGCAGCACCGCGCTGATCTGGGACCACATCATGGACGCGCCCGACACGCCGTGCCCCAACCCGCGGGTCGTCGTCCGACGCCGGTCGGTCCCGGACATCGTCAACGAGCCGGTCACCGTCGACGTCCGCAGCTTCGGCGTCCGCTGCCCGCCCTGCACCGCCGAGAACCCGACCTACGGCATCATGGGCCTGTTCCACATCCTGCCGCCCGCCCTGGCCTGGCTCTGGCGGCTGGTCGCGCCCCGCGGCCACGCCAACCCCTCCATCGTCGACACCGGCGGGATGACCTCCGAGGGCGTCGGGTCCTACTGGCCGTTCGCCACCGGCCGACGCGTGGACCAGGCCAACCTCATCCTCGAGCAGATCCAGAACACGACCGACACCCTCTTCATCCTCGTGCCCAATCAGCACATCGGCTGCTGGGAAACCTCCTTCGCCCCGCAGTGGATCACCCGCGAGTACCTCGCCCGCCGCGGCTCGGCCGACTTCGCCCCCGAAACCCTCCACCCCTCCCGCTGCCCGCTGCTGGGATACACCCGCAAGACCATCCAGGTCGAGGGCCAGCAGATCGGCCACTGGTTCCTCCAGGTCGAGACCCAGCCCGAGGTCGGCGAAGAGGCATACGACAAGGGTGCGGAAATCCTCAAGGCGTTCTTCAAGGAACAGCTGGACAAATTCGACCACGACGACCTGATGCCCCTGGGCAAAAAGATCATCGCCGAGTGCCTCGCCGGTGCCGACGTCGAGGCATACAAGGCGCTGATCTGAACGCCCGCTGTGTTTAGCGGCTGCGGCGAAGCCGCGCCCGCCGGCCCCGGCCGGGGGCAGCTGCGCCCCGCCCGCTAAACGCCGGCGCGTGCCCCACGCCGGCGCTACCATGCCCGCTCATGCCCTCCGACGCCCCCACCCCCCGCCGGCCGTGGTACGCCGACGGCCTGAGCTTCGCCTGCACCCAGTGCGGTAACTGCTGCACCGGGCCCTCGGGATACGTGTGGTTCACCCCCGACGAGGGCCAGCGCATCGCCGACCGCCTCGGCATCGAAGAGCGGGAGTTCCGCAGGCGATACGCCAAACGCCGCTTCGGCAAGTGGACCCTCGGCGAGATCAAGCGCGACACCGATGTCTACGACTGCGTCTTCCTCAAGCACACCGAATCGGGCCAACGCGTCTGCTCGATCTACGATGTCCGCCCGACCCAGTGCCGCACCTGGCCGTTCTGGGAAGAGAACCTCGCCTCCCCCGAGGCCTGGGACCAGGCCGCCGTCGGCTGCCCCGGCATGCGCCGCACCGATGGCAAGCACTACAGCTTCGACCGCATCCAACTCACCGTCGAAGGCAAAGCCGACGCCGCCGGCAACCCGCTGCCTCCCCACCCCACCTAAAGCCGCTTGCGGCTTAGCCCCCCGGCAGTGCCACTTCAGTGGCACTGCTCACATGCCCCACCCCCCGCACCGCCGCCCCCCCGAAGCCGACCGCTGCGTCCGCCTCAGGCGGACGAAGCGTCGGATCACCCACGGATCGCGGCCCCACCCCGCCAATCCGCTACACCACCCCCATGCCCAACGTGGTCGAACCCCCGCCGCCCCTGCTGACGCTTTACCGCCTCGGCTTCGCCTACGCCCCCGCTTCCCCCCCGGTCCTGGACGACATCTCCGCCCGCGTCCACCCCGGCCGCCTGCTCACCATCCTCGGCCCCAACGCCGCCGGCAAAACCACACTCCTGCGCCTCATGCTCGGCCAGCTCCAGCCCACCGCCGGCCACGTCCACCTCGACAACCAACCCGCCCACAGCCTCCCCCCACGCCAACTCGCCCGACGCATCGGCTACGTCCCCCAACGCCCCGGCGGCGGCCACGCCTTCACCGTTCGCCAGACCGTCGCCATGGGCCGATGGGCCCACCGCGACGCCGCCGCCCCCACCGGCCGCAACGCCATCACCCGTGCCTTGGATGAGTGTGACCTGACCGACCTCGCAGACCGCCCACTCCACCAACTCTCCGGCGGCCAGCAACAACGCGTGCTCATCGCCCGCGCCATCACGCAAGTCGCCCCCACCTCACACCACTCCCCAAAGCCCACGGCTTCAGCCGTGGGCGGGCCGCCGCACCCCTCCCCCGGCGCGACCGCCCCAACTCCACCCAATGAAGCCGACGCCGAGGCGCAGCCGAAGCGTCTGGTACCCCCCACGCCCCCCACGCCCCCCCGCGGCATCCTCATGGACGAGCCCGTCGGCCACCTCGACCCCAAACACGCCGACCGCATCATGCAGCTGGGCCGATCCCTCGCCGACCAGGGCCTCGCCGTCGTGATGGTCCTGCACGAGCTCAACCTCGCCGCCGCCTGGGCCGACGACGCCTGGCTGCTCCACCAGGGCCGACTCGCCGCCGCCGGCCCCTGGCCCGACGTCATCCACCCCGACACCCTCAGCCCGGTCTACGACGTGCCCCTCCACACTGTCGCCCACCACCCCACCGGCCGGCCCATCCTCACCACCCGCCCCGCACATTGTCCTGTTTAGCCGCGGGCCTTGGCTCGCGCGTCCCGGCAACGCCGGGTCATAAACCCCACCGCCCGCCCCCGAGGCGTCGGATCAACCGCAGCCTCGCCCCAAAGCCGACAGCTGAGCCGCAGGCGAAGCGTCGGATCAGCACGCGGGGTACGATGCCCCTGTCCAGCCACGGGCCCTGCACCCATGAACAACCTCGGCGAATTCCTGGTCCCCATCATCATCGTGGGCTTCGCCGTGGCCTCGTGGGTCGCCCAGGCGCTCAAAAACCGCAGCGAGGCACCGCGGAACCGCCCCGACGACGGCGACGAAGACAGCGACGGCATGACCCTGCAGCAGCGGCTCGACGCCGCCGCGGCCCGCCGTCAGCAACAAGCCCGCGCTCAGCAGAGTCGTCAGCCCACCTCCAGCCGCGCAGGGGACTCTTCCGGGGGGCCCGGGAACATGACGATGGCGGAGCGGATCGCCCGCGCCCGGGCCAAGGCCCAGTACGAAGCCCGCCGTTCGGGCGGCGATTCGGCGAGCACCGCGAACCCGAACATCGAGCAGCAGCGCCGCGAGCAGATGCGCCAGCGGGCCCAGCAGCAGGCCCAGCGTCGGGCCGAGGCCACCCGTCAGCAGCAGCAGACCCGCTCGCGATCTGAAACCGACGCGCTCGCCCAGCGCCGGGCCCAGGCCCAGCGGGCTCAGCAGCAGGCCCAGCAGCGTGCCGAGCAGGCCCGCCAGCAGGCCGACGCCCTGCGCCGACGGCAGGCCCAGGCTCAGCGTGGCCAGCAGCAGTCCCGCCGCCCGCAGCCGCAAGCCCGGCAGCCGCAGCAACCCCGCCGGCCACGCCCGCCGCAGGCTCCGCAGCGATCCACCACGTCCCGCACCACCGCCACCGCCCCCGCCCCCGGCGGCCTGGGCCCCGCCGTCGGGGCTCACGAGATCGGCAGTGGCAGCCTCGCCTCACCCATCGACTCGGGCCTGCTGCCCGATCTCAAGCGCGACCGCAACGCCCTCCGCCGCGCCATCGTCCTCAAAGAAATCCTCGACCGCCCCGTTGCCCTCCGCAACCCCCAAGCCGACCTCATGGGCTGACCTTCCCGGGTAGATGACATGTGGCACCTTGCGATCTTCCTCGGCACGGTTGCCTTCATCGCCGGCGACAGCGCGCTAGATCAGCGTCGGCTGCACACCTTGGAGCGGATGGATTGGAGCGGGGGCACGGCAGAGGATCAGCGGGTCAGGGAAGTCGTCGTTGCTGCACTGGAGCGTGCCAACGACGCCACCTTGCGTCGTCCGCAGCTCATCAATGTGACGATGGTCAGCTTCCCGGACGGCTCCGGACGCGATCACGTGCGGTTGAATTGGATCGCGGCAGACCCCGACGCCGAGGGGGTCCGCATCCGCTTCAGCGATGGCCCGCCGAGCGATATCACCTTCGCACCCGTGGAGGTCGCTTACAACCGGCAGGAGGCACGGGACATGGTGCTCTACACCAACGTCCTCTTCATCGGACGCGAGAACCCGGACGTGTGGTCGAGACTGCGGAGCGACGAAGATGCGGCGGTGTTGCTGACCCGCGGCGGGGCTGTCGTGTCCAACCAGATGATGCCGCACCGGATCGAGCTCGGCGAGAATAACGGGGCTGCAGCTGATCAGTAGTCGGCAAGGGCGACCTGACAATCCGGGCTTGCCACGGCGGCTGAAATGTCGTGCTTTGTCCGAGCCCGCTGCGTGAGCAAGGGTGCGGCGAAGCCGCATTCGGCACGCCTATGCCACCGTGCGCGACCGCGGCCGAACGCAGGGGCAGCTGCACTGCACCCGCTATTGACGACGAGATGGCCGGGATGCATCCCCAAGGTGTGGCACACCTCGCCGGCTCGGCGGCGATGTGTGCAGGCCGCGGACTGCCGCAAGAGCACACATCGACCTTCGGCCGAGGTGTGGCACACGCCCGCGCGATGACCATCTAGAGATCAATAAACGGCATACGGTAGGGGTATGAGTGGACTTCCTGCGGGCGTGGCGGATCGGGTGCGGGTGGTGGTGGGGGACATCACCGGGTTGCCGGGCGACCTCGGCGTCGACGCGATCGTCAACGCGGCGAATGCGGCGTTGGCGGGCGGGGGTGGGGTGGATGGGGCGATTCAGGCGGCGGCGGGGCCGGCGTTGATGGCGTACACCGACGAGCATTTTCCGGGGGGGTGTCCGACGGGGTCGGCGGTGGTGAGTCCGGCGTTCGAGCTTGAGGCGGTGGGGGTGGAGCATGTGATCCACACCGTGGGGCCGGTGTGGGCTGGCAGTGAGGACGTGAAGCTGGGGGACCAGGCGGACGATGTGCTGCTGGCCAGTTGCTACAGCCGGTCGCTGGACGCGGCGCGGGAGATCGGGGCGAAGGGGGTGGCGTTTCCGGGGATTTCGACGGGGGTGTACGGCTTCCCGAAGGTGCGGGCGGCGAAGATCGCGGTGGCCCACGTGGTGGGGGACCTGGCCCGTCATGAACAGCCGGGCGGCGTGGTGTTTTGCTGCTTCAGTGAGGCGGACGCGGGGGTGTACCGGGAGGTGATCGAGACGTTTGTGCAGTGGACGACGGGGCGGCGGCGGTGCGGGTAGAAGTCAGAAGCCAGAAGCCATAAGCCGGAAGCGAGAAGCCTGAAGCCAGAGCGCAGAAGGCGACGCGTGCTCTCTCTCTGGCTTGTGGCTTGTGGCTTGTGGCTTCAGGCTTCCCGCTTCTGGCTTCAAGCTTCTACAGATCGACCTTTTTGTTCTCGCCGACGTCGTAGTGGTCGCCGGTGACGGCGGCGGCGGCCATTTTGATCATCGTGACGGCTTTGCTGGCGCTGTCCCAGTACTCGGCCTGGTCGGGGTGGACGCAGAGCAGGACCAGTTCGGGGTCGTCGGGGCCGTCGAACCAGTTGTCCCACATGTGGGTGTAGAGGTCTTTGGCCTTGGCGCGGTCGTCAACGATGCGGGCGGTGCCGGTGATGCTGACCCAGGAGCTGCCGGAGCTGTCGCAGTAGGTCAGGCAGACCTGGCGGTCGTGGACCAGCTCGTCGATCTTGCCGCTGTCGCGGTTGGTGGCGAACCAGTAGTGGCCTGCGTCGTCGACCTGGGCGGTCTGCATGGGTCGGCCGTGCATGCCGCCGTCGGCGGCGCGGGTGACCATCATGGCGGTGCCGATGTCGCGGGCGAGTTCGTGGACGTGTTGCTGGGGGTTGTCGGTGCTGGACATGGTGGGGCTCCTCGGGGTTTTGGCGATGGTAGGGCGGGCCGGCGGCGGGGGGGCGGCCGTGGGCGGCGGATCAGGCCGTTGGTGCAACGGCGGCCGGCGGGCGCGGCTTCGCCGCAGCCGCTAAACGTATGACATGACCACGACACCCGACGCGCAGCCGATCCTGATCGACACGGACCCCGGGGAGGACATCGACGACGTACTGGCGCTGGCGTACGCGCTGCTTCGGCCGGAGCTGGAGGTGGTGGGGATCACGACGGTCTTCGGGAACACGCGGCGGCGGGCGGGGCTGGTGCGGCAGTTGCTGAAGATTCTGGGGCGGGAGGACGTGCCGGTGGCGGCGGGGTTGCCGCGGCCGCTGGCGTTCGCGAGCGATGAGCGGCTGGAGTTTGACCATCCGCGTCGGCACAACCACTGCCCCCCGGAAGATGATGCGGCGGTCCGCGGAGGCGTTCCGCTAGACGCTCTGCGGCTTTGGTCCGAGCAGGTCCGCGGCCGACCGGGCGAGGTCATCGGCGTGAGCATCGGGCCGACGAGCAATCTGGGGGCGTTCTATCTCGCGGATCCCGAGGCATATCGCATGTTGTCGCGGGTGCACTACATGGCGGGCGAGGTCGATGCGGACCGGGTCGAGCACAACGTGAAGATGGACCCGGTGGCGGCCCGGCACGTGCTGGGTCCCGAGCCGGTACACCCGCCGCGGTGGATGGGCACGTGGGAGGTCACGCGGCGGTTCGAGCTTGCGCCGGCCGACTGTGACCGCCTGCGGACTCGGGGCACGCCGCTTTGCGAGTTCCTGGTTGAATGCATCGACAAGTGGTGGCCGTATCGGGGTGAAAAGCCCGGGCCGGTGATGTACGACACGAGCCCGCTGGCTGTGATCGTCCGGCCGGACCTGTTCACGAGCGAGCCGCTGGCGGTGACGGTGGAGCCGGATGGGCGGACCCGGTTGGCGGACGGGGAGCCGACGATGCAGGTGAGCCGGGGGCTGGATGCGGCGGGGTTGAAGGCGCAATGGTTTGAGACGGTGTGGGGGTAGGTCGGGGAATGCGTTTGGTCCGGTGCCAGGTGACGCGGTTGCGCCGCGGACGGGGGCAGCTGCGCTGCACCCGCTAAACGTGGGGGCGAGACAAGGCCACGTCCCGATAGCCGCTACGCCTGGCCGATCAGCCGGTAGCGGGTGCCCAGGTGCAGGATGCGTTGGAGCAGCTGTTCGTAGCGGATGCCTGCGGCGTGGGCGGATTCGGCGAAGTCTTCGCCGTACATGAGCTGGGGGTTGGGGTTGGCTTCGAGCAGGTAGGGCGTGCCGTCGTGGGCCAGGCGGAAGTCCAGGCGGGCGTAGCCGGACAGTTGCAGGGCGCGGTAGACGCGTCGGCTGATGCGTTGCAGGCGCGGCTCCAGGCCGTCGGGCAGGCCGCGGACCGGGCCGGACTCGAGCTTGATCTTGTCCTGGTAGTCGTAGTCCCACTTGATGCGGTCGGTGGCGATCCGTGGGGCGTCGGGGCGGAGGCCGTCGAAGTAGAGCTCCCAGGTTGGCAGGCAGGTCAGGCGGTGGTTGCCGATGACGCCGACGTAGATTTCCCGACCGTCGATGTAGTGTTCGGCGATGGCGTCGGTCTTCAAGTTGCGGTGGATGTAACTCACACGTTCGATGAGCTGGTCATCGGAGCGGCAGATGGACGCCTCGGCGATGCCGACCGAGCCCTCCTCGGTGAGCGACTTGACGATGGCGGGGTAATCGAGCCTGGCCGGCCGGCGGACCTTTCGGCCGATGGGCAGCACGGCGAAGCGGGGCACGGGCACGCGGTGGTGGCGGGCGACCATCTTGCTGATGGCCTTGTTGTGGGCGAGCATCAGGCCGCGGGGGTTGCACCCGGTGTAGGGCAGGCCGAGCATTTCGAGATAGGCCGCGACGTGCGAGTCGTACACGCCGACGCCGCGGAACTCTTCGAGCAGGTTGAACGCGATGTCCGGGGCCAGGCGGTCGTAAGCTTCGCGGATCACCCCGAGGTCCGACCCGACGCCGACGGGGTGCACCTCGTGGCCCAGCTCGCGCAGCGTGGCGCAGACGTCAAACTCGGTGCGGAACTCGGCGATCTGCTCGTCGCTCAAGCCATCGATCGAATCGGGGGGAATGAGGTCTTCATGGACCAGCAGGATGACGCGTAAGTGTCGCATGGAGCTATAGCGCGACCGGGTGGTGGCCGGTGTACTTGTAGGTGGTGATGTGGACGGCGAGCATCATGAGCACGCCCTCCATGGCCTGGGCCTGGTCGACCGCGAGGCGGAGCTTGAGCGTGCGGCAGCGGTCGATGAGGTCCTGGAGCACCTGGTCGATGGCGTACGGGTGCATCCCGGTCCAGCGGGAGACGGCCGAGCGGATGCGTCGGCGGGACTGGCGGAGCAGCGCCGCGGCGGAGGGGGCGCCCGAGAACTGCGGGTCGTCGCTGAACAGCCGGCGGAGCTGGGCGTCGTAGATGTCCGGCAGCGCGTCGTCGTAGTGGGCCCGCCGCTGCTCGTAGTGCTCGGCGAGCGTCGTCCGCAGCTCGCGGACCGGCTCGATGCATTTGCGGGTGCGGATCGGGGCGGTCATGCCCTGCAACTCGGTCATCAACTCGTCGACGTAGGTCAGCTTCTTGAGCGCGGGCCAGCCGGCGTACTGCTTTCGCCAGCGGTTGGCGGGGCCGAGCCAGACGGCGAAGGTCTCGGCGAAGTCTTCGGCGGGGTGGGCCTGGGCGTACCAGGCGGGCAGGTGGTTGACGTGCTCGCGGGAGCCCGGCCGGGGGCGGTAGGTCTGCGGGTAGGGCGTGGAGCGGGAGCCGAACAGTTCGCGCCAGCGGGCCCGGCGGGACAGGCGGTAAGCGGTGTCGATGGCGTGGCCGGCCTCGTGGCGGAGGATCTTCATGCACTGGGTTTCGGAGGCGCCCTCGGCCAGGTGCATCTGCTGCTCTTCGAGGCGGGTCAGCCGCGGGTGGGCGAGGTAGAACGGGATGGCCACGCCGGGGATGCCGTCGGGGCTGAACCACTCGCTGGACAGCCAGAAGTGCGGGCGGAAGCGGTCCAGGCCCCGGGCGTCCAGCTCGGCCCGCAGGCGGTCGATGCGACGCTGCAGCACCGGCGTGTCCTGCAGCCGCAGCCCCAGGTCGCAGATGCGTCGCTGCAGCAGCCGGTCGTCGTCGTCCTGCTGCCAAGCTTTGCGTCGGCGGTCGGGCACGGGGCGAGTGTAAAGCGGTGGGCCAGCGGTCGCGGCGGCGTCGTGTGGGTCGGTTGCGCCAAGTCGATGCCCGCAGCTCGCGTCGCCGCGGATTCTGAGGCCGCGGCACGCCCCAGCGACCGCGGGTATGCACCCGCGGCTGAGTCCGCACCGTTACTCCGCGGCTTCATCAAACCGCCAACCGCGCTGCGCGGCCTGACCACGCAGGGCCTCGACCAGTGCATCACCCAGGTCGGCCTCGCCGGCATCGTCCTGCTGCGCCTGGGCCTCCTGAAGGAAGGCCGCACGCTCGGCGAGCAGCTGCTCCAGCTGGGTCTGCAGCGCCGTCCGCTGCTCGGCGAGCTCGGCGACGCGAGCCTCGCGGGCTTCGGTGGTCAGTTCCTGCCACTCGGCGGGCAGCGCCGCTTCGGGGACCTGCCGAAGGCTGCCGTTGGCGCGGAAGTTGTCCACGAGGTCGCGCTCGGACTGGTCGTAGAGCTCGCTGTTGCGGACCGCCGCGCGGTCGGCCAGGGCGGCCCGGCCCATCCGGGCGGCGTTGGCGTCCTGGGCCTGTTGGTTGGCTTGGATCCGGCGGGCATCTTCGCCGAAAAAGCGGTAGGTCCCGCTGATCCGGGCGTTGAGCCGGGCGATTTCGTCGTCCTGCGGGCAGATGATCCGGCGGTACCGCACGTTGTCCTGGTCGATGTTGAACGACTCGCCGCCACCCAGCCGGGCGGCCGCATCCCACTGGCCGCGTCGGCCGTCGTGGTCGTTGCCGCAGTGCACGGTGTTGACCACCACATCACCCGCCGCGGCGGCCGCCATCGCCTGGCGGTAGTGGACCGGGCCCTGGGTGAACGGCTCGTTGCCGGCGATAAAGATCACGCGGTATGCCTTGGGGTCGATCGACCAGTCCAGCGACGACACCGCCTCGTCGACCGCGTAGCCGCAGTACTCGCTGCCGCCGTTGGTATCGAGCGAGAACAGGGCTTCGCTGACGGCGTCGAGGTCGCGGGTGAAGCCGGTGACCTGCCGGACGTAGCCCTCGCTGGCGGGCAGGTCGTTGTTGCCGTACTCGAAGACGGCGACCTCGAGCCGCGGGTGCAGGCCGGCCCGTCGGGCGGTGGCCAGCTCGTGGACGATCCGCCACAGCTGCGAGCGGGCCTGATCGATCAGGCCGTCCATGGAGTTGGAGGTGTCCAGGAGGATGGCCAGTTGGACGGTGGCGGCGTCAGTTCCGGGGGCGTCGGTTCCGGGGGCGGGGTCGATGACGGCGGGGCGGTCCAGCTGCCGATCGTGGGCATGCGCGGCCGGCGTGGTGGCCAGCGGCGTGAGCAGGCCGGCGGCAAGCAGGACGGCGAGGGGCAGGCGGGTGGCGTGGTGGGGCATGGTGGAGGTCCTCTGGGGGGCTCGACCAACAGACGCATGAGTGGGCGGGGGGTTCCATTTCGGTGCCCGCGGTTGCCGCATCCGTGCGACGACATCGGATCACCGGACGCGGCTGGGCCGCGGCGCGCGGGCCAAGGCCCGCGGCGCGCGGGCCAAGGCCCGCGGCTAAACGCAGACCGGACCGCAGCGCGGCTAGATTGCAGCGATGATCCGGATGTATGGACTGCCGTGTCTGCTGCTGGTGATGCTGTTGCTTGGCGGTTGCGCCACCTCGTCGCCGGGCCTGCCGTACTTGCGGTGGATGACGGCCGAGCAGAGCGATCCGGCCCGCTTCGGCTGGATGGAGGGCTCGCCCCCGCCGGCGGACCGTCAGCTCTCGGCGGCGGACGGGTCGTTCTTCCGCTTCCCGGCGTTGCGTTGGAGCGTGTTGCACATGCGGGAGTTTTTGCCGACCGCGCGTGTAGCACGCGGCCTCGGCCCGCCGGCGGCTTTTGCATACGACTTGGACGACCAGATCGACGGCATCACCTTTCAGCCGTGGCACCGCGACGATGTCATGACCTGGCAGGAATCGCTGGCGATCAACTACACCGACGGCATCCTGATCCTGCACCGCGGGCGGGTCGT
Source organism: uncultured Phycisphaeraceae bacterium (assembly GCA_964625505.1). GTDB lineage: Bacteria > Planctomycetota > Phycisphaerae > Phycisphaerales > Phycisphaeraceae > CAZVBW01. Next base: position 12,419 of record CAZVBW010000056.1, read on the forward strand.
GTACGAGCGGTACCTCGGGGCGATGACCGAGCACGATGTGCACGCGGTGATGTCCGTCAGCAAGACGCTCACCGGGACGCTCGCGGCGGTTCTGGTGGCCGAGGGTGAGCTGGACGCGGACGCCCTGGTGACGCGGTATGTGCCGGAGCTTGAAGGCTCGGCGTTCGGCGACGCGACGGTGCGGCAGGTGATGGACATGACCACCGGCCTGGGGTTCAGCGAGGACTACCGCGACCCGGACGCCGAGGTCTGGGCGTTCACCGCCGCCGGGGACCCGCTGCCCAAGCCGGCGGGCTACGACGGGCCCGTCGGCTACTTCGCATACCTGCCGACCGTCCGGCCGCAGGGCACACACGGTCACGCCTTCGGATACAAGACCGTCAACACCGACGCCCTGCACTGGATCATCGCCCGCGCCACCGGCCAGACCGTCGACGAACTGCTGAGCGACCGCATCTGGTCCCGCCTGGGCATGGAGCAGGACGGCTACTACCAGATCGACGCGCTGGGCATCCCGTTCGCCGGCGGCGGGTTCAACGCCGGGCTGCGTGACCTGGCCCGCTTCGGCGAGATGATGCGGACCGGCGGCGTGTGGCAAGGCGAGCAGGTCATCCCCGCCGCGGCCGTCGCCGATATCCAGCGCGGCGGGGACCACCCGGCATTTGCCGAACCGGCCCACCCATCACTCGCGACGTGGACCTATCGAAACATGTGGTGGCACACCGGCAACGCCCACGGGGCTTACGCCGCACGCGGGGTGCATGGCCAGACCCTCTACATCGACCCCGTCGCCGAGATGGTCATCGTCCGCCTCGCGTCACACCCGCAGGCGGGCAACGCCGCGAACGACGCGACGTCGCTGCCGGCGTACGAGGCGGTCGCGGCGTACTTGATGTCGCGGTGAGCGGCCGCGAGATGCATCGAGTGGTCCACCCGATGTTCTCAGCTATTCGCGATCGCGGATGTCGGCCACTACCGGCGGCGTTGAAGCTGGCGGCGTTGCAGGCGGGTGGTGATTTGCAGGACCTGTTGCTGGATGGCTTGCAGGCGGGCCGTACTGGGCTCGTTGAAGTGCAAGCCCAGATACCAGCCGGCGTCTTCACCGTCCGTGGCCATGCGGTGGGAGGTGCTGACGCGGGCCTCGAGGGGCTGATCTTCGCCGGGGATGACGATGGTGGCGTCATATTCGACGGGCTGGCCGTGGATGTCCTGGGCGGGCGGGTCGGGCTCGGCGGCGGGGACGTCGACGCCCAGGCCGCCGGCACTGAGGTTGTTCAGTTGGCCGTGGACGGGCCGGGCGTCGGGCAGGTCCAGGGGGACCAGCTCGGCGGTGGCGGGCCGGCCGGTGCCCAGCTCGACGCGAAAAAAGGCGCGTCGCTGGCCCGAGACGATGGTGGTCGCGGGGCCCAGGTGCAGGGCGTGGATGGTGGTTTCGGGGTTGAGCGGGTGGCGGATGACGCGGTCGATGGGGCACCGGCCGACCATGCGGGTGCCGCCGCCGGGGGTGACCAGTTCGACGAGCACATCCTGGCTGTCCTGATGGCCCAGGCCGGTCTTGGTCGGGCGTTCGATGAGCATCGAGCCGTCGTCGGCGGCCGACAGCAGGCGGACGCGGTGCGTCGGCTCGGGCATCGGGTCGTCCAGCTGTTCGGGGGCCTCGGGTGGCGGGGCCACATCGACCACCGCCGTCACCTCGGCGAGGTCATGCAGTGCCCGTTCCCATGCCTGTTCGAGTAGCCGCTGGTTCACCTTGGCACCTGCACCGATTGCGCGGAACGTCCCCGCAAGGGTTTATCGGGTGGTCGGGGGGCGGGGTTGATCGGCGGCACCGTGAAGCGGCCGGGGTGTGTCACGCTGGCGGGGTAGGATCGGAGTTCCATGGATGGGCTGGATGTGCTGGTGTTGCGTGGGGGGCCCGACCGGGAGCGGGCGGTGTCGCTGCGGTCGGGGGCGCGGGTGGCGGCGGCGCTGCGGGAGGCGGGTCACCGGGTGACGGAGGCGGACGCGGGGCCGGGGGCGGAGCACGAGGGGGCGCTGCGGGACTGGTTGAGCGAGCACGCGGCAAACACTTCCGGGGGTACTTCCGGGGGGGGTGGGGTGGTGTTTCCGGTGCTGCATGGGCCTTGGGGTGAGGGGGGCGGGGTGCAGCGGCAGCTGGAGGCGGTGGGGGCGGCGTATGTGGGGTGTGGGCCTGCGGCGGCGGCGCTGTGTATGGATAAGGATGCGACCAAGCGGGCGGCGGTGGCGGCGGGGGTGCCGACGCCGGCGTGGGAGTTGCTGGAGCGGGGGCAGTCGGCGACGCTGGGGCCACCGGCGGTGGTGAAGGCGGTGGACGAGGGGTCGAGCCTGGGGCTGGAGATTGTGGGGGAGGGGGGCTCGGTGGGTGCGGCGGTGGAGCGGCTGCTCGCGGAGTATCCGCGGGTGGTGGTGGAGCGGTTTGTGGCGGGGCGGGAGGTGACGGTGGGGGTGGTTCAAGTCACAAGTGAGAAGTTAAAAGTGAAAAGTGGGGAGGGGGGCGGGCGCGGCTTCGCCGCAGCCGCTAAACGGGCAACGCCGGTGGCGTTGCCGGTGTTGTGGATTGAGCCGGCGGGGGGGGTGTATGACTACGACGCGAAATATGACCGGCAGGACACGGCGTACCGGTTTGACCATGGGCTGGGAGAGGCGGCGGCGGATCGGCTGCAGGCGCTGGCGGTGGCGACGTTCGAGGCGTGTGGGGCGCGGGATCTGGGACGGGTGGACTTCATCGTGGACGGGGCGGGGCGGCCGTGGATGTTGGAGATCAACACGATGCCGGGGTTTACGGACCACTCGCTGTTGCCGATGGCGGCGGAGCGGGCGGGGTTGGGGATGGTGGGGTTGTGTGATGGGTTGGTGCGGCGGGCGGGCAGCCGCGGAGTGACAAGTCACAAGTCGCAAGTGACAAGTGACAAGTGACAAGTGGGAAGGCAGAAGGCCGATAACTGGGGGTGGGGTGGGGGGTTTGGGGTGGGGTGGTGGGGGGTGTCGATGACGGTGGGCAGTAAGGAGTGTGCGGATGGCCTGGTGGCGAGGTGGCGGGAAGAAGACGGGTCGGGCCGCGAAGCGCAAGTCGGGCCGTGGGGGGTCGGTGCTTGATGCGGACAAGGCGCGTTCGGGGCTGAAGGTGCTGGCGGCGGTGGGGCTGTGCCTGGCGCTGGTGCTGGGTTGGCGTGCGGCGAAGCGTGAGCTGAGCGGTTATGTGGCGCAGCGGCACGCGGTGACGGTGCAGGCCGAGGCGGTGGAGCTGGTGGGGCTGCCGGCGTGGCTGGCGGGTTGGCAGGGGGGCGAAGCGGTGTCGGGGTTGCGTGAGGCGGCGGCGGGGCCGGTGTCGTCGGACCCACTGGACGGCGAGTCGCTGCGGGCGTCGGCGGCGGCGGTGGGCGGCTCGGCGTGGGTGGCCTCGGTGGGGCAGGTGCAGCGGCTGCCGGGCGGGGGGCTGCGGGTCGAGGCGGTGTACCGGCAGCCGGTGGCGGTGGTGGAGGGCCGGGACGGGTACCACCTGGTCGACGCCTCGGGGGTGAAGCTGCCGGGCTTGTATGCGCTGGCCGAGGTTCGCGGATTGGAGTTGACGCGGGACGGTCAGAGGCGGCGGCTGCCGACGGTGCGGGGGATGGCGGCGGGTCCGCCGTTCGCGGGCGGGGTGTGGGCGGGGGACGATGTGCAGGCGGGCCTGGACCTGGCGGAGCTGCTGTCGCACCAGTGGTACCGGGACCATGTCGAGGCGATCGACGTGAGCTATCGCGATGGGATGGGTCGGCTGAGCCTGGTGGTGCGGATGCATGGAGCGGACGTGGTGTGGGGTTTGCCGCCGGGCCGGGAGCAGGCGGTGGAGCCGGAGGCGGCGCAGAAGCTGGCGTTGTTGTCGGAGGTGGCGTGGACGTTCAACGGGCGGAGCGACGTGGTGGGTCAGGTGGTGCACGTGAACACGGGGACGGTGCGGACGCTGGTGCCGGGGTTGGGGGGGTGAGGGGGACGGTGCCACTGAGCTGGCACTGCCGGGAGGGTGTCGGGCGTAGGATTGGGCGATGGCGGAGGAGCGTCGGCGAGGGCTGAGGGGTGGGCGGGGGTTGGGGGATCTGCGGGTGGTGGTGTTGGGGTGGTCGCTTTGGCTGCTGGGCAGCTGGTCGTTGTCGTTGACGGTGAGTTCGACGGTGCCGGCGGTGCGGTGGATGGTGTTTTCGGCGTTGTTGGGGTTGATGGGGGTTTGGCCGGCGTATCGGTTGAGTGAGTGGCCGGGGGGGCGGGGGGTGGTGCGCGGGGGGGGTGGCGTGGGCCCTCCCACCCTTGAAGGGGTGGGCTTTGGAGGGGAGGGGGGGGTGGCGCGGCGGGTGTTGACGGTGGGGGAGGCGCGGCGGGGTGTGGGGTTGATCTGGATGGACTGGTTGTTGCTTGTCGGGGTGCTGCAGGCGGTGATTTGGCCGTTGCGGTTAATTGCGCAGTGGCAGGGTCGGCAGGCGGTGTGGATCGCGCTGTCGCTGATGGGTTGGGCGGCGCTGACGGGTCTGGTGATCGTGCTGGGTCGGCGGGTGTGGGGGGGGCTGGGTCGGACGGTTGCGATGGGGTTGGCGTTGGGGTTGGTGCTGGGGGAGCCGGCGGTGGTGCTGGTGCTGCGGTCGTTGGGGGTGTCGGCGGGTGCGGTGGGGCTGTCGCCGTTGCCGGTGTTGTGGGAGTTGACGCGGCCGGGCGCGGCGGTGGGCGGTGCGGTGGGGGCGGGGCCGCAGGTGGTGTCGCTGGTGGTGGCGCTGGGTGTGGGTGGCGGTGGGGGTTTGGCGGCGGGGGCGTGGAGGTGGGGGGGACGGTGCCACTGAAGTGGCACTGCCGGGGGGCTGAGGCGCGGGCGGCGTGGGCGGGTGAGGGGATCGTGGGGTGTGCTCGCGGGGGGTGGGGGGTTTTGGTAAACTGTGGGGCTCGCCGCGGCGGAAGTTGGCGGCGGGTGTTGATTCGTGGAACTTGAGATAAGCCGGCTCGAGCGGCGGAAGGATGCGCAGTGGATCTGCTGACCCAGGAAGAGAAGGACCGTCTGGAGGCGAAGTTGGCCGAGCGGGTGTCGGCCCGGCCGGAGCTGACCCAGCGGATCGCCGAGGCGCGGGCGTTGGGCGATCTGAAGGAGAACGCGGAGTATCACGCGGCCCGCGAGGACCAGGGGATGAACGAGGCGGAGATCCGCCGGCTCGAGGCGCGGCTGGCGACGGCGCACGTCGCGGACGACACGGACAAGCCGGAGGACATGGTCTTCCTGGGCTCGACCGTGAAGCTCAAGGACCTCGACGACGACAGCGAAGACCTCTACAAGCTCGTGGGCGAGTCGACGGGCGACTTCGACAGCGACGAGATCGAGGTCACGACCAGCAGCCCGATGGGCACGGCCCTGATGAAGGCCCGCGTCGGCGAGGTTGTGAAGGTCGACGTGCCGCGGGGGGTCAAGCGGTTTGAGGTGGTGGAGCTGGTGTAGGGGTCGCGTCGAGCGGCGATGGCGGAGTGCTAAGCCGCAAGCGGCGTTGGGAGCGCGATGAGCACGTTGAGCCTGGCGGTGCCGCGGGGGTTTTCGCTGCATCACGCGGTGTGCAGCTACGGCTACTTTCTGCTGGCGCCCAACCGCTGGGACCCGCAGCGGCGGGTGCTGCACCGGGCGTTTCACATGGACCCGGCCGACGCGGAGGCGGGTGTGGTGTGGGTCACGGTCAGCCAGCCGGCGCGGCGGCGGGGGGCGTTGCGGGTGGTGTGTGACCGTCGGCTGGACCGGGCGGCTCAAGCGCGGGTGAAGGCGGGTCTGTCGCGGATGCTGCGGGTCGATGAGGACCAGCGGGGCTGGTGGCGGGTGCATCCGGAGGCGAAGGCGGCCCGGTTCGGGCGGATGTTCCACAGCCCGTCGCTCTGGGAGGATTTGGTCAAGACGATCACGGGGTGCAACGTCACGTGGCGGAACACGATCACGATGAACCGTCTGCTGTGCGAGACGCTGGGTGGCGGGGCGTTTCCGACGCCGGGCCAGGTCACGCGGTGCGGCGAGACCCGGCTCAAGCGGCGGTGCAAGGTCGGGTACCGGGCCGGGCGGATCGTGCAGCTGGCGCGGGACGTGCGGGACGGCCGGCTGGACGCAGCGTGGTTCGAAGACCCGTCGCGGACGACGGACGAGTTAAAGGATGCCCTGCTGGAACTTCCGGGGGTCGGGCCGTACGCGGCGGCGAACATGCTGCAGCTTTTGGGGCATCACGATCACGTGCCGATCGATACCGAGACGTACCGCCACTTTGAGCAGGTCCACGGCATCGACCGGCCGGCGCCGGGCGACTCGGCGGGGTATCGGCGGCACGACGCGATGATCCGCGAGCACTACCGGCGGTACACGCCGCACGCGTTCAAGGCGTACTGGTTCGAGCTGTGGACGGACTACCAGCGGCGGGCCGGCCCGGCGTGGGCGTGGGACCGGGAGCGAGACGCCGGGCAGTTCACGGCGGCGGTGTTGAACTCGTAGGACGGGCGTCTCGCCCGTCATGGCGGCGACAACTGCGACGTGCCACGGCAGGTATCAAGCTGCGCTTGATTGGCGGGCGGGACGCCCATCCCACGACACCCATGGGTCGCGGTCACCGCATTGACGAGCGGGACTGCAGGCGCTGGGCGGTGCGGGCGAGTTGGACCAGCTGGGGGCGGAGCGGGTCGGTGCGGGAGGTGACGCCGCTGCGGGCGAGCTCGACGACGCTGTCCCACGTCGCGTCGCCGGAGTGGTCGCTGCCGCGGAGCAGCATGCCAAAGCCCGCGGCGGCGGCGGCGAAGCGGGTGTCGGGCGAGGCCTCGTCCAGGCCGGTGCCGGCGTCGACCACGTGGTGCTCGATCAGCTGGCTGGGCGACTCGACCCACTGCCCGTCGACCTGGGTCCGCGGGTGCTGGTAGCGGATGCGGACGGTCAGCAGCTCGTCGGTGTCGGCTGCGTCGGTCAGCTCGGGCGTCTCGGTATATCGTGTGCGGGGCTGGCCGGGCAGCTCGCCGGCGTCGCCGACGTCGGCCGGGTCCAGCGGGACCACTTCGTAGAGCGCGGTGACCTGATGACCGGCACCGACCTCGCCGGCGTCGATGTCGTCGTCGTCGAACTCGTGATCTTCCAGGGCCCGGTTTTCGTAGCCCAGCAGGCGGTAGCGGGCGACGCGGGTCGGGTTGAACTCGACCTGCAGCTTCACATCCCGGGCGACGACCTGCATGCCGCCGGTGACCATCCGCTGGACGGTTCGGCGGGCCTCATCCGCGTCGTCGAGGTAGGCGTAGTCGCCGTCGCCGACGTTGGTCAGGGCCTCCATCGCGCCGTCCTGGAGGTTGTCCAGACCCACGCCGAGGATCGAGAGCGAGATGCCCTGGTCGGCGCGGTCGCGGACCATCTCGATCAGCTCGTCGCGGTCGGTGGTCCCCTCGTTGAAGTCGGCGTCGGTGGCGAGGATGACACGGTTGATGCCGTGCTCGTCGGCGTATCGCTCGGCCAGTTCGTAGGCCCGGTCCAGGCCGCGGCTGCCGCGGGTGGCGCCGCCGGCGGTGAGGTCCTGCAGCCGGCGGCGGATGCGGTCGTCGCGTTCGACGCGTTCGTGGCGGATGACGGTGTCGGTCCGCTGGGCGTAAGTGACGACTGTCACGCGGTCGTCAGGCCGCAGCCAGTCGAGCATGCTGGTCAGTGTGTCGACGACCAGCGGCAGCTTGTCGGGGCTGTTCATCGAGCCGGACACGTCGATGAGGAACACCAGGTGGGCCGACGGCCGGTCTTCGGTGTCCATCTCGCGGGCCTGCACGCCGACGCGGACCAGGCGGTGGTCTTCAGCCCAGGGTGCGGCGGTGACCTCGACGTCGGCGGCGAGCGGGGCGGGTCGGCCGTCCGGGCCGGTCGCGTCGCCGGGGCCGGCGTAGTCGTACTGGAAGTAGTTGATCAGTTCTTCGAGGCGGACCGCGGCCTCGGGCGGCAGCTCGCTGCGGTCCTGGAGGAACCGGCGGACCACGGCGTAGCTGGCGGTGTCGACGTCGGCGGAGAAGCTGGACAGCGGGTCGTGCAGCGGGGAAAGGAAGCCGGCCTCATCGAGGGCGTCGAACTGGTTGCGGTCCTGCGGCGTGTGCGGCGGGAGGGGCACATACCGCGGTACCTGCACAACAGCGACGTGGCGACGATGCATATCCCATGGCGCTTCGCTGCTTCGGACGGCTTGGTGGCAAGCGGGCAGCACCAGCAGCACGCCCAGCAGGGGCAGCAGCACGATCGGCAGGCGACGGGTCATCTTGAGGGCTCCGGAACGGGGGTGACCCGCTCATGCTATCGGCGTGGCGGCGGGGCACAAGCGCAATGTAAGCGAATGCTGACATTTTTCTAAGGCGGGTCGGTGTGGCGGGGTGGCGAGTGAACGACGGCGGGCGCGGCTTCGCCGCAGCCGCTAAACGGGGGAGCGGGGCGTGATCGGGATGCGGTACGGTTTGGGGGTGACCGCGACGCTTGCCGCCTGGCTGCATGACATCGACCCGTTCGTGTTCCGCTTGCCGGACCTGGGGCCGCTGCCCGAGGGGATTCGGTGGTATGGGCTGTCGTACCTGGTGGGGTTTGCGATCGGGTACCTGCTGATCCGGCGGGTCGCGGCGGTGGGCGTGTCGACGTTGGAGCCGGGCAAGGTCGGGGACCTGATCGTGACGCTGGCGATCGGGGTGATCGTGGGCGGGCGGCTGGGGTACGTGCTGTTTTACGCGCCGTCGTTGCTGGTCGATGTCATGAGTGCGCCGCCGTTCTGGGGGGTGCTGGCGTTCAACAAGGGCGGGATGGCGTCGCACGGTGGGATCGCGGGGACGATCCTGGCGGCGCTGTGGTTCGCGTGGCGGCACGGGCATCGGCCGCTGTTCGTGTTGGACCTGCTGGCGTTCGGTGCACCGTTGGGGCTGTTCTTTGGGCGGATCGCGAACTTCATCAACGGCGAGCTGTTCGGCCGGGCGGTGGACCCGTCGTTCCCGCTGGCGGTGAAGTTCCCGCAGGAGATGGGCATCTGGGCGCCCGAGCGGTTTGTCGAACTGGCGACCCGGCTGGGCGGCGTGCTGCCGCGGTACACCCCGGCCGAGCTGTACGCAGCATTCGAGGCCCGCCGACCGATCTTGGGGGCGATGGAGCGGGCGGTGGTCGAGGCGGTGCAGGCGGGCGACGCGCAGGTGATCGCGGCGGTGGAGCCGATGCTCACGCCACGGCATCCGTCGCAGCTGTACGCCGGGCTGCTGGAGGGGCTGGCGGTGTTTCTGGTGCTGCTGTGGTTCTACCGCCGGCCGCGGATCGCGGGGCTGACCGGGTCGCTGTTCTGCATCGGCTACGGCGTGCTGCGGATCGTCAACGAGCTGTGGCGTCGACCGGATGCGCAGTTCATTTCGGATGCCGGCGAGCTGCCGTGGATCACGCGGGGGCAGTTACTGTCGGTCGTCGTCGTGGGGCTGGGGTTGTTCGGGCTGTGGCTGTGCCCGTACCTGCACCGGAAGTACAAGCACCGTGTAATGGGCGGGTGGTGGGGGGGCGGGGGTGAGGCGGATGCGGCGGCCGACGCGGGGGCGGGTTGAGGCGATAGCCGGGTCGCGACGCGACCCTGGCGCGACGTGGGTCATTGCGCGTGGGGTGATGCCGCGGCGGACTGCGAGGTGCGCCAGGGCCGCGTAGCGGCCCGGCTATCGGCATGGCGCAATGGGGGAACTTTGTCGGGCCCATGCTTTACCCGCGTTGGCCCGCCGGGCGGGGGCCGACGTGGGTCAGGTCGATGGGTTGGAAGCCGATCTGCGTGGCGGGGCTGTCGTCGGGCAGGGTGAAGTCGCCGGCGGCGGGGTTGGTGAAGCCGGGGTCGGCGACGCGGGAGTGGCGGTCGTGGCCGATGGCTTGCCACTGCTGGGGGGTGATCGCGTCGGTGCTGACGTGGCCGGCGGAGCTGCGTTTGGCGGCGGCGGCGAGGAGGTCGTTGCCGCGGGTGGTGTCCCAGAGGAGGTTGAGCTCGGACTCCAGCGGGTCGGGGTCGGTCAGGTCGTAGCCGTAGCCGGAGACGAACAGGGGCTTGCCGTCGCTGAGCAGGATGTTGTGGGTGAGGGTGAACGAGCGGTGGCCTTCGGCCTTACTCAGGGCTATGACGCCTTCGGTGCCGAAGGCGAAGATGTTGTTGCGGACGAGGTTTTCGCGGCCGAAGTGCTGGTGGAACACGGTGCTGCTGGTGCGGTAGCAGACGTTGTGCTCGATGGTGACGTGGCTGGTGCCCTCGTCGGGGTACATGGCCCAGCCGCCGTAGTGGGCGGCCCGGACATCGTGGATGAGGTTGTGGTGGACGTGGGTGCCGGGCTGGGGCCCGAGGAGGTAGATGCCGCCCATGTCCGAGAGCAGGCCCTGGCCGATGTCGTGGAGGTGGTTGTAGGCGATGAGGTTGTCGCGGGCGACGGTCTCGCGGTAGCCCCAGGTCCAGCCGACGCTGATGGCGGTGTAGTAGAGGTCGTGGATGAGGTTGTGGAGGATGAGGTTGCCGAAGGAGTGCTTGGCGAGGATGCCTGCCCCGGCGTGGAAGACGCGGCCCAGGGCGTGCAGGTGGTTGTCGGTGATGCGGTGCAGGCCGTTGCGTCGGGCCGGGTCGCTGGGCAGGTCGGGGCGGTCGGGGTCGGCGGCGGCGACGCCATCGAGCTTGATGCCGCCGGCCCCGACGTCTTCGATGGTGTTACCGATGAGGCGGATGTGGTGGCAGCCCTCGGCGAGTTCGACGGCGTACCAGCCCACGTGGCGGACGGTGCAGTCGTGCAGCGCGCAGTGCCGGGCGCCGCGCATGCGGATCGTGCCCGGGTACATCGCGGCGCTCTGCATCGCCGAGCCCTTGTCCAGGCAGCGGGCGACCCGCGGGTCGGGCGACTCGAACAGCTCCAGCGGCGCCTCCGGCTCGCCGGGCAGGGCCCAGTCGGCGTGCTCGAAGTGGACGCCCTCGAAGCGGACCCAGCTGACGAAGCGGCCGGCCGCCGGGTCGCCGTCGACGTGCAGCAGCTGCACCACTCGCGGTGCATATGCATGGAGCGTGTCGATGGTTTCGCCGTCCCGCGGCAGGTACCAGCAGCGCCCGGCCGCCTCGTCGAGGTACCACTCGCCGGGCTCGGTCAGCGCCTCGAAGACATTGTCGAGGTAGTACGTGGCGGGTTCGCCGGACCAGTTAATCGTCAGCGGGGCGTAGCTGGGCCGGGTGGTCCGCAGCACGCGGTCGTCCGGGTCGTAACCGGCGACGGGCATGCGTTCGTCGATCCAGAAGTGCAGCGCCACGACATCGATCGACTGCGGCTGGGACCACGTGGGATCGAACTCGCCGGGCTTGATGCGGAACCGGTCGTTGCCCTCGCCGCCCCAGCCGACGCGGGTTTGGCCCGGTCGCAGGAGCACCTCGTCGATGGTGTACAGGCTGTCCTTGGGCAGGCGGGGCCGCGATGCCCGCCGGCCGTTGACGAACAGGCTGCGGAAGCGCCACCGGCCCGCGGCGACGTCGGGGATGTCGATGTAGAAGGCGGGCCTGCCGTGGACTTCGCCCCTGGACCAGCCGGTGAGCCGCTCGCCGCCGTCGAGGATCGGCACCTCGTCTTCGAAGGGGCGGAAGGTCACGGGCACCTCGTCCCGCGGCGTGATGCGGATCGTCTTGCGGACGGGGTACCGCCCGCCGCGCATGAGGATGGTGGCCGGGCCGTCGACGGCGGTGGTGTCGGTGTGCACGGGCTGGCGGAGCCTGGCTGGGGTGAGCAGGCGTCGCAGCTGAGTCAGGGCGGCTTCGACGGAGGCGACCGGGCCATCGTCCCCGGCGGCGTTGGGCTCGGGCAGCCGGCCGGACCAGGTGTCTCGGCCGGCGGGGCTCATATAGAGGGTGGTCACGATGCGGTCTCCCTGTCGGCGGATGGCCGGCGGGCGGGGAGTTTAGATCAGGCACAAGCGCGGGAGGTGAGGCGCAGTCCATGAAGTTTCTGCGCGATCGCGGGTGGCATTTACAAGTGCAGCTTGCCAGTGCGGACCCGAGAACACCCCGGTGCCTGCCGAAGCTTCGAGTCCGCCTGAGGCGGATCAGCGCCGCCCTGAAGCGAAGGCAGGATGATGGGGGATGCATCGGAGGCGGCGAAGACAAAGAAAAAGGGTCTCGCGCGGGGAGGCAGCCGCGACGAGACCCGATCCAGGGTGAAAGATGCCCGCGCTAACGGGCGGTTGCCTGGCGGCGGTGGCGCGACTCCGTCGGGCCCCGCGGTTGGGCAACGGGTATAGCTTCGGATTGATCGGACGCTCGGGCGACCGGTAAGTGGGAGAAAGTTGTCCGCGCGGGGTGCTGGCCGGGGGTCTTGCCGGTCGGGGTGTTGGTGCGGGTTGTGCGGGGTGGGGTGAGGTGTGGCCGCGGCGGGCGCGGCTGCGCCGCAGCCGCTAAACGGGGGCAATACATGCGTGCGGGGGGCTTCGTACACTCGCGGGCATGTCTGATGCTGTCGATGTGGCCACGCCCGCCGGGCCGAAGATCGGGCTCTTTCCCGGGACGTTCGACCCGCTGACCAACGGGCATCTGGACGTCATCCTCCGCGGCCAGGGCTTGTTCGACACGCTGATCGTGGCGATCGGGCACAACCCGGCCAAGAGCGAGATCTTCTCGATGGCCGAGCGGCGGGCGATGATCCAGCACATCATCGACGGCCGCTGCGGGTCGCACGTGCAGGTCCGCTCGTATGAAGGCCTGACGGTCGACTTCGCGAAAGACATCGGTGCCACCGCGATCCTCCGCGGCCTGCGGAACGTCAGCGACTTGGCCCACGAGTTTCAGCTCGCCCTGACCAACCGGGCGCTGACGCAGATCGAGACGGTCTTCGTCATGTCCGGCGAGGAACACGGGTTCACCAGCTCGAGCCTGATCAAACAGATCGCCAGCGGCGGGGCGGTCGACAGGCTGGGGCCGATGCTGCCGACGGTGGTCATTGACGCGCTCAAGCGGAAGCAGCGGGAGCTCGGCCGGCTGCCGTGGGAACACGTGGATCATTGGAAAGAATGACGGGAGTTGTCGCGTGCGTGGATTTTGAGCCGGGTCGCAACGCGACCCTGGCGCGATGTTGGGACGATGTGCAATGTTGATGCCGCGGCGCACCGCGAGGTTCGCCAGGACCGCGTAGCGGCCCGGCTGTTGCGTGTCTTCACACCCGAAACCGGTTAGTTTCGGCCGGCTTGATCTTCAAGGTCGGCTGGCACGATCTGCATAATGCCGCGGACGTTGAGCATGCGGCTGCGGGTCGGGATGCCGTCCGCGTCGGGGTCCAGGCCCACGGCCACGAAGCTGCCGGCCACGAGCACTTTGTCGGGGTCGGTGATCGTGACGCTCCGCCCGTCGCCGGTATAGAAGGTCAGCGGCTCGAAAGGCCGCACATCGAGAACGTCCTGGACATCCTTGGGTGACATCAACGGATTGTACCTGGGCTTGGCCGTAGAGTGCTGCCATGGCCGCGGCGCAGCACAAGGTGATCAGTATCGGGGCGTTGTCGGTGCACGAGCTGTGGCAGGCACAGGGGTCGGCCCGGACGCCGCACGCGACGACGACGCTGGTCACCTCCGGGGACGCCAAATCGCCGCGGCGGGTGCTGGTCGATCCGGGGTTGCCGGGGCAGGTGCTCGGGGCGCGGCTGGCCGAGCGGGCGGGGCTGACGCCGGCGGACATCAGCGATGTGTTTCTGACGTGCTTTCGGCCGGCCCACCGGGCGGGGCTGGAGACGTTCGGGCATGCAAACTGGTGGATGCACCCGCTGGAGACCGAGCGGATGCAGCGGCAGCTGACGTCGCGGATCGATCAGGAAGACGACAACCAGGTGGTGCGGATTCTGGAGCAGGACCTGGCGCTGCTCGAGCGGTTGCGGGAGCCGGAGGATCGGCTGGCGGACGGGGTAGACCTGTTCCCGCTGCCGGGCTTTACGCCGGGCACGTGCGGGCTGCTGCTGCCCCAGCCCGGGGCGACGGTGCTGATCGCCGGCGACGCGGTGGCGACGGGCGAACACCTGCGGGCCGGCCGGGTGCTGCGGGGGGCGTTCGACGTGGAGCTGGCGGCCGAGTCGCTGACCGAGGCGGTCGAGATCGCGGACCTGATCGTGTGCGGTCACGACGAGGCGGTGTTGAACCCGACGCGGCGGTTTTGAGCGCGGGCGGATGCCACGTAGGACGGGCGTCTCGCCCGTCATGGCGTCTTGCTGGGCAAAGCGGATCAAGCTTCGCTTGATCGACGGGCGGGACGCCCGTCCTACGGGGCGCCTTCGACGCGAACGGGTTTTACGAGGCGTCGTCGGTTTCGATCGCCTGCAGTTCGCGGGGCTGGACCTGGATCGGTTGCGGGGGGGGCAGCTCTTTGTCGGAGGCGGCTTGGAGCTCCTGGAACTTGCGGGTGGTGACCAGCACGCGGGACTCGAGTGAGCCGACCGACTTGTTATACGCGTCGGTCGCGCGGTCCAGGTGCTTGCCCAGCGACGCGAGGTACTCGGCGAACTTGGCGATGCGCTCGTGCAGTTCCTGGCCCAGCGCCTGGACCTGCCGGGCGTTTTCGGAGGCCGCCTGTTCACGCCAGCCCAGGTGCACCGCCCGCAGCAGGGACACGAGCGTGGTGGGGGTAGCGATCACGACCCGCCGGGCCATCGCGTCCTCGATGAGGCCCGGCTCGATATGGACCGCGGCCTGGAGGAAGCTCTCGCCGGGGATGAACAGGACGACGAAGTCGGGGGACCGCTCGAACTGCTTCTGATAGTCCTTCGCGGACAGCTGTTTGACCTGGTCTTGAATGTGCTTGACGTGCCGCTTGAGGCAGGCCTGGCGTGACTCGTCGTCGTCGCATTCGATAGATTCGATGTATGCCGTAATCGGGGTTTTGGCGTCGACCACGATCGTCCGCCCGGCGGGCAGGTGCACCAGCATGTCCGGCCTCAGGGCGCTGGACTCGCCCTGCACCGTCTGCTGCTCGGTGAAGTCGCAGTGCTCGATCATCCCGGCCAGCTCGGCGACGCGCTTGAGCTGGACCTCGCCCCACCGGCCGCGGACCTCCGGCCGACGCAGCGCGGTGACGAGGTTGTTCGTCTCGGCCCGCAGGCGGTGCTGGTCCTCGGTGAGCCCGGTGATCTGCTGCCGAAGGGCGTGGTAGGCGCCCTCGCGGTTTTTCTCGATCTGGCCCACCGCGGCCTGGTGCTTGTCGAGCGTCTCGCGGATCGGCCTCAGCATCGACTCGATCGACTGCTTGCGGGTCTCCAGGTCCTTTTCGGCCAGCTGCTTGTGCTGGCCCATCGCCCGGTCCGCCCGCTTGAGCATCTCCTGCGAGACCTTTTCCAGCGTGTCGTTGGCGAGATTGGTGAACGTCTCCCGGGCGGCGGCCTGGGCCCGCTCGTGCTGCTGCAGCGTCTGGTCGTGACGCTCCTGCAGCCGGTCGAGCTGACTGGTCAGGTCGCGGTTCTCCTCGGTGAGCTTGTCGCGCTGGGTCCGCACATCGTCCCGCTCGGCGGCGACGCGGTCGGCGTCGGCGCGGGCGTGGCCCACGGCTTGACGATCGGTCGAACTGCGGGCGGCGAGCCAGGCGATCAGGCCCGCGGCGATGAGCAGCAGCAGGCCGAGGATGACGAGCGTCACGGTGGTGAACATCGGCGGATCATACCACCGGCCCGTCGGGGTGGACGGGTTGTGTTAGGAGGCCGCATGAAGGACGGCGGGTGGCACACTTCGCCGGCGTGGCGGTGATAGGTGCGGGTCGCACGCCGGCACACATCCCGCTTCGCGGGAGGTGTGAATCTATGAAGCAAGCCTCCCTCCGGGGACACTCGGCGTCGTGGGCACAGG
>CAZVBW010000057.1:0-28239 GCA_964625505.1 uncultured Phycisphaeraceae bacterium
CCCGCCCCGCCGGCCAGCATCCCCCAAGCGTCCTGCCGCAGCCGCTCGGCCCGCCGGGTGTGGACCGTCACCGACTCGGGCGCGTCGGACCATCCCGCGTACAGCCGCGGCGGCGTGTCGCCCGTCGGCCCGGCGGTCGGCTCGATCAGCCCGTTGAGCCAGTCCAACAGCAACCGGGCCTCCAACGGCTCCAAGGCACGCAGCGTCGCGAACTGCTGCACCTGCAGCTGCTGGGGCGGGCTCAAGCGGTCCCAGACCTCGCGTTGCGGGGTGTCGTGCGGCGCGTCGGCCGCCTCGGCCAGACTCGCGGCCGCGCCGGCCGGGTCCAGCAGCTGGCCCGGGGCGATCCGCGGCGAGCCGCCGGGCAGGTAGCTCATCAGGCCCGTGGCCTGCCAGGACGGCCGGCTCTTTTCCAGGTGGGCCGGCATCGCCGTGATCGTGGTGAACACGCGGTACCAGTTGGACCCGGGCCAGCCGCAGGCCGCCAGCGCGATTGCCACCGCGACCGCCAACTCGCTGGTGCTCAGGCCCCGCCGAACGCCCACGACCCGCAGCAACGGCTGGCCCGCCAGCAACCAAACGATCAGCACCCCGAAGACCGCCACCGGCAGGAAGTTGCCGATGAGCATGGTCTGGCGGATGACCGCGTCGTTGAAGTAGGTGACCCCGCTGATGATCAGGCCCAGAATCAGGCCCACGGTCACGCCGCGAATGGTCATGCGTAAGCTCCGGGCGGACTGGCCAACCGGCCGACCGTGGCCGGCGTGGCAGGCACGCCGCCGCCGAGGGGACGCCGATCATGACGTCTTGGACCCGACAACCCAGCCCGGTCCGGCAGCTCACCCACGGGCCCGACCAGCATTTCTTCGGCTATTACGGCCGGTGCCCCTGGAGCCCGTGCGGCCGATGGCTGCTGACGCTCCGCGTCGCCGCCGACCAGCCGCTGCGAATCCAGCCCGACCACGCGTCGCAGCTGCTGCTGATCGACACCCGCGGCCGGCAGCCCGACCGGGTGCTCGCGACCACGACGGCGTGGAACTGGCAGCAGGGCGCCCAGGCCCGGTGGGTCGGCCCGGCGGATCGGCCAGCCATCGTGTTCAACGCCCGGGACCCCGACGGACGAGGCTTCCACGGATGCCGGATCGACCCGGCCACGCAAGCCACGACACGCCTCGCCGGCCCGATCTACAGCGTCGCGGACGATGAACACTTTGCCCTGGGCCTGGACTACCGCCGGCTGCACCACACCCACCGGACCGTCGGCTACGCCACGCCCAAGCCGCCGCCGGCCCGCGGGGCGCCCGACGACGACGGGCTCTGGCGCCTGTCGCTGAACCCCACCACGGCGCCGCGGTTGCTGGTCAGTCTCGAGAAGGCCGCGGCGGTCCAGCCACGCCGGTCGATGGATGACGCCTGGCACTGGTTCAGCCACCCCGCCATCCAACCCGCCCACGCCTCGGCCGACCCGCGACGGGTCGTCTTCCTGCACCGCTGGTCCGCCGATCCGGCCCATCAGGCCCGCTGGGGGTTTCGGCTGCTGACCGCCGACGCCCGGCACGGCAGCGACCTCCGCATACTTGACGAGTCGCCGCCCCGCGCCCGGCCCACCGACCCCAAGCCCTGGCCCAAGCCCCGCAACATCTCCCACCCGATGTGGCTGGACCAGGACCGGGTGCTCTGCTGGAGCTGGCCCCGCGGCGTCGGCGGGTACCACATCTACGCCGACACGCCCCGGCCCCGAGCCCGGCGGATGTACCCCGACCTGCTGGACCGCAACGGCCATTTCAGCCTCCATCCCACCGACCCGCGGTGGATGGTCAGCGATACCTACCCCGACGCGGCGGGGGTCCAGACGCTCATGCTCATCGACCGGGCGACGCATCGGCGGATCGACGTGGCGAGCTTTGGCCACGACCCCGCGGTCCGCGGCGCGACCCGCTGCGACCTGCACCCGCGGTGGGACCGCACCGGCCGACGGCTTTGCGTCGATGCGTTGACCGCGTCGGGTCGGCAGATGCATGTCGTGACGGTCGATGGGGTGGTCTCCGGGGCGTCGGCGGCGGCCGCCGCGCCTTCGCGATATTAAGCGCTTGACATCGGGCTCGCTTGGGGTACATTAAGCGAATAACCCCCGTCCTGTTGACGCCGTGTCATGACCCGCAAGCCGACCCCATCGCCAGGCCCGCACAAGCGACCCACGCTCGCGGACGTCGCGCGTCGGGCCGGCTGTTCGACCGCCCTGGTCTCCAAAGTGGTCAACGGGTCTAACAGCAACTGCGGGGCCAGCGCCAAGCGGGCCGAGGCCATCCAGCGGGCCGTCGAGGACCTGGGCTACCAGCCCAGCTTCGCCAGCCAGAGCCTGGCCCGCCAATCGACGCGGACGATCGGCGTGTACGTCCCGGCCCGCGAAGATGCCAGCTTCAGCGACCCGTATGAGTCGCGCGTGCTCCGCGGTGTCGAGAAGGCCTGCCAGCAGCACCACCACGACTGGCTGGCGATCAACCTCGCCGGCGACGCCGGGCCCAAGGCCTGCCGCCGGCGTCTGGACCAGCGCCGCATCGACGGGTTGTTGCTGCTGCATGTGGACCACGACGTGACGTGGATCGGCCCGCTCGCCGAGGCGGGCAGCCGGCTGGCGGCGGTCAACTTCTTCGGCGACGTGCCGGGCCTTCACACGATCAACTTCGACGGCGCCGCCGCGGTCCGCCTGGCGATGGACCACCTCACGGGCCTGGGCCACCGCCGCATCGGGTACCTGGGCGTGCTCGCCGACGAGGGCCCCGGCGGCCTGGAGCGGGCCGACGCTTACCGCCGGGCGATGCGGGACGCGGGCCTGTCCATCGACGAGCGGTGCTTCATCGACCACGCCAACCCCGTGCTCGCCGCCGAGTCGGACCCCCGTTTCGAGACCGGCGTCGAGGGCGCGATCGCCTACCTGATGAACCTGGACCGCCGCCACTGGCCCACCGCCTTGGTCTGTTACGGCGACTACCTCGCGCTGCGGCTGCTGGGCGCCCTGCACGACGCGGGCATCGACGTGCCCGGCCAAATCAGCGTCGTCGGCATCGACAACGACCCGGGATGCGAACTGGTCCGCCCGCAGCTGACCACCGTCAACCAGCCGCTCGAAGCGATGGGCCACGCCGCGGCGCTGCACCTGATCCAGGCCGACGCTTCGACCCCCGACCTCTCGCCCGAGCTTGTCGCCCGGGCCTCGACCGCCGCGGTCTCGGCACGGTGCTGAGACCCAGCCGTTTTTGTTTCGGATTGTTCACCCCCCGCCTCGGAGGATTCCCACCATGACCAAGACCACGACCCAACTGTCCCTCGCCCTGCTCACCGCCGCCGGCCTGGGCCTGGCCACGACCGCCGACGCCGCGCCGTTCACGATCACCTACAGCTTCGATGGCGGCCTGGGGGCGCCCATCGTCACCGGCGCCGGCGCCGCCGGGATCGACGCGGGCGATTTCACCGCGGTCGGCTCCGCGACTATCTCTTCCTTTGGGAACGATGCCCTGATCAGCTCGGACCAGACCGGTTTTGATGAGGCCGCAGCACTGGCAGACTCGGATTACTTCACCTTTACGATCGCAACCTCGGCCCTCGCGGCAAGCAACATCGATTTCGAGTCCTTCTCGCTGCTGCACACCGCCCAGCGCGGGAGCCAGTTCGACGACGACGTGTTCACCCATGTGGTGATCCAATCCACCGATACCGGCTTCGGCACAGGTAACCCGACGCTCACTCTGCCCGACTCGACGGTCAACAACCCCGGCACGAGCGGCGATCCGGCCAACTCCGTGTCCGAAACGCAGACGGTGTCGAGCATCGCAAACACCGCTTACGACAGTGTGAGCACCATGACCTTCCAGGTCCGCGTCTGGGATACGCGCAACGACAACACGATCCGCACGCGATTCGACGACATCGTCCTCACCGGCGACGTCGATGTCATCCCCGAGCCCGCGTCCATCGCCCTGCTCGCCGCCGGCGGCCTGTGCCTTCTGCCGCGGCGCCGTTCGGCCGGCCGCTGATCTGCGGCAACTTCGACCACGGTGCTCAGCCGCACCCGCCACCCGCTTGTCTTTGTTACAGCCCCCTGACCGGATCTACGCACGAGAAAGACCATGGACCGAATCCCACTCACAGCCGCCGCCGCACTCAGCCTCATCGCGGGCTCAACCCACGCCGCACTCATCGGCTCCTATGACGCCGCCACGCTAAGCAGCGACGGCTCGCAGGTCACCGGCGGCCTCGCCACACCCGCCACCGTCTTCGCCTGGAACGTCAACCGGCCCGACCAGAGCGACTCGGACCCCCTCGACGACGGCATGGACGGAACCACCCCGTCCAGCTTCAACATCAACGGGGTGAGCTTCCAAAACGCCCAGCCCGGCGGCGTCACGTTGAACATTCCGGACTTCGCGGGTACGGACGACACCACGTCCAATGACGGCAGCTACGACGACGGGACCGGCATCGAGGCGGTGATGGGTTCGCTGCTGGTGACCGATCAGGCCGACCCGGGTTCGCCTGGCGCCGGGACGGTCACGATCAGTGGCTTGACCCTCGGCCAGGCCTACCGCGTCCAGATGCTTCACCATCAGGACATCAACAACGCTGGCGCCCGCGAGATGCAGGTCTTCTTCGGCGACACGAGCGGGACGAGCACCGGCTTTTTCAGCGCCGGTGATGACACGGGCTACATCACGACCGCCGACTTCACCGCCGACGCGTCTTCGCAGCTTTTCACGCTGCAGAGTGTGGACGGCACCAGCGAACGGGCCGTGGTCAACGGCTTGGTCCTCTACACCGTCCCCGAGCCCGGGTCGCTGGCCCTGCTCGCCGCCGGCGGGCTGTGCCTGCTGAAGCGTCGCCGCTGATCCCCGAGCCCCCCCCGAAAGCCCACGCCCTCCCGGGCGTGGGTCTTCTTCCCATGACCCGAATCCGCGCCTTCACCCTGATCGAGCTGCTGGTGGTGATCTCCATCATCGCCCTGCTGATCGCGCTGCTGCTGCCGGCCCTCCGCAACGCCCGCGAGGCGGCCATCGGCGCCGTCTGCGCCACACGCCACCGTCAGATCGCGCTGGCTCAGGTCAACTACGCCGTCGATAACGACGGGATGTTCTCCACGGTCGGGCGGAACATGTCGTTCACCGGCCGGCCGTACACCAACGCTTTTGTGCCCTGGTACGGCAAACCGTTCGTCGGCGACTACCTGCAGAACGACCACGTCAGCGCCACCGCCGCCCCCACCGACCAGCAGTACCCCAGCACCGAGGCCGTCTACTGCCCCAAGGTCTTCGGCGACGAAGACCACCCGCAGGACATCGGCATCGGCTACAACCACAGCCGGGCCAACTACTTCAACCGCTACGACCTGACCTGGCCCGACTGGAACAACCGCTACCTGCTGCAGCTGGACGGCTTCACGCGTCCGTCCAGGACGTTCCTGACCATGGACATCGATTCGGCCAACAACCTCACCTATTCGTGGGAACGCTACTACCGCGGGTACACCGGCGGCGCCCGCGGCAATGACAACTCCAACCGCGGCTACCCCGTCTACCTCCACGGCGACGCGACGCCCGTCAGCTTCGCCGACGGACACGTCGAGATGATCTCGACCACCAACACCAACCCCGATGCGCCCAACGTCGGCGTCCACGCCGCCCTGCAGGACGGCCGGTTGAACCAGAAGGCAGGCTTCTTCTGATCGTCACCCGCCTTGGGACGCGATGTCTTCGAGAAGGCCCCCGTCGATGAGAGACGCCGCCTTTACCTTGATCGAGCTGCTCGTGGTGATCTCCATCATCGCCCTGCTCATCGCGCTGCTGCTGCCGGCCCTGACCGCCGCACGCGACACCGCACGCACCGCCGCGGGACTGTCCAACCAGCGGCAGATCATGATCGGCGTGCTGTACTACGCCAACGACTGGGACCAGCTGCTGCCCCCCGGCGAGGCCAGCAACGGCGCGTTCGAATGGGCCACCGTCATCGACGGCTACATCAGCCGTGACGGCTCGACCTGGGCCACCAACGACGGCATCAGCCGCGTGTTCCGTGACCCCAACGCCACGTTCCAGAAGTCCTCCCGCCACTACTCGGCCCACCCCCGCGTCATGCCCCGCGTCAACGTCGGCGGCGCCGGCCCGCAGTCGGGCCCCAGCCTCGACACCATCACCCGCATCACCGAGCTCATGGCCATCACCGACGGCACGCAGCAGGGCTCGGGCGCCGACCAAGGCTTCGTGCAGCAACGCTGCTGGGCCGTCGATCAGGTCTTCACCGCTTACAACGCCGCCTCGGCCAGCAACCGCATCAACCCGGGCCCCAACGCCGACACCGGCGGCTTCCCCTCGGCCCACATCCGCTTCCGCCAGGCCAACGACACCGCCGCCAACTTCGCCTTCCTCGACGGCCACGCCCAGATGATCCGCATCGACGACGTCCGCCAGAAAAACGTCCGCTTCGGCAATTGACCCGGCCATCTCGGCACACGGGGGGCGAGGCGCCCGCCGAGCCGCAGCGGCAAACGGCCTCACCGATCGATCCGGCCGTCCACGCCCGCCTCCGCCCGGCCCAACACCCGCTTCAACCAAGGCACATACCGCTGCCAGTCCCACGCCCGCTGCCCGTGGCCGCCGGGCCGCAGGTGGTACGCCAGCGTCCCGTCGTTCTGACCGCCCGGCTCGGGCATCCGCGCCAGGTCCGGCGGGCCCGGGGCGTCCGGCGGGTCCGGCGGGCGCGCCCCCAGCAGCCGATACACCGGCGCCGCCAGCCGCAGGCTCAGCAGCTCGCCCGCCGGGTCGGCCCAGGCGTCCTCGGCCGCGCTGCCGATGTACACCGGCCGCGGCGCCACGCACGCCAGCAACGCGTGCTGGTCCATCGGCAGCTCCGCCTCGCGGTCCGCGTACCGCGTGAAACGCCCGCCAAACCAGTGCGGAAACCGCTCACAGATGTCCCGGATCGACTCGCCCCGGCCGTGCCGGTGCAACGCCGCCCCGCCGCAGCCGCTGTTATTGCTCACCACCGCCGCGAACCGCTCGTCCTGCGCCGCGGCCCACAGCGCCGCCTTGCCCAGCCGGGAATGCCCCAGCACCGCCACCCGCGAGCCGTCCACGCCCGGCGTGTCCTGCAGCACATCCAACACCCGCCCAAGCGACCAAGACCACGCCGCGATCGCCCCGGGCCCATCCCCTGTCGGCAGCCCGTCCGCGTCCTCCAGCACCCGCAGCGCCCCGTCCCGGAACCGCTGCGGATCATCCGGCGCCGCGTCGTCCCGCCACACCGTCGCCACCGCCAGGCCCGCGTCAATCAGCTGCCCGACCGGCCAGACCGACCCGGCCCGGCCGCGATCCCCCGCGTCGGCGCCGGGCGCCACCCGCACCGCCGGGTCGTCGAACGTCGCGTGGTTGCCCCGGAAGTTCAACCCGAGCACCGCCGGGGCGCACTGCGCCCGGGCCGGGCTCACCACCAACAGCTCCAGCCGCGCCGCCCGCCCGCCCCGCCGCAGCGTGACCACCGCCTGCCGACGCACCGCCCGGCCACCGAGCGTCTCGCCTTGATCGACCCAGTCCACACGCGTCGAGACCTCGACCTGCGGCGTAACCCCGTACTCGTGCTCGGCCAGCAGCCGCAGCCACAACCGGCGGTACGGCCACCACATCCGGGCCGACGCGATTTCGTCACCGCGAGCGTCACGCAGCAGCGCCGGCGAATCAGGACACACCATCGGCTCAGACCCCATTGACTGCCGTATGTTAAGCGATTAACATCAGGCCTGCACGGTTCGCCGCCCCTTTCCCGGCGCCGCCGATGCCTGCCCCCCCCGAGTGACCCGCCATGCCCCACCGCCTGCTGTGCCTCACGCTCCTGTTCGCCCTTTCGTGCTTGCCCGCCCGGGCCCAAGTTGTTGACCTGCCCGGACCCGACGCGACCTTCCACGACGACGGCGGCTCCCACGCCATGGTCGAGTCCGAGGACGGGCCCGCCCTGCAGCTGAGCCTCGGCGACGACGCGCAGTACCCCGCCGTCCAGGTCCGGCCCGCCGAGGGCGTGTGGGACCTTTCGGCCTTCCAGGGCGTCGAGGCCCGCGTGACCAACCGTTCCGAGCAAGGGTTGCAGGTCGCTCTCCGCGTCGATAACCCCGGCGACTGGCGCACCGAGCCGTGGAACGTCAACGGCCAGCGCATCGCCCCGGGCCAGACCGCGACGCTCCGCGTCACATTCGGCCAGTCCTGGGGCAACCGCGGCTACGCCCTGGACGCCGCCCGGGTCAGCCAGGTCGTCGTCTACGCCGAGGACCGGCCCGGTGACCAGTCGCTGCTGATCCACGAGGTCCGCGGCTTCCAGGCCGACACCGCCGCCGCCGGCAGCGACGCGCCGGCGTCCAACTCGGTCACCCCCGAAGCCTCCGGCGTGCTCTTCGCCTTCGAGGGCGCCGACCCGCTGCGCCGCGTCACCAACGAGCACGGCACGATCGAGCACGTCCAACACGACGGCGAGCCCGCCGCCCGCGTCAGCCTCCGCGGCGCCACGTCCTACCCCGGCGTGGCCTTCGAGGCCCCCGACCCGGCCTGGAACCTGATGCCCTACGCCGGCGTCGAGGTCGATGTGACCAACCCGGGCGACCGGCCGCTCCGCGTCGCGCTGCGTGTCGATAACCCCGGCGCCGGTTCGGCCGAGCACTGGAACGCCGAGGTGACCAACGTCGCCGCCGGCGAGACGAAGACCCTCCGCGTTCGCTTTGGCCAAAGCTGGGGCGGCCCGGCGTACGACCTGGACCCCAGCCGGGTCACGCAAGCCCTGGTCTACCTCGAGCGGCCCCGCCGCGACGCCGAGCTGCTGGTCCACGAGGTCCGCGCCTTCGGCACGGCGACCCCGCGCGACGTCGCCGTGGTCGATCTGGACACCGGCGTGCTGTTCGACTTCGAGAGCCCCGAGCGCGTCGCCCAACAGCTGTCGGATCATGGCGCCACGCCCCGCCCGGTCGATGGGCAGCTCGAGCTCACCATCGACGGTTCGGAGCGCTACCCGTCGGTCCACCTGCACCCGGCCGGCGAACGCTGGGACCTGGGCCTGTTCGAGTCGATCACCGCCGAGATCACCAACACCTCCGACCGGACGCTCCGCGTGCTCATGCGGGTCGATAACCCCGGCGCCGACGGCAACGCCAACAGCAACACCGGCGGCGCCCGCGTCGATGCCGGCGAGACGCGCCGCATCCGCGTGACCTTTGGCCAGTCCCACGGCCGGCAGGCCGCGAGCATCGACCCGTCCAACGTGGTCAACCTGCTGATCATGGTCGATCAGCCCCGCCGCGAGGCGACGCTGCGTGTGGACAACATCGTCGCCCACCGCCGGCAGTGGGCCCAGGTCCCCGACTGGGTCGGCCAGCGGCCCCCGGTCGAGGGCGACTGGGTCCAGACCCTCGAC
Organism: uncultured Phycisphaeraceae bacterium; assembly: GCA_964625505.1. Taxonomy (GTDB): domain Bacteria; phylum Planctomycetota; class Phycisphaerae; order Phycisphaerales; family Phycisphaeraceae; genus CAZVBW01. The sequence continues at coordinate 9,439 of CAZVBW010000057.1, forward strand.
GAGGACTTCGACGGCGACGAACTGGACGAGGACCTCTGGACCCCCCGGCTGGTCTGGGACGGCCCATTAGGCGGCCACCTCCAGCGCTACCGCGAAGACAACGTCTTCGTCCGTGACGGCGAACTGGTCATCCGCTGCGAGCGAAACCCCGGCCACCAGTGGGACGACCCTTCGCTGCCCACCCGCGACTACGCCACCGGCGCGGTGACCACGTTCGACAAGTGGCGCCAGCGCTACGGCTACTTCGAGGCCCGGATTCACCGCGTCGAGGCCACCGGCATGTGGCCCGCCTTTTGGACCATGCCCGACCGCGGGCCCGAGTCGGGCCTGGACATCTGGGGCCGACGCTCCACCGAGAACGGCGGCATGGAGATCGACATCTGGGAACACCTCTCCGAATGGGGACCCACCCGATACAACATCGCCACCCACTGGGACGGCTACGGCGACGAGCACCAGCACTGGGGCTCGACCAACATCCGACACCTGCCCACCGAAGACGGCTACCACCACTACGGCCTGCTCTGGGAGCCGGGCCTGCTGGTCTGGTACTGCGACGGCCGAGAGGTCGGCCGCTGGGAAAACGACCGCATCCTCGACATCCCGTCCTACCTCAAGTTCACCGTCCACACCGGCGGCTGGGCCACCAACGACGTCGATGACGAAGCCCTGCCCGACGAACTGCTCGTGGACTGGGTCCGCGTCTGGCAGCTCCGCGAGCGTGTCGAAGCGCCCCCCGAGGCCGCAGAGTGACGCCGGGCGCCTCCTGAACCGATCGACTCGGGCCTGAATGCAGCGGCGGGGCTCGCACCGTCAAGCTGTCGCCACGGTCGCACGGCGGATTTGATGTTGTCGGCCTCACCGGCCTTGATGTCGTAGGACATTGCGATCCGCAGACAGGCCACGATTAGCTCCGCAACCAGGAGGCCAGCTCCGCTTTGGCTGCCGACCTCCGGAGCTGGCTGCCCATCTCCCTGTAGGTACTCGGCAATGAGCTTGGCGTAGCGTTATCGACTGGTGGGCGAGGCGTACGGGCCGAGGTCGTGGTGCTGTTGGTAGAGGATGACCCGGGCTTGGCCGGACGCTTTGTGCTTGCCGTAACGAGCGACTGTCGGGGTTCGGGGCGTGGCGTGTCTCCGGAGCCCCAGCGGCCAAAGTGGTACGACGACCACTTCTCCGGGGTCTCCAGGCCACGCTGCCCGACGCGGACAGGTACGTGTAAGCGACGACTGGCAGGAGGTTTGGATCTGAATGGAGCGTGCCGGGCTCGAACCGGCAACCCCTAGAATGCAAATTCGCCGTCAACCTGTACGTCAGAGCTCTGGAAACCCGTGCAAAACACGGGGCTTGGCGGCATCAAGATGCCTCTCGTAATCGGTAGCAGCAAGCAGCGTTTGTGGGTGTTTAGAGGCTGTAGGAGCGGCGATAAGTGGTAGCCGTTGGTAGTCGCCGTCGACGAGGGCCATGCCCCCAGCAGCACCCGTCGGCTGAACCGTGTAACGCTTCCCGATGCGCTTTCTGGCAAGCGTGAAGTTGTCATGACTAGGTTCAGGGTGGTGCCGATGGGGGGCCGTGGCAGATGCGTCGGTCAGCGACGTCTCGTAAAACCTTTAGGACGAGGGTGACGCGGTCGACCAGCACCGGCCAGACCAAAGGCGTACACCGGTCAGGACACCTGTTGCCGCCGGTCGATGAGACCCGGGCAGAAAGTACCGCATGGCCGGCATCAGCGTGACGGTTTCGCTGGCCCGAGGCTCTGCAGTCAGCGGCTGGCCCATCTCGTTCAGCGGCCAAAACTCGGAGCCCGCAAGATCCGGCGGTAGCGGGACTTCGATGGGGGCGGTGGAGGTGGTCCAGCCGACAAGGATTGGCTCGCCGGTGGCGCTGCGGTACTGGAACAATAGCGCCTCGGGATGGTCGGGCAGAAGCTGTTGCTCGAAGGTCGCGTCGCCGAGCAGCGAGGCCCACACCGCCATCATCGGCTGGGTGATCAGCGGGCGTTCGTTGAAGCCGGTGAACATTGTGAAGTGAGTGCCGCCCGGGAAACCCTTGGCGGCGGCCATGTAGCTGTAGTACCGGCTGATCCCGGCGGCCTGGCGGCAGGTGATCGCCTTGACGAAGGTGCGGGCGTCGGCGAGGCCGTCCCGGCCGGACGGGATGCCCCAGCCGGCCTCGGTGTCCCAGATCGGGTGCGCCTGGCCCCGCTGGACGATCGCGTCTCTCACCGGCTCGGTGAACTCGGCGAACGCCGCCGGCCCGGCGTCGGCGGCCTGCTCCCGCACGTAGCCGTGGAACGACACGACATCGCACCAGTCGAGCATGCCCTGCTCGATCGACTGCTGCAGGTACACGCGCCCGCTGGTGGTCACGGCGCCCGCCACCACCGTGATCTGCGGGTCGACGGCCTTGAGCGTTTCGTAGGCCAGCCGACATGCCTGCACGTGCCGCTCGACGGGGACCCGGTGCAGGTCCGGCTCGTTCCAGACCTCATACGTCGTGATCTCCCCGCGGTAACGCTCGGCAAAGCCGCGGACGGCCTCGGCCCAGGTTTGGAGGTCCGTGTCGTCGGAGCGTTCGTCCGGCGAGATGACCGCCATCACGTGCAGCCCCGCGTCCAGCTGTCGCTGCACCTCCTCGTGCAGCCACGGCTCATCGAACTGGGTCCACGACAGGAACAGCCGTTGATGCCCCACACCCCAGTTGCTGACCTGCCGCAGCCGCTCGGGCTCGGAGCGCTGCAGCCTGCCGCGTTCGACGTGCAGCCCGCGAAAGTGGGTTCCGAGGAAGTGGCCCGGCTCGTCCATCGCTTTGGGGTGAGGGATGACGGCGAGCTCCCGCGGCCAGGCCACGGCGTCCGGCTGGTCGTCGAGTTCGTGGTGCAGCGTGTACCAGCCGGCCGGTAGGCCGTCGGTCAGGCGGCCGACGGCGATCGGTTGGCCCGCATCGCTTTGCGCTGCGGTCAGCGGGTGCTCGAGCACGATTTGGTCCAGATGGTCGCGCACCACCAGCCGACCCGCGGCGCCATCGGGCACGCCGTCGGCCACGGCTTGCACCGTCAGCGGCTGCTCCGCCCAGGCGTTGCCGCCGTAGGGATCTTCAAGCTCGGGCAGAGCCACCGCGGTGGCGACTCGACGGGGCAACTCGGCCTCGCCGGCACCCTCGATCAGGCTGACGCTGTCGAACTGGACCGCCGCAGGCCCGACGGCCAGTTCAAAGTAGAACGACGCGCCCTCGGCGAGCATGCCGTTCTCAGGCCCTTCGAGCGTGAACTGCTCGCTCCAGCTGCCACTGCTGAGGTCGGCCTGCCAGGTGCGATACGTGATCGGCGCCTGAGCCCCGTAGACCGGGTACCGCAGCGAGACTTGCACCGGGCCGCCGCGACCCTCGAGCGCGATGCGGTACTGCTTGCCGTGGTGCAGCGTGAACTGGTGGTGCGACACGATCGGTCGGCGGTCCCAGTCCGGTGCGTCGGGAAGGCCGAGCGTGCCGCTGCGCTGCTCGGCGTCCCACATCCACTCGCCGAAGACCTCGCGATGCTGCTGGTGACGCAGGGCATTGGGGTGGCCGCGTCGCCAGCCGTCCAAGCCCAGCTCGAACCCGCCGTTGCGGAGCAGCTCCCCGCGATCCGTGGCCGGCGGTGCCGGCAGATCAAAGGCGTCGGCTGTATAGAAGCGGAAGCTGCGAACTTCCAGTTGCCCCACGCCACGCAGCCGCAGATGCAGCGGACGGGCCGGGTGATCTTCGGCCACGTGGAACTGCGTGCGGTACGTGGTCCAATCTTCGCTGGGCGGCCAGACATCGTCGGCGGGGGTGCCTCGGATGATCGGCAGGATCCGCTCGATCTGGCCGATCGAGCGGGCCTCCATCTCCAGCACGTAGACGCGACCGGCCTGCAGCGGCGGCATTCGACGCTGCAGCCAGCCGACGCCTTGCACATCGACCCGCAACGCCCCGTCCAGACGCTCCAGTTGCACTGGCGAAAACGCACCGAGACCCGTGTCGAATCCGCTCGGATCGTCGCCGCGGTAATCCTCGTCGCTATTGACTTCGGGAGTCTGAGCGTTGCTGGTCGGCTCGGCCGAAGCGCCCGCCCCCGCACCCCCGCGGGCCGTCTCGATGACGCGGAATACCGACAGCTGAGCACCCGTGGCCTGCCAGACGCCAAAGCCCGCCCGGGTCATGCCAAACCGCTCCAGCCGCAGTCCGGTGAACATCGGGTCCAGCCCATCGACCTGCAGCGTGACGCCGCGCTGGGCCATGTCCACCTGCAGCGTCAGGTCCCACTGCCCGGCCGCGTCGATCGGCACGTCCCGCCACTGGCGGGTGATCGGCTGCAGGTCCGCGTCCAGCTGCTGGATCGTGAGCTTGCGCTGACCGCTGAACATGCCCGCAAGGATCCAGCCGTGCTCCGGGTGCCCGGCGACCAGAAAGGCCGAGCGGGGGCCGCCGACGTGGCCCAGTTCGATGGTGCCGCTGATGGTCAGGTTGCCGGTGCCCTGGATCGACCGAGTGAGCAGGCCGAACTCACCCTGTTGGCCGCGGACCGCGAAGGCGTCGTCGCCGGCGGACCGGGCCTCGGCGAGACGATCGGCCTGCCAACCGTCTGGCAACTCAGCGATGGCAGGCCCAGCCAGGAGCAGCACTAACCACGGCAGCACAAAAGCATGGGCTGCGGCACGCACGATTTGATTGGGCATGTTAAACATCCGGGGTCGGCAAACTCGGCCTTTTTGTCATCCGTTACAGTGACCGCGGGTCGGTCCAGTTGGTCTGGTCGCGTGTCGGATGGCGGTTGAAATAGTCGCGGCGGGACGCGAAATCGGGTGGGACTTCGTCGATCCACTCCTGATAGGTCCGCACGGCCGCGCGACCGTCGCCCCAGAGCACATTGCCCGAAGCGTTGGGGTGCCGTTGCATACCCAGGACCGTCGGCTCGTTCCAGCCAGTGTTGGTCGCGGCGAACCAGTCCTGCCAGTCGAAGACGCGAATCTCAACCAAGTGCGGCGCTTCGCTGGGGCTGCGGACCAGGTCCAGCGTGGTCCAACTCGGCCCGACGTTCCAGTCTGGATTGGCGACGCCGCCCAGGGGCCCCAGCCGGGTGCCGCCCACCGTGGAGCCATAACCGCGGTCGACCACCAAGCCATACGTCTTGACCGGCCGACCTTGACCGACGTCGTCATTGAACGGTGCTGTTGTGGCGGGGCAAAACAGCTCGGCTCCGTCGGCCTTGGGGGTCGGAGCGGCATGCACCGAGATGCTCGTCGGCGAATCGATGTACCCCGCGTGGGTGAGGCTGTCCCGCAGGCCCAGGTGGTACGGGTTGGGCCCGGCCATGCCCTTGGTCTGGTGCCCGCCGGCGTGGACGAGGTACTGATCGTGGTCGGCGGCGTAGGTGTGCAGCAAGACGCCGATCTGCCGTTGGTTGCTGGCGCAGGTCACGGTGCGTGCCGCGTCGCGGGCGCCACGCAAGGCCGGCAGCAGCAGCGCGATCAGCAGCGCAATGATGCTGATGACCACGAGCAATTCGATCAGCGTGAACGCGCGGCGGGTCATATCAAGCACTCCTTGCACGAGCACAAACTCGATCCCCGATCGCTAAGCACCCTCAGTGGCGACGCCGGCCCATCACCATCAGCCCCGCGGCCGCCATCAGGGCGAGCGATGCGGGCTCCGGGACGACTTGCAGCTCATCGAGCAGCACCGTGTCATCGACGCGGATCGTTGTTCCGTTAGCGCTGCCGCTGACAATGCGAACGGTGCGGATCGCGGTGCCGGTGGTGACGTTCGAACCACTGGAGCTCCCGCCATCGACCAGCTGCGAGGTCCCGTCGGCCCAGACGTCGTAGGTTCCGGCGGCCAGGGTTTGCTGGCCGGTCGGCGAGCTATAGACCTGACTGCTGGTGCTGTTGTTGAATAGCACATCGATCGTCTGCGCATCGCTCACACCGGGGATCGCGGTGCTGACGAAGATATTGTTGTTGGGGTTGAAGGCGCCGGTGGTCAGCTCGACGAGAAACTCGCCGCTGCCGGCGGTCCGGACGTGGTCGAATCGATAGGTGCCGATCTCTGTCGCGTCGTCGTTATCGCCGCCGCCGTTATCCAGCCCGAACTGATAGGTGATGCCGGCGCCCCGGCCCCCGCCGCTACCGCTGTTGAGCTCGGTGACCTGATTCGCACCGCCATCGCCGAAGGCGTCGCCGGTGTCGGCGACGATCGACACCGAACCGCTGTTGCCGCCGGTCGATGCCGTGTAGGGAGCGACGTTCCCGTCGTCGAAGTCCTCGCTGAAGATGACGCCGGCGTGGGCGGCGGTACCGATCAGGCCTGCGGCGCAGAGGCCCAGGACGGTGGGGGTGATTTCATGGGTGGCAGGCATAAGAAGCTCCTCAAAAAGTGGATGCGGATCAAGCGGAACAGGTCGGCGGCGCACACGTGGCGCCGGATTGCAGGGTCATGGGAAGCACGACCGGGTCGAAGCGTCGATCTGGTGTGGCGATTTTTTGGTTGAGCAGGTCGACGGCTTCGCGGCCCATCGCGTCGTTCGGGATCCGAACATGGGACAGACGGAGCTCGACGTGGCTGCCGCCTTCGAAGGTCAGGATCGACAGGTCTTCCGGGACACGCAGCCCCAGCTGCCCGGCGGCGATCATCAGCGGGATGGCCCCCACGTCGCCGTAGCTGACCACCGCGGTGGGGCGGTGAGTCTGGGCATCGAGCCAGTCGCGACAGATCGCGGTGCGGTCGTCGTCGATTTCGGCCTTGGGCCCGAGCAGCGGGGTGAGCCCGGCGGCGTGCATCGCGGCCTCGTAGCCGCGGCGGCGGTCGATCGTGCTGAAGTGCTCCTCGGGGCCGAAGCGCAGGTATGCGATCCGCCGATGGCCCAGCTCCAGCAGGTGCGTGGTCGCCAGCCGGCCGCCGGCCAGGTCGTCGGGGCGGACGCAGTCATGGTCGGCATCCGAGTTGATCCACACCGCGGGCAGTCGGCTGCGGTCGATCATCTGCCGCAGCGGGGCAGGCACCAGCGACGTGTAGTTGAACAACAACCCATCGACCAGCTGTTCGCGCATCAGCCGTGGCATGGCACCCGTCTGGACGAGCTGGTCGTCGGGCATCCGGGTCACCGTCAGGTGCATGTCCTCTTCGGACAGCGCTTCGTCGATCGACGCGAGCAGGTCGTCGAACAGTCGGCTGCGGTACTTCACCGTGCTCATCACCAGGGCGATCGCGCCAAACCGCCCCGACCGCATCGCCTTGGCCGAGCTGTTGGTCCGGAAGCCCAGCCGCTGGGCCGTCTCGAGCACCTTCCGCCGGGTCGGCTCGGCCACGCGGTCCGGCTGGGTCAGTGCGTACGACACCGTCCGCTGGCTCACACCCGCCCGGCGGGCGACTTCGGATTGAGTAACGGAGACGGCCATCGTTGGATCGGCTTTGGAGAAGCAGAACGACTCGCATGCTGGTGTGCTACGAAGCACAAAACCTAGTATCCTCGGTGACCCGCGCCGCGTCAACCCTTTTCTCCGCACGACCCGCCGATGAACATCCTCCACGTCATCTCCGACCAGCACCAGGCCGCGTGCATGGGGTGCGAAGATCATCCGCAGGCCATCACCCCGCACATGGACCGGCTCGCCGCCGCCGGCGTGCGGTTCAGCCGGGCCTACACCCAGAGCCCCATCTGCACGCCCAGCCGGGTCTCGATCCTCTCGGGCCAGTACGTGCACAACCACGGGTACTACGGCCTCTCGGGCCCGACGCCCGCGAACCTGCCCACGTTCATGGGCCAGCTACGCCGCAGCGGCTACCGCACCGCGGCTCTCGGCAAGCTCCACCTGCCCGACGAGCCGACCTGCTGGCTGGCGCCCGACGTGGACCTGCTGGGCGAGTACATGGGTCGCCATCCGTTCAACCCCTACTTTCAGTGGGCTCGCGCCGAGGGTTTTTTCGACCAGCTGGACCAGGCGAGGATCCCCGACCTGCCCGGGGTGCAGCAGCACGAGGCCCGGCCGTCGACGCTTAGCTTCGAACAATCGATCGAGGGCTTCAGCGTGAGCCAGGCCTGCCGATTCATCGACGGCTGCGGCGACGAGCCATGGGCCACGCAGGTGTCATTCTTCCGGCCGCACCAGTGCTACACCCCGGCCCAGCGCTTCTGGGACCTCTACGACGACGACCTCGACCCGCCGCCGGGCCTGCTGGACGACGCGGCGTACCGGCCGCCGCACTTCCGGGCGATGGTCGAGCAGTACCGCTCCGGCCAAGGCCAGTACGAGCCCCGTGACTTCGAGTCGTGGGCCCGGCGGGTCTGGCGCGGCTACCTCGCGGCCATCACCCACTGCGACCACGCGCTGGGCGTGCTCCTGGACCACCTGGACCAGCGCGGCCTGGCCGACCGCACGATCGTCGTGTACCACTCGGACCACGGGGCCTACAGCGGGACCTTCGGCGTGCCTGAGAAAGCGCCGGGCATCTGCTCCGACGCGGTGTGCCGCGTGCCGATGCTCTGGCGGGTCCCGGGCCTCACGCCCGCCGGGCACGTCTGCGACCAGCTGGTTGAGAACATTGACCTCGCCCCCACCTTCCAAGCCTTGGCGGGGCTGGACCCCATGGGGACCGAGGACGGCCACGACCTAGGCCCGCTGCTGGCCGGTGGCGATGAGCCCGTACGAGACGTCGCCGTGACCGAGAACGCCTGGAGCAAGGCGATCCGCTGGGACCGTTGGCGGATGACTCACTACCAGCCGCAGATGTTCGACCAGCCCCACGGCGAGCTGTACGACCTGCAGGCCGACCCGCACGAGCGCCGCAACCTCTTCACGTCGCCGGACCAGCGCGACGTGGTCGAGCGCGGCCGGGCGTTGCTGCTGCAGTGGCTGATCGGCACCACGCGGGCGCGAACGCTGATGATGGCCGAGCGGGACGGCGATCCGAACCCGACGCAGATGCTGGCCGGCGATGGCAAGCGGCACAATGATTTTGACGCCGCCGAAGCGCACCGTCGCGGCACGCTCAACTACCTTTAGGAGAATCGCCTGTCGCAGTCGGACCGGCACGTTTAGCCACTCTTCGGACCCTGATGCACCAGCGCGTTCATGACCAACTTCAGCGCTTGGACCTTTACCGGCGCTGCGGGCGTCGCGTTCGAGAGCGGCTGGTCGGTGGCGATCATTTTCCTGGCCAACGCGACGGGCTTTTTGATCAACGCGGTGTTCATCGCGCCGTGGTTCCGCCAGCTGCGGGCGATCACCGGCCCGGAGGTCATCCGGATGCGCTTCGGCGAGGGGACCCGGCAGTTTTACGCGTGGGTCGGTGTGCTCGCGTCGCTGCTTTACGCGTCGCTGGGGCTGTGCGCCCTGGGCATCTTTGCCTCGGCGGTGTTCGGCTTTGACCTGTCGCTGGTGATCATCGTCGTAGGCATCGTGGTCGTGCTGTACTCGACCACCGGCGGCAGCTGGGCGGTCATGGCGACCGACTTTCTGCAGGGCCTGATCCTGCTGCCGATGACCGTGCTGGTCGCGGTGCTGTGCCTGTGGAAGATCGGCGGGGTGGGGGCGATGCTGGACGCGATCGCCGACGGCGGGCTGAGCTCGGACTACGCGGTGATCAATGAGCCGGGCCGGTTCGGGATGCAGTTCACGTGGGTCTGGGCGGCGGCGATGTTCCTCAAGACGTGCATCGGCAAGAACACGCTTGCTGGGGCCCAGCGGTACTTCGCGGTCAAGGACGGCACCGAGGCCCGCAAGGCCGCGATGGTCGGCTGCGTGCTGATGCTGCTTGGCATGACGGTGTGGTTCATCCCGCCGATCGTCGCCCGGCTGCTCTACGCCGAGCAGGTGATGGGCTCGGGCATCCCCAAGGCCGCCGAGTCCGCCTACGCGGTGGCGAGCCTGCAGGTGTTGCCCGCCGGGCTGATCGGGCTGATGGTCGTGGCGATGCTCGCCGCATCGATGAGCAATATCGACTCGGGGCTCAACCGCAACGCCGCGATTCTCGTGCGGGACATCGTGCCGCTGGGCCTGCGGGCCTGGCGACGCGTCCGCGGCGGCGAGGCGTCGGCGGGCAACCCGGACCAGCCGTACACCGGCGAGGTCGGGCCGCGGCTGGGGCTTTGGCTGGGACGGGGCCTGTCGCTGGTCCTGGGCGGGGCGATTATCTACTTGGCGCTGCTGTTCGCCGGGTCCGAGGGCGACACCGGGATCTTCGAGCACATGCTCACCGTCGGGGCGGTCGTCGCGGTGCCGATGTCGGTGCCGATGTTCCTGGCGCTGTTCATCCGCAAAGCCCCGCGGTGGTCGGCGATCGTCGCGGTCGCGGCGGCGGCGGTGCCCTCGGCCATCGGCTTCGTCAACGGGTGGTACTTCCACGACCAGGTGTTCGTCAACGCCGCGACCGGGGCCGCGGCCTTCTTCCTGACCATGCCCGCCTGGCGGCTGGCCAGCCCGGCGTACCGCGAGCAGGTCGCCGGCTTCTTCACGCGGATGCACACCCCGGTCGACTTCGAACGCGAGGTCGGACAGGCCAACGACCCGGCCCAGCTGCAGATCGTCGGCCTGTTCGCCGCCGCGGCGGCGGGGTTCATCGCCCTGCTGGTGGTGTTGCCCAATCCCCTGTCAGGCCGGCTGTCCATCCTCGCGGTCGCGGCGATTGTGGGCGGTGCGGGCGGGTTCATGGTGTGGACCGGGCGACGGATGCGGACCCGGGCCGCCGACGCCTCGGCGGGCTCACCCGGGGATGCCAACTGACAGGCCACCGGGTCGCCCCGGAGGTGCACCAGCGTCTCGATGCGGCGATCCGTGAGCGGGACGACGCGGAGCGGTCGGCCGCCACGCCTCGCCGTCGCCGCGGGTGGTGCTCAAGCCGCCACGCCCGTCACGTGGCTCGGGACCGCCGCGGCGAGGGGTCTACCGCGGCGTCGGCGTGAGGACCAGGTGACCAAAGTCGGCGGGGTCTTTGCTCGTGGCGATGCCCTCAAACCACGGGCGGGTGTGGCGTTCGATGCCGCCGCCCTGTTCATCGGCGTCGTTGACCAGCACGGCGGCCCGCAGCACATCGCCCGGCTGCAGGGATCGCATGCCCAGCTGGCCCACGGGGATGCTCAGGCGATAGCTGGTGGTCTGGCCCTCGCGGGTGACCTGCATCGGCAGGTCCTGCGGATCGATCGATCCGGGCGGGGCGGCGTGCTGATTGACCGTCCGCTCGCGGTGCAGCCGGGCCTGGCCGGTCTCGTCGAGCGATGCGAGAAGCTCGACGTACTCCGCCTCCTGGAGGCCGGTATTCGGCGGGCGGAGCAGCTGGTCGGAATCGCCGGGGGCGATGCCGATCTGGATGCTGTCCTGCTGCCACGCATTGTGCGGCGGCATCTGCTGATGGTGATCCGGGTCGTGCACGTCGACGGTCAGGTACACGTGGTCACCCGACCACGCCCAGGCCAGGTGCACCGGCTCGCGGTCGCCCACGCGGAGCACCCCCGGCGTTTGCGGGTCGATCGTCGGCGGCGCTTCACCGGGCCCGACGGGCACCACGCTCAGCCGCAGGGTCTGGTCGTCCTGGACCCCGTCGGCCTGGGCGACCACCTCGACGGCCTGCAGCTGGGTCCTGGAGGCCTCGGGCCAGGGGATGCCCGCCACAAGCTCATCACCCTCGCCGTCGAAGGTCACGTCCTGCTGGGCACCGCCCTGCAGCCGCAGCGTCGCCCGCTGCAGCTGCGGGTTCTGTCGACGCAGCCGCGCCTCGACCCGCGCCTCGCCGGCCTCGGTCACCGCGGGCCGGACCGACACGATCCGCACCGCAGCGCTGACCTCGACCGGCACGGCGGCGGCCCCGGCGTACTGGTCGTCGATGTACAGCCGCCCGTAAACCTGCCGCGGCCCGAGCGGGGCGTCGGCGGGCGAATCGATGCGGATGCTCGCCTCGGTTTGTCCGCCGGCCGGCAAGGTCCACCGCGACGTGTCCGCCTGAACCGACCAGCCCTGGCGGTCCAGCCACTGGACCCGCAGCGTCGCCTCCCGCTGACGCGGGTTGGTCACTTGCAGCGTCGCCCCGGCCGATTCGCCCGGCAGCAGCACGACCGGGTCGCTCACCCGCAGCGGCGGCTGGGCGTCCAGGTAGAACGCCGGCATCGGCGAGAGGTACACCGGGCTGCGCGTCACGTGCACGTCGACGGTCCCGTCGGTCGCCTCCAGCCGGGTGGTCCGGCCGAACAGGTCGGTCTGCTCGACGCTCGGCTGGTCCACGGCGAGCTGCACGTCGTAGGTCCGGGCGCTGGTGGTCCACACGGCGACCATCGCCTCGCCGTCGCGCTCAAACACGTAGGCGTTGATCGAGGGGCCCAGGTGGTCCAGCGTGGTGCGATAGGTGGCGTTGGTCAGCTCGCTGATGGCGGTGGCGAAGGCGACACCGGCGGGCCGGGGCTGGGGCGGGTCGTCATCGTCCGGGTCGCGGAAGTCGCGCCAGTTGGCAAAGTTCACCTCCCGCAGGTCCTCGCCCTGGGGCCAGCTGAACATGTGCCAGATCACCTGCGGGTAGCCGCCGCGCTTGACCAGCAGCAGCGACCGGGCGGCGAACTGCGCCTGGTCCAGCTCCTGCGGGTGCGTCGCCGAGATGCCCATCTCGGTGACCCAGACCGGCAGGGTTCGGCCGGTGGCCTCGCGGGTCATCTCGACGAAGCGCTCATTGGCTTCGAGAAAGCCGTTGTCCTCGGGCGAGGGCGTGTAGGTGTGCACCTCGATGCCGTCGATCAACTCGCCAAAGCCCATGTTCAGCAGGTTCTGATACTGGGCGACGTGGCGGGGGGTCAGCGGGTTCAGCGAAGGGCCCAGCAGCGGCGTGTCCGGGTCGTACCGGTCCACGATGCGGCGCATCAGGGTCCAGTACTTGATGATCATCTGGTCGTCGCCTTCCCAGAAGGTCGACATCGGCTCGTTGATGACGCCCCAGGCGTCGACGTGGCCGGCCAGGCCGCGGACGATGGTGGTCCAGTGCGCCTCCAGCGCGGCCCAGGCCTCGGGTGTGTCTTGCATCAGCTCGCGGCCGATGCGGAACTCGGTGGGCTGGCCCTTGGGGTAGGCCAGGACGCGGATGCCCTGGTCCCGGAAGTTGTCGAACCGCCGGCGGTGGGCCTGGATGTAGCCCTCGGGGTCCATCGCCATCGACGGGTAGTACAGGCCCTCGCGCGTCCAGGTCACCCCGAGGTCTTCGTAGTGGTCCTGGCCCTGAATCCACAAGCCAAACGGCTCTTCACCGGTCGGCTGCGGCGCGGGCGGGAACACGCCGAAGCTCCGGCGTGTCTCCGCTCGCACCGTCTGGCCCTGGGTCAGCTGCGCGACGACCTCGTAGTACCCGGGGTCCTGCGGCGGCGGGACCGACACGCTCGCGGCGTCGCCGTCGGCCCGGCCCCGATCGACCGTCTCGCCGAAGCCGTCGAGCATCTGCCACACCAACTCGCCGGCCGCGCCGGCGCTGCGCTCGATGGTGACCTGCTGCAGGTCGCCGGGGCGGTAGATCGCCCGGGCCGGCTCGATTCGGACAGCGACCGCGGCGTCGGACCGGCGCAGGAGCACGCCGGGCTGGGCGATGTCGAAGCTGGCGGCGTTCAGTTCGCCGCGGGCCGGGGCGGCCCGGGCGTCGGACTGACCGGTCGCCGCCGCCGGAGCCGGGGCGTCGGCGGGGACCAGCTGCACGTCGTCGATACCGACCGAGCCGGTCTGCGGCTGGTCGTGATAGAAGTAAAGCGTCACGGTGTCCTGCCCGACCAGGGCGTCGCTTGATAGATCGATGCTATAGCTCTGCCAGTCTTGCGTACCGCCGGTGGTCAGCTGATCGGGGTACCGCTCGGCGGTGTGCAGCCAGCCGCGGGTGGGCACCTGCAGGCGGACGCGGGCGGCGTCGGCGGGGACGTCGCGGGTCCGCAGCCGGTAGTCGATCCGCCAGTCCTGCGACGGGTCGGGGATGGAAATCTCCCGGGCCATCCACCGGCCCTCGGTGGCGTCGGGCTGGCTCATCCGGAAGTACGCCCCGCCCTGCGGCGCCGAATCGTGGACCACCTCGCCGGGCAGCGGCTTGTTGTCCCACTGCTCGTACATCCAGCCGCTGTGGCCCTGTTCGAACCCGCCATTGACCAGCCCGTCGGTCTGGGCGTCGGCCCCGTCGGCGGGGGCCGACGGCTGGTCGGCGGAGGGGTTGACCCGTTCCACCTGCTCGACTGGTCCTTGCGGGCGGATCACCACGTCGTCGATGCTCAACGTGCCCCGGTCGATCGCGTCGTGATAGAAGAACACGGTGAGCTTGTCCGCGTTGCCCAGCTGCTCGGCGGTGATGGGAAAGACGTACTGCGTCCAGTCCTGAGTGCCGCCGGTGACGACCAGCTCGGGCCGCTGTTGAATACCCGGCAGCCAGCCCCGGCCGGGAATCTGCAAACGTGCGCGGACCGCGCCGGGGGGGACGTCCCGGGTCTTGAGCTGGAAGCTCAGCACGTGCGGCCGGGTCGGGTCCACACCGGTGGCCTCGGCGGCCATGTAGCGCGTGCCCTGGCCGTCGGGCAGGCTCATCGCGAACGACGCCAGCCCCTCGACCATCTGGTCGCGGTCGACAAAGCCCGGCAGCGGGCGGGCGTCCCACTGCTCCCACATCCAGGCGGCCTCGCCGTCTTCGAAGCCGCCGTTGCCCAGCAGATTGGCCGTCGGCTGCGCGGCGGCGGGCGGGTGGAGCAGGCCGGCGATCATGAGCACAAGCCCCGTCCAGGCGGTGCGACGCCCAAGCGGGCGCGGGAAAACTGTTGCGAACATGTCTGTCGCTCCTTGGTCAAAAAATCGCGCGTTGGATTCCCGGGATCAGTCACGGCCGACGAAGACGTCCTCCTCGGCGGGGGTGTAGGCGTTGAACGTGGACCACTGCACGGTGGCGCCGTGGCCATCGCCGAACACAAAGTTGGCCCCGTTATCGCCGTGGCCCGTGAAGTCCGAGCCCGGCAGCTCGCCCTGCTGGTCCTGCCACATCCACGGCCCGACGTCCGGCAGCAGCAGCGTCTTCTTGTAGCTCCACGGGCTGCCGCTGTTGTCCACGGCGGTGTCGGCCATCCAGTAGACCTCGCTGTCCAGCAGGTCGACGGTGGGGCGGTAGGGCATGCCGCGGGCGGCGTTCCAGGCGGCCGACTGCGTCGGGACATAGTCACCGCCGCGGAACTTGTTGAGCCCGTAGTTGAAGCTGGCAGCCGAGCCGCTGACCAGATCGTTGCCGAAGGTCGCGTTGGCTTCCGGGCAGTGCATGCCCAGGCCGGCCTGCTCGCTCGGGTCGTAGTAGGCGATCTTCTCGATCCAGTCGGTGCCCGTGCCGGTCGAGAGGTGGGCGTAGTCGTTGGCCTTGCCGTTGTAGGGGATGATGTCGTCCGAGTCGCTGGCGTAGGCGTAGCCGTAGATGCCCAGCTGCCGGAGGTTGCTCAGGCACAGGACGCTGCGGGCCGCCTGGCGGGCTTTGCCCAGGGCTGGCAGCAGCAGGGCGATCAGCAGCGCGATGATGCTGATCACGACCAGCAGCTCGATCAGCGTAAAGCCCTGCCGCGTGGGAAGTGGATGCGGCCAGCGATGCATATCTGACTCCCGAATGCGGGACGCGTGGAACAAGGCGTGAGCGGGCCTCTCGACCGGCTCACACGCCAACCCCCCAGCAAGGATTCAGCGCCGCCGCGGCCGGCCCAGCAGCGCCAGGCCGCCCAGGCCCGCGAGGGCGAGGGATGCGGGTTCGGGGATGGTGGTGAACGCGGCGGTCAGGCTCGGGGTTCCGTTGCTGTCGCCCAGTTCGGCGAGCTGCACGTACTTGCCACTGCTGCCGCCGGTCAACTCGATAGCCAGGCCGAAGGTGTCCAGCCCCCCGTTCTGGGCGAGCAGGCTGCTCACGTCGATCTGGACCTCTGTGTTGTCAGGCACACCGCTTGGGTCTGGCGCGTCGTAGACAACCGCGGTGGAAGTGTCGGCGGCGGGCCGGTTGTTGAACGTGACGGTGTCCTCGTCAAAGGAGGAGGTCAGTCGGTTGATGGTGAATTGCAGGTCTGCGGGGTATGCAGACCGGGTCCGCAGCGTCAGGACGGCTGAGGTGACCGTGTCGATGGTTTCGCCGGTCGGCACGCCCAAGTCGAACTGGATGATGGGGAAGTTGCCGCCCGCGGTGCTGTAGTCCGCGCCGCTGAACATGAAGACGTCGTTGCCGTCGCCTTCGAACTGGTAAACGGTGTTGGGATTGTCTGAGTCGACGCGTGCGTCGTCGGGCGAGACCTGGTCGGTGATGGTGATCGAGTCCGCTTGGGCGCTGCTGGCAGCGAGGACGGCGGCGAGGGTGAAAAGGGCAGTTCGCATGGGTGAGGCCTCCGAGGGTCAGGGGTGAAGCGAGGGTGCGTCAAAAGCCGCGGTGGACGCCCGCGGCACGAGTTCGGGGGATAGCCGGATGCGGACCGGGTCGGTCGGATCGTCGCCGCCGTCGCGGGCTCGCAGCAGCAGCTGGGCGGCCTGCTGGCCGATCTTCCGGGGCTGCTGATCGATCGTCGTGAGGCTCGGCCGCAGGGACTTGCCGTAGGCGAGGTTGCCGCAGCCCATGACCGACAGGTCCTCGGGGACCCGCAGGCCCAGCTGGGCGGCAGCGTCGTAGACGCTCAGCGCCAAGTGATCGTTGGCAGCGAAAATGGCGGTGGGACGGTCCGGGCGGTTGAGCAGTTCGTCGGCCTTGTCGTGGCCGGCCATGAAGGTGGGCTCTTCGACGACGACCACCTGGGCACCCGCCGCCGCGGCGGCCGCTTCGAAGCCCTCGCGTCGGTGCCGGCCGGTGCTGGCGAATCCCGGCCCGGCGAGGTGGCCCAGCCGCCGGTGGCCCAGGCCCAGCAGGTGCTCGGCGGCCATTTGGCCGATGGCCCGGTCGTCGCAACCGACAAAGTTCGCCTGCGATTCGGGCAGTTCCCGGTCGATGGCGACCAGCGGGATCTTCCGATCCCAGACTTCGTGCAGGTAATCATCCGATGCGGCGTCGACGACCGGCACGAGGATCACGCCGTCGACCCGCCGATCGACCAGGCGATGGATCTGGTCCAGCTCGGTCACGCCGCCGCGACGGGCCTGTTGCGGGTCACGGCCGGACCAGACGAGGATCGGCACGTGGTCCACGGCGAGCAGGGCATCGTGGATGCCGGCGTAGATCTGGCCGTAGAACGGGTCGGTCACGCGGAGCATCACGCCGACGGTGTGGGTCCGGCCGGTCTGCATGCCGCGGACCAGGAGGTTGGGGCGGTATTTGAAGCGGTCGGCGGCGGCGAGGACGCGCTTTCGCGTCTCGGCGCGGACGTTGCTCTGGCGCAGCAGGGCCCGGGACGCCGTACTGATCGACACGCCGGAGGCCTCGGCGATCTGGCGCAGGCTGGTCGAACCGTTCCGCTGCATGACACTGGCGGTCTTGAAGGGCGATGGTAGTATTCCCAGAGTCGCTGGGACTATTCCCATCGTAGCTGCCCGAGCATCGCCGGTCAACGACTTTTACCCCGGCCCCGCCCCGTTAGCCCGTGAGCCCGATGCCCCTGACACGCCACCCGGACAACCCGATCCTCACCCCTGAGCAGGTCGGCCCGCACTGCTCGGCCGTGTTCAACTGTGGGGCGGTCGAGCACGACGGGCAGGTCGTCCTGATGCTCCGCGTCGAGGACGACCGCCGGCAAAGCAGCTTCCGCACCGCCCGCAGCGACGACGGCGTGCACTTTGTCGTCGCCGACGAGCCGATCAACTACCCGCAGCGCCCGACCGAGCAGGACTGGGGCGGGCATCGATTTGACATGCGGCTCACGCCGATGGACGGCGGGTACTACGCCATGCACGCGGTGTGGCTGCAGGGCCTGGGCTGCGGCATCGGCATCGCCCGCACCCAAGACCTGCAGCACTTTGAACCGGTCGGCCCCGTGTCCGTGCCGTCCAACCGCAACGGCGTGCTGCTGCCCGAGCAGATCGGCGGGCGGTACTGCCGGCTGGAACGCCCGCAGGATGTCGACGGCAGCGGCACCATGTGGGTCGGCTACTCGCCGGACCTGATCCACTGGGGCGACGCCCGGCCGCTGAAGATGCCCACGCTGGCTTGGGGCACACGCAAGACCGGCGCCGGGGCCGTGCCCATCCGGACCGACCACGGCTGGCTGACGATCTACCACGCGACCGCGCTGACCGCCTCGACGGAGAACTACTACCTGGGCGCGATGCTGCTGGACCTGGACGACCCGTCACGGATCGTCGCGGCGCCGGACCGGTTCGTCCTCCAGCCCGAGAAGCTTTACGAGTGCGTGGGCCAGGTGCCCAACGTGGTCTTTACCGCCGGGGCCGTCCAGCGGCCCGACGGGCAGCTCTACATTTACTACGGCGGCGCCGACACACGCATCTGCCTCGCCCAGACGACCATCGACCAGCTGGTGCAGTTCTGCCTCAGCGGCTGACGCGGCAGCACACCCTCGCTTCGGAGCACGACGTGACCCCACTCAAGACGACGCTCATCGGATGCGGCAACCGCGGCCGATTCCACGCGCGGGCGATGGCGGCGGTCGACACGCTGGACCTGGTGGGGGTCTGCGACCTGGACGCGCAGCGGGCTCAGGCCCTGGCCCAGCAGGTCGGCGGCCCGGCGGTCAGCACCGACTTCCGGGCGATGATCGAGCAGCACCGGCCGCAGGTGGTGGGCTTTGTGGCCCCGCCGGCGGTCCGCAGCAGCGTGGTGCTGCCGTTGCTGGAGGCGGCGGGCAGCGGGGGTTCCGGGGGTTCCGGGGGTTCCGGGGGTTCCGGGGGTTCCGGG
>CAZVBW010000058.1:0-28111 GCA_964625505.1 uncultured Phycisphaeraceae bacterium
AGACCACTCCCCGGCCAGAGCGGGCAGCGGCGAACCAGGCGCTCCCGCGGCCTGCGCGGCGTTCATGTTTTCCGGGGCGTCCGGGGCTTCCGGGGCTTCCGGGGTTTCCGGGGGGGTGCCGGCCTGCCGCGCGAGTGATGCCGCGACCGCCGCCTCAAGCCAGTCGCGGTGCGGCGTGGTCCGCACCATGCCCATCCACTCGGAATAGTCCCCGTCCATCACCCCGTCCAGGCTCATCACGAAGCTGTTGACCCCGGCGAGCTTCCAGCCGTCCTCCCAGACCCACACCCCGCCGCCCGAGTCGCCCGGGGCCAGCAGCCCCTCGAGGCTCGTCGGCGTGCTGCTGCCAAGATACGCGTTGCGGTCCCGGCCCAGCGGCGTGTCGAAGTCGGCCACGAGCACGCGGTCGCCGTAGCGCTTTTCGAGTCGGTTGGTCGCCGCCCGGGCCCGGCCATCGCTGGGGGTGCTAAAGCCGGTGAATCCCGTGCCGGTCCGCCCGAAGCCGCCCCAGACCGCCCAGTTGCCAAACTCCCCGCCGCCCCGCAGCAGCGTCGACCACTCTACGCCGCTGGCCATCCGGTCCAGCTTCACCAGCCCCACGTCGTAGCCCGCGAGCAGGCTGCCGTCCCAGCGATCGTGCGCCTCGTAGCTGCTCACGCCATAGCTCGTGCCGCCGACCGTGAACCGGCTGCCGCTGTCCATCGCGTCCACCACGTGACCCGCCGTCAGCACCAGGTCCGGCCCGATCAGCACGCCCGACGCGCTGAACCGGCTGCCCGTCAACCGGCCCAGCGATTCAAAGTCGGCCGCCCGGTCCAGGTACCGCTGCTCGGACACGTCGTGCCGCATCACGATCGCCTCGGCAGGCCACACTGTGACCACCCCCACGATGAGCGTCGCGATCGACCAGACCAACCGGCCCATCCAGGGCTGCGTGCGTGTGTGCATCAGGTGCTCCATGAGTTGCCTTCCCCAAGCACCCATCGAGCCCCCGCCCCCGCCCATCGAGTCCGCTGTACAGCCCACCCCGCTTATCCGGACCCGCCCCCCCGGAAATCCCCCCAAAGGCCACGCCTTCAGGCGTGGGCGGGCCCCCGCCCCCCCCCACAAGCGCCCCCCCGGCAGTGCCACTTCAGTGGCACTGCGCCAACCCCCAACCCGCTAGCCTGCCGCGCATGAGCACCACCCCCGTTCGCGTCATCCAGGTCGGCCTGGGCAGCATCACCCGCGCCTGGCTCAAAGCCATCCAGGACCTGCCCGAGATCGACCTCGTCGGCCTGGTCGACCTCAACCGCGACGCCGCGCTCGCCCGCGCCCAGGAGTTCGGCCTGGACCCGGGCATCGTGTTCGACTCGCTGCCCGACGCCGTCGCCGCCACCTCCGCCGAGGCGGTCTTCGACACGACCGTCCCCAGCGCCCACCACGTGGTGACCCTCGAGGCCCTGCAGCTGGGCTGTCACGTCCTGGGCGAAAAGCCCATGAGCGATTCGCTGGACCGCGCCCGGCAGATGGTCGCCGCCGCCGAGCAGGCCGACCGCTGGTACGCCGTGACTCAGACGCGTCGGCCCACGCCCATGACGATGGCCCTGCAGCAGGCCCTGGTCCGCGACGCGATCCTCGAGGACATTCAGGCCGTCCACGCCGACTTTTTCATCGGGGCCTACTGGGACCCGGACAACTTCCGCCGGACCATGCCCGACGTGCTGCTGCTGGACATGGCCATCCACACCTTCGACCAGGCCCGCCAGCTCAGCGGTGCCGACCCCAAGCGGGTGTACTGCCGCTCGTGGAACCCCCGCCGATCCTGGTACGCCGGCGACTCCGCCGCCATCGCGATCTTCGACATGGTCGACGCCCAGGGCCGCGAGCAGATCTTCACCTATCGCGGCTCCTGGACCGACGAAGGCCACCAGACGCCCTGGGAAGCCTGGTGGCGCATCACCGGCCACGCCGGCACGCTCTTTTGGGACGGCCGCAACCCCGCCGACGCCCACCGGGTCAAAGACCCGGGGTCCACCGAGTTCCAGCGCGAGATGGACACCACCACCGTCCACCCCGTGGGCTTGGAACGCCACGGCCACGCCTACCTCATCCACGACTTCGCCCAGTCGGTCATCGCCCACCGCACCGGCGACAAACGCCCGCCCATGTGCCCCGCCGCCGACAACATCAAGAGCCTCGCGATGGTCCTCGCCGCCACCGAGTCCAGCCGCACCGGCCAGCCGGTGGACATCTCGGTCTGAAGCCCGGGCGGTCCGATAGCCGCCGGGGGGCTCGGGCTGGTTCAACCGGGCGCAAAAGTTGCGTGGCCCGCGGCCATCGAGCCGATGCACACCGCCGGGGGGCGGCCGGACTTGGAGAGGAGCGGACGCTGCGGAAGGGGCTGGGGCAGCGTTCGACGGCCGCGGACTGATTCGGCTCGGGCCACGAGAGGCCCGGGCAACCTCCAGCGACGGAGCGAGCCGATGGCACGTCTGGACGCACAGGGCAACGGGGTGCGAGGATTGGTTGAGCAGTTGGCGCAGACCGAGAGGTGCTGCGTGCTGCTGTACTACGCCGACGATCTGACGCCACGCGAGATCAGCGCGGTGCTCGAACGCCCGCCGGTTTGGGTCGACGGCGTCCTGGCCCGGTTCCGGACCCGCGCCGCACGCGTGCTGGGCCCCTCGGCCACGACGCGGCCCACCGCCCGGGCCGCCTGACCCGGGCCCGGTCGTCTGGTGTCTCGGTGTTCTGGTGGCACAGGCGTCCCGCCTGTGTTTGCCGCGTTAGCGGCAAATCCGTCCAGCCCACCGGCGGACCGCCCCGTCAACCGGCCCGCATCCGCGCCCGCTCGATCAACGGCCCGATCGGCCGTTCGGTCCACAGATACCGCGGGTGCATCAGCTTGGTGCCCAGCGCAAAGCGGTCCGCCCCCGCCTGGGCGTACCGATCGATGTCCTCCACCGTGCCAATCCCGCCGCCCGCGACGATCATCGGCCCGCCCGCCGCACGGTCCCCCCAACGCTGACGCACCCATTCGATGCACGCCAGCGACATCGGCTGCAACGGCCGACCCGACATCCCGCCCGCAGGCACCGGCAGCGTGTTGCAGCAGTGAAACGCCACCACCCCCTGGTCCACCGCCTGCTGGGCCATCAGCCGGTAGTGGATCGGCGGCAGCTTCACCACCACCGCCGCCCCCGTCGCCACCGCGTCGCCGAATAGCCGCTCGGGCCAGTCGATATGCCCGACGTTCGGGCAGGACATGTTCAGCTCGATGCCCATCGGCCCAAGCACCGCCACCCCCCGCAGCAGCACCGCCCAGTCCTCCGCCGAAAAGCCGTGGATGCTCACCAGCTTGTCCGACACGTCGACCCGCCCGCCGCGGACCTTCGCCGTCAACCAGTCCAGGCCCGGGTTGCGAAGCCCGATCCGGTTGACCCACGCGCCGAGCCGGCGGTAGTACCGCACCGTCTGCACCGTCCGATGCACCCGCCCCCGGCGACGCGCCGCCGTGAACGTCCCGAGCGTCGGCGTCGTCCCCGCCGGCTGCAGGTAATTGCCAAACGGCGCGGAGATGACCAGCGGCTGGACAGCGGGGGGGTTGGCGGGGGTCTCGCTCACGCGCGGGGCAGCTTTCGCGGGTTCCAACGGGCCCCGGGGCGGCGGGGGCCGGGGGGCGGCAAGTATAAGAGCACGCGTGAGACGATCGGATCAGGCCCACCGTCGGAGGGCGAGCCGTCCGCCGAGCCGTCCGCCCACCGCGGATGCGCGATCCGCGGGTCGCCTGCTGGCTTCTATATCAGCCGCCCGATGGCGGTCCGGCCTCACCGAGCTGATCCAGACGATCTGGCCCCCCGTCGAGGCGGTGCTCCAGCAGCCCGGGCCCGACGGCCAGCCCTGGCAACCCGACCCCCCGCACGCCTACTGCCCCCGCTGCGGCGGCGACACCGGCCCCGGCGAAGCCACCGCCACCGGCTGCCACCGCTGCGCCCACCGCCCCGTCCCCTGGGACGCCGCCGTCCGCCTGTCCGCCTACGAAGGCCCCCTCGCCGACGCCATCCACCAGATGAAGTTCGCCCGGCACTGGCGCCTGGCCCACATCCTCGGCCAACGGCTCGGCCAGGCCCTCACCACCCGCCAGCACGGCAGATTTGCTCAGCCGCTGTCGGAGTCCAACTCTCGTTCGGCGACAATCTCAGCCGCTTGTCCACCCGCAGCAGCGCACGCCCCATTTCCGGGGGGGGTGGTGCATGTGCCGATGCATTGGCGGCGTCGGGCCCACCGCGGCTTCGACCAGGCCGCCCTCATGGCCGAAGCCCTCGCCGCCACCGCCAACCTGCCCCACGCCCCGCTCCTGCGCCGCATCAAACACCGCCCCCCGCAATCGACGGTCGTCCTTTCGGACCGCCAGCGCAACATCCGCGGCGCCTACACCCTCGCCCCGGTCGACCTGCGGGGCCAGCCGGTGATCCTCGTCGACGACGTCCTCACCACCGGCGCCACCCTCACCCAATGCACCCGCCTGCTGAAGCAAGCCGGCGCCTCCCCCATCACCATCGCCATCGCCGCCGTCGGACACAGCCGGTAGCGGGCGGGCGTGCGCGGGATTAGCGGTTGGCGATTAGCGGTTAGCCAGAAGCTAGAAGCCGGAAGCCCGAACCCCACGCCCTAATCGGCTTGAGCTGCGGACTGTCGCCGCCAGAGGCAAACGATCAACAGCAGCGCGATGGCGAGCAGCGCGTAAACCTGGTGTGGCAGGAGCACGAGGTCCCACACAAGCGAGTCCACCACCCACCAACTCTCCCCAATGCCCGCCTTGAGCCTCAACAGGATCGCCACACCCGGCAGGAGGAACACGCTGCTCGCCAACAGGACCCCCCATCCCAGCCGACGCCCGCCGGCCTGGATCAAGCCCACACCGACGGCGATCGGCAGCACCAACACCGTGGCCGCATAGAAGCGGTTGTAGAACGCGAGCAGGCATCCGACAGCCAGCAGCGCGTAGATGATCAGCGACGCTTGAGCTTCCCGATGCCCGCGGTGCTGCCGTGTCGCGAGCACGGCCGAAGCCACCGCGGCAACCGCCACAGCGCCACGACCCGCCGCGATCACAGCAGCGTGGGGGGTGAACGTGTGCAGCCATGCCGCCACATCGATCATGATGTACCGCCCATCGCCCAGAATCGCGTAATTGCCCGCCCCCGACATGTCGGCCGAATCGCGCACCGGCCCCGTGAAAGCCTCCAGGTTCGCCTGCCAGCCATTGAGCCAGTCCACGCCGGCCCACTCCATCCTCAACACACCGACGCCAAACAGAACCGCGGTCCCCGCCAGCCCCGACGCCACCACCGACCAGCGACCGAGCAGCAGGTAGTAGAACCCGAAAAGCAACACCATCTGCGGTTTGACCGCCGCCGCGATCGCCAGCGCCACACCCACCAGCTCATCGCGGCCGGCCACGTCCGCACGCCACGCCAACGCCAGTGCGGCAAGCACCAACAGCCCGTGCTGACCCTGCGAGATCGTGGTGTGAACGGGTGCCAGCGCCAGCGCGGCGGCGATGAACAGGATCGCCGCCCCCTCACGGTTCGGCACCGCCGACCTGCTCGCAATGAACCACAGCGCCAGGCCAAGCGCCGCCAGGTTCACCACGATCATGGCCAGCTTCGCCGCCTGATACCCCGGCAACCCCAGCGGTGCCATCACCGGGAAGAAAGACGGCGGATTGACGCAGCGGGCCACGTGCTGCCCGTCGCCTCCCCGCTGGTCATACACCCGCTTGATCGTCGCGTGGTCATAGGGGTCCGCCCCGATTATCCAGGCATGCGCCGCCCCGTAGAAGGTCGGCAGGTCCACCGTCTCCTGCCACGCCCGGTACGGCCCACGGACGAACAGGTAGCCCAGGGCGGCCAGCAGCACCAGCCAATGCCAAAACGGTCGCGCCTTCACCTTCATCATGATCGGCTGAGGCCGAGCCCCGCCGCTCAACATACTGATGTCCCGGAAACAAGTAGGCTCGTCGGAGGCCAATGCCACCCCCACCGCCTGACGCCAACGCCCCGCCAACCGCCGCCGTGCTGTTTGATGTCGACGGCACGTTGCTGGTCACCGGCGGGGCATCAAGCCGGGCCATGAAGCGGACCGGGGCCGAACTCTTCGCGGACCGCTTCCAATGGGGCGGCATCACCGTCGGCACCCTGGACCCGCAGATCTTCGACCAGCTCTGCCGCCACAGCGGGATCACACCGGCGGACGACGACCACCACCGCTGGCAACGCCGATACCTGGAGATACTCGGCGACGAACTCGCCCAGCACCGCGGCGACGTTCGCGTCCTGCCGGGCGTTCGGCAGGCGTTGCAGGCCTTGGCCCAACGACCCGACATGGCCTTGGGCGTGTTGACCGGCAACTGGCTCGCCGCCGTCCAGCTGAAGCTCGAGGCCGCCGACCTTCCCGCGGATCAGTTCGACGTGATCGTGACCGGCGAAGACGGCGATCAGCGGTCGGACCTGCCCGCCGTCGCTTCCCGACGCTTGAGCCAACGCTACGGCCAGCCGATCCCCATGGACCGCATCGTCGTCGTCGGCGACACCCCCCGCGACATCGCCTGCGCCCGCGCCAACGGCTGCCGCTGCCTCGCGGTCGCCACCGGGTGGTTCAGCATCGACCAGTTGGCCGGTCACGGCCCGGACGCGGCCGTGGAAGACCTCGGCGACTTGGCACCGCTGTGGCGGTTGACGTCGCCCCCCGGTTCGCCGTGAGCGGCCCGCAACGCAGACGCCGGGGCCTACGGTATTGTGTCGCCGACCGTCGACCCGCCGTCACCACCGCCCATGGTTCATGCCCCCGAATCGTCCCACCCGACCGCCGCGCCAGACCGCGGCGAAGCCGACGTGCAGCAGATCGTCGAGGCGGTCGCGTCGGTCGTCGGCCCGCACGAGGGCATGGTCCCGCTGCACGCCCCCGACCTGGCCGGCAACGCCTGGGATTACGTCAAGCAGTGCATCGACACCGGCTGGATCTCCTCGGCCGGCGCGTTCGTCAGCCGCTTCGAGCAGGACGTCGCGAGCTACACCGGCGCCCGCCACGCCGTGGCCGTGGTCAACGGCACCGCCGCGCTGCACATCGCCCTGCTGCTCGCGGGCGTCGGCCGCGGCGACGAGGTCCTGATGCCCTCGCTCACCTTCGTCGCCACCGCCAACGCCGCCAGCTACTGCGGCGCGACCCCGCACTTCGTCGACGTGAGCCAGCGGACCCTCGGGCTGGACCCCCAAGCCCTCCAAACCCGCCTGGACGACATCGCCGAGCGGCGGGACGGGGCGGTGGTCAACCGCGGGACCGGCAACGTCATCGCCGCCATCGTCCCGATGCACACCTTCGGCCATCCCGTCGACCTCGACGGCGTCCTCGCTGTCGCCCAGCGCTGGGGCCTGCCGGTCGTCGAGGACGCCGCCGAATCGCTCGGCTCCTTTTACCGCGGCAAACACACCGGCACGTTCGGCAAGCTGGGCACGCTCAGCTTCAACGGCAACAAGATCCTCAGCACCGGCGGCGGCGGCATGATCCTCACCGACGACGAGGCCCTCGCCGACCGCGCCCGCCACCTCACCACCACCGCCAAGGTCCCCCACGCCTGGGACTACGTCCACGACGCCGTGGGCTACAACTACCGGATGCCCAACATCAACGCCGCCCTGGGCGTCGCGCAGCTGGAGCAGATCGACGATCGGCTGGCCAGCAAACGCCGACTCGCCCAGCGCTACGCCGACGCGATGAGCACCGTCCCCGGGGTGACCATGGCCACCGAACCGAAGGACTGCCGCAGCAACCACTGGCTCAACGCGATCATGCTGGACGAGAATCGCGCCCAACAACGCGACCCGCTACTCGCCGCCCTGAACGAAGCCGGCCTCCAAAGCCGCCCCATTTGGCGGCCGATGCACGAGCTGCCGATGTGCCGGCAGTCTCCGAAGGGTGACTTGGAAGCCACCGTTCAGTTGTCCCAGAGCGTTATCAATGTGCCCAGCAGTGCGGTGCTCGGCTGATCGAGCTTGCGATGCAGCGGTCTGACTCATGCCGATGATTAATGGCTGATCCACCTCCACATGCCGACGGTGTTGACCAGACGGACGATCGGCTGCCCGTGATCCTCATCGGTGCCGGAGACCACGCAAAGGTTCTGATCGACACCCTGCAGCTGCTGCAGGTCCCGATCCTGTTCGCCACCGACCACGACGAGGCGCGACACGGAAAGCGCGTCAGCGGAGTTCGGGTGGCTGGCGATGACTTGCTCGTCGACGAGCACGACCCTGCGTCGGTGTGGCTCGTGAATGCGGTCGGCTCGGTCTCGAAACCCAGCGCTCGACGAGCCGTTTACGAGACGTTCAGGTCCAAAGGCTTCCGCTTCGCCACGGTCGTTCATCCGCGTGCAATCGTGTCCCCGGCCGCCAGCGTCGCAGAGGGGCTGCAGGTGATGGCTGGCGCCGTCGTGCAACCGGGCGCTGTGCTAAATGAGAACGTGTTGATCAACACCCGCGCCTCGGTTGATCACGACTGCGAAGTCGGCGCGCACGTTCATCTGGCTCCGGGTGCAACGCTAAGCGGATCGGTCAAGGTGGGGGCGACGTCTCATGTGGGCACCAACGCCACAGTGATTCAAGGCGTTCGCCTGGGCCGTGAAGTGGTGGTGGGTGCCGGCGCGGTGGTGGTTCGCGATGTCCCCGATCACCAGACGGTCGTGGGCGTGCCGGCAAGACCAATGGCTTCGAGTGACCGGCCGGCACCCGCACCTTTCGCAGCGGCAGAGAGCCAGCGGCCGGAGGGTCTGTTCCCCGCCGAAGGTGGCTGCAACATCCTCCTGTCAGCGGCGGGTAGACGCGTAGCGCTGATGCGGGCACTGCGAGAATCGCTCGACGACCTCGGGATCCCCGGAGGGATCCTTGCGACGGACATCACCCGGATGAGCTCAGCCTTCCAAGCCGCCTCCGCGAAGCGCGTGGTACCGGACTACAGCAACCCGGATTGTCTCCCCGCGTTGCTCAGCCTTTGCCACGAGTTTCATATCAAGCTGATCGTGCCGACCATCGACCCCGACCTCCCGTTTTACACGCGCCATCGCGAGGCGTTCGCCGACATCGGTGTCGCGATCCATCTCTCATCAGCGGAGGCCGTGGAGATCGGGAACGACAAGCATGTCACTCACGATTGGCTTGAGGCTCTGAGCCTGCCAACGGTGCAGCAATGTCCGGCGGAGCAGATCCTCGAGGATCTGGGGACTTGGAGCTACCCCCTGTTCGTCAAACCACGAGCCGGTAGTTCGTCTATCGGCGCTAACGTGGTGGCGGACCGGTCAAGGCTAATTCACATGATCCGCGGGGGGCGTTACATCGCGCAGACCATTGCACCGGGTCGCGAGTACACGGTGGACGTGTTCATCGATCAAGACGGGCTGTGTCGGTGTGCCGTGCCGAGGCTGCGGTTGGAGACTCGTGCGGGGGAGGTCAGCAAGGGGATCGCTCTGCGAGAGCCTGCCGTGATCGAATTGGCTCGCCGGGTGGCCGAGGCGCTTCCCGGGGCACGTGGGGTCATCAACGTGCAGATCTTCTACGACAGGCAGAGCGGCGAGCTGAACGTCATCGAGATCAACCCGCGGTTCGGGGGCGGCTACCCGCTCAGCCACGCGGCCGGTGCCCAGATGACGCGTTGGGCCATCGAGGATGCGATGGGTTTTCCATGCACCGCCCGTGGCGATCAGTGGCGCGATGGGTTGGTGATGCTCCGCTACGATGACGCGGTTTTCGTCGATGGGTTGGAAGCAGGCTGGTCCGAGACGTGAATCCTTGATGGGCTAACCCCCAAGTTGACCGATAGAGACGATCCCGGCCCATCATCATGCCTCCCATGCTTAGCCTTCTCGGTCGCGACGAACCGCTGTTCACGCAAGACATGCAGCGCCTCGGCGACGACCTCGCCGAGGTCGTGCGCGGGGGCCGGTTCCTCGTCATCGGCGGAGCCGGCTCGATCGGCTCGGCGGTCGTGCGCGAGCTCTTCGCCCGCAGCCCCCGGAAGCTGCACGTGGTCGACCTCTCGGAGAACAACCTCGCCGAGCTGGTCCGCGACATCCGCAGCACGATGGGCTACATCGACGGCGACTTCCGCACCTTCGCCCTGGACTGCGGCTCGGCCGAGTTCGACGCGATGATCGGGGCACTGGGCCCGTACGACCACGTGCTCAACTTCTCCGCCCTCAAGCACGTCCGCAGCGAGAAAGACCCCTTCACGCTGATGCGGCTCATCGACGTCAACATCTTCAACACCGACAAGACCGTCGGCCAGGCGATCGAGATGGGCGCCAGCAAGTACTTCTGCGTCTCCACCGACAAAGCATCGAATCCCGCAAACATGATGGGGGCCTCCAAGCGGATCATGGAGATGTTCCTGATGCGCCGCAGCGAGCAGGTCCCGATCTCCAGCGCCCGCTTCGCCAACGTGGCGTTCAGCGATGGATCACTCCCGTTTTCGTGGACCCAACGCATCCGCAAGCGTCAGCCCCTCGCGGCCCCCAACGACGTGCGGCGGTACTTCGTCACCGACGCGGAGGGGGCACTGCTCTGTTTGCTCTCGACCTTCTTCGGCAAGACCCGCGACATCTTTTTTCCCAAGCTCTCCGCCAAGCTGCACCTGATCACCTTCAGCGAGATGGCCGTCCGCTACCTGGATTCGATCGGCTACGAGGCCGTGGAGTGCAGCTCCGAAGACGAGGCCCGCCGGCTGTCTGCCGAACTGCCCGAGCAGGGCAAGTGGCCGGTCTACTTCTTCAAGAGCGACACCACCGGCGAGAAGGACTTCGAGGAGTTCTTCACCGACACCGAGCAGGTCGACTGGGACACGTTCGCGGACGTGGGCGTGGTCAAGAACGACGTCGCCTGGGACCCCGATCAGCTCGACGCCTTCACGCAATCGATCCAGCGGATCCGATCATCCGGCCGATGGGACAAGCCCGAGCTGGTGGACCTCTTCAACAACCTGGTACCCAACTTCAACCACCAGGAAACCGGCCGCTACCTCGACGGCAAGATGTGACCGCCCCCAGACCCGCACATGATCAAACGCGTCTTTGACATCATTGTCGCCTTGCTCGCGCTGAGCGTACTGGCGATCCCCCTGTTGGCGGTGATGCTGATCCTCAAGCTCACCGGCGAGCACAAGGTGTGGTTCCTCCAGGAGCGGGTCGGCCAGGACGGCCGGCTGTTCAAGGTGTTCAAGTTCGCCACGATGCGCAGCGACTCGGAGTGGACGGGCAACAAGGACATCACCTTGCGGAACGACCCGCGGGTCCTGCCGGTCGGCCGGGTCCTGCGCAAGGGCAAGATCAACGAGCTACCGCAGGTCCTCAACATCCTCCTGGGCGACATGAGCGTCGTCGGCTGGCGCCCGCTCATGCCCAAGAGCTTCGCCTACTACCCCCCGCACGTGCAGGACAAAATCGTCAACCTCAAGCCCGGCCTCACCGGCATCGGCTCCATCGTCTTCCGCGACGAGGAAGCCATCACCGAAGCCGCCGACAAGCCCCCCGAGCGGGTGTACCAGGAAGACATCGCGCCGTACAAGGGCCAGCTGGAACTCTGGTACCAGGACCACCAGTCCCTCTGGCTGGACCTCAAGATCATCGCCGCCACCGCCTGGGTGATCCTGTTCCCCACGAGCCGGCCGCAGGACGACTGGTTCGACGACCTCCCGCCCAAACCCGAAAGCCTCGCCGCGCTCTCGGCTAAGCGGGATCACCAGCGATCCGCGGATCAAATGAAACCCGCCGTCGGCGCCGCGATACACCATCATGAGTGACAAAAGTCAGCAATTGAAGCAGAAGATTGACGCGAAGTCGGCCGCCATCGGCGTCATCGGCCTCGGCTACGTGGGCCTGCCGCTGATGCGGGCGTTCTGGACCGCCGGCTTTCGCGTGCTCGGTTTCGACGTCGACCCGCGGAAGATCCAGCAGCTCAAAGCGGGCGAGAACTACCTCAAGCACTTTGGCGAAGACTACATCCGCGACATGTCGGGCACCGACCGTTTCGACGCCACCGCCGATTTTCACCGGCTCGGCGAGCCGGATGCGCTGCTGGTCTGCGTGCCCACGCCGCTGGGCCAGCACCTGGAGCCGGACCTCAGCTACGTCGAGCAGACGACAGACGCCATCGCCCAGACCCTTCGGCCGGGCCAGCTGATCGTGCTCGAGTCGACGACCTACCCACGGACGACTCGCGACATCATGCTGCCGCGATTAGAAGCGAATGGCATGAAGTGCGGGCAAGACTTCTTCCTGGCCTACTCCCCGGAGCGCGAGGATCCCGGCCGCAAAAGCCACAACACTCAGACCATCCCGAAGCTGGTCGGCGGGATCGACCCCGTGTCTGGCAAACTCGCCGCGGCGATGTACCGTCATGCGATCGCCGAAGTGGTCCCGGTGTCCAGCGCCGAGGTGGCCGAGGCCGCGAAGATCCTGGAGAACGTGTACCGGGCGGTGAACATCGCGTTGGTCAACGAGCTGAAGGTCATCCTGACCGCGATGGGCGTGGACGTGTGGGAGGTCATCGACGCCGCGGCGACCAAGCCGTTCGGCTTCCAGGCGTTCTACCCCGGCCCGGGCCTGGGCGGCCACTGCATCCCGATCGACCCGTACTACCTGACATGGAAGGCCCGTGAGGTCGGCCACACGACCCGCTTTATCGAGCTCGCCGGCGAGGTCAACCATCAGATGCCCGAGTACGTGATCCAGCGCACGATGCTCGCGCTCAACGATCACGGCAAGGCGGTGCGCGGGGCCAAGGTGCTGGTGCTGGGCTTGGCGTACAAGCCCAACGTGGACGACGTCCGCGAGAGCCCAAGCTTCGAGCTGATCCAGCGGCTGCGGGCCTTGGGCGCCGACGTGTCCTACAACGACCCCCACGTCCCGGCCAGCCACGCGATGCGCCACTACCCGGACCTGCCCGCGATGCGGAGCGTCGAGTTGAACGCTCAGTCGCTCGGCGCGTATGACTGCGTCCTTGTCGCGACGGATCACGCTGCATACGACTGGCAGATGGTCGCGGAATCTGCGAAGCTCATCGTCGACAGCCGCGGCGCGCTGCGGAAGCAGACGGGCGAGCACATTGTGTCGGCTTAGCTGAATCTCGTGGTCGTGAGCTGCTCGCCGCTCGCTCCGATTCCCTGACCTCAAGCCGGAGACCTCATGGCGTTACTGAACTGGCGTGAACTGCACGAGGATCACTTTGAAGACCGCCGGGCGCTGGTCACCGGCGGGGCCGGCTTCATCGGGTCGCACCTAACCGAAGCGCTGCTTGAGCTCGGTGCGAGCGTCGTCGTGCTCGACGACCTGTCCGGCGGCGATGTGGCCAATCTGGAAGCTTTCCGGGAGGCGGCGGGGGATCGGCTGCGATTCGTCGAAGGCAGTATCCTGGACGAGGCGGTGCTGGCGGAGGTGATGGCCGGCTGCGACTGGGTCTTCCACCAGGCGGCGATGGGGTCGGTGCCGCGGAGCGTCAAGCACCCCCGGCTGTACCACAAGGTCAACACGACCGGCACGCTCAACGTGCTGGAAGCGGCCCGCGATGCCGGTGTGAAGCGGGTCATGTTTGCCGCGAGCTCCAGTGCCTACGGCGACTCGCCGACGCTCCCCAAGGTGGAGACGATGCCGAACCTGGCCCGCAGCCCCTACGCGGCCAACAAGGCCGCATGTGAAGCGTTGATGCGTGCCTACGCCTGCTCGTACGGCTTGGACACGGTGAGCCTGCGCTACTTCAACATTTTCGGGCCGCGCCAAAACGCCAACTCGGCCTACGCCGCGGTCATCGCCGCGTTCGCCAAAGCGCTGCACGCCGGCCAGCAGCCGACGATCTACGGCGACGGTGAGCAGTCCCGCGACTTCACCTTCGTCGACAACGCGGTCCACGCCAATCTGCTCGCCGCGCAAGCCGACGGGCCGCTGCAGGGCGGGGTCCTCAACGTCGCCTGCGGCCAGCGCGTCACACTCAACGAGCTGGCAAACCAGATGGCCCAGCTGATGGGCCGCCCGGACCTGCAACCGCTTCATCGCGACGAGCGGGCGGGGGATGTGAAGCACTCGTTGGCGGACCTGACGAAAACGAGCAGTACCATTGGCTATGAGCCGCAGGTGGATTTTTCCGGTGGGTTGGAGCCGACGGTGCGATGGTACGAGCGTGAGGTGGCAGCACTCTAGAAGTATTAATCAGCGTCTGCGGAACTTAGATTTGTCGATGGTACTGAGCATTTCCCGGTAAAGTTGGATCTGGCCTGACCAGATGCGTTCTTGGCTGAACTCTGAAACAGCGCGTGCTCTGCCGGCGCGGCCGTGTTGACGGCGGAGATCAGGATCTAGAAGGTATCTCTTGAGAGCTTCTGCCAATGGTTCCCATTGTTTGGCGTCCACGAGCGTGCCGGTCACACCATCGGCCACCGCGTCCATGCAGCCGGGCACCCGCGTCGCCACCGTCGGGCGTTCCATCGCGGCGGCTTCGAGCAGCACGTTGCCGAATCCTTCGCGATAGGACGGCAGCGCGAGCACATCCATCAGCAGGTAAAGCGGGACAGGATCATCGATGTGGCCGGTCAGGACGATATCCGGCTCATCACGCAGCATCGCTGCGTGCTCCGGTTTCATGCCATCGCCGATTTCGTTGGGGCCGACGATGAGTAATCGCACGCCGGGAAACTCTTGACGCAGAGTTTGCCACGCATCAAGCAAGTCGCCAACCCCCTTGTCGCGGGTGACTCGCCCAACAAAGCCGATCGTGGGCACATCGGGCCCGAGTTCGAGGCGGTTGCGCCATTGCTTGGCTTGCTCATGCCGCTCGGGCGTAGGTTTGAATTGTTCGGTGTTGACGCCGTTGCTGCTCCCACCACCGATCACGATCGCCTTGGATGCGGGGCACAGCTTCAAATACACTGCCCGTTGTTTCAGGCTCGGGCTGATGCAAATGACACGGTGTGCCAGCCGGCAACTTAGCCATTCCATGGTCCAGACAATACGCTGTTTAACGCCGGTCAGAGCATCCGATCGTAGTCCCCGCAGTGTGAAGACCCGGCAGGGCACGCGACAGAGCCAGGCCGCTGCGGTGACCAGAAGCCCGGCTTTGGGGGTACCCGCGTTCACCACATCCGGGCGGGTGCTTTTCAGGTGCCGAATGATCTGGGCCAAAGCCTTCAGGTCGGCCCAGGGCGAGATTTCGCGCTCCATCGGGACGGGTAACAGTGCCGCGCCCTCCGCCTCGGTGAACCGTTCCACGCCGTGGTTCGGTGACACAGATAGAAAAACGTCGAAACCTTGCTTGCGTAAATACGCGAGTTGGCCGCGCAGCAATACTTGGCTAACGCCAGATGTGACCGCGATCACGAGTCGGCAAGGCCGGGAATTATTCATTGGTTTGTGATCGCGAGTGAATGTTTCCGGGGTTATCTATTCGTTCGCCGATAATGCGGGCGGGTATTCCACCAACAAATGCGTTATCCTCTGTTGACTTAGTGACGACCGCGTTAGCACCGATGAGATTTCCCGAGCCAATGGCAACTCCTGCTGTTACTACTGCATGGGAGCCAATCCAACTGCCTTTGCCAACGGATATCTTCGCAGGATGTGCCCCACCAAATCGAACAGAACCGTCTCGGAAACCGTGATTGCTCGACGCGATAATGACGTATGGCGAAGTGACTACTTCGTCTCCAAGCTTGACACCACCGATTGCATTGATCCAAGTGCCTTTTGCCAGGTACACATGATCGCCGACCGACAATCTGTCCGCCGCGAGCAATGTGACGTCACGCCCGAGCGTGAGGTTCTTCCCGCAATCTGGAAGCACCAGTGAGATCAACACTCCTCTTGCGCGGATTGTAATACGGTTGTCCGGCCACCAGCACGATAGAATACTGATGAGCCACAATGGCAGTGCGTACCGGATTTGGTATTGTATTTCATGCATTCCGTCACCCATGATTGAGGCAAGTGCACTTTACGAAGTCGGCTTTGGATATCTTGGATCGCCACACTATCGGCTGCAACCGGAGTGGGCAAATCCAGATTCCATTTGTCATTGAGAATGTCGCAGGCGGGAGTTGATTCCTCATGAAGCTGACCGTGTCCCTGGAGCATCGATTCGCTCGTACGCCAGACGGTGACGTTTGGTCCAAAAATGTATTCGCTTACGATGTGTGGAGACGCTATTTGACCGTATTTGATGAGATACGTGTAATCGCCCGGATTCAGGACGTGTCGGAGTTGGGGCCGGAACTTCGTCGGGCGAGCGGAGAAGGTGTTGAATTTGTTGGTATACCTTATTATCACGGATTCTCAGATTATCTTAGAATGCGTCGGAAGGTAAGGGTGGCGGTTCGGTCGGCTTATGAGGGATCATCGGCGTATATTTGCCGTGTGCCCTCGCAGATCGGCGCATGTCTGATTCCGCTGTTAAGGCAACAGGGGCATCCGTACGCCGTGGAGGTCGTAGGCGACCCTTGGGATGTATTTGCGGCCGGTGCCTCGACTCACCCGTTGCGGCCGATCTTCCGTCGGGTGTTCGCCCACCGACTGCGGCAGCAGTGCCAGTACGCATGCGCGGCCGCGTACGTAACCGAGTTCGTGCTCCAGAAGCGTTATCCGCCGGCCCCGGGAGCGTTCACCACACACTATTCGAGCATTGAGCTGCCGCCCGAGGCTTTCGCCGACCAACCCCGCGAGCCGCGGCCAGCGACGCAACGGCGACGGATCATCAGCGTCGGATCGCTGGATCAGATGTACAAGGCCCCGGATGTCCTGATCGATGCGGTGGCGCAGTGCGTCCAGCAGGGCTTGGACCTGGAACTGGTCTGGATCGGCGACGGCAAGCACCGAGTTGAGATGGAGCAGCGAGCACGCGACCGTGGCCTGCCGCTGGGTGATCGGATGCACTTCCTCGGTCAGCTGCCCGCTGGCCCAGCCATTCGTGATGAGTTGGATCAAGCTGATATCTTTGTTCTGGCGTCGAGGACGGAAGGATTGCCTCGGGTGATCATCGAAGCGATGGCACGCGGGTTGCCGTGTGTCGGTTCAAATGTGGGCGGAATCCCAGAACTCCTGCCGCCAATGCGGCTCTTTCAGCCCAACGACGTAGTAACCTTGAGAAATATTCTCTGGAATGTCCTAGGAGATCGCGAAGCGTTGTCGCAGATGTCCAATCAGAATCTTCAGAAAGCTCGCGCTTACAGTTCGCATGTTCTGAATGAACGGCGGCGCACCTTCTATGAAGAAGTACTCAACGCAAGTTTCGCTAAATAGCATTCAGCGGACGAAAATCTTGCAATTCCCTCAGATTCTCGACCAGTGCAGCGAGCAAGAAAATCGCCATCACCCAGATGTTCATCAAGCCAACATCGTTGAATAAACCGTTGATCATGCTGGCAACCAGCCCCCATCCAACTCCGACGGCCAAAGACCGAGTCAATATGTGCTCGCTTGTCCGCAGTTCCCAGCATCGGCGTGACAGGCCTGCGATGAAATAGATCGTCCACGAAAAACCGAATAGACCATAGCCGAACAGCATCGCAAGGAACCAGTTGTGCGGATACCATTCCATGGCGTTTCGGCCGAGACCAAAGAGCAGCGTTTGAGGCCCACCAACCAAACTCCAGGCGAGTTGGATCGACCCCAATCGCCCGGATGAGGCATATAACCCTTCACTATATGCGGCCTGGGCTTCGGTGCGGGTCACCATCAATAGAAATTGCTCACGGAAGAAGGGCACCGAGACCAAGATCAGCACGCCGAAACCGGCGAGTACTAGCGCCCATAAGCGATGTTTGGAGAAGACCAGGATAAGGAGGGCGGTCCCGATGACCCCGGTAAAGCCCGTTCGCGTCCCCGAAAGTGTGAGGGCCACGAGTAGCGCCATGATCGCCAGCACCGAAACTACCCAGACCGCTTTATCCTGCGTTTGCCGCGTGAATGGGTAGCAGGCAAAAATGCCCAGTGACCCGACCGCCCCCACCGCCCAAGGCCCGTTGAACGCGCCGTAGTGTCGCGTGGTGATGACCCAACCCTCCGGAAGCACATAGAACCATTCGGCGAATCCCAGCCCTAGCCAACTGGCCAACGCTGTTCCACTGGCGGCGATCAGAGCGATGAGGAACACGATAAACGCACGACGAATCGATTTGTGGTCGGTGAAAGCATTCACAAAGACAAGGGCCGTAAGCAACCGGATGCCCCACTTCATCATATCACGCAGATGGGGTTCCCAACCCATGCCAACGGGTCGCCCCATCAGAGCTCCGGTGACTTCGGCGGCGCAGGCAATCAGGGCCAATACTAGCATCATCCACCCCGGCCACCCGAATCGCCTGATTCTTCCCTTGGCCAGCAACACCACGAAGCAAAATGCAGCCAGAAAGTCGTCGAGCCCCATGTTGAAGGGAAGGAGATGATAGAGCAATCGATGTGGATAGCAGAACAGCAGAACGATCAGAAGGAATTGAAGACCGTTCCTCGTGAGAGCGAGGGGAGCAATGATCGCCGAACCAAATAGATAAATGCTCGTCTCCATAGCAGCGGAGAGTCTACCTTCTAAAGGTGCGCAGCGGTTGCAGCAGCAGAGAGAACCGCGGAATGATCGCTCGCCTGATGCGGATGCCGCAATAGGCCCGTCCGAGATGCACAGCCATCAGCGTCATCGCGGCATTCCCCGCCACCGTCGCGATGGCAGTGCCGGTCGCGCCGAAAGTCGGTGCAAGCAGGCACGTGCCGCCCAGTGCAATCACCAGATTGATGGCAAGAATGAGATTATTGAACTTGGCACTACCCACGGAGTTGAACAGGCTCTGGAATATCTGCCCGACAACTTGGAGACAGACCCCGAGGAGAACCACGCGGGTTACAGGAACGGCGGGAATGAAGTCCGACCCGAAGAGAACAACGGTGAACGGACGGGCTCCTAGGAAGATGAGGACGACGACGGGTGCCAAGAACTGCAGTGAGAAATTGACTGTGTTCTCGACGCTCCGCACCCGGCGTTCGGGGTCGAGCTTGGTCCAGTTCGCATAAAGCAGCCTCTGAAGTGATTGCACGGCCAGCGAGCCGATGGTCGCGAGCCGAACACCGCGGGTGTAATAGCCAACCTCCGCCATATCCCCACTCAAAACACTGAGCAGGATCAGCGTGAGGTAGCCGGTGACGATGACGAGGATGTCGGTGGTCATGAGTTGAAGGCCGAATGGCAAGTTTGAAACTGCCACCCGCAGGCGGAGATTTGGCATGGGCTCTGCCGGTTGCCTCAAACGCTTGATCTTGCTCCGGGTGAGAGCCCATGCGATCAACAAGCTGAAACCACCCATCGTAGCCGCTTCGATGAGAATGGCCGAAACTACGGTAATCCCGTTGACATCTAGTTCGTCTGAAAAGTACCAAAGCACTGCATAGATAAAGGCAAGTACCCCCGCCGGCACTATGGAAAGCGCGGCGAGAACCTTTATCCAAAGCATTGCAGCTGAAAAGTTGTACAGGACAGTCCGCGCCATAAGAGTCACAACCCAGAACATCCCCCCGATAACGACTGCGGATGTCGGTGACGGATACAATCCGGCGGGATTGATCCACAGTAGCACGAACAAAACGCAGGCTGCAAGGAATGAGAGCAGCAAACCAGTATGAAAGAAGATATTGAGCGCTGCTATAGGTAATATTGTGCCTGAATTGATGAGGCGGATCATCGCCATTGGCAAGCCGAGCGAGGCGAGTTGGGCAATGAGGATGACGGTCTGGCGAAAAATCGTTATCTGCCCAACACCGGTGGGACCAAGTGCGCGGGAAATGATCATTGCTTGAGCGATGCTCAGTACTACAGTGGCGTAAGAAGCAGCGGACAGGAATAACCCTCGCTTTGCCAATGTCACAGCTATGCCTTCTGTTCAAGTTTATCCATTCGTTCATCAAGACGATGGATTTTTCGCTCAATCTTTCTTAGCGCAGCCCCAAGAGACGAATCCTGCATTATGATCGGAATTAACCTTCCGTTCTGTTTAAGAACGCGGGCAGGCACTCCACCGACAACGCAGTCATCGGGGACGTCACGTACAACAACGGCATTAGCGCCTACGATGACTCTGCTACCGATTATGATTGGACCTACAATTTTCGCCCCCGCCCCAACTGTTACATCATCGCCAACGATTGGTTGTTCTTGGCCATCTTTTGATTTCCATATGGAGCCTCCGAAGGTGACGCCTTGACGGATATCGCAGTTCTGTCCGATCTTTGTTTTGCCTCCG
This sequence comes from uncultured Phycisphaeraceae bacterium, assembly GCA_964625505.1. Taxonomy (GTDB): domain Bacteria; phylum Planctomycetota; class Phycisphaerae; order Phycisphaerales; family Phycisphaeraceae; genus CAZVBW01. Next base: position 20,293 of record CAZVBW010000058.1, read on the forward strand.
ACGACAATGTCGCCGGTGTGTCGGATCGTGAAGCCACTCCCAATTTCGGCCTTCGAACTGATATTGCAACCGGTTGTTGATCGCATTACTCGCAGGATGAAGGCAGCCGGGATCGGACGATTAGTTGCTTGAAGGCGGTGTGCGAGTCGATACAAGAAGACTGCACGGAAACCGGGGTCTGTAAGAATTCGGACTATGATGCCGTTTATCGTGGCAGGTTTCCCGCTTAGAGCGGATAAGTCTAGAAGGAGGTTCTTTCTCAACATACCGCTGTGTCTTTAGGACGTGGCCGTCCCGTCTGCGAGCGCAAGAGAAAGCTCGTTCGTAAACTGCTGCTTTTGGATATCGCTGGTATATGTCGTGCTGAGACGTTCGCATGCCTTCTCGGTGAGTTCTTTACTCATTGAATGATCTTTGTGTATCATGTCGATTGCATCTGCGAGCTGGCCCGGATTGTCTACCGATACTAATTGTCCCGCCCTTCCGTCGTCAAGCATCTCGGGTACTCCCGCAATAGGAGTGGCTACAACGGGCACGCCCGCCGCCATCGCCTCAAGGATCGATAACGGCATCCCCTCTCGCTCGCTGGGCAGCACGAAAACTGTCGCGTGCTTGAGTAGCTGGGGGATGTCGTCGCGCCAGCCTAAGAAATGTACTCGCCCTTTTATGTCGTCGCGATTAGCGCGTTCATGGAGTTGTCGATGGTAGTCCTCTGCTTGCGGGAGTGCGGGGCCCGCAAGGTACAGAACAGCATCGTGACCCCGTTTCACCAGATGTGCGAGGGCTTCGATTGACACCAAAGGGCGCTTGCGGGGGACCAGGGTGCCCGTCTGCAGGACTCGAATCGGCCGCGATGTGTCCGGGATCTCTGCCGTCGAGGATTCGGCCATCCGAGCAGAGAATGCATCCCGGTCGAATGAGTTGGTCAGCAAGCCGATCTTATTCCCATCAAAACCCGCTTCGATGGAAAGCCGCCGTGACACTTGCCCCAAGCATAGGAATCTATCCACATGCTGGTTCCACCTTTCCTTCAGAAACGCTCGGTCGATCTGCAGGTCGTTGTACCAACACAACACTTTCATGTCGGGGCATCGCTTGATCGCGGGCAAGGCGAGCCAGAAAGTTTTCTTGCCTGTTACGAGAAGACAATCCGGGCTTGTGCTGCTGATATACTTCTTAAGCAGTCGCCGCATATAGAAGTAAGTAGGTGCAGCAGATACCAGGCGCGATACGCGCCACAAGCCGCTGCTGCCGATATTCACGAAGCGTTTGCTCTCGTACAGCCGGACGGTGCGGAGCCCCTTCGTTGCCGCGTACGCATGGAAAGCATCAGATGGTGCGCCGCACGTGACCACATCGGTCTCGATCCCCCCGTTGCCCGCAAGACCTCCGAGCAGATCAAGCGTTGCTTTGGGTGCCCCCGTAAAGTGCGGCCGTGTCTGCTCAACATAGAGCAGTCGTAGCGGTCTTGGTTCAGTTCCCATCGTGGATGGATGTCAGGTATTGTCCAGGTCTATGCCTGAACGCGATGGACTAAATTGGCGCAAAACAGACATGCAAGGCGATCGCACTAGTCAGTCAGTTCGCCCAGATAACCCACACGTCGTTGTTGGTGTCTCCTGGCGGGCCTTGCCCCCGAATGAAGAGATTGTCATTTTCGAGGCTAGTGCCATTTAGATTCACGGTTGGGATCACGTGATCGGAGAGAAACTCAGTATGGTTGTCGTTGAAAACAACTGATCCCTTCCAATCACCGCTACCTGGCTCTGTCCACACGCTGTGCAAGTTTACATCCGCGATGCCGTTTCCGACATTGCGATCGCACATGACGGGGGCTTGAGCATTCACAGTATCACTCCACTCAGCTTTGCGGAGCGTGTTGTTTGATAATTGCGTCATTGCGTAAGAGTGCTGATCGGTGATATCGCCCGACGACGGATCCCAAGGTGTTTTGTCATCCGCTGGGCTAATTACATACTCCGGTGAAACATAATCACCGGAGATGAGAATTGCGCAGCGCGCATTAATGAAAGCGCCACTATTACTGGATCCATCGATGTCTGCGGCCGCAGTCGTTGTTTCATCCGAATTCAGCCCAGGAAACCATCCATTGTTAGCTTGAGAAAAAATCACCATCCCCTGGTGAATCCCCCGCACCTGCGTGCCGTTCTGCATGCGCCGCGCCGCATCCCGTGCCGCTCCCAGCGCCGGCAGCAGGATGCCGATCAGCAGGGCGATGATGCTGATGACGACCAGGAGCTCGATGAGGGTGAAGGCGGTGGGGTGGTGGGGCGTTTGGCGTGGGGCGGTGGGGTGGGGCATGGGATGGGTCCGGGGTTCCGGGGGTCGGGATGGGGCGGGGGTGGCGGGCGGGGCCGGATGAGGGATGATCGGCGTCCGCAGCGGCACGGCCGCGCGAGGGTCAAGTGGGGCGGGTCCATGCCGCCCGACGGTGAGCAGATGAATCTTAGCTTAGGGGGGCGGGGATGCAAAGGGCAGGGGCAAGTCAGAAGTCAGAAGTCAGAAGTCAGAAGTGACAAGTGACAAGTGACAAGTGACAGGTGACAGGTGACAAGTGACAAGTGACAAGTGACAGGTGCGCAGGGGCGAAGGTGTGAAGGTGGGGACCGCAGATTCCGCAGAGCGGGGGATGGGGCTCCGGCTTACGGCTCATGGCCAACGGCTAACAGCTAACGGCTGAACGCAGTGGAACCGCAGATTCCGCAGATGACGCAGATTTGGGGTTGGGCTCCGGCTTCCGGCTTCCGGCTTCCGGCGTCTGGCTACCGGCGGAGGGCGGACCGTAACACGTTGGGGGGGGGGGGGGGGGGGGGGCGTTCCGGGGGGGGGCGGACGGGCGTCGAACAGATGTTGGGCGGGAATTTTTGGGCTTCGGATCGGTTTTGGCGTGGTCCAGATCGCTTCTGGAGTGCTCCCGCGGCGGGCTGGAGTGGTCAAACATGCTTTTGGAGTGCTCCGGGTTCCTTCTGGCGTACTCCAGCTCGGTTCTGGAGTGCTCCAGCTTGCTCTTGGCGTGCTCCAACTTCCGTCTGGAGTCCCCCAACTCCTTTCTGGAGTGCTCCAACTTCCCTTTGGAGTCCTCCAACTGCCTTCTGGAGTACTCCAGCTCGGTTCTGGAGTGGTCAAACTTCCTTCTGGAGTCCTCCAATTCTGGGCTGGAGCACTCCAACTGGCTTGTGACGTGTGCTTTTGGCGCGGCGGGCGGGCTCCCGGGGGTGCGGGCGGTCGCGTAAGTGAGGATCTCGCCGGGGCAGGGGTTCAACTCGGGCGAGATTCGTGCCGTGGCTGCGTAATTGCAGCAAGTCTTGATCCGGACGGGACTTGAGGGGCGGTCGGTGTTTTGGGGCATCAATAGGTCCAACAGCGTATGCCGGGGCGTCCGAGAAGCGGGGGGTTTGGGGGGCGGGGGCTCAATCGGCGGGTTGGCCCGTTCGAAGATTTCGGCACCTCGGCGAAGCGGGCCACGTGGCTTGGTGGGTTCCGGGGGTGCCTGAGCGGCCGAGGGCCGCGGAAGGAGGCTAAGGATATGTCGAAGTCGTATCTGCCGACGCGGGAACCCGAGCTGGTCACCTGGATGGCGAACTTCGCGGGTCAGGTCACCGAGGACCCCGTGTCCTACGGGCTCACCGAGGCGCAGGGGACCGAGCTGGGGACGCTTAACACCAACTTCCAGCAGAACTACGAGCTGGCGAACCATCCGCAGACGCGGTCACCGACGAACATCGAGGCGAAGAACACGGCCAAGCGGGCGCTGGTCGCGTACGTGCGGCAGATGGTCGAGATCATCCAGGGCCAGCCGAGCACGACCGACGCGCAGCGGCGGACGCTGGGGATCACGGTGCGCGACGCCGACCCGACGCCGGTGCCGCCCCCGGACGTGGCGCCGCGGTTGGACGTGGTGTCGGTCAGCGGGTGGCTGGTGTCGCTGCGGCTGCACGACGGGGAGTCGGCGCGGCGGGCCAAGCCGGCGGGGGTGAAGGGTGCGACGCTGTTCAGCTTTGTCGGGGAGACGCCGCCGACGGACATCGCGGCGTGGAAGGTCGAGGGCAGCACGTCCAAGACGGCGACGCAGGTGATGTTCCCGAACCAGCTCACGCCGGGGACGAAGGTGTGGCTGACGGCGTTCTGGTTCAACCCGCGGCTGGAGAGCGGGCCGGCGTGTGCGCCGGTGGGGACGCAGATCAACTATGGGGGGTTGGCGGCGGCGGCGTGAGCGGGAGGGGTTAGCCGTTAGCGGTTGGCGGTTAGCCGGAGAAGAGGAACCGCAGAGGCGCGGAGGCGCAGAGGGAGGCGGGTGGAACCGCCAAGACGCCGAGAGCGCCGAGGGAGGCAAGGGAGGCAGGGTGTTCGGGAACGGGCATGCTGCCGTTGGGGCGGGGACTGAGGAGGTTGCCGCAGATTTCGCAGATGACGCAGATGGGTGAGGGTGGAAGCCTGAGGCGGGAAGTGGGAAGCCAGAAGAAGGATGAACCACGGAGGCGCGGAGGCACAGAGGGAGGCGAGGGTCGCAAACGCGGGGGCCTTGCCTTCTGGCTTCCGGCTTCCGGCTTCTCGCTTCTGGCTGATTGCCAACCGCTAACCGCTAACCGCTAACCGCTAACCGCTTGCAGAACAACAATGTCGAATGAACTGGTGGTACGACGACGAGACGGGGGGCTTGCTGGTCGGAAGTGACAAGTGACAAGTGACAGGTGAAAAGCCAGAAGTCGAAAGATGCAAGTGACAAGTGAAAGTGTGAAGGTGGCAACCGCAGATGACGCGGATGGGGGATTGGCCCTCCGGCTTCGGGCTTCCGGCTTCCCGCTAAAAGCTAACCGCTAACCGCTAACCGCTAACCGCTAGAGGTTGGGAGAACAGCGATGTCGAATGAACTGGTGGTCCGGCGGGTGGAGTCGGGGGGCGTGGAGCGTGCGGAGGGCTTGGCGCTTCCGGGGGTGGGGGTCGAGGTTCGCGATGCGCGGCTGGAGGATGTGGCGTTTCTGGACGAGCTGCAGCGGGTTCACAGCAAGGCCGTGGGTTGGATGCCGCTCGGGCAACTGGAAGGGCACGTCAAGAAGCGGCACGTGGTCATTGCCGAGACGCCGCCGCCAGCGGGCGAGCGGGTTGGGTACTGCATCGGGGTGGACCGCTACTTCAAGCGCGATGATGTGGGGATTATCTACCAGATGAACATTCGGCCGGACTGGCAACGCGGGCTCATCGGAGCGACGCTGTTGCAGGCGATGTTCGATCGGTGGCCGTGGGGGGTGCGGTTGTGTTCTTGTTGGTGCGCTCAGGATCTGCCGGCGAATCGGTTTTGGGAGGCGGTGGGGTTTGTGCCGTTGGCGTTCCGAACGGGGAGTCGCAAGAGAGACCGGATCCACATCTTCTGGCAGAAGGCGATCCGGGCGGAGGATCGCGGCGGGCAGGGGGCAAGCTTCCGGGGGTGGTGGTACCCGAGCCAGACCGGTAGCGGTGCGCTGCGGGAGGATCGGGTGGTGTTGCCGATCCCGCCGGATGTGCATTGGGCGGATGCGAAGCCGCGGGTGCTGCCCCCGGAAAGTGGGGTGGCGGAGTTGCTGGAGGAGGCTGCGGACCGGCGGGCGGAGTCGTTGAAGCTGACCGATGCGGAGCGGGCGGAGCGGCGGGCTCAGCGGAAGCTTGATCGCCAGGCCAAAGCCAAGGCGCGGGAGGCAGCGGAGCAGCGGGCGGCGACGGTGGCGTCGGGCGGGCTGCGGTTTGGTCCCCCGGGAGCAGGCGGGTGCGGGAACCCAGTGCCTTCTGAAGTGAAGAAGACGAAGGCGAAAAAGCGGGAGCCGCTGAAGAATGATCCCCGGCTGGTGGCGGCGGCGCGGGAGCTGTGCGGCTGGTGGTTGGAGCTGACGACGACTCAGCCGGGGTTGTTGCAGCCGCAACCGCGGTATCGGGTGGAGCGGGTGCTGCCGGAGTCGCCGACGACGGCGGAAACGCAGCGGCTCTTCGATCAGCCAGATCGACTGGCGGCGTGACGCGGAGCTGGTGCGCGAGGCGGGGAGGGTGGAACCGCAGATTGTGCAGATGACGCAGATGGGGGAGGCGCGGGGCCGGTGGTCCGAAGGGAGAGTTGAACCACAGAGGCGCGGAGGCGCAGAGGGAGGCAGGTGGCAACGCCAAGACGCCGAGAGCGCCGAGGGAGGCAGGTAGGCAGGTAGGCAGGGTGGTCGGGACGGGCACGCTGCCGTGGGGAAGGCGAGGGGCACAGATTTCGCAGACGACTCAGATTGGGGGATTGGCCGCGGCTTCCGGCTACTGGCCAACAGCTAACGGCGAACGGCTGATCGCGGTGGAACCGCAGATTGAGCAGATGACGCAGATGGGGGAGACGCGGGGCCAGTGGTCCGAAGGGAGCGTTGAACCACAGAGGCGCGGAGGCGCAGAGGGAGGCAGGTGGAACCGCCAAGAGGCCGAGAGCGCCAAGGAAGGCAGGTAGGCAGGGTGTTCGGGACGGGGCGTGCTGCCGTTGGGGCGGGAACTGAGGAGGTTGCCGCAGATTTCGCAGATGACGCAGATCGGGGGATTGGCCTCCGGCTTGCGGCTACTGGCCAACGGCTAACGGCTAACGGCTGAGCTCGGTGGAACCGCAGAGGGTGCGGCGGACGCAGACGGGGGAGGCGCGGGGCCGGTGGTCCGAAGGGAGAGTTGAACCACAGAGGCGCGGAGGCACGGAGAGGCGGGAGTTGGAGGCTGAGTCGCAGGTCGAAGGCGGCCAGTGACAAGTGACAAGTGACAAGTGACAGGTGACAGGTGCGAAGGTGCGAAGGTGCGAAGGTGGGGAGGTGGAATCGCAGATGGCGCAGATGACGCAGATTGGGGGATCGGCTTCCGGCTTCTCGCTTCCGGCTACGGGCTACTGGCCAACCGGAGTTAGCATGGGCCGCGGGCGCGACATTTCGCGTGGTTTAGACAGACTCTTGCGGCCGTGGCAGAGGCGCAGTAAAGTTTTCCGCATGAATGGACCTTCATGCATGGCGGCCGGGGTTTTGACCGGGTGGATCGCGTTCAGCGGGTTGCAGGCGTCGGCGGCGACGTTGAGTCTGGAGGCGACCGGTGGGGTGATCCAGGCGGTCACCGTGGCTGAGGACGGCGGGGATTCGCGGCGGGTGGAGGCGGCGGACCTGATTGGGGTGAGTGTGACGGGAGTCGGGCTCAACGGTGGGGACAACGGGATCCAGGTGTTTGCCGGTGCGACGGCCCCTGCGACGGGACAGCGGGCGGCTTTGGTGGAAGACCTCGATCTGGGTACCGGCTTCTACAACATGCTGGCGGGAAACGAGTTCACCTTCGACGAGGCCCTGACCAACGGCGACGGGGCGGAGCTGATCATCGTCGACAACTTCGGTACGTCGTTCGATATCACGCATCTGGACGGCGTCGCATTGTCTACGCCGGTCTCGTTTACGCGCAACGATCACGATCTGGATCTGGACGTGGCTCGAACGTTGAGTACCCATGGGTTGGAAGCCTCCACGCCCACCATTACCACGCTCCAGGCCTTGGAGAATGGGAAGTTCACTCGCGGCGGGTCGTTAGGTCCGCAGAATGTCGATGGGCTGGCGATCGACCTGACCGACCTCGGCGTGGCGGCGGGGGCTTCGATTCAGAGTGTGACGATCGATGGCAAGAACGGGCTGGACCTGCTGTATATCGGCGGCCTGCCCGTGCCGGAACCGGGGACGGCGGTGCTGCTCGGGGTGGGGGGCTTGGTGTGCATGAGGCGACGGCGGGGGGTGTGAGGGGCGGGGGGGTGCGTTTGCGTGTTGGATGGCGGGGGCTTTGACGG
>CAZVBW010000059.1:0-27412 GCA_964625505.1 uncultured Phycisphaeraceae bacterium
CTCCACGGCGCTGTTCGTCGTCGCCTCCGCGGTCGTGATGACCGACCTCGTGATGGCGGCGAGCGTGACGCTGGCGATGGCGGGGTTGTGGTGGCTGTTGCCCGAGGGTCCGGACCACCCGGCGTGGCGAGCGCTCTGGGCGGTCCCGACGCTCGGGCTGGGATACCTCGCGGCGTGGCTGGCCCTGCCCGGCGGGGTGCGGTCGGCCCGGGAGCTGGCCGCAACACTCCACGGCCTCGCGCCCACCCCGCGGCGCCACGACCCGCCGGCTTCCGCACCGCCGGGTTGAAGCAGCGTGCGTGATCTGTGCCCCCTCACCCTTCCAGGGCGGCCGGGGAGGGTTTGCGGCTTGCGACCTCCCGCATCTTTCGATCAGGCCGACGGTATCGACCGCGACCCTCCCCCGGCCCCTCCCTGCGAGGGAGGGGAGGCCGATGTTCAACCAACCGCTTCGAAGGGCCTTGATCGCGCTGCGGCTGACGCGACGGTCCGCGAGGCACTTCCTCAGGACTGCCGACGATCACGACCCCGGCCGGTGACCGCGTGGCGTGGCTTGCGTCACCACCCGCCGCACAAAGTCGTCCCGCACGACCGACCCGGTCAGCCGGGCCATGGCCAGCCGCCGCGGGCTCACCGCCACCCACCGGTCGAAGTACGCCCGGGCCTCTTCACGGCTCATGTCCACGCTCGCCTGCTTCCACGCCTGCTTGGGGAACCGCACCGCCGTGCCCTTCTCCCAGTGGGCGGGGAACTCGGCGAACTTGCGGTGCTTGTCCCACCACAGGTCGCCGTCGACGGCGATGAAGTGATAGAGCACCCCGCGGCGGACCGTCACCAGCGGCCGACCGTCGGCTTGGCCGAAGCGGTGGGCGGTGTCGGCGACCACGTCGTCGCCGACCCGCACGATCGCCTTGCCGTGGTAGTGGCCCAGCCGCTTGTTGAAGCGGACGACCCGGCCGGTGGTCGGGTCGAGGATGCGGCGGCGCAGGGCCCCGCGGTTCTGGAAATGGTCGTGATGATCGAACGGCGTGTCGGGCTGCACCGCGGTGGGCAGCACGTCCAGCGGCCGCAGCAGCACCTGCTCCACCGGGCCGTGCACCTCGGCGAGCATCCGGGCCAGCGACGCCCGCTGGGCCCGGTCGGCGATCGGCCCGGCCGAGCCCCCGGGCAGCGGGGCGAAGCGGTGCGGATCATCGCCCCGGGCGAACTCGTCCGCGTCGACGTGCATCAACCAGTCCACCCCGTCCACGCGGGCCAGCCGCAGCGCCTCGCCGAGGCACCGCCGCTGAAACTCGGACATAAACCGCTCGTCGTCGCGGCGGTCCCGCTCCAGCACAACCGCCGACGGATGACCCGCCGCGATCTGTGGTGTCCGGTCGCTGCAGCGGTCCAGGAAGATATAGAACCGCTCGACCCCGAGCCGCTTGTGATACGCGAGGTTTTGAGCAAGGAACCGCTGCTCATCCCGCACCACCATGGCCAGCGCGAGACGAACGGCGGGCGGGTTTTGATCAAGCGCTGCGGTCATCGTGTCGATCGGGATACTATGCCGGTGATGCCCAGCCGAACCCGCAGGCGGCTGATCTCGGCGGCGATCTGGCTGTTCCTGGCGTGCTGCAGCTTCGAGGTGCTCACCGGTCGCGAGCACTGGCCGTTTTCCCCGTACCCGATGTTCAGCAGCGTGGAAGAGCCCACCCAGGTGGTCCGTTATCGCGCGTGGGGTCTGCCGGTGGACGATCGGCTGGGCCGGCACATCGAACTGGCGGACCCGGATTGGATCGCGCCGCTGCACCACGTCCGGCTGAACTCGGCGCTCAAGAAGATGGCCGACGCCCCGCGGCCCGAGGCGGCCTACGCGGCGTCGGCCCGGGAAATCCTCCAGCGCTACGAACACCGCCGCCGACAAGGCCACCATGACGGCCCAGCCCTGCGGGGCGTTCGCCTGGTCGCCTTGACCTTCGCGGTCCCCGCCACCGCCACGCCGCCCCGGCCCGAGCAGGTCCGCACGCTGGGCCTGGCCCGTCTGGACGCACCCGCCCCTGCCCCCACGCCCACCCCGGACCCGGACCGGAACCGCCCTTGAGCCCACTGGTTGACAGCTGGAACCGGTTCTGGTTTTCGCCGGCCGACCCCCGCGACCTGGCGCTGGGGCGGATCGTGTTCTGCGTGGGGGTGCTGATGTTGTTCGGCAACCAGCCGTGGCCGCTTTGGGCCCAGGTCGGTGAGGCCTTCCGCCAACCGATCAAGGTCCTGGGGCTCGCGAGCTTTGAGCCGCTGGCCCGGCCGTGGCTGGACATCGCCTGGGGCCTGTGGCGGCTGTCGCTGCTGACCGCGGCCCTGGGCTTTTTGACCCGGGTCAGCCTCGGCGTGGCTTTCGTGCTGGGCTTTTACCTGCTGGCCCTGCCACACCACTTCGGCCGGCTCGAGCACACCGACGGCGTGGTGGTCATCCTGCTGGGTGTGCTGGCCGCCAGCCGCTGCGGCGACGCCTGGTCCTTGGACGCCTGGCGGGCCCGCCGACGCGATCGAGCCGTCGAACGCCCGCCCCACGGCGCCTACCGCTGGCCCGTGCGGGCGGCGCAGCTGGTGCTCTGCACCATCTTTTTCAGCGCGGGCATCGCCAAGCTCCGCCACGGCGGGCTGGAGTGGATCACGTCCGACACGCTCTCGATCACGCTGCTGCGGGCGCAGCTCCAGCCCGAGGGGGTGGGCCCGGTCGTCGATTGGGGGCGGTGGCTCGCCGGCCAGCGGGCGACGATGATCCTCGCGGCGGCGGGCACGATCGCGATCGAACTCGGCTACCCGCTGGCGTTGCTGCACCGGCGGTCGCGGTGGGTGCTGCTGCCGGCGATGGTCGGCCTGCTCGTGGGGTTCCGCGTGCTGATGGGGCCGTGGTTCGGCACCTTTATCCTGGCCCACGTGTTCTGGGTCCCCTGGTCGCGGTGGCTGCGGCTGGGCTCACCGCCCGCCGACCCGCGGGGCCCATCCGCCGCGGCGACCACCGCGTCCCAACCGCTCGCCGGGGCCGCACCATGAGGCCCACCCTCGCCGTCGTGATCCCCGCCCACAACGCCGAATCGACTCTGGCCCACTGCCTGGACGCGCTGGCGCGTTCGACCCGCCCGGTCGCGACGCTGACCGTCGTCGATGACGGCTCGACCGACCAGACGGCCGACCTGGCTCGGCAGCACGGGGCCCGGCTGCTGCACACCCCCGGCGGCCCGGTCGGCGGCGCCGCGGCGCGGAACCTCGGGGCCCGGCAGGCCGTCGAAGACCTTGTCGTGTTCATCGACGCCGACGTGGCGGTCCACCCGGACACGCTCGAGCGCTTCGCCGACCGCTTCGCCCACGACCCGCAGCTCGCCGCGGCCTTTGGCAGCTACGACGACCAGCCGCCGCAACGCAACGTCGCCAGCCTGTTCATGAACCTCCGCCACCACTGGACCCACCAGCACAGCGGCCCGGACGCGTGGACCTTCTGGAGCGGCTGCGGCGCGGTGCGGCGCGAGCCGTTTGATGCCGCAGGCGGGTTCGACGCGTCGATGCGGGGCGTATCCATCGAGGACATCGAGCTGGGCATGCGGCTGTGGCGAGGCGGCCGACGTATCCGCCTGGACCCGGCAATCCAGTGCACGCACCTCAAGCGCTGGGGATTTGCCCAGGCCCTGCGGACCGACATCTTCGCCCGGGCCGTGCCGTGGACCCGGCTGCTGCTGCGGCACGACGACCTGCCCGCGGACCTGAACCTCGGCTGGTCCGCGCGGGCCTCGGCGGTCCTGGTGTGGCTCGCGATCCTGGCCGGCGTCGCCGGGCTGCTCCAGCCGTGGGCCTGGACACTCGCCGCGCTGTGCCTGCTCGCGGTGGGGCTGATCAACCGGCGGTTCTATCAGTTCATCCTGCGCCGCTGCGGCTGGCGAAGCCCCGGCGTCATCGGGATGCACCTGCTCTACTTCGCGTACAGCAGCGCGGTCTTCGGCCTGATGTTGGCCCGCCGCCGGCTGACCCGCTCCGGCGAGGCGGCGTGATGCGACGGCCAACCCCGAGCCTCTTCGAGCCGGCGCTGATCCTCGGCTATGCGCTGATGCTCCTGGCGGGGCTGCTGCGCCACGAGCCCTGGCGCGACGAGGCCCAGGCCTGGCTCATCGCCGTCGAGAGCGACGGCCTGGGCCAGGTGCTCGCCCGACTGACCAGCGAGGGCCACCCGCCCGGCTGGTACCTGCTGCTCTGGGTGATCTCCCGATTCACGCACGACCCGCTGGCGATGCAGCTGGTGCACGGCACGATCGCCATCGGCAGCGTCGCGCTCATCGCGTTGGCCTCGCCCTTCACCCGGCTGCAGAAGCTGCTGCTGGCGCTCAGCTACTACAGCCTGTTCGAGTACGGCATGATCAGCCGGGCCTACGCCCTGGGCGTGCTGGGACTCTACGGGGCCGTCGCCCTCTACGGCCGGTGCCTGAAGACCCCCCGGCCGGGGCCACACGCCGCGGGCATCGCCGGGCTGCTGCTGCTGGCCGGCAGCACGAGCGTCTACGGCTTCCTGCTCGCGGTCGGCCTCGGGGCGGGGATGGTCTGCGACCACGAGCTCCGCCGCCGACACCGGTCCGGCGGCCAGCGGCGACTCGCCTGGCCCACGCTCGTGGTGGGCGCCGCGGGTCTGGTGCTGCTCGCGGGCGCGCTGGCGTGGTCCGGGACCGGCTCGGGCGCGGGGGCCGGGCTCCGGTCGCACCTGGCCATCAGCCCCGCGGCCACACCCGGCGTGCTGGGCAACTTCGTCGACGCGCTGCTGCACCTTCCGCTGGTCTTCGCCCCCGACTTCTGGACCAACAGTGTGCTGCGGATGGCCGCCTGGCCCTGGGCCACGGGCCTGCTGGCGGCCGTCGCCGCCGTGTGGGTCCTGGCCATCACCGCCGCCCTGCTCCGCCGGCCCGCGGCGGCGGTGAGCTTCGGCCTGGGCGTGCTCCTGATGCTGCTGTTCGCCGTCGCCGTCTACCGCGGCTACTACGTCCGGCACTTCGGCCACTACTTCATCCTCACCGTCGTCAGCCTCTGGCTCTTCGCGATCGCCCAGCCCACACGCCGGCTCCCGCCGGCCTGGCTCGACCCGCTGCACACCCCGGCCGGCCGCCGGCGGGCACGGGCCGTCTGCACCACCGTCCTCGCCTGCAGCGCCGCGGTGGGGCTGTTCGCCTGGGCCCAGGACCTGGCCCGGCCGTTCTCGCACGCCACACAGCTCGCCGCCGTGATCCGCAGCGGCCCCCACCCCGCATCGGCCACCGTCCTGACCGACACACGGGCCGAAGGCTCCGCCGTCGCCGCCCAGCTGCAACGGCCGATCTATTTCACACGCATCCGCGACCACGCCGGCTCCATGGACTGGCCCATGTGGGCAAGACACGACCGCAACGGCACCCTCGCCCAGGCCATGCAACGCCTCGCCGCCGACGGCCAACTCACCCCGCCGATCTACCTCATCACCCGCCCCGGCCCGCCGCCGACCGGGCCGGGCTACCGCCTCGTGCCGCTGCAACTGGCCCCACCGCCCATCGCCGGGCCAGACCAGCTCCACCTGTACCGCGTCCAGCTGCTGACGCCCCAAGCACCACCACACCCCGGCCCGGCCACCACGCCATAAGCCCCCGCGTCGGCGCTGCTCGTCGTCGACGCCCCCCTAGGAACTGGTGACCCGTAGGCCGGCGGCGAGGGTCGAGCCACCCGAGGCCCCAGCCAGGCCGCGTCCAGCCGCAGCACCCAGAACCGGCGAGCGTCCCGCCCAGCCCCGGACAACCGGCCACCGCCCCACCGCGATCCGGCCGAGCCGGCCGCAGCGGGCGAATCACACAAAACCCTTGACAGCGGACCGCGGCGTGGTAATTTGAACGTACCTAAGTTGGAGCGTTCCACTTTATGGCCGTCAGCACCGTCACCATCGCCGCCATCGCCGAGCAGGCCGGGGTCTCCCCGACCACGGTGTCCAACGTGCTCAACCTCAACCGCATCGGCCGCCGCTCGGACGCCAAACGCAACGCCGACCGCATCCGCGCCATCGCCGGCGAACTGGGGTACCGCCCCAACACCGCCGCCCAGGCCATGCAGAAACGCCGGTTCAACGGCATCGGCCTGCTCGCCAGCACCGACCCCCGCTACTCGGTCTACCGCCAGTACCTCCCGGGACTCACCACCGGCTGCCGCGAACACGACCTGAGCCTCAGCCTCGGCGAAGTCGTCGACGAAAAGCTCGAAGACGAGCAGCAGTTCCCCAAGATCCTCCGGGAGTGGTCGGTCGACGGGCTGATCGTGGCCTACATGTACGCCGACCCGCCCAAGCTCGCCGAGCACATCAAGCGGTACAGCGTCCCGTCGATCTGGCTGAACATGAAGCGGGACCACGACGCCGCGTACCCCGATGACCGCGAGGCGTTTTTCCGAGGCGCCTCCCGGCTCATCGCGCAGGGCCACCGCCGCATCGCCTACATCAACACCTACGCCGCGGGCCACTACAGCCACGATGACCGCCGCGACGGCGTCGTCGATGCCGCCCGGGCCGCCGGCCTCACCGCCGAGCTGTTCTACAACGACCCGCCCGAACCCATCAGCACGCCCCAGCTTTTCGAAGACCTCACCGGGCGACTCCAGGCCCCCGACCGCCCCACCGCCATCCTGACCTACCTCAGCAACCACGCCATGACCGTCTACCACGCCGCCTTGCGCTGTGGTCTGAGCGTCCCCGAAGACCTCTCGATCATCGGCGCCTCCCACGAAACGATCGACGGCCTGGATCGGCCCATCGCCACGCTCCTGCTACCCAGCGTCGAGGTCGGCCGGCAGGCCGTCGACCTGCTCACCCGCAAGATCCACCGGCCCGGCCGGGAGTTGCCCGCCGTCGCCGTGCCCTTCGGCGAGGGGAGGTTCGCGTCCACCACCGCCCCGCCGCCCCCGACCTGACTTGGATCGTTGTCCGTTTTTTCGCCTTGTCCGCTTTTGTTCACCCGTTTCAGGAGAAACACCATGCCCCGCCTCAACCCCGCCCTCGCCGCCTGCCTTGGCCTCGCCGCAGCATTGACGGTTCCCACGCATGCCGCCTTCGTGCTCGAAGAAAACTTCGAGGACGTGTCCGATTGGTCCAACAGTGTCGATCTCGAATCGATCGACACCGGCGCCCCCGCCGGCTCCATCGGCGCGGTCGGGCTCTGGAGCCCCGACGGCGATTCCGACAATACGATCCGCGCGCTCAGCAGCGGCAACACCCTCGCCGAAGATGGCACCACCGGCACGATCTTTGTCCGCTTTCTCTATAACGATACTGACGACAAGGCCACACATATTGCGTTTCAAAACGGGACCGGCAGCACGTTCTTCGCGGGTCTGGCAGGCTACGGTGTGGTCGATCTGACCGATCCCGCAGAGCTCGACGTCCGCGACGGCGGCTCCTTCGGCAGCAGCACCCCGCTGGTCTCGGACACTTGGTACAACCTCTGGTTCGTCGTCACCAACGGCAACACTGGCGCCACCAAGAGTTACGACACATACCTCACCACCGGGACCGATTCGGCCACGGTCGCCAACCGCATCGCCGATGACTTCGCCTTCCGCGACAGCGGCGGTGGGGCGATCAACGCCTTCAGCTTGCTGATTGGAAACAGCGGCGTAGGCGGCGACGTCTTCGTCGATGAGCTTTGGATAGACGCGGGCGCCGAGAACCTGAACAACCCGATCCCCGAGCCTGCCAGCCTCGCGCTGCTGGGCAGTGGCATGGCGTTGATGCTCAAGCGTCGGCGGAAGTCCGCCTCAGGCGGGATCGGCCGCCGCCGGTGGTAATCCCTGCAACCTCCCCGCGGGCCGGTGTAACCGCCGGCCACGCGGCTTCACCGTCTTCCCCGAGGCCGACGCCATGAATCGCCGCCACGCCTTCACCTTGATCGAGCTGCTGGTCGTGATCAGCATCATCGCCCTGCTGATCTCGATCCTCCTGCCCGCCCTGACCAGCGCCCGCGACACCGCGCGCAGCGCGCTGTGCTTGTCGAACATGCGGCAGCTGGGCATCGCCTTCAACAACTACGCCACCGATCTGGATGGCTGGCTGCCCTACGGCTCCCAGCGGGACAACACGACCGCCTTCAAGAACGCGACACCCCTCGCGGCCAGCGGTCACCACACCTGGGACGACATGATCGACTGGCACCTCAACGAAGAGCGGACCGACTGGGGCCGCACCGTCGATCCGTCGCCGATGATCCGGTGCCCCAACGACGGCCCGGATACGCCCCGGCCCGGCTGGCTGCCCGACGGGCAATCGATCCGCAGCTACGGCATGCCCAGCAATCTAGTGTCCTTCACCACCTTCTACGGCATCGGCCCGAGCGTCACCAACGCGGGGTCCAGCTACGCCGACTTCGGCCACCGCCGCATCGACGACGCCCGGGCCCCCGCCGACACCCTGCTGCTGGTTGAGGCCCACGAGAACAATGTGGCCGGCCACACCAACCAGGCCGGCTACAACCACCCCGGTGCCCTCCCGGACTTCGGCCGCGACATCCACGGCCCCGACAGCGGACGGACCCACATGTTCGTCGATGGCCACGCCATCGTCGGCAAGCCGCTCGAGTTTGGCGCCTCCGGCTACCCCTCCAGCGGCGCCTGGACCGTCCGCACCGGCGACTGATCGACAAGCTCCAACTCCTGCCTCGCCCGGGTCCGCGTCGGACCGGCGGGCGACCGGTACACCCCTGCCCCCGGAAACGTCGTCATGACATGCCACCGCCACCTGCTCAGGTTGATGCTCGCATGCATCTTTATCAGCCTCGGTTCTGCCCAAGGCTCGCTTGCCCAGGACACCGCCGGGCCCAACCTGCTCACGGCCGGCTCGTTCGGCGAGCCGGACAGTGACGGCTGGCCCCGGCCCTGGACCCGCGGGGACCCGGGGATCATCCAGACGCGGACCGAGGGCGACCGCCGCTACGTCCGCATGACCCTGGCCGACCGTGGCGCGGCCATCGTGGAGCAGGTGGTCGATCTGCCGGCCAACGCCACATCGGTCAACGTCAGCGTGTTCATGCGGGCCGCCGACGTCGTCACCGGTGAACAGGCCTGGAACACCGGCATGCTCCAGTACCAGTTCCTCGACGCCGACGGGCAACGCGTCGGCGGCTGGCCCAAACTGATGGTGAACCCGGACGCCGAAGGCTGGCAGGCGTACGAAGCGACCGGCGTCGCCGTGCCCGAGGGCGCGGTGCGGGTCCGCGTGCAGTGCGGCGTGTGGGGGGCGTCGGGGACGTACGACTTCGACGATGCGTCGCTGACCGCGAACCGCGCGGCGACGACCGGGCGCGGGGAGGACCTGCAGTGGAACCCACCGGTCGTCGTGGACGTCAGCCCGACGCGTGCCGAGCTGTCGCTCAACGGCCGGTGGCAATACATGCCCGCCGACGGCCCGGCGGCGAATGAGCCCGCCGGCCTGTGGGACGACCGCGTGGTCCCCGACACCGGCGGCGACGACCCGCGGATGTGGTACCGCCGGACGGTCGACTTGCCCGCGGACTGGGCCGGCCGGGCGGTGCTGCTGGAGCTGGACCGGGTCAGCACCGACGCGACGGTATGGGTCAACGGGCAGCGGGCCGGCGAAGTGCGCTGGCCGGGCGGGACGGTCGATATCACCGACCACGTCTCCCCCGGCGAGCGCAACGAGCTGCAGCTGCTGGTCGTCGCCGTTGATGACCTGGACCAGGTCACCCGGTACATGGGCTACCTCGAAGAGGCGGTGCAGCCGGCCGACCTGCAGCATCGCGGGATCATCGGCGACACCGCCCTGCTCAGCCGCCCCGCCGGGCCGCACGTCGCGGATGTGTACATCCAACCGTCGGTCCGGCAGTGGCAGGTCACCATCGACGTCGAACTCGCGGGGCTGCCCGAGCCGGCCGAGCTGCGGTACACGGTCGAGATGCTCGACGAACAGGGTCACGTGGAGCAGCGCTACGAGACGACCCGCCAGGCTCGGGCTGGCGAAAGTACCGCGGTGCTGAGCTTTGACTGGTATGACCCGCGTTTATGGGATTATCAGCAGCCCAACCTGTATGACATGCGGTTGCATGTCGAGGGCGGCGGGCTGGATGATGTGTATGTCCAGCGGTTCGGGTTCCGCGAGTTCTGGATCGATGGCAGGCAGTTCTACCTCAACGGGACGCGGTACCCGCTGCGGCCCCACACGGTCCGGCCGTACCAGACCGACCCGGCCGAGTACGCCAGCCGGTACGAGCGGCTGATCGACCTGGGCTACAACTTCGCCGAGACCTGGCCCGAGGACTGGACGCGGCGTGGCAAGTCGCACCACATGATGCTCGCGATCGAGGCCGCCGACGCCTCGGGCTTCCCGATCGCCGCCAACGCCCCGCACATGAGCCGGCTGCTCAACCACTGGCAGGACCAGGCGCTACGCGACCAGTGGATGCGGATCATGGAGCGGGACATCCGGGCCTGGCGAAACCACCCGTCGGTCGTGATGTACTCCCACACGGGCAACGCCCTGGGCAACCGCGGCGACAGCGACCCGTGGAAGATCGGCATGACCGGCTTCAGCCCCGACCAGGAGTACGTGGTCGATGCCCGGCGGGTCCGCGAGCTGATCGACGCGATCCAGGCCGTGGATGACAAGCCGGTCTTCGCCCACCACGGCTCGTACAACGGCGACGTTTACACGTCGAATATGTACCTCAACTTCCTGCCGCTGCAGGAACGCGAGGAGTGGCTGAGCCACTGGTCCGAGCACGGCGAGCTGCCGTTCATGTCCGTGGAGTTTGGCCTGCCGCTCTATGCCTCGGTGATGCGCGGCAGGTCTGGATATGGCCACCAGGGACATAGCGAACCGCTGATGACCGAGTGGGCGGCGAGCCTCATCGGGCCCGAGGCGTACGTAATCGAACCTGCCGCGTACCGCGACGAGGTCATCGCCGCCCGCTGGGACGGCGATGACCCGCAGCGGGCGTATCAGCCGCACGTGCGGTGGGACCAGAACGAGCGGCTCATCGAGCACAGCCCGGCGATGGACCGCGTGCTGGAGATGTTCATCACCCGGACCTTCCGCAGCTGGCGAACGATGGGGTTGTCCGGCGGCCTGGTGCCGTGGCACACCGAGGCCAACGAGCACGTGCAGCGGGTCAACGGCCCCACCCTCGCCTGGATCGCCGGCCCCGGCGAGACCCCCAATCAGACGGTCGACGACCAGCAACCCATCACCGACCGCACCCACCACTACCGGCCCGGCGAGTCGGTGCGGAAGCAGGCGGTGCTCATCAACGACAGTCGGTATCCGCAGACCTACTCGGTGCGTTGGTCCGTGTCGGTCGGGCAGGAGCAGCTCGCTCGTGCCGTGGCCGAGGGCGAGATTGAGGTCGGCGGGCAGGTCCGCCTGCCGATCGCCGCGGCGTTGCCGGGGGCGATCGACGGTTCGCGTGTCGATGGTCGGATCACGATGGAGGCGAGCATCGGGGACCACCGCTTCCACGACACGTTCGACTTCCGCGTGTACGGCGAGCTCACCGATGCCGAGGCGTTGCCGGCCGTTGCCGTGTTCGACCCGCGGGGCAACACCGCAGGCCACCTGCGTCGTCTTGGCGTCGAAGTCGTCGAGTGGACGGATGGCCAGCCCGAGCAGCCCGTCGCCGTCGTCGGCCGGCATGCGCTATCGGATGGCCACGTCCTGCCGGGCGATCTGGCGGACTACCTCGCGACCGGCGGCCGACTGATCGTGATGACCCAGGAGGCCGGCTGGCTGCACCACGCGCTGCAGCTTCGCACTGCGCCGCAGTCCTCACGCGTCGCTTGGCCCACCGATCCGGACCACCCGATCACCGCCGGGCTGGATGGCGACGACCTGAGCTACTGGAACGGCAGCAGCACCGCGACCGAGGGGTACCCAAGGCACCCGCAGTGGGAGTGGACGCCGCGGACCGGCTGGCGCTGGGGCAACCGCCACACGGTCAGCTCGGTCTTGATCGAGACGCCGCACCACGGCGGGTGGACGCCGGTGATCGAGCAGGGCTTCGACCTGGCGTACTCGCCGCTGCTGGAGCTGCGGGTCGGCGGCGGGCTGATCATGCTCAACACGCTGGACCTGGAGGGCCGAACGCGGACCGACCCGGTCGCCGACGCGCTGACGCTGCGGCTGGTGCGGTATGCGGCCGAGGCGTCGGTGAGCGAGTCACGCGACGTGGTCTACCTCGGCGGCGAGGCCGGACGCGAGCGGTTGGAAGCGATGGGCGTGGTCCACGAGACGGTTGGCGATCTGGCGGCGGTCCCCGCCGATGCGTTGCTGCTCGTCGGGCCGGACGTGGCGGACAGCGACGCCCTCACCGAGTGGGTCACTGCCGGTGGCGAGGCGGTGGTGCTGCGGCGGGACAGCGACCGCGGCCTGTTCGGGGTCGCGCTGGAGCAACGGGACGGCTTCGTCGGCTCGGACCAGCCGCCGACGCTGGAGCTCGCCGCGGGCCTCACCGCCAGCGACCTCCGTTATCGAGCGGCGATGCCCGCGTGGTTGTTGACCGAGGGGCCGGACCTGGCGATCGATGCCGAAGGACAACTCGGCCGACTGTCGCTGGGCAATGGTCAGGTGACCTTCGTCCAGCTGGGCCCCGGCGGGGTGCCCGCGGATGAGCTGGGCTACCTGCGGTTTACGCGGTGGCGGCAGGCGCGGGCGATGTCGCAGGTGCTGTCGAATCTGGGCGTCCGCTTCGAGCAGGACGACCGCGTCGTGGCACTGCTGCACCGCCCGGACCACTACGTGCCGCTGACCGGTACCTGGCAGGTCGCGGCGGTGCAGACGCTGCCCGAAAGCCCGGACCGGCAGTGGAACAACCACCAGCCGATGAGCGACGAGGCGCGGGCCCTCGCGACGGGCGAGTCGGAGGCCCGGTGGGTCGATGTGCACGTGCCCGGTTATCTGGAGGGCTCGCACGAGCCGTGGCGATGGGTCGACGGCGAGTTCGTGTACCGCCGGACCGTCACGTTGCCCGAGCACGCCGAGGGCCGGGCTGCGGTGCTGTCGCTGGGCCGCGTCGACGAGGCGGAGACCACGTTCGTCAACGGCGTGGAGGTGGGCTCAAGCCGGCACTGGCTCAACGACCAGGCGTACACCGTGCCCGAGGGGGTACTGCGGGCGGGCGAGAACACGATCGGCGTCCGGGTCTGGGACCGCGGGATCCACGGCGGCATGGTCGGCGACCCGACGGTTCTATATATGTCGCTGCAGAGCGATGACGCGGGCTTCTATCACTGGGACTACATCAGCGACCTGCCCACGCCCGACGCCGATGACGCTCAGGACGCCGCCGACCGCGAACGGTGGAAGATCGCCGACAACCCGTACCGGTACTATCGCTGGTGATCCGCCAGCCAGACGCACCATGACCATGAACGCAATCAACGTCGGCATCGCGGGCCTGGGCCGCGCGGGCTGGGGCATGATCTTCGAGGAAATCCGCAACCGCGAGGACATCCGCGTCGTCGCCGGTGCCGACGTGCTGCCGGATCGCACGGCGGAGCTGCACGCGGCCTGTGGCGCGGCGGAGCACGCCGACCTGCCGTCGCTGCTGGCCGATGACGCGGTCGAAGTGGTCGTCATCGCCACCCGGTCAAGCGACCACGCGGCGATGGCAGAGCTCGCGTTGGAAGCGGGCAAGCACGTGGTGGTCGAGAAGCCGATGGCCACCAGGCTCGCCGATGCCGACCGCCTGATCGAGCAGGCGGGCCGCAGCGCGGGCCAGCTGCTGGTGCGGCACAATCGGCGGTTCGACCCGCCGCTCATCCACAGCCAAAAGCTCATCGCATCAGGAAAGATCGGCGAGGTGTTCCGCGTGCAGCTGCGGCAATCGGGCTATCAGCAGCGGAGCGACTGGCAGGCGATCCGCGCGTTTGGCGGCGGGCAGCTGCTCAACTGGGGCCCGCACCTGGTGGACTGGGCGACGCAGCTGGTCGGCGGGCCGGCCCGGGACGTGTGGGTCGACACCCGGCGTGTCGCGGCGGTCGGCGATGCCGAGGACCACATCAACCTGATGTGGCGTGGCCCGAGCGGCGCGGTCGCCGACGTGGAGGTCAGCGGCGCGGCGGCGGTGAGCCAGCCGGCCTGGCACGTGCTGGGCACCCACGGCGGGTTCACGATCGACGGCCGGCAGGTGACGCTGCGTCACTTTGATCCCGCGGCGGTCGACCCGCCGGCGGTCTCGGATCAGACGCCGGTGCGGGGCCAGGGCTTTGGCCGGGAGCGGTCGGCGATCCCGTGGGAGGAGGCGTCGTACGAGATCCCGAATGACGACGCGCGGCCGGCCGCCGAGCTGTTCTGGGACGCGGTCGTCGCCGCGGTGCGGCAGGACCAGCCGTTCCCGATCACGCTGGACCAGGCGCGGGAGAACATGCGGGTCCTGGACCTGGCGTCTCGCGCGGCGATGACGGCCGGGTGATCGGCCGGGCGGTGAGCCGGACCGCGTGCGAGACGCCCCAGCCGCCTCGGCGGTGCCGGTGCGGTCTGGCATCATGGGGCCCGGATGCACCGATCGCGATCGCCTGGTATGGCGCAGCCCGCGCCCGAGTCCCGCAGCCCGCACCAGCTGGTCTACGACCAGCCCGGCCACCCCCACCGCTGGCACGACCACCTCATCGTCGGCAACGGGTCGCTGGGCGCGGCGGTCCGCGGCGGCGTCGGGGCCGACGTGCTGCGGCTCAACCACGAGTGCCTCTGGCAACGCAACCCGCAGGACCGCGTCAACCCGCAGGCCCGCGAGCAGCTGCCGGAGGTCCGCCGGCTGCTGGCCGAAGGCCGGCCCCGGGAGGCCGAGCAGCTGGCCGACGCGGCGTTGATGGCGATGCCGCGTCGCGTCCGGCCGTACCAGCCGCTGGGCCGGCTCATGATCGACAGCGACGTGGGCGGGCCCGCCAGCGACTACACCCGCTGGCTGGACATGGACCGGGCGGTTGCCCACACGCGGTTTGCCCTGGGCGATGCGGTGCACCACCGGCGATGCTTCGCTTCGGCCCCGGCCGACGTCATCGTGCTGCGGCACGAGTTGGCCAGCCCGCCGCACGCGACGCTGCCGCGGACGGTCTTCGAGTTCTCCCGCCCGGTCGATTACCGGGTGCACATCGCCGACGGCGATCAGTGGGACATCACCGGCCGGGCCGGTGAGCACGGCAGCCGGTACGCGGCGCGGCTCGCCCTCAGGCACGACGGCGGCGAGCTGCGGGCCATGGGCGATCGGCTGGTGCTTGAGGGCGCGACGGGATGGACCGTGCTGATCGCCTGCGAGACGGACTACTGGACCGCGTTTCGCGGCATGGCCGAGGGTGATACGCCGTGGCACGAGCGGCCGGCCCGGCGGGTCGGCGCGGCGGCCGACCGCACGCTGGATGCCCTGCTTGAGCAACACGTGGCGGACCATCAGCGGTACTACCGGCGGGCCGGGCTACAGCTCGGTGACGACCCGCCAGCGGCGAGTGTCCCGGACTTGATGCACCAAGCGGCCCAGGGCCCGGCACCCGACGGGCTGTTGACCCGGCAGTGGAACTTCGCGCGGTACGCCCTGATCGGCAGCTCCCGCCCCGGGGGGCTGCCGGCCAATCTGCAGGGCATCTGGTGTGACCAGCTCACCCCTGCCTGGAACTGCGACTTCCACACCAACATCAACCTGCAGATGAACTACTGGCCCGCCGAGGCCGCCGGGCTGGGCGAGCTGCACACGCCCATGCTCGACTGGCTCGCGTTCGCCGCCGGCGCTTCGGGACGGCGGACCGCCCGCGAGCACTACGACGCCGACGGCTGGGTGATGCACCACGTTTCCGATCCGTGGGGATTCACCGGCCCGGGGGACGCGGCGGGCTGCGGGCTGTGGCCCACCGGCGGGGCTTGGTGCGCACTGCACGCCTGGGAGCACTGGCTGCACCGCCGAGATCTCGACCGGCTTCGCGATCAGGTCTGGCCGCTGCTCCGCGGCGCGGCCGAGTTTCTTCTCGACTTTCTGCAGCCGGCGGCCGACGGGACGCTGATCAGCGGCCCGAGCGTGTCGCCCGAGAACCGGTATATCGCCCGGACGGGGCAGCGGTCGAGCGTGTGCATGGGCCCGACGATGGACCACCAGATCGCACGCGAGTTGTTCGCCGCCTGCCGCAGCGTCGCCGACACGCTGGGCCTGACCGACGAGCCCTTGCTGGACCGCATCGCCGACGCCGCCGATCGCCTGCCGCCCGAACGCATCGGCCGCCACGGCACGCTGCAAGAGTGGGCCCGGGATGACGACGAGGCCGACCCGGGACATCGGCACATGTCGCACCTGTTCGGCCTGTTCCCGGGCACGACGATCGACCCGGCCGCGACGCCCGAGCTGGCCGACGCCGCCCGGCGGACCATCCAGCGGCGGCTCGCTCACCAGGACGACGCCGCCGAGGCCGGCTGGAGCTACGCCTGGAAGGCCTGCATCTACGCCCGGCTCCGCGACGGCGACGCCGCCGCCGAGGCCCTGGACCGGCTCGCCCGCCACTGCACCCAGCCCAACCTGCTGGGCAACGCCCACGGCCAGACCCAGATCGACTGCACCCTGGGCATGGCCGCCGGGCTGCAGGAGATGCTGCTCCAAAGCCACCGCGACGTGGTCACCCTGCTGCCCGCTCTGCCCGGGCGCTGGCCCGATGGCTCGTTCACCGGCTGGACCGCCCGCGGCGGCGTCCGGGTCGACGCGACCTGGTCCGCCGGCCACCTCACCAGCGCGACACTCCGCACTTCACACACGCAGCAGATCACGCTCGCCGACGGGACCCGCAGCGCCGAGCCCCGGGCGCTGGACCTCCAAGCGGACGAGCCGCTGACGCTCAATTTTGACGCGTGAGCCGCCAGCCCTAGGCCCCGCCGCCCTCCAACGCCTCGTCGAACTCGTGCGCCCCCGCTGTCAGCGGCTGCCGATCCCCCCCGGGCGTGACCCGCACCGCCGGCACCCCCTCCGGCACGAGCATTCGATAACGCACCCAGTCGCCTTCGACCCTCCACGACGACTCGATCCGCCCCACCGCCGAGTCCAGGCCGCAGTCACAGTGACCCAGCCGATGGTCCGCGTGCGGCCGCATCACCAGCCCCGGGCCGCCGCGGTCTTCGCTGAGGTCCAGGTCGATCCCGCCCAGCGTGCGGTGCATCCAGTCGCCCACCGCGCCGTAGGCGTAGTGGTTCAAGCTATTCATCGATGTATCGACGAAGCCCTGCTCCGGGTGCCAGCTGTTCCACCGCTCCCACATCGTCGTGGCCCCCAGCGTGACCGGGTACAGCCAGCCCGGGTACCCCTCCTGCAGCAGCAGGTCGACCATCACGTCGGTCCGACCAAACCGCGTCAGCACCGGGCCCCACATCGGCGTGCCCAGGAACCCGGTCTGCAGGTGGCCGTCGCTTTCCCGCAGCAGCACCAGCAGCGCCTCCAGCACCCCGGGCCGGTCCGCCTCGTCCAGCAGGTCGAACCCCAGCGCCAGCAGGTGCGAGGTCTGCGACGCCACCGTCAGCCGACCGTCTTGGACAAAGCACCGGCCGAAGGCGGCGACCGCTAGGTCGGCCGCGGCGTTCGCCGCGTCGCGGTCGGCATCGTGGCCCAGCAGCGCGGCGATCCGCGCGAACAGCCGTTGGGAGTACGCGTGGTACGCCGTGCCGATCAGGTCCTTGGGCGTGGCGGTGTCGCCGGCGGCGTCGGTCTTGCCGTCCAGCGCGAGCCAGTCGCCGTAGCCCACGTGGCCCTTGCCGGTGGACCGGCCGCGGACGCCGTCGTCGGCAGTCGCCGCCTGGTACTCCGCCCACCGCCGCATCATCGGGTACGCCTGCTCCAGCAGCTCCCGCCGGCCGGTGCAGCGGTACGTCTGCCACGGCACGATCACCGCCGCGTCGGACCAGCCGGCCCCGGAGTCGACCGGGTCCCGGAACGTTGGCGCGAACGACGGGACCCGCCCGTGCTCGTCCTGCGCGTCGGCCAGGTCGCCGATCCACTTCTCGAAGAACCCCGAGGTGTCGTAGAGGAAGCCCGCCGTCGCCGTGATGACCTGGGCGTCACCGGTCCAGCCGAGCCGTTCGTCCCGCTGCGGGCAATCGGTGGGCACGTCCAGCACGTTGGATCGCAGGCCCCAGACGATGTTCTGGTGCAGCCGGTTGAGCAGCGGGTGGCCCGTCTGGAAGGTCCCGATGCGGCGCATGTCGCTGTGCATCACCAGGCCGACGGCCGAGTCCCGCGCCGGCGGGTCGAGCGGGGCGTCGCCGCCGGGCGTGTGGAAGTTGCCGTCGTAGGACAACTCCGCGTAGCGGAAGCCGTGGAAGGTAAAGCGGGGCGACCAGGTCTCGCCCGCCGGGTCGCCGCGGAGCGTGTAGCTGTCGGTCGCGCGGCAGGTCCGCAGGTTGCTGGTGTCGGGCCGCTTGCCGTCGGGCTTGAGCACCTCGGCGTGGCGGAGCATCAACGTCAGCCCGGCCGCACCGCGCAACTGCAGCTGGACCTTGCCGGTGAAGTTCTGCCCGAAGTCGAAGACGAATGCCTTGCGGTTGTTCCAGTAGTCCACCGTGATCGGCTCGGCCACCGCGGGCAGCTGCTGGGTCACACGGATCGGCGGCGCCGGGCTCAGCGACGCCTCGGCCGGGCCCGCCACGTCCTCGAGCACCTCGACCGGCTGCCAGGCCGCGTCGTCGATCGATCGCCGCGCGTCGTGGTGCTCCCCATCGAACAGGTCGGCCGCACGGATCGGGCTTTCCTGCCAACGCCAGTGGTCGTCGGTGATCAGCGTCTGGTTCGAGCCATCGGCCCCCTGGACCTCGAGCCGTGCCCACAGCCGGGGCCGCTGGGCGTACAGTACGCCGCGGTCCAGGTTCGCCACGTGGCCCACCGCCCAGCCATCGCCCAGCCACACCGCGAGCGCATTGCGGCCGGCCTGCAGCAAGTCGGCCACGTCGTACTGCTGGGCGTACAGCCGCTTGCGGTAGTCGTGCCAGCCGGGCTGCAACTCGTCGCGGCCCACGCGACGGCCGTTGATCTGTGCCCCGTACACCCCCCAGGCTGTAATCGTCAGGCGTGCCGAGGTGGGTTTGGCGGGCAGTTCGAGCTTGCCTCGCAGCACTGGAACGGGCGGGCTGACGCGGCCGGTGCCCTGCAGGGGCGTCGTGATCCATCGGGCGTCGCGGAGATCGATCATGGTCGGCAGACGGTAAAGGATGACCGCTGGCCGGGGCGACCGAAGATGCGCGGCCCCTGCTGATCACGATCAGCGGCCACGGAGCTCGCGTCCGGCTGCCGCTGCGGGACGGGCCGCCGCCCGCCGGGGTGCAGGTGGACAATCAACCGGCGGATCACCAACCCGGCGACCACGTGGTGGTGCGCGATCAGGGGCGGCGGCCGCCGGGTCCGCGGTTTGCCCAGGCCCCCGGGTCACGCCGCCGGATCGAGCTCGAACACGTGCGTCTGCCCGGCGTGCGACTCGAACGCGATCTGCTCGAGCATGCCCAGGTCCACGTCCGCCCGGACGTCGCGCACCGCCGCCTGCTCGGGCAGGTCGATCCGTTGGGCCCCGCCGACACACTGTGCAGCGCCACGGTGAAGCGGTCGGCCAGCAGCACGTCGGGCGTGTCGCACCACACGTGCCCCCCGGCCCAGCGGACCGCGCTGCGCCACATCGCCGCGGGGATCGGCAGGGCCGGCGTGGCCCGAGACGCCGAGCATGTCGTGGTACGCCACCGGCCGGCCGCGGCCGGGAGGTTGAGGGGGCACGAGATGACGCAAACCGCTCGATCGGATGCGTGTTCTGCCGGCTTCGACTGCTATAGTGAGCCATCGCGGTGGTGGAACCGCCGTGCCTGCGGCCGACCGGCCCACGCAAAAGGAATTGCCATGCTCCGCGACCTGATGTGGATCAGCCTGCTGACCGCCGCCATGGCGGTGGTGATGGTGTCCGCCGCCCCGACGTCGATGTCGTGGTCCGGCACCCGCTATGCCCAGGCCCTACCCCCGGAGACCGCGACCCCGCCGGCAATCGCCACCGCCCCGCCGGCCCTGCGCGAGCCCGCACCCGCCGCGGCCCTCGCCCGCGCCCCGGGTTGATCAGGCCGGGCCCCCTCGCTTACCCAGCCGCTACAGCCGGCGAGCGGTACCTCTGCGTCGTCAGCTTGCCTTGACTCGTGTGGGTGGCAATCGGAGTCTCCCTTCGGCCAATGGATCGGCCACAAGGGAGGCATTCGATGTTTCGCAACCTTCTCATGCACGGGGCCATCGCCGGGATCGCGCTGACGATGGCGGCCATGGCCTGCACCCACGTCGGCGGCTGGGGCGTCAAGTACGCCGCGGCCGACACGCTGGCGACCCCGACCGCCCAGCTGGTCGCCACCCCCGAAGCGCACGCCATCAAAGCCCGCCTCACCCCCGAGCCCACCCGCTCGGCGGCAATGGAGCGTGACGGCCAGATTGGTGCATAGGCCACCCGCGCCGCAGCCCAGCCGCATCCGGACGACCGACCGCCCCGGCAGGGCGAGGCTCCCGCCGAGCCGCAAGCCACGGCAAGCTCACGGCATCGCCGACCGGCTCTCCAGATACAGCACCAGCTCGGCGACGTCCTCGGCGGACATGAAGCCGTAGTTGCTCATCGGGCTCGGGTAGCCGGCGACCTGTTTCGCGTCAGGCATCAGGATCGACTCGGCGACGTAGGCCCGGTCGGCCATGAGCGTGGTGCCGTCGTCGAGGGTGATCGGGTCGGCGAACAGGCGGTGCAGCGGCGGGCCGGTGCGGGCGCGGGTGTCGAAGCCGTGGCACGTGTGGCAGCTCATCCGGTTGAACGTCCCGCGGCCAGCATCGACCGCCTCGGCCGTCGCGACGCCGTTTTGGGCCTCGATCGCCTCGATCGCGTCCACCACGTCGGCGGGCGTGGTCGGGTCCGGGGCGGTGCAGGCGGGCAGCAGCCCGACGATGAACAGCAACATGGCGAGCCGGTCCGCCTGTGGCGGACGACGCCGGATCCGGGCTCGCAGAGCCCGGCTCGCTGACGAACCCAACTTCACGCTCAATACTCCTTGCGTTGCCTCGCGGTCGGGACGCCCAGCTGCTTGCGGTATTTCGCGACCGTCCGCCGGGCGATCTCGATGCCCTGCTTGCCCAGCTGTTCGACCAGCGCATCGTCCGACAGCGGCTTGGACTTGTCCTCGTCGTCGATGACCTGCTTGAGCTTGGCCTGCACGGCGGTCCAGCTCATCGCCTCGCCCTCGTCGGTCTGTGTGCCCCCGGAGAAGAACATCCGCAGCGGCACGATCCCCCGCGGTGTCTGCAGATATTTCTCGCTGACCGCCCGGCTGACCGTCGCGACGTGGACGCCCAGCTGGTCGGCCACGAGCGTCATCGGCAGCGGCTTGAGGGCCGACTCGCCCTGCTCGAAGTAGTCCCGCTGGGCCTCGACCACCACCCGGATCACCCGCAGCAGCGTCTGGTTCCGCTGGCGGATCGCGTCGACCAGCCAGGAGGCACTGCGCAGCTGCCTGCCGACGAAGTCCCGCGTCTGCGTGTCGACCTGCTTGTCCTTGGCCATCGCCTCGTACTCCCGGCTGATCTGGATCGCCGGGAGCATGCCGTTGGTCAGCTCGACGGTGTACGCGTCGGCGTCCTCGTCGTACTCGATCACCGCGTCGGGCGTCACCGTCCGCACCGGCTCGTCGGCGAGCAGCCGGCCGGGGTGCGGGTGGAACCGGCGAAGCCGCATCACCGCCTGCTGCACGTCCGCGATGTCCATCCCCATCGCCTTGGCGATCTTGGGGTACCGGTTGGCTTCTATATCTTTGAGGTGGTCCTCGATCAGCGTCCGCTGGTCGGAAAAGTCCTCGTCGCGGTCGGCTCGCTCCGCGGCGTCCATCTGCAACAACAAACACTCGCCGAGGCTCCGCGCCCCGATGCCCGGCGGCTCGATCGTCCGCTGCAGCAATAGAAGCGCCGCCTCCACATCGTCCTCATCACTTCCGGCCGGGGCCTCGGGCAGCACGTCCGACAACTCGCCGCGGAAGTAACCATCCGCGTCGATCTGATCGATGAGCAGCTCGCCGATCGCCCGCCGGTCCGGGGGTGCGTCGACCAGCCGCCACTGGTCCAGCAGCTGGTCGGCCAGCGACGCGCCGCGGGCCGCGGCGTTGGCCATCGCGTCCATCTTCGCGTCCCGCTCGCCGCCCCCGCCCCCGGAAGATCGGGACCGGCTGGAACCCAGGCGGCCCGGGTCCGGCGGGCCGGGGCTTCCGGGGCTTCCGGGGCTGGATTCACTTCCCGAGGCGGGGGCGCTTTCGGCGGTGTTGGCGGTCCACTGCTCGCCGTAGTCGTCGCTGAGGTTGCTCAGGCGTTCGAAGTCGTCGACGTTGCCCCGGGCCTCGCCGTTGTCGCTGACGACCATCTCCCGCTGAGCCTCGGTGTCGTCGCGACGCTCCTGCTGACGCTCCTGCCGCAGGTCTTCCAGGTCCAGCGTCCCGGCCTCGGCCAGCTCGAGCGTGGGGTTGGACGCCAGCTCCTGTTCGATCCGCTGCTCCAGGGCCGCCTGGGCCATCTGGAGCACCTCCATCGACTGGATCATCCGCGGCGCCAGCTTCATGCGCTGGTCCATCCGCATGTGCTGGCTGGTGTCGAACCGCATGGTTTCAGGTTAGCCGGTCCGCGTTAGCCAGAAGCCGGAAGCTTGAAGCGAGAAGCCCGACAGTTCGGAGGTGCAACGCTGGTTTCTTGCGGCTGCCTACTTCAGGCTTCCGGCTTCCGGCTTCTAGCTTCAGGCTCGATCCTGTATCGCGTGACTCAGCACCGCCTTGCTCACCGACTGCAAACTCACCCCCGTGGGCAGGCCGCGGGCCAGGCGGGTGACCGTCACGCCCAGCGGCTCGAGCCGCTGAGCCAGGAGCATCGCGGTCCCGTCGCCCTCGAGCGTCGGCTGGGTACCCAGCACCACCTCCCGGATCGGCGGGTCGTCGGGCCGGGCGTCGTCCAGCCCCTGCCGCACGCGCCGCTCCAGCGAGGCGATGTTCAGGTCACCTGGGCCCATCGCCTCCAGCGGCGCGAACCGGCCCATCAGCACGTGATACCGCCCGCGATACGCCCCGCTCTGCTCGATGCTGATCACGTCGCTGGGCTGTTCGACCACCAGCACCAGCCCCGCGTCCCGCTTCGGGTCGCTGCAGATCGGGCACGGATCGACCTCCGCGACATGGCCGCAGACGCTGCAACTCTTGAGGTCCTTCACGAACCGGCTGATCGACTCGCCCAGCGCCACGGCCTGCGTCTCGGGCTGCCGCAGCAGGTGCACCGCGATCCGCTCGGCCGACCGCCGACCGATCCCCGGCAGGGTCTCGAGCTGCTCGAGCAGCTGGTCGTAAGCGGCGGCGCGGGGCGTGGCGATGCGGGCATCGTACGTCGGACGGGGCGTAGACATCGTCCGCAGGACGGGCGTCTCGCCCGTCATCGCGGCGCAGCCGCGCACGGCAACATCAAGCTCCGCTTGATCGACGGGCGAGACGCCCGTCCTACGTCGGACGCGGCGAACGGCAAGGCTTAAGCGGGCTTTGAAGACGACGCGGCGGAGTTGTCGAGCACGTGTTCGAGCTTGGCCATCGTGGCCTCGTCTGGAACCTGCTGTGCCGATTCGAGCTTGACGATCGAGTCCAGGCGGACGCCCGCGGCCTCGGCCAGTTGCTGCTGGGACCACCCCCCCGCCGAGCGACGAAGGATCACTTCCCGTGCCACCGACGCTCGGCCGTAGTCGAACGCCGGCACATTCCCGTCCGCGTCGGCCGGCGGGTAAGGCGGCAACGTCACCCCCGCCGCGCGGGCCAGCAGGTCCTCATACTGCTCTTCCGGCAGCACCACGTAAGTGCGGTCGTCCAGGTCGATCGTGGGCGGCTTAGTCGTGAATGGCACGTTGCACCTCATTTGACGTCGAGCCTCCGGAGCAAGCACCACCTGCATGTATGCGATTGTACGTCGGCGAGAGATCGGCCGGCCGCGGCCCGACCCCGGGCGGAGCTCGGGGCTCACGGGCAACAAGTGCTACATCGACCGATCCACCGCGGCGGCGATCTTCCCCAGGCGGGTGAGCATGTCGCCGAGGGTGTCGGGGGT
The DNA here is from genome assembly GCA_964625505.1 of uncultured Phycisphaeraceae bacterium. Classification (GTDB taxonomy): domain Bacteria; phylum Planctomycetota; class Phycisphaerae; order Phycisphaerales; family Phycisphaeraceae; genus CAZVBW01. The sequence continues at coordinate 24,108 of CAZVBW010000059.1, forward strand.
GACGGACTGGGCGCCGTCGGTCATGGCGTGTTCGGGGTCGGGGTGGACCTCGACGAGCAGCCCGTCGCAGCCGACCGCGACGGCGGCCTGGCAGGCGGCGGGGACCAGGCGGGCGTGGCCGGTGCCCTGGCTGGGGTCGACCATGACCGGCAGGTGCGAACGGTGCTTGAGCTCGGCCACGCCGACCAGCGACAGCGTGTTACGGCTGAAGGTCTCGAACGTCCGGATGCCCCGCTCGCAGAGGATCACGTTGGGGTTGCCGCTGGCGAGCACGTACTCGGCGGCCTGCAGGTACTCATCGAGCGTCATCGCCAGGCCGCGCTTGTATAGAACCGGCTTGGGCTGTCGGCCGACGGCTTCGAGCAGTTTGAAGTTTTGCGCGTTGCGGGTGCCGATCTGCAGACAGTCGGCGTACCTGGCGACCAGGTCGACCTCGCCGGGCGTGAGCACCTCGGTCACGATCGGCAGGCCCGTCGCGTCGCGGGCGGCGGCGAGCAGCTTCAGGCCGTCTTCGCCCAGGCCCTGGAAGGAATACGGGTTGGTCCGCGGCTTGAACGCCCCGCCCCGCAGCGCGTGGGCGCCCTTGGCCTTCACCGCCTCGGCGGCCCGCATGATCTGGTCCTCATTCTCGACGCTGCAAGGCCCGGCGATCATCGCGATCCGCTCGCCGCCGACGACGCAGGCGTGCTCGCCCTGCCCGATGGTCACTTGCGTCGTGCCCGGATGGTCGACGCGGGCGGCCATCTTGTACGGCTGCAGGACCCGCATCACCCGGTCCACGCCCGGCGCCCGTTCCAGGCGGTCGCCCTGCTTCTTGCGGTCGTCACCGATGACAGCCACGACGGTCAGGTCGGTGCCGACGATCGGGTGGTCCTTGAGGCCCATGGAGCGGACCAGCTCGCGGACGTGCTCGACCTGCGGCTCGGTGGCGTCGGGGCGCATGACAACGATCATGAGGGGGCTCCAAGGGAACGTGAGGCCGAGTCCGCCGCGGCCAACCGCGGCCCGGGCGGACCGCCGACCCGGCAAGCGGGGTGGGGCAGGATACGGACTGGCCGCCGGTCAGGCGAAGCTTGGTGACGCGGTCGATGCCGGCGGGGCGCTGCGGGCGTTGAACCGGGCCAGCAGCCGTTCCCACGGGACCCACACGCCGTAGAGCGTGACGAGCATGAAGAAGGTCGCGCCCTGCGTGACTTCGATGCCGGCGTGGAGCATGACCCCGCCGATGAGCAGGACGGGGATGAGCCGGCGGAAGAACAGGATCAGGATGAAGCCCAGCTCGAAAGCGACCGCGCCGACGGACAGCAGCTGGCAGAGCGTTTTGTACTGGCTGATCCACACGCCCAGCGGCCGATCGAACCGGATACCGTCCTGCAACAGGTAGTGCTGCAAGGTATACCCGTTGAACCAGTGAAGGCCGCGCTTGGTGCTGTCCCACACGCCGAAGTTTTCGAAACCGATGCGATAGACCCAGGCGTCCAGCCCGCCGTTGAGCAGCTTGCTCAGCCCGGCGTCGAGATAGGCCAGGGCGATGACGATCATCGTGACGCGGATGCCCCAGAACGCGGTGCTCATTGTGGCATCGGTCCCCCAACCGGCGCGGGTCGCCTCGGGCTCGCCGAGCTTCCGCCGGGCCAGCCATGCGTCGACCGACAGCGCCCGGCCGGCGGGGCCCAGCGCCAACATCAGGAGGAAGATGTTCCAGACGGCCTCGGGGTGATGAATCTCGCCGTAGCTGTACCCGTGGGCGGAGATGAGCCACGAGCTGATCACCAGCGCCCAGAGCGATAATTTCGTCCGCAGTCCGATGCAGGCCAGCACCGCTGCGCTATACATCACCATGTGGGCCACGGCCATGAACTCGGCCGTCCGAAGCACCGCTTCCGGGACCACCAGGAGCCACAGCTGTGTGATCCATTCGGGGCGGATGAACCCGTCGGCCTGCAGGAACGTCGCGGTATAATCCCACGGCAGCGCGAACAGCAGCACGTGCAGCCCGCACACGATGATCCGCATCACCGCCAGCCGCACGGCCTTGGTCTGCGGGAACATATAGCGGTCCCACCGGTCCAGCAGCCGTTCGTACACCGGGGACCGCACCGCGGTCAGGTCAGCCGTCATGGTCCACCCCCTGCATCGCTAACGCGTCGCCCAGCAGAAACTGCTGCATCTGCCGCGTCTGGACCAGGCCCGCTTCGGTCAGTTCATGCGTGTCAATAACCAGCTCCAGCCGCACCGGGGTCAGGCCCGTTTGCCGGCGGACCTGCGCCTCAAAAGCCGCGATGGCTTGCGGGTCCGCCTCGTCCAGGGCCGGCTGGACCCGCTCGAGTTTCCACGCCCAGAGGTTGAGCCCCATAAATTCCGCGTCGGCCACGACCGACTCGCCCTCGGCCGTGTGCACCACCGCCTCGAATACCTGCGTCTGCACCGGCGGGCCGTGGGTGATGGAGTACATCGGGTAGTCCAGGAACGGCCAGAACAACCGCCCCACCACGAGCGGCGCCGCCTGCAGCCCGATCACCGTGCAGGCGATCGTCGTCAACAGCGGATGTCGCGTTGTGCTCATTATCACCACCCCCGGGCGCAGCACGCGCCCGGCGGCTTCTACATCGGCCAGATCGACCGACACCTGTGGTGCCCGATAATCCGGAGGCCAATCGATGCAAGATTCGCAGCGACGATGTATAGCGGGCGCCGCGCAGCTGCCCCCGCAGGCCAGCTGGATACCGAGTCAGATCCGCAGCCGTGCACACACGCGATTCACTTGCCCGCCAGCACCCCCGCCGGCAGCCGCTGACGCACCGCCTCGGGCACCGCCGCCACCTGCTGGGCCGTGTCCACCGGCCCGTCGAACAGCACCTGCCCATCCCGCCGCGTCGCCAGCAGCCTCGACCCGTCGGGACTCTGCGTGTACCGGATGGTCATCGCCGGGTCCTGCACCGCGACCGATCGCACCGACAGCCCCGCGGCCCCCGCTCGCTGCGGCTGCGGCTGCCGTTGAGCCTCGGGCCCCGCACCGGCGGCCTGCCGTTGAAGATCCCGACGGGCCGCACGAATGTCGCCCCGCAGCAGGTCCATCTGCTGCATCATCTGGTGCAAGTCCCCCGCCCGCATCGCACCGCCCGCCGCCGACCGGGCCAGCAGCCGCTCCATCGCCGCGTCCAACGCCCCCGCCCCCGCCCCCGGGAGCACGCCCGGAAGGGCCCCCGGTCCAGCGGCCCCACCGGCCCGCTGCATCTCCAGCATCGCCGCCAGCCGCTGGTCCATCAGCCGCCGGACCTGGTCCGCCCGCGCCGCGGGCCGCC
>CAZVBW010000060.1:0-26995 GCA_964625505.1 uncultured Phycisphaeraceae bacterium
GGACCACGACTACCTGCTCGCCGTCCTCGGGCCGTGAGAATGCGATTGCCCTGGGCCCAGGCCGATCGGCGATAGGCGGCTCAGCGTTGGTAGATCGGCAGGAAGTGGTGCTGCACCGAGAGCGAGAGGATCGCCAGGGAAGTGCTGTAGATCGGGGTGCCCCGGTCGGAGTCCTGTCCGCGGAAGGAGCCGTCGTTCTGCTGCCGGCCGAGCATCATGCGGGCGGTGATGTCCCGGGCCTGGGCGTCGTAGGGCGGGCCGGCCTGGTGCATGCCCTGGGCGTAGTAGTACGTGCCGTAGTACCACCAGCGGTGGTTTCGCTCATCTTCGGCGTGGTTCCGCTCGAGGTGTTGGATGGCCCCGCGGGTCTGCGGCGCGTCGTACTGCCCCGCCACCTGCATGGCCAGCAGTCCCGCCGCGGTCGTGCTGTACTCGGGGCTGCGGCTGCTTTCGTTCATGTACCGGAAGCCGCCGCTGCCGTTGTTGTCACGGTCGACGTAGCTCCGCTGCAAATAGGCGACGGCCTGATCGATGGCTTCGGAGGGCACGTCGATGCCCGCTTCGGCGGCCGATCGGAGGGCCATCAGCTGCCAGACGGTGACGGAGAGGTCCGAGTCGGACGAGTTGGTGTTGTATCGCCAGCCACCGCGGTGCCGTTCGGGCTTGTTGACCTGCTGGGAGCGGAGGATGACCTCGATGGCGTCGTCCACGCGCTCGTGGACGAGCTGGTCCATCTGGTCGTCGCCGGTCTGCCCGAGCATCTCGGTGAGCATCAGGGTGATGATGCCGTGGCCGTACATGCGGGAGCCGTCGGCCTGGCCGAAGTACCCGTCGACACGGCTGCGGACCTGGCTGTCGCGGAGGACGAACTCCAGCGCCCGCCGCATCGTCTGGCCCTCGGGCGTCTGGTCCGCGGGCATGTGGCCGACCGAAGCCAGCGCCATCAGCGCCAGCGAGGTCATGGCGGTCGCGTGCTGATCGTTGTTGCGGATTGACCCGTCGTCCCGCTGATGCTCGAGCAGGTAGGCCAGGCCGCGGTCGATGGCATCTTGCACCTGGGCCTGGGTCGGTGCCTGAGCGACCGCCGTGCCCCCGGGCAGGACCAGGAACAACATCGAGAGCGGCAGGGCAAACCGCGTCAGCTTTCTCAGCGTGGAGCTACCGATCACGCCGCATAGTCTACGCGCTATGGCCGGCGACGAAAGCCCCGACCGCCGCTACGCCTCCCGGGGCGGCATCAAACTCGCAGCGGCGCTCGAACGGTTCTCGATCGACCCGGCGGGCTGGCGATGCGTGGACCTGGGATGCTCCACCGGCGGCTTCACCGACTGCCTGCTCCAGGCCGGGGCTCAGCACGTGTGGTCGGTCGATACCGCCTATGGGCAACTGGCCTGGGAGCTTCGGCAAGACCCCCAGGTTACTGTTCTGGAACGCTCGAACGCCCTTCACGTTGAGCCGCCGGCTGAAGCTGCCCGCATGTGCCGGCTGGCCACCATCGACCTCGGATGGACCCCGCAGTTGAAGTCCATCGCCGCTGCGTTGAATTGGCTTCAGGACGGTGGATTCATCTTGACGCTCGTGAAACCGCATTACGAATCCAAGCAGCATCGCCTGGATGATGCACATGCACTGAGCGTGGTCCAGACCACTTTGGCCGAAGTGATAAACGACTCGAAGCTAGGTCCAGTGCTTCACTTACGTGATGTGATGGAGTCGCCGATTCGAGGGGCGAAAGGGGGCAATCCCGAATGGATCGCGTGGTTCGAAGTGGCCTGTCAGCTGGGTCCAGGGGCAGCTGGTAGCGCGAGTTCAAAGCAAGCCCCCGGGAGCGTGGGGTGATCTGTCAGGCGGATCGTGCCCCCCGCGCGGTGGAGAAGCGTCCGGCAGACGGTCAGGCCTAGCCCGTATCCGGAACCCTCGGCGGTACGTTGTTCACGGGGAGCGGTCGTCTCGCGGCCGGTGAAGATGCGTTTCCGGTCCGCCTCCGCAATGCCCGGCCCGGAGTCGGCGATTACCAGCTTGATCCGCTGTGACGGGTCCTGTTGTGGCAAGGTGGCAACCTCGATCACCCCCCCACCAGGCCGCAGCGCTTGACGGGCGTTAAGGATCAGGTTGAGCAAGACCTGATGAAGATGATGAGGTGAAATAGCCGCCTGACCCACACAGCTGGCGTGCTGGATCTGAATCCGGTCTGCCTGTAGAGACCTCGGCATCGCTTCCAGTACGGCCTTCAACGTGTCGCTCAGGTCGGCTTCGGGGGCTACCGCGGGGCGATCCGGGCTGGCTGCCTCCAGGAATGGCTCCAGCAGCGACAGCGCCCGCTCGACCGATAATCGAGCTTGCTGTACGGCTTTCCGCTGCAGGGAACCGTCATGCGGCCTGGCCTCAGCAGCCTGGGTGTAACCCAGCAACGGCGTGAAGATGTTGCGGTATTCGTGAGCCAGCGCCGCAGCCATCAGCCCGGCTTGGGCCAAGGGCACCTGCTCTTCGACCGCCCTGCCCACCTCGTCCAGCTGCGATTGCAGCCGATCCACCTGGGTGACCATGTGGGCGAGCTTGCTACTCGTGGAGATCTCAGGATCGGCAGGCACTCTCCTCATATCGGCACCTCGTCTCGTGCATTTGATTTGCTGGTTCAACACCGTGTTCCACGTGGAACATCAGTTAGGGTGACCGGCGTTGTTAAGCTGCCCGCAACCCTGCATGGAGGCACATCGTGGCTGACTCTTCTCATACTCGCGCAAATCGGAACGCCCGGCTCGGCAGGGGGCTCAGTTCCCTGATCAACTCACCGACGGAAGTTCCCACGACCCCCCCCGCTACGCCGGATTCGAGCTCCGAAGGTTCGTCGAGCGAGTTGTCCTTGGTGCGTCTCGCGGTAGAACGCCTGAGTCCGAATCCGCACCAGCCCCGTCAACAGTTCGACGACGCGTCGCTTGCGGAGCTGGCTGCATCGATTAAGCAATCGGATTTGATGCAGCCCGTTGTCGTGCGTCGTGTTCCACGTGGAACACCCGGCTCCGAGGAGCTGGATTACCAGCTCATCGCAGGCGAGCGACGTTGGCGTGCGGCACAATTGGCGGGTCTTGAATCGATACCCGCCATCGTGCATGACCTGGACGACCAGTCGGCCGCAGAGTGGGCGCTTGTCGAGAACCTGCAGCGTGAAGACCTGAACCCGCTGGAGAAGGCCCGAGCCTTCGAACAGCTGCAGCAGCACTTCGGCCTCGACCAGCAGAAGGTGGCGGATCGGGTGGGGTTAGCGCGAAGCACCGTGGCCAATTTGCTTCGCTTGTTGGCCCTGCCAGCCGGTGTGCAGCAGCTGGTGGAAAAGGGCACCTTGAGCATGGGGCATGCGCGGGTGCTGGCCGGGGTTGACGATGCGGATCGCCTGCAGAATCTCGCTGATTCCGCCGCAGCGGAAGGGTGGAGCGTTCGCGAGCTTGAGCGACGTTCGCAAGATGTGGAAAACCAACCCGCGGGGTCGGCGACGCGAACCACACGCGGGGCCTCGGCAGATGAGTCCGGGCCGAACCACTTGACGGATTTGTCCCGCCGGCTGAGCGAGCAGTTGGGGACACGGGTGAAGGTGAAGCGTGGGCGGAAGAAGGGCAGCGGCACATTGAGCATCGAGTTCTTCAGCCTGGACGAGTTCGATGGGCTGTTGCAGCGGCTAGGCGTCTCGGCGGATTGAAGTCGTCGGCTCATGGTGCGTACACTGCCGATCATGAAGGAGATGATCACTGTGCGGTTCTACGAGAGTCCGGATCAGCGTGCCCTGGTGCCCGTGGACCGGTACAAGGCGGCAGAGGATGTCACGGGATGGAATTACGAACGCGGTGACTCGATCGGCCTTCAGGAACAGCAGGGCGGTTACCTATTCGGCATCGTCGATGAGGTCCAGGCGGAGGTTTGCGAGGACGATGTGGGCTGCTACCGAATCGCGCAGGTTTGGACGCAGGATTAGCGCCTCACGTTCTGAGACGATGCGTCGAACTGACGGGTGGGCAGGACCATGGCGAAGAAGGCAACCCCCAGGCTGACCGCCGACGCCCGAATCGTGCTGCTGTACGGCCCGGAGCAGGCGCTGGTGCGGGAACACCTGCGGCAACTCAAGCAGGCGCTGGAAGCCGAGCACGGTGAGGTCGAACAGCACACCTTCGACGGCCGCGAAGCCACGCTTGCGGATGTGTTGGACGAGCTTCGCAGCTATTCGCTGATGCAGTTGCACAAGCTGGTGGTGGTCGATGAGGCCGAGGTGTTCACCAAAAGCCACCGGGCGGCTCTGGAGCGTTACGCGGAGAACCCGGTCGACCACGGGACGCTGGTGCTGCGGTCTTCGGGTTGGCGGCCCGGCAAGCTGGACAAGCTGATCGAGAAGGTCGGGGCGAAGATCAAGTGTGACACGCTTCGGCCGGGCGACGCGTCGGCGTGGCTGGTCAAGCGGGCGCCGAAGGCCCATGGCGTGAAGATCGAGCCGGCGGCGGCGGGGACGCTGGTGGATCGACTGGGCCCGGCGTTGTCCGGGTTGGATCAGGAGTTGGCGAAGCTGGCGTTGGCCCCGGAGGTTATCGAGGCGGGGGGGGTGGTGACGCAGCGGCTTGTCGATCAGCGGGTCGGCCGAAGCTCGGACGAGAAGGCGTGGGCGGTGCAGGAGGCGGTGCTGCAGGCCTTGGCGGACGGCCGGCCGGGCGGGGCGTTGCGGATGGTGCACGAGCTGGTCGAACTGGCGGGGCATCCGGAGCAGCTGGTGAGCTGGGCCGTGACAGACCTGGCGCGGAAGCTGGCGACCGGGCAGCAGATGCGGGAGAGCGGGGCGGGGATGCCTGCGATTCACAAGGCGGTGCGAAACTGGGGGCCGCAGGCCCGGCTGTTCGAGCAGGCGATGCAGCGGCTCGCCCCGGGGCAGGGGGCCCGGCTGCTGCACCGGTCGCTGCGGGCCGACGCTCGGAGTAAGTCCGGGCTGGGCGACGCGATGGGCAATCTCGAGGCGCTGTGCGTGCAGCTGGTGGAAGCGTGAGCATCGCCGCGGCATTGGATTATGGAGCGCGTATCGACCGATAACCGTTGAACGGTCGGTCGGCCCAGCCGCGGCCTGCAGGAGCGTGGACCATGGAGGGTCAATGGTGGATCGTGGCCGCAGCGGTGATACTGGCGCTGGCTGGTTGCGGCACGCCTGGTGATCGCCCAGCAAGCGGTGTGGTGGGGGGCACCACGGCCCAGCCGCAGCAGACGCTCCCGGCCCAAGCCGGCGACGGTGGGGCGGTGGACCCGTCACAGATCGACGACCCGATTGCCGCGGCGGCCGACTTCGCGGCCCGTGTCGAGGCGGTGATGGCGCAGGGAGATCCGCCGCGGTCGGTGGTGCCCCAGTCGCCGCGGGAACCCGTGGCAGCGGCCGAGACGCTCAACGCGTCACCGGCTGACGACCCCGGCTCCGCGTCACACGTCGCCCCGTCTGAGCCCGGGGCCAACGCCAACGCGGCGGTGTCGGTCGATACCTCCACCGGCCCGACGGCAGACGACGCATCACCGCCAGCCGCGGGACCGGAGCTCACCCTCGAGCCCGATCCGTTCCGAGAGCCGCTGACCCGGGTGCCCACGCCGTCGCTGGTCGACGAGCTGGCCAGACGAGCTGCGGCGGCGGTCTCCGATGAGGATCGTTCACTGGCTGCGGCCCTCACCCGGGCCGCGGCATCCGGGGTGGGTTTGGCCGGCTCAGCCGGCGGCGGGGTGCGGCTAGACGAGGATCACGATCAGGCGGTCTCGCGCTTTGGTCAGCTCGTGGCCACCGCGAGCCAGCACGTGATGGAGTCGGACGACCCGCTGGACCGCAGGGCGCTGACCCAGCGGCTCGACGAGGCGTGGGGCGAGCAGCCGATCGAGATCGTGCAGCTGCAGCTGTGCCGGCGGGTCGACGGCTTCGGCGACTACGTCCCGTTTGAGCAGACCACGTATCTTGCCGGCCAGCCGCAGCGGATGATTGTATACGTCGAGCTGGAGAACTTCGCGAGTCAACCGACCGAGAATGATCGCCACGAGGTCCGCCTTCAGCAGCGTGTGCAGCTGTTCACCTCGGCGGATGGCACGATGGTCTGGGAGCATGAGCCGGTGCGGATCAGCGACACGTCACGCAATATCCGGCGGGACTTCTTTGTGGTTCAGGTCATCGAGTTGCCCGCCCGGCTCAACGTCGGCAGCTACCTGCTGAAGGTCGAGATCACCGACCTGCACGGCGGCAGCATGTTCGAGCAGAACCTGCCGATCGAGTTGGTGGCCGACGAATCGCTAGCCCAGTGAACTGCGGGCCGCTGCGGCTTACGATATCCCCGTGAGTTCGAACGACCCGCAGCGATTGGATACGCCCCTGCACCTGGCCGGTCGGGACTGGTCGAGCCGGCTGATTGTCGGCACGGGCAAGTACGCCGACTTCCCGACGATGGCCGCCGCGCTGGACGCGAGCGCGGCGGAGGTGGTAACCGTCGCGGTTCGGCGGGAGCGCCTGGTCAACGCGGCGGGCGAATCGCTGCTGGACCACCTGGACCTGAGCCGGTACACGATTCTGCCTAACACGGCGGGCTGTTTCGACGCCGACGATGCCGTGCGGGTGGCCCGGCTTGGCCGCGAGCTGCTGGACCAGCTGGACAACCCCGGCAAGGACTGGGTGAAGCTGGAAGTGCTTGGCGACAAGAAGACGCTGCTGCCCGACCCGGTCGGCACGCTCGAGGCCACCCGCCGGCTGGTCGACGACGGGCTGAAGGTGCTGTGCTACACCAGCGACGACCCGATCATGGCCCAGCGGATCCGCGACGCGGGGGCCACGGCCGTGATGCCCGCGGGGTCCCCGATCGGCAGCGGCCAGGGCGTACTGAACCACAGCAGCATCCGGCTGATCCTCGAGCTGCTCAAAGACCCCGAGCACGGCGGCGACCCGGCGTACCCCGTCATCGTCGACGCCGGGGTCGGCACCGCCAGCGACGTGAGCATCGCGATGGAACTCGGCGCCGATGGCGTCCTGCTCAACACCGGCATTGCCCACGCCGACGAACCGATCGTGATGGCCCACGCCATGCGACACGCCTGCCTCGCGGGACGTCTGAGCTACCTGGCCGGGCGTATCCCCAAGCGGCTCTACGCGACGGCCAGCAGCCCGTGGACCGGGGTGATCAGCTACATCCCCGGCGAGTAACGCGGGTCCCCCGCGAGGCGACGTTGGCTACCATACGACGGCGGAATCTCGGTCCACATCATTGAAGCCGACGCTAGAACAACGCGATCGCGAGCCACCGACGCGCAGGGCTTACGTCAGGTACGTGTAGCCCCGCAAACCCTGCTCATAGAACTCGCTGAGTCGGCGGGCCTGCGCGACGCTCAGGCCACCGTCGCGGACCGCGGCTTCCACGGTCAGGCGGAAGCGGCGACGCAGCTGGCCCGGGTCCCATTGCACGTATTGCAGCACGTCGCGGACAGTGTCGCCCTCGATGACCTCGTCAATCGCCGGCTGTCCCTGTTCGTCCAGCGCGATGTGCACCGCGTTGGTGTCGCCGAAGAGATTGTGCAGGTCGCCCAGCGTCTCCTGGTAGGCCCCGACGAGGAACACCCCCAGCAGGTAAGGCTCTGCCTCGGTGCCCGCCCCGGGAAGGTCATGCAGCGGCAGGACCGGCAGCCCCTCGGGCACATCGGGCGGGCCGATGAAACGGTCGATCCTCCCGTCGGAGTCGCAGGTCACGTCGGCGAGGATGGCCCGGCGCTGCGGCGGCTCGTCCAGGCGATGGATCGGCATGATGGGGAACAGCTGGTCGATCGCCCAGGCGTCGGGGAGCGACTGGAAAATCGAGCAGTTGCAGAAGTATGTATCGCAGAGCATCCGCTCCAGGCCTTGGAACTCATCGGGCACGTGCTCCAGGTCCCGCGTGATCATGAGCACCGACGTGGCGATCGCGTGGAACAATCGCTCCCCGAGCGCCCGCTGTACGAGCGTGCAGTGGCCGAGCTTGAAAAGGCTCAACAACTCGTCACGGGCCACGACCGCGTCGTGGTAGTATTCGACGAAGTTGTTCGGGGAAAGGCCTTCCTTCGCTTCATATAGATTCCGAAGCGGCAACGGCGTCTCGGGCGAGGGCCCGACAGCACGCGGACTTGGCGGGTCGTCTTGGTCGAAACTCGCTTTGCCGAGGATGTCGACCACAAGCACGCTGTGGTGAGCCGCCACGGCCCGACCCGACTCGCTGATGATGGTCGGATGGTCGATGCCGGTCGCGTCGCAGACCTCCATGATGTGGTGGACCACGTCGTTGGCGTACTCCTGCATCGAGTAGTTGATGCCCGCGGACTGGTCGGACTGCGAGCCGTCGTAGTCCACGCCCAGCCCACCGCCCACGTCCAGGTACTGCAAGCCGGCGCCCGTCCGGGCCAGTTCCGCGTAGACGCGGGTGAGCTCGGCCACGGCGGACTTGACGCTGCGGATGTCGTTGATCTGGCTGCCCAGGTGGAAGTGCAGCAGCTGCAGGCAGTGCAGCAAGCCGTGATCCCGGAGCAGGTCGACGGCTTGGAGCAGCTGGCTGATGGACAGGCCGAACTTGCTCCGGTCGCCGCCCGAGGCGTGCCATCGACCGGCCCCGGCGGCGGCGAGCTTGACGCGGATGCCGATCTTCGGCTGCACGTCGTGCTCGGCGGCGAAGCGGATCAGGGTCTGCAATTCGCTGAACTTCTCGACGACCGGGATGATGCACCGGCCGAGCTTCGTCGCGAGGATCACCGCTTCGATAAACCGGGCGTCCTTAAAGCCGTTGCACACGATCGGGGTGTGCGGGTCATCAACCAGGGCCAGCAGCGCCATCAGCTCGGGCTTGCTGCCCGCCTCGAGTCCAAAGCCGTGGGGCCTGCCGAAGCGGAGCACCTCTTCGACGACGTGGCGTTGCTGATTGACCTTGATCGGGTAGACGAGTCGGTATTGGCCGCGGTAGCCGTAGGCATCGATGGCGTTCTGGAACACATGAGCGAGGGTGTCCAGCCGGTCACGGAGGATGTCGCTGAACCGCAGCAGCAACGGGGTCGCCAGTCCGCGGTCGACGAGGCCATCGACGAGGTGCTTCAGGTCGAATTCAACCTCGCGTCGGGGGTCGGGACGGACCGCGACGTGCCCTGCGGCGTTGATGTCGAAGTAGCCGTGGGACCAGCGGTCAATCTGGTAAAGGGATCTGGCCCTTTGGATGTGCTGTGCGTCGCCGGTTGACGGTTCAGCGAGAGATTCGGGTGTCTGACGACGTAGCGTGGTCATGGGCGTGAGCAGTTCCCGGGCCGCAGACAAGCAACAACCGACGCGGCCCAAACGATAGCACCCGACGTTAGCCGGTTGCTGTTTAAAGATTGAAGTAGGCCTGTCGGCCGAGACGACAGGCGGTTCAAGCCCGGCGACGGCGATAGGTGATGAGGCCCAGCCCGGTGAGCAGCAGGCCCACCGACGCGGGCTCGGGAACGGCAATCACATCGAAGTCCTTCTTTCGGATCAGTGCCGAACCCGAATCAGTGGCCACGGCGAGGAGCGTGTTGTCCAGCACGACCTCGACGAAACTGACATCAAACTGCGAGACGTCGAACGTCACGCTGTTGCTCCATGATCCGCTCTGCGAACCGGTGCTCGCCTGAGTCGCCGAGAAGGTGTCGCCACCGCTACCGATATCGTTGCCATCCTCATCGAAGAGGAAGACGGTGAGGTTTGCGGCAACGAGTGCCGAATCGGTGCCCAGCCCGCCGATCGAGAAGTCACCGAGCTCTCGGACCGTCACTTGGGTGATCTGGCTGCCGTTCTTGCCAGTGATATTGAGCGTCAGGTTGCCGTCCACGTTCGTCTGGCCATCTGAACTGGCCGCGAACTGGTTAGGACCGGGATCGAAGTCGAGGGTGTTGGGAGGGTCGATCTCCGGCATGCCGTAGAGCGGCTCCGGGTCACCGGGGCCACTAGATTCCACCACCTCCGAATAGGTCACGTCGTCACCGAAAAACGGCCCCGGGTACGTCGTAGCCGCGAATGCGGAACCGCCATACCCAATGAGGCCGACGAGAAACGCCCCGAAACTTAGCTTGCGAGCAGTCAACATGGATCTCCTCTTCCTCTCTGGTCCAACGACCTCACCACCCAGTCTAGCGACCTCTGCTCGTCAATCAAGGGTCGGAAAGGTCCGTACCCCAAATTTACCGAAACGTTTAGATGTTCTTCACACGCCAAGGGGTTCCAGCTTGTTGCGACGACGCTGGGCCTGATCCATGTCCTCGGCGGTAGGCGCCCGGCCGCTTCGCATCATCGCCTGGAACCCGTCGAACAGGTAACGTGCATCATGCGGGCCCGGGGCGGCCTCAGGGTGGTACTGCACAGCGAAGATGGGCAAGTCGGCATGACGAAAGCCCTCCAGCGTCCGATCGTTGAGGTTGATGTGGGTCGGTTCGCCACCGATAGACCGCAATGAATCCTCGTCAATGGCGAATCCGTGGTTCTGGCTGGTGATCTCAACCTTGCCTGTCCCGAGGTTCTGGACCGGCTGATTCCCGCCCCGGTGACCGAAGCGGAGCTTGAACCGGTCAGCACCCAGCGAAAGACCCAGCAATTGTAAACCGAGACAAATACCAAAGATAGGCACTTTGCCGTGCAGCGCTTGGAGGTGATCGATGGTCGGCTGAACAGCGTCCGGGTCGCCGGGGCCGTTGGACAGGAAGACGCCGTCAGGTTGGTACTCAAGCACCTGCTCAGGGGCGGCGTCAAAGGGCAAGACCGCGACATCGCAGCCGCTGTCGATCAGATGGCGAAAGATGTTCAGCTTTGCGCCACAGTCGAGCGCCACGACGGTCCGACGACGGCTGTCGCGGTCCGGATCGGCGGGCCCCTGCAGCGGGGACCAGTCGCCCAAACCTTCGTCCCAACCCCGCGGCTGATCGCTGCTCACCGTCGCGACGAGGTTCTCGCCCACAAGTCCCGCGGCAGCCCTGGCCTGCTGCACCAGCTGCTCATCGGTCAGCGCGGGATCGGTGCACAGCACCCCCCGCATCGCGCCGTCGACACGCAGCTTGCGGGTCAGGGCCCGGGTGTCGATACCGGTGATCCCCGGCACGCCCGCCTCGGCGAGCCAGTCGCCCAGGGACTGCCGCGAACGGTAGTTGCTGGGCACCTCGGCGAGTTCGCGGACGATCAGTCCCCGTGCGGCGATGCGTCGCGACTCGTGGTCAGCGGGGTTGATGCCGTAGTTGCCGATCAGCGGGTAGGTCATGGTGACCAGCTGCCCGGCGTAGGACGGGTCGGACATCACCTCCTGGTAGCCGGAGAGGGAGGTGTTGAAGCACACCTCGCCGGTGGTGCAATGGGGGGATGTGTCGCCGAAGGCGGCCCCTGTGAACACGCTGCCGTCTTCGAGGGCGAGTCGGGCCGCAGGGGGTGTGGAACTGTCCGGCATGGGCGGAGCATACGCAGCCTGCGGCCCGGATGTGCATGCGAGTCTTGGGCGGGGCGATGGCGGTACACTCGGCGGCCATGCAGACGCCCCCGACGCTGGCCGACTCGCCGACCGCCTCGACCGCGATCGTGGTGGGCGGGGGGTTGTCGGGGATGTCCGCTGCCGTACGGCTGGCCGAGCAGGGGGTGCGGGTCCAGGTCCTCGAAGCGGGCAAGCAGCTGGGCGGCCGGGCCACCAGTTACGCCGACCCGCAGTCGGGCGAGCTGATCGACCACACGCAGCATGTGTTCAACCACGCGTGCACCGCGCTGCTGGACTTTTACGACCGGCTGGGCGTGGCGCGGAAGGTCCACTGGGAGCGGACGCTGCACCTGGCCGACGGGGGGGTGCTGGACGCCTGGCGGGCGGACGATCTGCCGGCCCCGCTGCACCTGCTGCGGCCGCTGATGCGGCTCAAGCTGTTCACCCGCAGCGAGAAGTGGGCGATCGTCCGCGGCATGGTCGCGGCGATGCAGGTCGGACAGCGCGGCCGATCGCTGCTGCACGACGTGCCGTTCGATCAATGGCTGGCGGACCATGGCCAGTCCGAGCGGGTCATCGATCGGTTCTGGTCGATGCTCACGGGCATGACGTGTTATGCCCCGGCCGAGCGGGTCAGCGCGGCGTACGGGGTGATGGCCGCCCAGCTGGGCCTGCTGCACCACGAGCGGGATTATGAGCTGGGCGTGGCCAACGTGCCGCTGGCGTCGATGTACGGCCCGGCGGCCGAGGCGGTCGAGGCGGCCGGCGGGGTGGTGTCGCTGAGCACCCGGGTGACGCGGCTGGCGATCGACCACGGCCAGGTGGTCGGGGTTGAGCTGGCGGACGGGGGCAAGCTGGACGCGGACGTGTACGTGCTGGCCTTGCCGGTGAAGGCGACGCGGGCGGTGGTCGGCGATGCCGCGGCGGGCGACGCTCGGTTCGCGAGGCTGGCCGAGCTGCCTCACGAGCCGATCATCGGCGTGCACATGTTTTTCGAGAAAGCGGGCTTTGACTGCAACGACGCCCGGGCGGGCGAGCTGGTGATGCAGCGGCCGCACCTGGCGCTGATCGACTCGCCGATGCACTGGCTGTTCAACAAGGGGTACATCGAGGAAGAGGACCGCAGCACGGCCGGCCGGTGCGGCCAGCACCTGCAGGGCGTGATCTGCGGCGATGCCAAGCTGATCGACACTTCCGAGCAAGAGATCATCGACCTGGCGGTCCGGGAAGCGCGTCGGTCGCTGCCGCTGATCGCCGGGGCAACGCTGCACCACGCCCAGGCGGTCAAGCATCCGGAGGCGGTAATCTCGGCGGGCCCGGGTGTCGAGTCGCTGCGGCCCGCGGCGAGTGGGTTGATCGAGAATCTGGCGTTGTCCGGCGACTGGACCGACACGGGCTGGCCGGCGACGATGGAGTCGGCGGTCCGCAGCGGGTATCGCGCGGCGGAGGTGGCGCTGGATCACCTGCGACGCCCGGCGAGCCTTGTCCCCGCCGACAGCGAGCCGGAGCTGCTGTACCGCCTGATGGCGGGCTGAGCCCGCTCGCTGGTCCCCGGTCCGACGAATCGATGTAGGATGTGAGCGTTGTGTTTGATTCGGGTCAAAAAGCCGTCATGATGTTGACATGACGGCGCTTCATCGGATGCCGGAGCTTCCTTCTGCCGCATCGAGCCCTCCGGGTCCGGGCCACGGCGGGCGCTGGGTCCTTTCGCCGGTGCTGATGCTGGTTGTCGGTGGGGTGGTGGCGGCCGCGCTGGGTGTCATCTTGTTCTGGGGCCATGCGTTGGGCGTTGACCCGGGCCTGATGCTGCGGGACCCGGCACAAGTGCACCAGTTCTGGCCGCTGTCCGGGGTGGTTTCCTATCTGGGCATCCTCATCATGTGGGGCGCGGCGACGACCTGCCTCATGGGTGCGGCGCTCACCGACCGGGCCACCGCACGGTTCCTGGGCCTGTTCGGCGTGTTCACCGCGGTGCTCGCGGTGGACGACATGTTCATGTTTCACGAATACTTCTGGCCCCGGTTCGGCGTCCACGAGTTTGTCATCCTGATGGGGTTGGCGGCGGCGGGCCTGGCACTGCTGGTCGCCTACCGGGACCGGCTGCTGCACCGGGCCCAGCTGGGCTTTCAGCTGGCCGTGATGCTGTTCGTGGCCTCGCTGATGATCGACGTCGCGGCACCGTTCATGACGCTGACGTTGATCCTGGAAGACGGCCTCAAGCTGCTGGGGCAGGCGATTTGGGCCGCGTTCTTCGCCTGCACCGTCTATCGGGCGGTGAGCGATCGGATGACGCCCGGACCGACGAGCACGTCGGCGTAGCATGCCGGCCATGGACACCAAGCCGACCATCCCATTCGACGACTTCGTGAAGCTGGACTTGCGGGTCGCGACGATCACCGCCGCCGAGCCGCACCCCAACGCGGACCGGCTGCTGAAGCTGCAGATCGACCTGGGCACCGAGCAGCGGCAGATCCTCGCAGGCGTCAAGGCCTACCACCAGCCCGAGTCGCTGGTCGGCCGGCAGATCGTCGTGGTGGCCAACCTAGCGCCGCGGGACATCCGCGGCGAGACCTCGGATGGCATGCTGCTGGCGGCGAGCGTTGAGGATGATGCGGATCAGTTGACCGACGTGGTGCTGCTGGGCCCGGGCAAGCCGGTCCCGCCGGGCGCATCGGTGGGTTGAGCTCCGGCGCCGTGGGCCTCAGCCCCAGACGCGGACCGCGAACAGCGACGCCGGGGCGTTGCCGTGGGTCGGGCCCAGCTTGATCGTGAGCGTGTCGGACGTCGTCGGCTCGTCGAGCGGCAGGCTGACCAGCGCCTGATGGTTATTGTCCTCGCTGGCGAGCGTTCGGCCGTCGGCATCGTGGATCGATAGCTCCCGGACACAGAACGGCACCGCCCGCTCGGGGTGACCCATCAGCACCGACTCCAGCGCGTGGTCCCAGTCGCCGTCGAACGTCAGGTCCACCCGCGTGATCGTCTGCGGCTGATCCCACGAGAGCGTCAGCGTCGGGTCCGGGTCATCGGGCGCGGCGACCCAGGCATTCGCCGTGTCGGTGGGGCGGTCAGGTCCGCACGCAACATGCCCCGGGGCGAACGGCCGCAGCGGCACCTCCAGCTTGATCGCCAGGTTCTGACCCGCGGGTCGGCGGGGCGGGGTCCACATCTCGAACCGCTCGACGCCGATGTCGTCCGGCGGCTCCTGACCACGCCGCTGCTCCACCGCGACCAGCCCCGTCACCCGGGCCGACGAGCTGTGCACTCGAATGTGCTCACTCCGCATCAGGCACACAAAGCCGTAGCAGTCCCGCGGCAGCGTCGCCTCGCTGAAGTCCAGGCGAACCTGCTGCCGATCGCCCGGCTTCAAGTCGATCGCCAGTTCCACAGGCACCACGTCGGGCGTGAAGCTGTCGGGCCGCTCGCTGAACCGCAGCTGCGCGTCAAGCGTCGTGGCCTGGGCCACGTCCACGGTCACAACCACGATGGGGCCCGGGCCCGCCGGGAGCGGCAGCAACTGGGCCTGCGGCTTTTCGAGCGAGACCGTCGAGCCGTCGGCGGGCAGCTGGGTGAGCTCGAGTGTCGAGGACGCGGTGATTTGCGCCGCCGTGCCCAGGTCGTCCGGGTCCCGCCGCGCCCACGGCAGCGCCTGGCCGGACTTGTCCAACACCCGCTGCAGCGCCGCCAACCCCTCGCCTTGGGCCAGGTCGCGCGGCGACGTGCCTCGCTGCCGACAGACCGCCGCGGCCCCGGCCACCGCCTGCGCCGCATGGGCACAGGTGGCCATCACCCGGCTGCTGCCAAAGGCGACATGGCTGGCCGAGATGATCCGCCCGGCCAGGAACAGGTTGGGGATGTTGCGGCTGTACATGCACCGGTACGGGATGCCGTACACCCCGCGGGCGTGCCACTGATTACAGCCCTTGCGTTCGCTGTACACGCCGTCGGCCGGGTGCAGGTCGATCGACCAGCCGCCAAACGCCACCGCATCGTCCGGCGTCCGCTGCTGAATGATGTCGCTCTGGGTGAGCATGTGGTCGCCCTCGAACCGCCGGCTCTCCCGTTTGCCGGGGATCGTGCCGACCCACTCGAGCGTGAGGTTTTGGGCGTCGGGGAACTCGCCGCTGTTCTTGATGTGGTCCCACACGCCGTAGACGATCTTCCACAGCTCCCACTTGATGTCTTCGGTCTCGTGGACGGTGTCACGCCGGCCGCCGTACTCGATCCACCAGAGCTTGCAGCCGAAGCTCTGCGTATTGAAGTTTTTGTACCGGGGCACCTCGCCCTTGAGGTCGTCCAGGGCATAAGCCGGGGCGTGGAACTCGACGGGCCGACCGACATCCTTGGAGTAGAAGTAGATCGAGTGGCCCAGGAGGTGGCCGTACGAATCGTCCGGCGCGAACGGCTCGTCAAACTCTTCGGCCGGTTCGCCGCCAATGCGGAACGCCGCGCCGCTGAGGAAGCCCAGCACCCCGTCGCCGCTGGCGTCGACGAACAGCGGGGCGGTCACGCGGACCATCGTGCTGTTCTGCGAGCAGAACGCCCGGACCGATGTGATGCGGTCCGAGTCGTCGCCGGCTTTGGCCACGTCGAAGCACGCGGTGTTGAGCAGCAGCGTCAGGTTCGGCTCGGCCGTGGCGGCCTCAAGCAGCACGGTGTCGAACAGGATCGGGTTGCCCTCGGGGTTGCGCCAGAGGTTTTCCAACAGCAGCTCGTTGAGCACCCCGCCCTCGCGTGACCAGCGGTTGTTGTTGGACATGTGGGACGTCGCGCCGAGGGTCCACAGCCGGACCTCCGACGACGCGTTGCCGCCCAGCACCGGGCGGTCTTGGATCAGCACTGTCTTGAGGCCGAGCCGGGCCGCGGTGATCGCGCAGCAGGTCCCGGCCATCCCGCCGCCGACCACGCACAGGTCGGCCGAGAGGGAGTCTTCGCGCAGCGCTCGGCTCTGGGCCGGGCCTTCTTGGATAAGCATGGGTGGGGAGTCGCCGGGCGGCAGAAATCTCTCGTCGCTCACCAGCTGCCCGACCGAGGCGGCGGCGACGCGTGTGGTGCTAAATGTGCACCAAACCGGGACGCTTGTCCAGTGTGAGCTTCGCGGAATCTGCAAAATCGCCTGCGGACGTTGGCGGCCGACAGTTTGGGGGGCTGGGGTGCAGTCCGCGGCAAGGGCCAGGCGAAACGGTCGCGGGCAATGGCCAGGGCCGGACTTGAACCGGCGACACCGCAATTTTCAATCGCGTGCTCTACCAACTGAGCTACCTGGCCGGCAGCGGACCCGCCACAAGCGAGCGGCCGAGCCGCACAGGTTACGGGGCCAACCGGATCCCCACAAGCGGCGGCGCGGGTGCGTCGGTACGCTGGCCGGCGATGCGTGGCCGGTTTGGCACATGGGTGGTGCTCGCTTGGGCTATTGCGTGGTTTGGCGCGGTGCTGCCGGGGCATCAGCGTGGGGCGGTGCAGCTGCCCGAGGGTCGGCAGACCGCGGCGGGCCACGCCACCGCATCCCAAGTCGAGCCAGCGATCGGCTGCCCGATGTGTGCCGGCGGGGATTCTCCGGATGCGCCATCGGATGCGCCGCCGCGGGGGCGGTGTGCGTTGTGCCAGCTCCTGGCGACGCTGGACGTGCCGCCGGCGGTGGTGCTGACCTGCCCGCCGCTGGAGCGAGTTTGGCACGCGTCGGTGCGGCCGGCGTCCCAGGTCGCCGATGGCCGGCAGGCGCCCGCGGCGGTCGCCGCGCGGCCGCCGCCAGTGGCTGAACTCGGCTGAAACACAAGGATCGGGTCACGGTCGATCTAACGTCGGACCCGACCGGCCGAACCACCCCGAGCAAGGCCCGGGGCCAACCAAAACACAATCCAACCCCGCCGGTGCCCGCGTGGGCCCGGCCCCACGATCACCGTGGCCGTGCACCGTCGCCGATCGCTCGCTTTGCATAGGAACCCAATGAGAACTTCCGACACTTTCGCCATCGCGGCGATGACACTCTTGCTGTCCACCCCGCCCGCCGTAGCGCAGGACCAGCCCGGCACGCTGCCGACCTCCGCCGCCCCAGAGCCCGGGCATCACGACGGCCACCACCACTTCACGCTCGGCCGGGCCGACGCCCACGCGCCCATCGGCGTGATGGGCGACCACATGCACGGCAGCGGGCAGTGGATGCTGTCCTACCGCTACATGACCATGCGGATGGACGACAACCGCGACGGGACCGACCGGCTGAGCGACCAGGCGGTCCGCGACCGCGGCTTCCCGGTCGTGCCGACCCGCATGGACATGCAGATGCACATGTTCGGCGGGATGTTCGCCCCCACCGACGACCTCACGCTGATGGTCATGGTGCCCTACATCGTCCTGGAGATGGACCACGCCGCAGGCCCGACGCTCGGCGACGTGACCTTCACCACCCGCAGCGAGGGCCTGGGTGATACAAAGCTCACCGGCCTGTTCCGCCTTTGGGACGACGGGCCGCACCACCTGCATTTCAACGCCGGCATCGGCCTGCCGACCGGGGCGATCAATCAGCGCGATGACACCCCGGCCATGGCGGACGCCATCCTGCCCTACCCGATGCAGCTGGGCTCGGGCACGTTCGACCTGCTGCCCGGCGTGACGTACCTCTACCAGCAGGCCGATTGGTCGCTCGGGACGCAGGTCAGCGGCGTGGTCCGGCTGGGCCGAAACTATCGCGGCTACAGCCTCGGCGATCAGCTCGCCGCCACCGCCTGGGCCGGCTACGCCGCGAGCGACGCGGTCAGCGTGTCCGGCCGGCTGGCGTACCGGGCGTGGGCCGATGTCGATGGCGCGGACCCGGCGCTGAACCCCGCGATGGTCCCCACCGCCGACCCGACCCTCCGCGGCGGCCAACGCTTGGACGCGCTGATCGGGCTCAACATCAACGCAACCCACGGCCCCCTGGCCGGCCATCGCTTCGCGGGCGAAGCGGGCCTGCCGATCTACCAGGACCTCGACGGCCCGCAGCTGGAGGTGGACTGGTTGCTGACGCTGGGTTGGCAGGTCGCGTTTTGAGCCGTGCAGACGCGGGTGGCGTCCGGTGCCGTGTTGGCGGGCGGTTGAAATCGTCGATGCGGGCCGGAGTAATAAGACTTGGGTAAACTCTTGCCTTGCCTCAGGTGGTGATCCGCATGTGACGGTGTCGCCTCACAAGGGCACAGGAGGTTGAATCCGATGCTTTTGCCGCGTGTGTGTTGTGTTGCGCTTGCCGTGGGATGCGTGAGTTGGAGCGTCGGCATCGGCGCCCAGGCGGTCGGGAAAGAGGCGCCGTTGGAGCGTCACGAAGTTGAGAACCGGCAGCCGGGGCTGGGGCTGACGCATTTGATCGCCATCCGCGGGCGTATCCCGTCGCGGAGCTTCGGGGCCATGAAGACGGCGAGCCCGTCATCGCCCACCAACCCGACGGTCGGCGAGATATTCCTCTTCGCGGGCGATGATGTGCCGCCGGGGTTCGCCCCGCTCGACGGCCAACTGCTTGCCATCCAGGAACACGTCGGGCTGTTTCCGATCGTCGGCACCATGTACGGGGGCGACGGCCGCACGACCTTCGCCCTGCCGGACATGCGGGGGCGGGCGGCCGTCCACGCCGGGCGCCATTGGCGGAATGAACACGTACAGCTGGGTCAGCGGCTGGGCTTGGCGACCAGGCAGCTGCGGGGTATTGATCTGCCGCGCCATACCCACGATGACGCGGCAACCGGGGCCGGTCCGGCCGGGGGCGGTCGGCCCATCGAGAACTTCATGCCCGTGCTCGGGATCAGCTTCGCGGCCTCCCTGGAAGGCATGGCCCCGGCCCCGGCGGTGCCCGGCGAGGCGCAAAACCCCGCATCGACGCCGGCGAGCGATTTCCTCGGAATGGTCCGCCTGTTCGCGGGCAACTTCGCGCCCGGCGGCGCCGTGATGGCCAACGGCCAGTTGCTGCCGATCAGCACCAAGCACGACCTGTTCGACGTCATCGGCACGACCTACGGGGGTGATGGCGAGCATTCCTTCGCCCTGCCTGATCTGGGCGGCCGGCTGGCGATGGGTGCCAACGCTGATCCGCGATTGGGCGTCCGTGAGGCAGAGCTCGGTCAGCAGGTCGGCGAGGCCAGCGTCACCCTGACCGTTGATCAGATGGCCAGTCACTCGCACACCGTGGCGGGCGGGGTGCCCACTCCAGCGGCCGGCGGCGACCAGCCGGTCGAGAACATGCAGCCAACCCTGGCGATGAACTACCTCATCGCCGTCAGGGGTGTGACCCCGGCCCGAGACGAGACCGCCCAGCCCGCCGCGGCTGACGGCCCGTGGCTGGGCCAAGTGGTGCTGTTCGCCGGCGACGCCGCCCCCGCGGGCTGGTTGTTTGCTCGGGGCCAGACGTTGGCGATCGCCGATCATCCGGGGCTGTTCGCGTTGCTCGGGACGACCTACGGCGGCAATGGGACGACCAACTTCAACCTTCCGGATTTGCGAGGCCGCGTCCCCATTCACCCGGGGGAAGCACCCGGCCTGCCAGCGGTCGGTCTGGGCGAGCAGGTCGGCGTCGATACGGTCCGCCTCGAGGGCATAAACCTGCCGGCACACACACATGACTTGGGCCGCTGACGGCGCATCGGCCCACACGCCGGTGGCGGGCGCCGGCTCACGGACCGGGACGATCCGCCGATGGCTCGCCGTGAACGACCGCAACCCGACACCCCGCTGGAGGCGGCGGTGCAGCAGGCGGGGCAGGTGGTCGGGTGGGTCGAGCAACAGGCGTACCGGGCAGCGCGGCGGACAGTGCGGACGCTGGTGCCGCGTCGGCCGGCGCGGCGGGCGGACATGCCCAGCGGGCCCGGGGCGCCGCCGGGGCTGACGCCCGAGCAGTTGGCGGCGATGGCGCACGAGGGAGAGCCCGCCCCGTTCCAACTGCTCGACTTCGGGCCCGATGTCGCGACCACCGTCGAGGGGACGGGCGCCAAGGCGCTGCGGGAGCGGTTGGACGAGGACCGGCCGGCAGGGGCGACGGTGCGGTGGATCAACGTCGACGCGACCAGTGAGCCCGCGGTGCTCGCGGAGCTGGCGGAGCGGTACGGCCTGCACCCGCTGACGATGGAAGACGTGATGAGCTTCGGGCAGCGTCCCAAGCTCGAGCACTACCCGCCGCCGGCCACGAAAGAAGGCGACGCTCACTCGAATGACCGGCACCTGGACCTGTTCATCGTCCTGCGGATGGTCTACCGCGACGGGCGGCCAACCGATGAGCAGGCGAAACCCAAACCCGGGCCCACTCCCGGCGGTGCGGGCCTCAGTTCCGGGGGCGGGGGCGACCGGGCGATCTGCAGCGAGCAGGTGTCGATGTTCCTCGGTGAGGACACGCTGCTGACCATCCAGCAGCGGCCCGGCGACGTCTGGAAGCAGGTCCGGCAACGGCTGGACCGCCAGGGCACGCGGCTGCGGGCCGGCGACGCGTCGTTCCTGATGTACGCCCTGCTCGACGCGGTGGTCGACGCGGTCTTCGAAGTGCTCGACGCGTACGCCGAGCGGATCGAACACCTCGAGGACCAGCTGCTGGACCACCCGGAGCAGACCGGCATCGACCCAGTCCGATCGCTTCGGCGAGAGCTGACGCTGCTGCGTCGCCAGCTGTTTCCAATGCGGGAGCTGATCACGCAGTTGGAGCAGCTCGACGACCCCCGCGTCGGTGACGAGGCCCGGCTGTACCTGCGCGACGTGCACGATCACGTGGTCCAGGCGCTGGACCTGCTGGAGACCTACCACGAGCTGGGCCAGGGGCTGGCGGACACCTGGATGAACGCGATGAGCACACGGATGAACGAGGTGATGAAGGTGCTCACCATCGTGGCGTCGCTGTTTATCCCGATCTCGTTTCTGGCCGGGGTGTTCGGGATGAACTTCGAACGGATCCCGGGGCTGCACCACCCGGCGGCGTTCGTGTTCTTCTGCTGTGGGTGCCTCGGGATCGTCTTCGGGATGCTGTGGTTTTTCCGGCGGCGCGGGTGGCTGTAGCGCGGCGAGGATCGCAATTATGCGGTTGTCATAGCCGGGCCGCTACGCGGCCCTGGAACACCACTTGAAGCACAGACGGACGAAGATGCCGTGTCGAGCCGGGGCCGCATAGCGACCCGGCTCTTTCACGCGACGCAGGCGTCGAGCGACACCTCACGCTGCGGCGATGGCGACCAGCGCAGCGACGGCGATCAGCGACCAGCCGAGGTAACGGGCGATGACGAGGACGGGTGGCATGACGTGGTTCATGGCGGATCTCAGGTGTTCGCTTGACCAGACGGCCGTCTTAGGCGGCGCGTTACAGCCGCGGCTTGATGCCCAACTCTTACAATCGACACGTGACGCAAGGCCGCCAATCTGCCGACCGCAACGTGCTGCCGCTGAGCCGCCGGCCGGTGATCGGCATCACGATGGGTGACCCGGCAGGCGTCGGGGCGGAGGTCATCGTCAAGGCCCTGGCCGACCCGGCGGTCCGGCGGCTCGGGCGGTTCGTGATCTACGGGCTCAATGAACAGCTGGCCTACGCCGCGGACCTTGCCGAGCTGGACGCGTACTGGCACCGGCTGCAGCACGACTCGCCGCGGGCCGGGTACGGGCTGGTCCATGAGGTCGTCGTGCTGGACTACGACGAGGTCTCGATGCTCGCCCACACCACCGCCAAGCCCAGCCGGCAGGGCGGTCAGGCTTCGCTGCGGTTCCTCGACGACGCGATCGCCGCGGCCCGGCTGCCCGTCGAGCGCGGGGGCATCGACGCGATCGTGACCGGGCCGATCTGCAAGGAGTCTTGGCAGCTCGCGGGCCTGCACCGTTTCCCCGGCCACACCGAGTACCTGCAAGCCAAGCTCAAGGCCAAGCGGGTCGCGATGCTCTTCCAGTCCGAGCCGATCAACGCGGTGTTGGCGACGATCCACCTGCCGCTGATGGACGTGCGCAACGTGCTGACCATCGGCGCGGTGTACGACCCGATCGACCTCGGTGCCGACGCGCTGCGGCGCCTCGGCGTGGCCAACCCGAGGATCGCGGTCTGCGGGCTCAACCCCCACGCGGGAGAGAACGGCCAGTTCGGCGACGAGGAGCAGCGGGTCATCACCCCCGCGATCCAGATGGCCCAGGCGGCGGGCATCGACGTGCACGGGCCGTTCCCCGCCGACACACTTTTCACCCCCGCGAACCTCCGGCGGTACGACCTGTTCGTCGCGATGTACCACGACCAGGGCCTGATCCCGGTCAAGATGCTCGCCTTCGACCAGGCGGTCAATGTCACGCTGGGCCTGCCGGTGATCCGCACGAGCGTCGACCACGGCACAGCGTTTGATATCGCCGGGCACAACAAGGCCGACCCCGGCTCGATGAAGGCTGCCATCCGGTTGGCCGCCCGCATGGCGACGGCCGAGGCCCAGCAGCGGGCGGAGGGCCAGCGGGAAGCGGGTTGACCGTGACGTCGGCCGGGCGGTGCGGCTCGGCGGTGCGATTTACCGCCGACGGCGTCGGGCCGGGGCCATCAGCAGGCCGCCGGCCAGCAGCAGGCCCAGCGAGGCGGGCTCGGGGACGGTCGCGGCGACGCCCAGGTCCAGGCCCTCGCTGCTGGTCACGCGGAAGCCGGTGACCAGGGACGTGTCCAGCGCGCCGGTGCCGGTGAAGTCGGACAGGTCGAAGCCGACGCCGTTGATGTTGCTCGTGGACGGCCCGCCTTCGCCGGTGCTCTCGTTATCGAAGCGGAACGTGATGCCGCCGGCGTCGGCCCAATCGCTGTCGGCGAGGGTCCGCGAGAAGTCCCCGATCGGGTTGCCCGCGGCGTCCAACGGTTTGACGACGGTTCCGGCGTTGGTGCCACCGATTTCGAACAGCACGATGTCGTTGCCGTTGGTGTCGTTGCCATCGCCCAGCGGGGTGCCGAACTGGAAGTCGGCGGCGGCCAGGTCGATCGCGCCGTGGCCGATGTCGTTGCCCGCGATCGCTGCGGCCCCATCGATCTCGCTGCCGCTGCCGGGCCAGTAGTTGCGGAACGCGTCGGACCCGTCGATCGTGTTGGCGTTGGTCACCAGCAGCGTCGTCAAGGGCGCGAAACTGCCGGCCGAATTGGTGAAGCTGGTGATGGCGGCCGTGGAATCGACCGGGTCGGCGGTCGGTGCGGTGTCGATGTCCGACACGCCCAGCACGGCGGCGTGGGTGGCGGCGGGGACCAGCAGGGCGGGGAGGCTCATCAGCAGGGGTCGCAAAGGCATGGGATGCTCCTGGGCAGAAAGGGTCGAATCGACCGGCGACCACGCCGGCCCATCAATCGCGAAACCAGAGATCAGCATCGTGGACCATGTCAGCATTACTGACGTAACCACATGTTTCTCAATGGCTTATGAATCATGTCGTGGTATGGGGGGCCGGTCAAGCATTTCCGTGGGCGACGGGGAAAAATCATGATTCTGTTTCCCATGATGATCTTTTTGTCTACATTGATGAATCATGGTGAGCAGCGCGATGGTGCAGTCGGTGGTTCGGGCGCTGGATCTGGTGGACTTGGCGTCGCAAACCGAGCGGGGGGTGACGGTCGCGGAGATGGCCGAGCAGCTGGGGCTCAAGCGGCCCACGGCCCACAACCTGGTCCGGACGCTGGTGCACCGGGGTGTGCTGGAGCGGCTGGAGTCGCCGGTGCGGTACCGGCTGGGCCCGGCGGTCGGCCAGTGGGCCGAGGCGGCGACGTCGCAGGGGCTGGTGGCCCGGGCCAGGTCGCTGTTCCTGGAGCTGGCGCGTCGGACGCCGCAGGTCGGGTGGGTGCTCACCGAGCAGCGGATGCGGGAGGTGCAACGGCTGCTGCTGCTCACGCCGGACCGGCCGGGCGTGGTGCAGCGGCATCGACTGGACCCGTGCCACCCGTACCACGCGGCGACGTCGCTGGCGTACCAGGCGTTTTGTGAACCCGAGGCCCGCAAAGCCTTTCGGGCTCACTTCCCCCTGCGGTCCTTCGGCGCCCCGCCGTGGGGCACCTACGAGCAGCTCAACGGGTTCCTCGACGAGTCGCGGCAGCGCGGCTGCGTCGTGCCCCCGCCGCAGTGCCCCTCGCCGTCGACGCGGCAGTACCACCGGGCGGCCGCACCGGTCTGCGACAAGGCGGGCGTGATGATCGCGCAGGTTGGCGGATTCGTCGAGATCAGTGCAGCGGCAGCGGTGAAGCGCGACATGGTCGTGACCGTCCGGAAGGTTGCGGCCAGCCTCAGCGGCTGCGAATCGCGACCGGCGGACACCGCGGTCGATCCGCCTGATGACGACTGACGGTGCGTGGCGGGGCCTCGCCGGGCTGGATCACTCGCCGGCCGCCGCCGCGAGTTCCGTCGCCTCCAGCTCCCGCGGCCAGATCACCGTCCCGGACGGGCCGATGTACCGCAGCTGCCCGTCGACCCGCACCCGCGCCAGGCCGTGCTCGAACCAGCCGGCCTCGTCGTAGACCATGGGCAGCACCGTTTCGCCGCCGGGGCCGATATAGCCCCACCGCCCGGTATCACCCAGCACCGGGGCCAGGCCCTCCAGGAACATGTACGCCCGGCCGAACCGCGGCTGGATGGCCCACGCCCCGTCGTGGTCGATGTAACCCCACCGCCCCGTCGCCTCGTCCTGCACCGGGGCCAGGCCCTCGCTGAACGCCCCGGCCATCGCGAACCGCGGGTAGATTTTCATCCGCCCCCGCCGGTCGACGAACCCCCAATCGCCGCGCAGCAGCACCGCGGCCCGCCCTTCGCCGAAGTCGTACGCATCATCGAACCGCGGCTCGATGACCACCTCGCCCGCCGCGTCGATGAAGCCGACCTTGCCGGTCTCGCTGTCGCGGAACCACGCCCGGTCTTCGATCATGTCGCCCACCGGTCGCTGATCCGGCAGCTGCGGCCACGCGGCGAACCGCGGCTCGATGACCCACCCGCCGCTCGTGTCAATGAAGCCCCAGGTGCCGGTCGTGTCCCGCCGCGCCGCCAGCCCGCCCCAGAACGGCCGGGCCGGCGGCGACGGAGCATCCCACCGCACCGCATCGTCCGGCTCGATCGCCCAGGCCCCCGCCGCATCGACGTACCCGAACCGCCCCCGATCCACCACCAGCCCCAGCCCGTGGAACACGTCCGCATGCCCGTACGCCGGCTCGATGACCACCTGTCCCCGCCGATCGATGTACCCCCAGCGTCCCCAGTCATCAACGATCGGGTGCAGCGTCGACTTTTCGGGCTCCCCAGTCCACGGGTCATCGCCGCCGACCTGCTGCCACACGAACCACGTCGCCGGTGCCAGCACCAACGTCAACACCCCCAACGCGATCAGCGTCGACCGGTTCATGCAGTAATTATCGGCCACACCCGTTTAGCGGGTGCAGCGCAGCTGCCCCCGTCCGCGGCAAAGCCGCGTCCGGCCCGTCAGGGCCAAAGCTCATCGCCGTGCTGTTCAAGCAGCTCATCCAACCGCTCCCGCAGCACCCTCGGAAGCGAATCCATGATCGCATTGTCGACCAGACCGACCGAATGCAAATCCAACACATGGGCTTGATCAATCGGCCGCATCGAGGTCAGCTTCATTCGCAACAGGGCGGGCAGGCCCAACACGCGATACGCCGCGACGCCGGGATCCGCCTCCTCGACCCGCGGCGACTTCACCGGATAGCTCGGGCGAATCAACTCATCGGCCCACACCAGATGCACGCCTGTCCGCCGATCGGGCGCTTCAGGGTCAAGAAACAGCACCAGGCTCCGCAGGTCTTCCCGCGTATAACCCAGACCTTCAATGACCGCCTGCACCCGCTTCAGATCAGCACGGTCCACCAGCAGATCGACGTCTTTCGTCGCTCGCGTGGCCTCCGGGTTCTGGCTCGCGACCCACGTGGCGACCGCGTTGCCCCCACAAACGGCGTACGGCACCTCGGCATCATCCAGAGCGGCAGTCACCCGCCGCAACTGCCGCTCGACACGCTCCATCGCCATGACGTGACCTCGAAAACCGAGCATGGTGCATTCTACTTCGACTCCGCTGCCCGCAGGTTGCATTGATCCTGGTAGCACAGGCGTCCGGCCTGTGGCTGCCGCGTGAGCGGCAGACGACAAGACTGTCTTCGACCTGCGGTCGAAGCACAGGCGAGACGCCTGCGCCACCAGAAAAACCCACCACCTCACGCCGCCGCAGCACTCGGCTTGAGCAGCACCCGGCTCATCTGCCGCAGGGCCTGGCGGATGCGCTGGTCGTTCTCGACCAGCGCCATGCGGACGTAGCCCTCGCCGCGGGGGCCGAAAGCGGCGCCGGGGGTCATCGCGACGTCGGCCTGATCGACCATCTCCAAACAGAACCGCTCGGTGCTGCCGCCGCACGCCGCGAGGTGGTCCGGGTGAACCTTCGCCCAGACGAACATCGTGGCCCGCGGGCTATCGACGCTCCAGCCGAGCTTCCGCAGGCCCTCGACCAGCACCTCGCGACGCTCGGCGTACTTGGCCTGCTGCTTTTCGATGTGCGAGTCGCCCTCGCGCATCGCGATGATCGCGGCGATCTGCACCGCCTGGAAGATGCCG